>NZ_VFTX01000002.1:0-804764 GCF_006440955.1 Mesorhizobium sp. B2-8-1 | reverse complement strand
GTAGTCGAAGGTGGTCTGCTGGAGCTGCGGCAATATCTGCGTTGTGCTGAACAGCACCGCGCCGACCGCCATCATCACCAGGAAGGATGTGCCGAACTGGCGGGTGAAAACCAGCCGCATGTCGACGATCGGATCGCGATGGCGAAACTCCCAGGGGATCAGGAAAAAGAACGAGACGGCCGAGATCACGGCGAATGTCGTGATGAAGCCCGACGCAAACCAGTCGTTGCGCTGGCCCTCGTCAAGGAAGATCTCAAGGGATCCGAGCGCCAGCACGACGAAGATGAAGCCGATCCAGTCGATCTTGAGGCCATCCTTCAGCCTCTCCTGGCGCTCGCGCTCCAGCACGTCTGGTTCGACCAGCAGCCATTGCACAAGGGCCAACGACATGATGCCGAAGGGCACGTTGATGAAGAAGATCCAATGCCAGGAGAAATGGTCGGTCAGCCAGCCGCCGATGGTCGGCCCGACCGTCGGTGCAACGATGACGGCGATGCCGTAGAGCGCGAAGGCCTGCGAGCGTTTTTCGGGCGGGAAAGTATCGGCGAGGATCGATTGCTCGCTGGGCGCCATCCCACCGCCGCCCAGCCCCTGAAGGATGCGAAACAGGATCAGCATTTCCAGGTTCGGCGCGAGGCCGCAGAGCAGCGACGCGAGGGTGAAGGTAGCGACGCAGATCATGTAGTAGCGTTTGCGGCCGATCACGCCGGCGAGCCAGCCGCTGATCGGGATGATGACGGAATTGGCGACCAGATAGGTGGTGATGATCCAGGTGCTTTCGTCCATTCCGGCCGCGAGGCTGCCGGCTATGTTGCGCAGCGCCACATTGGCAATGGACGTATCGAGCACCAGCATGAAGGTGGCGATGGAGACGACGATGGCGATAAGCCAGGGATTGCGCCCGCCCGCGGCGGACCGGCTTTCGCCGGCTTGCGCGGTCGCCTGGCCGGTCATCGCACCTTGACCGTCGGCACGACGGACATGCCGGGCCCGAGCAGCAGGCCGGTCTTCTTGTCGAAGACGATCTTCACGGGCACGCGCTGCACCACCTTGACGAAATTGCCGGTCGCGTTCTCTGCGGGCAGCAGGCTGAAAGCGGTTCCGCTGCCGGCCTGGATGCTGTCGACGTGGCCCCTGAAGGTCTGCTCCGGGTAGGCGTCGATATCGATCTCGACGGGCTGGCCAGGCCGCATAAGGTCGAGTTGTGTTTCCTTGAAGTTGGCCTTCACCCACACGTCCTCGGGCACGAACATCATCAGCACTTGCCCCGGTTGGGCATATGCGCCCACGGCGGCGGATATGTTCGTCGCCCGTCCGGCCACCGGAGCGGTGATCGAGGTGCGGGAAAGCGCGGTGCGGGCCTGCTCTTCGCTGGCATGGGCCTGGTCGAGTTTTGCCGCCACGCTTTTGCGCTGGGCCTCGAGGACGGCGACTTGTCTCTGGGCCGCCACGACGTTCGCCTGCGAGCTGTCGAGCGTCGCCTGGGCCTGGCGAAGCGTCGAGGCAGCCTGTTGCGCCTGCTGCAGCGTTCCGGTTCCCTTGGCAAGCAATTCGCTGTTGCGCTGATTTTCGGCTTTCGCGAAATCAAGCGCTGCCCGGCCTTGCGACACCTGCTTCTGGGCTTGGTCCACCTTGGCCTGCTGCGCTTCGATCTGGGCTGCGATGTCAGCGGTTTCGGCGTCGGCCTGCGCCACCTGCGCCTGAACCTGCTTGAGGGATGCCTGATAATCCCTGTCATCGATGCGCAGCAGGACATCGCCGGCCTTTACGCTCTGATTGTCGGTCACCGCCACATCGGTGATGCGGCCGGCGATTTCGGCACCTATGGTTACGGTACGGGCGTCGATGAAGGCATCGTCGGTCCATTCATACTGTCGCGCCTGGAGCCACCAGATTATCGCTGCGGCCGATGCCAGCAGCAGAACAAGGATGACCGCCGCGGTGACGTAGGGGTGCCGCCTGAGCGAGCCGAACAGGCCCTCTTTGTTCCCGGCGGAAGCATCGAGGTCCTGTTTCGGTTGTGGGCGCGACGAGGCGCGCTTCGGTCGTGCATCGGGGCGACGTTTTGTTTGAGGTCTTTCGTCGACCGGTGCGACGTCTGGAGAATTCGTGTCCACGTTAGCGGTCCGCGGTAGGGTTGGTGCGGCAAAAGCCGCGTACTGGAAGGACGTAATCAACGGACCCGCGTCCGAAAAAGTTCCTGTTTCAGATTGAGGGTTTGTGGCCGGCCGCGCTAGGCGAAGTGCAGCAGCATCATCACCAGCACGATGCCGACAAGTCCCGCAATGAAGATGATACGGCGCGTTCGCGTTCGCAGGATAATCTCGCCTTGCCGCGCATCCTCTGCGGAAAAACAGGCCCCTCCTTGTCGGGATCGTTGCTCATGAGCTGCTCCTTCCGACGAATTTGGAGTGTCTCAGGCAGCTAAACCTGCTCATCCCGGCAAGGTTCCCCAGAAATCACGGGAGCTGACGGCCGGGGTCACGCTTTGCCAGCCGACAAGCGCAAGCCAGTCCGGGCCACGCCGGGCGCGCCATCAGTCGGCCGGCAACGCATAGGCGATCACGTCGTCGCCGACCTTCGTCTCCATGAAATGATGACCGCCGGGCGCGATGACGACATATTGCCGGCCGCCGACCTCATAGGTCATCGGGGTGGTCTGGCCGCCAGCGGGCAGATCCGTCTGCCAGACCACCTTGCCGGTCTTGATGTCGATGGCGCGCAGCTTGTCGTCCGTCGCCGCCGCGATGAAGATCAGGCCGCCGGCGGTCACGAGCGGCCCGCCATTGTTTGGCGTGCCGATATCCAGCGGCAGCATGGACGGGATGCGCCAGGGGCCATTCTCGACCGCCTCGCCGAGCGGCTTGTCCCAGAGCGTCTTGCCTGTCTTCAACTCGATGGCACGGATATGGCCGTAAGGCGGCTCGGAACAAAGCAGCCCCGTCGAGAGGCGCCAGCCCGCGTTGACGGCAATGGCGTACGGCGAACCCATCTGCGGGTCACCCATGTCCTTGGCCCTTTTCGAAGCGCCGCCCTGTTCGATCGACCTGAAGCCTATCTGGTCCGCCTTTTGGCGCGGTATCAACTGATCATAGTTGGGCATGTCGTTGTAATTGGCGACCAGGATGCCGGCATCGGTGTCGACGGCGACGCTTCCCCAGTCGGAGCCGCCATTGTAGCCGGGATATTCGATGAAAGGCTTGTCCACCGTGGGGGGCGTATATTCGCCCTGGTAGGAAGCCTGCCGGAACTGGATGCGGCAGTAGAGCTGGTCGAGCGGGCTCATGCCCCACATATCCTTCTCGGTCAGCACAGGCTGGTCGAGATGCGCATAACCGGAATAAGGCTGCGTCCTGGACAATTTCTCTGGTTCGACGCCGCCCGACGGCACCGGCCGTTCTTCGACCGGGAACAGCGATTTTCCGGTCTTGCGGTCGAGCACATAGATCTGGCCCTGCTTGCTGGGCACGATGATTGCGGGAACCTTTCCATTGACTGACGGAAAATCGACGAGTGTCGGCTGCGAACCGAGGTCATAGTCCCAAAGGTCGTGATGGACGGTCTGAAAATGCCAGACCGGCTTGCCCGTCGTGACATCGATGGCGACGATTGAGGAATTGTATTGGTTTTCGAAGTCCTTGCGATCGACGCCGTAATAGTCGACGGCGGCGTTGCCGAGCGGCAGGAAGACATAGCCGAGCTGCGGATCGGCGGCGGCTACGGTCCACATGTTCGGCGTGCCGCGCGTGTAGGTATCGCCCTGGGGCGGTGCGCCCGTGCGGTCCGGATGGCCCATGTCCCAAGCCCAGACCAGTCTCCCCGACATCACGTCATAGCCGCGCACGACGCCTGACGGCGCATCCTCGGCCTGGCCGTCCTGCACCTGGGCGCCAAGCACGGCAATGCCGCGCACGACGGTCGGAGGCGCCGTCACCGAATACCAGCCGGGCACGGTCTTGCCGAGCCCCTGGGTGAGATCGACGACGCCCTGCTGGCCGAAATCGCCACATGCCTTCCCGGTCCTGGCGTCGATGGCAATCAGCCTTGCATCGAGCGTGCCCCACAAGATGCGTGTTGCGCATGGTCGATCGGCGCTTGCGCCTGGAACGGCGTAGTAGGCGACGCCCCGGCAACTGGCGCCGTATGGGATGGCGGCGTCGGATACCTTCGGATCATAGCGCCACTCCTCCTTGCCGGTTGCCGCGTTGGCCGAGATGACGATGCCCTTGGCCGAACATGCAAACAGGTGCCCGTCCACTTCGAGGGGGGTGTTTTCCGGGGAGTATTTGTCGGTCGCCGCCTTGCTTGGCATATCGCCCGTGTGGAAATCCCAAACTTTGGTCAGCTTCGCGACGTTGTCGGCGGTGATCTGTTTGAGAGGCGAATAGCGGGTGGCAAGTTCCGAGCCGCCATAGACGGGCCAATTCGGTCCAGCCTGGTGTATCGCGACATCGGGCTGAGGGCTGACCGGAGACTGACCAGATGCGCTTCCTGCGGCGGGTGGCGTGACCGGGGTAACCGGGGATGCCTCCTGGGATTGTGCCGAGGGCGTGAAATGCTGAAGCCCGATCGCGCAGCCGACAATGAAAAGGGCAGCGGATGCGGTTGCGCAGCCGCGGTCGCGAACCCGTTTCGCGTGCCCGGCGCGAAAGGCAGGCAAGGTCAAAAGAACGAAGATCAGGATGACCGTCGGCGCGAGCACCCGGGGCATCAACCCCCAGCCGTCCATGCCAACTTCCCAATAAGCCCAGGCGAGCGTCGCGATCCAGGTCAGGACGTAGAGCCAGACTCCGGCGGCATTGCCGCTCAAAAGCAAAACACCCGCCGCCAGGAGAGCCACTCCGGTGGGCAAATAGTACCAGGAGCCGCCCAGCGCGACGAGCCAGGCGCCGCCTGCGCCGATCAGCAGACCAAGTATTGCCAGCAGCACACCCACGAACATAGTCCACCAGAAGGCGACGCCGGAGCGACGCCTGTCCGCGAGATTCGGATTGGCAGAAGTCATGACAGCATTTCCATTACGACAGGCTCATGATTGTTTCGAACGCTGGCCGTCCCGCATGGTTGCGATCGGCCGCGGTTTTCGAGGGTGCTCCCAACTCACCATTTTGTGAGCATTCCGCGCCGACGGAACCTTTGTCGCTTTGCCGCCGTTAGGCGCTCGATCCAAAAGCTTGTTCCAAGCGAAAAATCGGCGAGGATGCCGCAGGTCTTTTCCAGCAACGCCAATGGGATTGCCCGCTTCTTTCTGTGGGGTGTTTGCTGTTTCGCGCTTCTGGCGGCCGTCGGCGGCACGGCGTTTTTGCGTTCAGGGTTCGTTACCGGCGTGGGGCAACCGGTGGCCCAGGCCGTTCCGTTCAGCCACAAGCATCATGTCGGCGATATCGGACTGGACTGTCGTTATTGCCACAACGGGGTCGAGACATCAGCCTCGGCGGGGCTGCCGGCGACAGAAGTGTGCATGACCTGTCATTCGCAGCTCTTCACCAATGCCGAGATGTTGGCGCCGGTGCGCGCAAGTCTCGCCTCGGGACAGCCGCTGCAATGGCAGCGGGTCAATTCGGTGCCGGATTTCGTTTACTTCAACCACTCCATCCATATCGCCAAGGGCATCACCTGCGAGACCTGCCATGGCGCGGTCGACGAGATGCCGCTGACGCGACGGGCGCATTCATTGTCGATGGAATGGTGCCTTGGCTGCCACCGCGACCCCGGTCCCAACCTTCGCCCGCCGCAAGCCGTTTTCCTGATGCACTGGAAGCCGCCTGACGACATCGAGCAGATCCGGCGTTCCCTGATCAGCGTGCTCGACATTCATCCCGAGACCATGACGGATTGCTATGTCTGCCACCGTTGACCGAAATCCGGCTTTCGATCTTGCGGCATTGCGGGTCGCCGCGGCGGGGCGCGAGCCATGGCGAAGCATGGACGAACTGGCTGACACGGCGGAGTTCCAGCGCTTTGTGGAGGCGGAATTCCCCGCGATGGCCGATCCCCTTCAGCCTGGCTTCGACCGGCGCACCGTCCTGAAACTGATGGGTGCATCGCTGTCGCTGGCCGGACTGGCCGCCTGCAGCGAGGCCGAGAGCATCGTGCCTTATGTCCGCCAGCCGGAGAACATCATTCCCGGCCGGCCGCTCTACTACGCGACAGCCCTCTCCAGCGACGGCTACGGCATCGGAGCCGTGATCGAGAGCCATGAAGGCCGGCCGACAAAGGTCGAGGGCAACCCGGATCATCCGGCATCGCGCGGCGCCACCGATGCCGTCATGCAGGCGGCGGTGTTGTCGCTGTTCGATCCCGAGCGATCTCGCACGCCGCTCAAGCTGGGCGAGCCCGCAAGTTACGATGAGTTCCTGAAAGATATCGCCGAACTGGCTGGTGGATTCCTCGCTTCAGGCGGGCAAGGGCTGGCATTGCTGCTCGAGGCGACGACATCGCCGACGACGAAGGCGCAGATCGCGGCGCTGAGGGTGCGCTATCCCAGACTTCGCGTCTTCCGCCACGATCCGCTTGCGGCCAATTCCGGTGAACAGGGAACGGGTACATTGTTCGGCAGGCCGTTGACGGCGATCTACCGTTTCGACCGCGCCGATGTGATCGTCAGCCTGGATGCCGATTTCCTGGGCGATGGTCCGGGGCGCCTGGCCTATGCTCGTGATTTCGCGCAGCGGCGGCGGGTGCGCAAATCTACGGACACGATGAGCCGCCTCTATGTCGTCGAGACGACTCCCACCATCACGGGTGCTGCCGCCGACCATCGCCGAGCTATCAGGCCAAGCGCCGTCGCAAGCGTTGCGGCGGCGATCAAGGCCGCCCTCGATGGCGACAATGCCGCGGCCGGCTTGTCGCCGCTCGGTCCGGAATGGACAAACGCGCTTGCCGACGATCTGCGCGGCGCCGGCCGCAATGCGCTTGTGGTGGCCGGAGCGCACCAGGCACCGTCCGTGCATGCCTTGGCCCTAGCGATGAATGCCAGGCTTGGTGCCCTTGGCAACACGCTGCAATTGATCGAGCCGCCTGATGCCATGCCGGTGGATGGCGATCTTGCAACGCTCTGCGGGGCCATCACGGATGGTTCGATCGACAAGACCGTCGTGCTCGGCGCCAATCCCTTGCACACGGCGCCATCGGACATCGATGCACGGAAGGCTTTTTCGAGCCTGAAGCTTCTTGTCCACTGGGGACTCTACCGCGATGAGACGGCGTTTCTGGCTCGCTGGCATATCCCAGCCGCGCACGAGTTGGAGAGCTGGAGCGATATCCGGGCCTATGACGGTACGGTTTCGATCGTGCAGCCGCTCATAGAGCCTCTGTTCGGTGGCAAGAGCCTGCATCAGTTGCTTGCCGCGCTGGGCGGTGAATTCGGCGCCAATGCGCAGGCACCGGTGCGCCGGACGTGGGCCGCCATGGACGAGGTGGCCTGGCGCAAGGCGCTGCGCGACGGCATCGTGCCGAACACTGCTGCTGGTCCCGCTGCCGTTTCGGCACCGCCGGATAGCGATGGCTCGGCACCCAATGCCGCCACCAAAGGGTTGGAGGTTCGCTTCGTCGCCGATCCCTGGCTTCGCGACGGCCGCCACGCCAATTCATCCTGGCTTCAGGAATTGCCCCGGCCGTTAAGCAAGCTCGTCTGGGGCAATGCGGCGCTGGTCTCGCCAGCCACCGCGCAGCGCCTGAGGCTCGAAAACGGGCAGGTGGTCAACCTGGCGCGGGACGGCAGGACGCTGGACGCACCCGTCTGGATCACGCCGGGACAGCCTGACGACACAGTGACGCTGTCGCTCGGTTTTGGACGCAAGGCCGGCTCGGTAGCGGCACTCGCAGGCGGCTACGATGCCTTCGCGATCCGGACCAGCGATGCGCCATGGTTTGCCGACGATGTCGTCCTGAGCCCGCGCGGCGGTTCGGCGCGTGTAGTCACGACCCAGCATCATCAAGCGATGGAGGGCAGGGCGATCATCCGCCATGCTTCGCTCGATGCGTTCAGGGCAAATCCCCATTTCGTGCGCGACCACGCGCCCCCAGCGCCCATGGAATCGCTCTACCCCGACTGGAGCTACGACCAGGAAGCCTGGGGCATGTCGATAGACCTGTCGGCCTGCATCGGCTGCATGGCCTGCGTGTCGGCCTGTCAGGCTGAGAACAACATCGCAACGGTGGGGCCGGACGAGGCGGCACTCGGACACGAAATGCACTGGCTGCGCGTCGACCGCTACTATGCGGGCGGGCTCGACGATCCGGACATGTTCTTCCAGCCAGTGCCGTGCATGCATTGCGAGAAGGCCCCCTGCGAGGTCGTCTGTCCGGTCAATGCGACCATCCATACGCATGACGGTCTGAACGCGCAGGTCTACAACCGCTGCATCGGCACGCGCTACTGTTCGCAGAACTGTCCCTACAAGGTGCGGCGGTTCAATTTCCTGGAGTACCAGGAGTTCGACAATGACAGCGCGGGACCGGAGCAGGCCGTCCACAATCCCGATGTCACCGTGCGTTCGCGCGGCGTCATGGAAAAATGCAGCTACTGCGTACAGCGCATTTCGCAAAAACGGATCCGCGCCCAGATCGAGAACCGGGAGATCGAGGACGGTGAGATCGTCACCGCCTGCCAGCAGGCGTGCCCGACAAAAGCCATCACCTTCGGCGATCTCAACAGGAAGGATTCGCAGGTCGTCCAGGAAAAGGCCTCGCCACACAATTACGCGCTGCTCGAAGAACTGAACACAAGACCGCGCACCACCTATCTGGGCAAGGTCAGCAACCCTAACGACAGGCTCGCCGCGACATCCGGCTCGGAGGGCGGCGATGGCTGACGTGGCCGCCCGCAGGACGAGCAAAGGCATGACACCTGTGCTGCGCGGGCGTCACGATTTTCCAGAGATCAGCGGCCGTATCAGCGCGGTGGTCCTGCAAGGGAAGTTGCCGCGGTTCTTCTGGTCGGCGTTCTTCGTCTGCTTCGCATTCGTATTGCTGTTCCTCTATTCCATCACCTACCTGGTCTCGGTCGGCGTTGGCGCCTATGGGGTCAACATTCCCGTGGTCTGGGGCACGATGATCTCGAGTTTCGTGTGGTGGATCGGCATTGGCCATGCCGGTACGCTGATCTCGGCGGTGCTGCTGCTGCTGCGCCAGCCCTGGCGCGCCTCGATCAACCGCTTCGCCGAGGCGATGACGCTGTTTGCCGTGGCGATGGCCGGCCTCTACCCTATCCTGCATCTTGGCCGGCCGTGGTTCTTCTATTGGCTCCTGCCCCTGCCCAACACCCACATGCATTGGCCACAATGGCGCAGCCCGCTGGTCTGGGACTTCGCCGCGATTTCCACCTACGCCACCGTCTCGCTGCTGTTCTGGTATACGGGATTGCTGCCTGATCTCGGCGTGCTGCGCGACCGGGCGAAGTCGCGTGGCGGGCAACTTTTCTACGGCGTCCTCGCGCTGGGCTGGCGCGGCTCGGCCTATCATTGGGCGCGATACCGAACGGTCTATTTCCTGATGGCGGCACTCGCAACACCGCTGGTCGTTTCGGTTCATTCGATCGTCGCTCTCGATTTCACCTTCGCCATCACGCCGGGCTTCCATTCGACGATCTTTCCGCCCTATTTCGTCGCCGGCGCGCTCCTCTCCGGCTTCGCCATGGTGCTGACCATAGCCATTCCCTTGCGCTGGGCATTCGCTGTGGAAGACCTGATCACGCCGCGCCACATGGACAACGCCGCCAAACTGATGATCGCGGCCGGCATGGTCGTCATTTACGGCTATACATCGGAAGCGTTCTTCTCCTGGTATTCGGGTGAGCCTTACGAGCGCGCGATGATGGTCCAGCGCGCCGTCGGCCCTTATGCGCCGCTGTTCTGGACCATGCTCTTCTGCAATTGCGCGGTGCTGCAACTGCTTTGGTTTCGCCGTGTGCGATCCAATATGCCGCTGCTGTTTTCGATCGCTCTGGTCATCAACATCGGCATGTGGCTGGAGCGCTACATCATCGTGGTGACCGGCCCGAGCCGCGACTACCTGCCGTCGTCCTGGGGCGAGCAGTCGCTGACCTGGCTCGATTTCGGCATCCTGTTCGGATCGATCGGCACCTTCTTCGCGCTGGTCTTCCTGTTTATCCGCATCCTGCCGGCGATAACCATCTTCGAGGTCGAGGAACTGGCCGAGCAGAAAGGCGGCGCGGCATGAGCGTCCATGGCGTCATCGCGGCTTTCGCCGATCCGGATGCGCTGACCAGGGCGGCGCAAGCGATGCGCGACAAGGGGTACCGGCATATGGATGCGTTCTCGCCGTTCGAGGTGCACGGCCTGACAGACATATTGGGCATGCGAAAGACACGGCTGCCATGGGTCATGCTGGCGGGTGGCGTCGCCGGCGGCGTGCTGGTCTATGCATTGATCCTTTATTCCGTCGAGATCGACTATCCGGTCAATGTCGGCGGCCGGCCGCTGCATTCCTGGCCGCCGTTCACGGTCATCGCCTTCGAAGCCGCGATCCTGGCCAGCGTGTTTGCCGGCTTCTTCGGCATGCTGGCCGAGAACCGGCTGCCGCAATATTATCACCCCGTCTTCAACGCCGAGAGCTTCACCTACGCGAGCGGCGGCAAGTTCTACCTGCTGATCGAGGCCACCGACCCGAAATACCGCAAGGGCGTCACCAAGGGGCAGCTGACACGGCTTGGCGCCGAGACGGTCGAAGAGGTGGCGATATGAACCCGCGGCTGCTTTTGCCGGTTTGCCTGCTCCTCGGCGCCTGCAAGCAGGACATGGCCGACCAGCCTCGCTACGATCCGCTCGAAAACAGCAGAGAGTTCGCCGACGGCATGTCGGCAAGGACACCGGTCGAAGGCACGGTGACGCGTGACGCCGACCTGGCGGCGACGCCGGACAAATTCCCGTACCCGATCACCATGGCACTGCTTCAGCGTGGGCAGCAGCGCTTCGACATATTCTGCTCTCCCTGCCACGGCCGCACCGGCGACGGGCACGGGATGGTGGTCAGGCGTGGTTTCCCGCCGCCTCCGACCTACCATCAAGATGCGCTGCGCAAGGCGCCGGACCGGCATTTCTACGACGTCATCACCGACGGTTACGGTGCAATGTATCCCTATGCCGCGCGTGTCGAGCCGCGGGACCGCTGGGCGATCGTGGCCTATATCCGGGCGCTGCAATATTCGCGACATGCTGCGGCCGGCACGCTGCCCGAGTCCCTTCGCGCGAAACTCGACGCCGAGGCGGCACGATGAAGCGCGCCGCCCGGCCCGACGGCCATCTCGTCCTGCTGCTCGCAGCGGCCGCCGCGGGGCTCTGTCTGTGCGCGGCCGGGCTGCTCGTCGCCGCGCGCGCGACACTGGCCGGCTGGCTGACGATGGTGGTGTTCCTGCTCGGATTGCCGCTTGGCGCAATGACCCTGGTCATGGTGCACGGGCTGACCGGCGGGCGCTGGGGCGACGCGTTGCGGCCGCCGCTGCGCGCGGCCGTCGCGACCTTGCCTGTCGCGCTGCTGTTGATGCTGCCGGTGCTTGCGCGGCTCGATCTGGTCTTTCCCTGGGCAGGGGCCGACCCGGCGGCGCTGACGGAAGCGGTGCGCCAGAAACTGACCTATCTCAACGTACCATTCTTCGTCGTTCGTTTCATCGCCTGTGCTCTCGTCTGGCTGGCGCTGGCCTGGCTTGTACTTGGCTGGACGGCGCCCGGTTCTGCCGCAAGCAGGACCGGCGGCGGCTACGCCATCGGGCTCGTCGCGCACGGCTTTGCCGTGACGGTGTTTGCCATCGATTGGATGATGTCGATAGAGCCGGATTTTTACTCCACCATCTATGCGATGCTCGAAGCGGCGGCCGAGGTCGTCGGCGTGTGCGGGCTGGCGCTGGCGGTGCTTTCGGCGGGCCGTGCGATCGAGTCGGCGCCGGGTGGCGAGGAGGACGTGGCGCTCGGCGAAGACCTCGCCAACATGATGTTCGGCTTCATGCTCATCTGGGCGTATCTGGCATTCATGCAGTGGCTGGTCGTCTGGGGCGGCGACCTGCCCGACGAAATCCATTGGTATGTCATCCGTGGTCGAAATGGCTGGCAGTATCTGCTTTGGCTGCTGATCGCGCTGCAATTTGCCTTGCCCTTCGCCGGTTTCCTGAACCGCTCCGTCAAGCGCAGCCGCGTTGGCCTGATAGGGCTCGGCGCGTTCCTGCTGGCCGGACATTTCGCCGATGTCGCCTGGCGCGTCCGGCCGGCTTTGTCCGCCCTCGGTGCAGGAGTGTCGTGGCCGGACCTCGCGGCAATGGTCGGCGCGGGCGGCGTCTGGTTCGGGTGCTTCGTCTATATCTGGACCAGGCCTGATCGCATCGTCGTCTGGCGCGGGAGACTGGCCCGTGGCTAAGGTCGTGCGTCATCCCGAAACACGCGATGTCTGGCCGAGGGCGCTCGTGCTCATTGGCCTCGGCCTGCTTGTCTTCCTGGCGCTCGCCGCGCTTGGGCTGAGACTGATTTTCGATACGGCCCCGTTCTGGCCACTTGCGGGCACGCAGATGAACGGCAGCGCCGCAGGTCCCGCCTTGCAGGATTTCCCCGGGGCCGATCTTGCCGCGTTCCGTCAGCAGGAAGATCGTGAACTCGGCATGCTTGCATGGGTCGACCGCAATGGTGGCATCGCGCGCATTCCGATCGACGACGCCATGAAGCTGATCGCCGCGCAGGGACTGCCGGAGGCGGTAACGCCCGCTGCGGCCGGTGAGGACTGCGCCTTGCTCGAAGGCCAGGTTCCGCGCGCGCCGCAGGCCGGCATTTGCCGCGCCCGAGCGGACGCGGCGCAGCCAAACGCCAGGGCGCCGCAGCAGGGCCAGGCCGCACCGGCCATGGGGGCGAGGCCATGAGGCGTTTGGTCCTGCCGCTCGTGCTCCTGGCTGCAATGACCGCCAGCGTGCGCGCGCGGCCGGTTTTCGAACCGCAGATCGGCGCGCAGCTCAGCCTCGACACAGTCTTCCGCGAGGCTTCGGGCGGACGGCAGACGCTTTCCGGCATTCTCGGCGGGCGGCCGGCGCTGCTCATCTTCGGTTACGACAAATGCCCCAACCTCTGCGGCGTGACCCAGCAGGCGGTTGCCTCGGATCTGAACAAGACCGGCCTCGATCCCGCGACCTACCACGCTCTCTTCGTCTCGATAGATGCTTCCGAGACCGTCGCGGATGCGGCGTCCATCCAAGCCGAAGTCGGGCGGTCCGCCGGTCAGGCAGGGTTGTCCGCGTGGCGCTTCTTGACCAGCGAGGATGGCGCTGGCGCCGCCCTTGCCGTGGAGGCCGGCATCACATTCGACCGGCGCGACCGGATCTCGCAATATGTCCACCCGATCGCGGTCATCGCGCTGACGCCGCAAGGCCGCATCGCGCAAGTACTTCCGGCGCTGAGTTTCGAGCCGCGAGATCTCAGGCTTGCCCTGGTCGAGGCGTCGGCCGGGCGGCTTGGCTCCATCGCCGATCACGTCTTTCTGCTGTGTGCCGGCTTCGATGCATCAAAGGGCCAGTACACGCCAGCGGTCTGGGCAGTCGTGAAGGTGACTGGCATGGCGACGCTGCTTGGCCTTGGCGCCACCATCCTCGTTCTGTCGCGAAGGAGGCCGATTTGACGTTCGGCATCCCTTTTACGCCGCCGCAGGCCTCCTCGATTGCCGGCAGTGTCGACGCCCTGTTCTACGTGCTGCTTGCCTTCACCGTCGCGCTGGGCGTCTTCCTGACCAGCCTGGTCGTTTTCTACGCCGTCAAATATCGCGCCGGCTCCAAGGTGGAGCGAACGGGGGAGCGTGCGCGCAGCACGCCGCTCGAGGTGACCTGGACAGTCGCCAGCCTGCTGATCGCTTTCACCATCTTCGGATGGGGAGCCGTGCTGTTCCTGCGCCGCGAACACCCGCCCCTTGACGCACTCGAGATCGCCGGCCTTGGCAAGCAATGGATGTGGGAGTTCCGTCATCCTGGCGGCCAGCGTGAAATCAACGAACTGCATGTGCCGGTCGGCAAGGCGGTGATCGTGTCGCTGGCATCGCAGGACGTGATCCACTCATTCTTCGTACCTGCCTTCCGGGTCAAGCAGGACGCGGTGCCGGGGCGCACCACGCATGTCTGGTTCATCGCCAGCGAGCCCGGGCGGTATCATTTGTTCTGCGCGCAATATTGCGGCACCCAGCATTCGGAGATGGGCGGCTGGGTGACCGTGATGCCGCCGCAAGAATATGCGGCGTGGCTGGGCAACCAGGGCCAGGGTGAAACGCTTGCGGCCGACGGCGAAAAACTCTTCCGCGCGCTCGGCTGCTCCGGCTGCCATGGCAATTCCAGCAAGGTGAGGGCGCCGGATCTGGCTGGGGTCTTCGGACGGCCGGTGGTCTTGGACAATCAACAGACCGTCATTGCCGACGACCGCTATTTGCGCGATTCCATCCTCAATCCGAAGAAGGAGATCGCCGCCGGGTATGAACCCGTGATGCCGAGCTTTGACGGCCTTGTCGACGAGCAGGAGCTACAGATGCTGCTGGCGTATCTCAAATCCCTGTCGCCGCGAGCAACCAGGGAAAGCGGGGCGACCCAATGAGCAGGCAAGCCTTGGCGCCTTCGAGCTATCTGCATGGGGAGGCCGGACCTGCCGCCTGGCTCTTGACCACCGACCACAAGCGCGTCGCCTGGCTCTACCTGATGTCGCTGACGGCGTTCTTTTTTCTTGGCGGTGCCTTTGCCGTGATGATCCGGATCGAACTCGCGTCGCCTGCGGGCGATCTGGTATCGGACGATGTCTATAACAGGCTGTTTTCCCTGCATGGCATCATCATGGTGTGGTTCTTCCTGGTGCCGTCGATCCCCGCGACGCTCGGCAATTTCCTGCTGCCGCTGATGATCGGCGCGCGCGATCTCGCTTTTCCGCGGCTCAATCTTGCCAGCTGGTACGTGTTCATCTTCGGCAGCGCCTTTGCCCTGGCCGCGGTGCTCGCCGGCGGTGTCGACACGGGTTGGACCTTCTACACGCCGCTCTCGACGCTCTATGCCAACGGCTTCGTTTCGATGGCCGCGCTGGGTGTCTTCATCGTCGGCTTCTCGACGATCATGACCGGCATCAACTTCATCGTCACCGTCCACACGTTACGCGCGCCGGGGCTGACCTGGTTCAGACTGCCGATCTTCGTCTGGACGATGTATGCGACCGCGCTGGTCATGGTGCTGGCGACACCGGTGCTGGCCGCCTCGCTGATCCTGATCGTGCTGGAGCGTGCCTTCGGTATCGGCATCTTCAATCCCGCTCTGGGCGGCGACCCGCTGCTGTTCCAGCATCTGTTCTGGTTCTACTCACATCCCGCGGTCTACATCATGATCCTGCCCGGCATGGGCGTGGTTTCCGAAGTGCTGCCCTGCTTCAGCAAGCGCCCGCTGTTCGGCTACAAGGCGGTGGCGATGTCTTCGATGGCGATTGCCGTGTTCGGCTTCCTGGTCTGGGGTCACCATATGTTCGTATCAGGCCAGTCGGCCTATGCCGGCATCGTGTTCTCGTTCCTGTCGTTCTGCGTCGCGATCCCCTCGGCGATAAAGGTGTTCAACTGGACGCTGACGCTGCGCAAGGGCGAAATCACTTTCGAGACGCCCATGCTTTATGCGCTGTTTTTCCTGGCGCTGTTCACTTTCGGGGGGCTGGCCGGCCTGTTCCTGGCCGCTCTCGCCGTCGACGTCCACGTTCATGACACCTATTTCGTCGTGGCGCATTTCCATTACATCATGGTCGGCGGCATGGTGACGGCCTACATGGCGGGGTTGCATTTCTGGTGGCCGAAGATCACCGGCCGCGTCTATTCCGAAACCTGGGGCCGTATCGCCGCGACCGTGACCTTCCTCGGCTTCAACCTGACTTTCTTCCCGCAATTCGTGCTCGGTTTTCTCGGCATGCCGCGGCGCTATCACACCTATCCGCCGGAGTTTCAGTTCTGGCACGTATTGTCCTCGGCCGGCGCGGTCGTTCTGGCCGTCGGCTATCTTATGCCGCTGCTCTATCTCGGCTGGTCGCTGTTTCGCGGGACGCGGGCGCCGGCCAACCCGTGGGGCGCGACCGGCCTTGAATGGCAGACGGCTTCGCCGCCGCCCCCGCATAATTTCGACACCATGCCCGTGGTCAGGCGGCAGGCCTATGACTATGCCATGAAAGGCCTGAGGCACGAGACGTTCAGCCCGCACAGGGACGAAGCCTCATGAGCGGGCCGACCGAAAGCATTGCCTTCGATACACGGGCCCGCGAGAAGGCGGCCGATGCGTTCGGCATGTGGATTTTCATCGGCTCCGAGGCGATGCTGTTCGGCGCGATCGTGCTGGTGTTCCTCTACGCCCGATTGAGCTATGGCGCGGCATTCGCCGCGGCGTCGCAACATCTGTCATTGCCGCTCGGCACGCTGAATACGGCGGTTCTGATCACCAGCAGCTTCGCGATGGCGCTTGCCCATATGTTCACGGCTGCCCGGCGTTGGCGGCCCGCCTTCTGGGCCTTGATGTCCACGAGCCTGCTTGGCTGCATCTTTCTGGTGATCAAGGCCGTCGAATACAGCAAGGAATTCAGCGAGGGCCTGGCGCCGGTGCTCGGCGCGCCGTTCCGCTTCGCAGGCCCAGATCCGGCCCATGCCGAATTCTTCTTCGCGCTCTATTTCGCCATGACATCGCTGCACGCGCTGCATCTGATAGGCGGCATCGCGGTGATTGCCGGCATGCTGTTGCTCTGGCCGAGGACCGCGCAGGCGAGCCGGGCGCGCCGCGTGCAGGCGATCGGACTCTACTGGCATTTCGTCGACATCGTCTGGGTGTTCCTGTTCCCGGTCCTCTATCTGATCAACCGGGCCTGACGACGATGAGCGACCTCGCCAAGCTCACATTCGCCTATCTCGCGCTGCTCGCCTTGCTGGCGCTTACCGTCGGCTCTTCGTTTGTCGACCTCGGTGGGTTCAATTCCGCGATCAACCTTGCCGCGGCGGCTGCCAAGACAGTGGTGATCGCGCTGCTGTTCATGCATCTGGCGGGCGAGGGCATCCTCCCCAGGCTCGCGGTCGCGGCGGTGGGCCTGTGGCTGGCCATTCTCTTTGGCCTGACCCTGATCGGGCAATAGCCTGCGGGGCCTAGTGTGGCGCGCGTCATCAACGTTCGCGCGGATTGCCCAGGGCTGGATCACGGCGCCTCGTGTAGCCGTCGACGCGGGGCAAGCCGTCGGCCATGTCGATGAATGGCAGGTGCATATCCCAATAGGCCTGTGCCTGTGGCGGAAACCGCTCCGGCGCGTCCATGAAGCCGATCGAGACATAGAGTTCGTCACGCAGGCCTTCGTCGGCATAGAAGATCGAGGTACCGCCATCGGCGCAAAAGGAGCGGATGACCCCCTTCGTCTTCGAAAAGGTCTTCGGCTTCCCGGCGGTCAGCTCGACCTGGTGCGGGCGATAGCCGATCCAGATGGTCATCGGTCCGCCGGTCGCCCGCCGGCAATCGTCGTCATGATCGAAGCAGATCCAGAAAGGCTCTCCTTCCATCACCGCCATGACGGCACCGCAAAAACAATGTCCGCGCTCGATGCGAGCCATGTTGCTGTCCGTTGTCAGAGACTGTCGGTCGTCAGGACGGCGCTTCCGCTGCGGTCGAGCATGAATTTTCTCCGAAGCTGTTGGGGGATCTGATCCTGCGGGGTCAACGCAGCGCCGCCAAATTGGTTTCCGGCCATAGGAGCGGCGGCGGATTCAAATCTGCGCTTCCGGCCTAGCCGCTGGAACCTGCCGGTCGAAACCAGGTTATGACTGTGCCAAAGGAGGACCGGCCATGACTGGAAGCGAAAATCGCCGCGAGACTGGTGCCACCAAATATCCGGCCAGGAGCGACGGCGATCCCGCCGATTCATTCTCCCAGGACGCCGCAGGCAACAAGCCGCCGGCGTCCGGGCAAGGCCTGACGCGCCCTTCAGGCGAGGTGAATGAGAAAACGCATCAGTCCGAGGGGCAGAATCCATCCCGGCGGGCGCCCCCCGACCAGCCGCCAGAAAAGGCGCCGGCTCAGCCACTTCCGAGCACTCAAAAGACGGCCAAGTGCCGCCCGGAGGCCGGGAGCCTGGTGCGTTCGACAAGGAATGAACGATTCACAATTGACAAGCCGGCGGTGCTTGTGGATTAGTGAGAACGTTCTCAGAGAACGTTCTCACCGCTGCGGCGGACTTACCTTTTGGGAGGAGGTATGGGTACCGACGAGATCCGGCTGGCTGTTCGCATCGCGAATATTGCAAAATCCTACGGACCCACAGTCGCACTCGATTCCGTCTCCATTGATCTGCGGCCAGGGGAAGTCCATGCGCTGTTGGGCGAGAACGGCGCCGGCAAATCGACGCTCGTGAAAATCCTCAGCGGCGTCGTGACGCCTGACGGCGGATCCATGTCGATCTTCGGCAAGCCTTATGCGCCGCATGGCATCATCGATGCGCGGGCGCAGGGCGTGGCGACGGCCTTTCAGGAACTCAGCCTGCTGCCGAATCTCAGCATCGCCGAGAATCTCGTGCTGCCGAAAATGCCGAAGGGCAAGCTAGGTCTCGTCTCGCGCCGCACCGCCAAGGCATCAGCTGGCAAGGTTCTTAACGACTACGCTCTCTCCCACTTTGATCCTGACACGCCCGTCGGCGTGCTTTCGCTTTCGGATCGTCAGCGGCTTGAGATCGTGCGCGCCTTCACCCATGCCTCGAAGCTCTTGATCCTCGATGAGCCGACGGCCGCGCTGGCGGACGTCGAATGGCTGTTTGAGCTCGTGCGCCGGCAGAAGAACCTGCAGACCGCCATCCTCTACATTTCCCACCGCCTCGGCGAGGTGCGCACCCTGTGTTCGCGCGCCACCATCCTGCGCAATGGCCGCAGCATCGGCACCGTCGAGTTGTCCGGCGCTTCGGACGAGAACATTTTCGAGATGATGGTCGGCCGAAGCGCGCGTGAGACGACCGCCTCGCAGCCTTTGGTCGCCGACACCGCGCCCGTCGCGCTCAGCGTTCGGGGCCTCTCCGGCGGCATTTTGCGCGACGTGTCGTTTGATGTCAGGCGAGGTGAGATCGTCGGCATCGCCGCGCTCGAGGGGCAGGGCCAACGCGACCTGTTCAGGACGATGATCGGCCTCTCCAAGGCGAAAAGCGGCGGCATCGAGATCGACGGCGTGCCCGCCCAGATCGCCAGCCCGGGCGCCGCGCTCCATTTCGGCAACGGCCTTGCCTACCTGCCGGAGGACCGCAAGTCGGAAGGGATTTTCGCCGGCCTCAGCACCGCCAGCAACATGGTGTTGCCTATCATTTCGCGTATCGCGCAGGGTGGCGTCGTCTGGCCGGCCAGCGAGCGTCGCATTGCGAAAAAAACCGCTGAGGCGGTCGAACTGCAGGAGCGCTATCTGCAGTTCAAGATCGATGAGCTTTCCGGTGGCAACCAGCAGAAGGCGCTTCTGGCGCGCGTCATGATGACGGGTGCGCGCACTCTACTGCTTTTCGATCCGACGCGTGGAGTCGATGTCGGAACCAAGCAGTCGATCTACGAGGCGATCCGGAAGTTCGCTGCCGATGGCGGCTCGGTGCTCTTTTACTCGTCCGAACTGCCGGAACTCGTCCATCTCGCGCATCGCTGCATGGTGCTCTATGGCGGCCGCGTCTTCGCCGAATATCAGGGCGATGCCATCGATGAGCCAACTATCGTCGGCGCGCTGATCGGCCACGCTGCGGGCGCGGTGAATGGAGTGGCCGCATGACCGCGGTCCAGGCAAATCCCGCGCCCCGCCGCTCCGCGTTATGGAGGGCTGTCATCAGCGGCACCGGCATCGTGGCGATGATCTATGTCCTGCTTTATGCGCTCTACGCGTTCTGGCAACCGGATGCGCTTTCGGTCTACACCTTCACCGATCTCGTCAACAACTCGACGCCATTGGCGCTCGCGGCAGCGGGCGAGACGCTGGTCGTCATCAGCCGCGGCTTCGACTTGTCCGTCGCAGGCGTCGTCTCGCTGACCAATGTGCTGATGGCGGTCTATCCGTTCGGTGGTCCGGGCGGTGCGCTGGCCAGCCTCCTGATGTGCTGTGCGATCGGCGGTGCCGTCGGCGCAATCAACGGCATTCTCGTGGCCAGGCTTGGACTGCAGACCATCGCGGCGACGCTCGGCACGATGATCGTCTGCCAGGGACTTGCGCTGGTTATCCTGGACGCGCCTGGCGGTATGGTTGCCGACTTCGTCACCTATACGCTGACCGACACCCTGTTCGGTATCATCCCGATCGCCGGGCTGTTTCTGGTTGCCGCCATCGCGCTTTGGCTTGCCTTCCGGCGGACCAATACCGGGATCGGCCTCTATGCGATCGGCGCCGACGAGCAGTCGGCTCGCTTCTCCGGCGTGCCCGTGGCAGGGGTACGCATCACGGCCTTTGTCGGCGCCGGCATCCTTTACGGCGTCGCCGGCTTCATGCTGAGCGCCCAGACGGCGACAGGAAATCCGACAGCCGGCACGCCATTCCTGATGCTCACCTTTGCCGCAGTGGCGCTCGGCGGCACGCCGTTGAGTGGCGGCCGGGGCAGCCTCGTTGGCTCGATCCTGGGCGCCGGTACGCTGATGCTTTTGCAGAAGGTGCTTTTCTCGGGTGGGGTCTCGTCCTTCTACACCGGCATATTCCAAGGTTTCGTGCTGGTGCTTGCGATCGTGTTCGGCAGCGCCGTGGCGCGCCTGCTCAAGAAGGAAGAGATCCGGTGAACGCGCATAAGGACGTCGCAACGCGTTTCGAGGCCAATTCCGACCGGCGCGGCAGGCAAAGGCTCGACCGGGAGGTGATCAATACGCTTGTCGTGTTTGGGCTGAGTATCGTGCTTGTGGTGTGCTCGCGCTTCATCAGTCCGGCGCTGGGTTCCTGGGATCAGGTGCTGACGGTTCTCATCCTCGCGTCCTTCCTGATCGTGTTGTCGTTTGGGCAAGGGCTCGTCATCCTGATCGGTGGGCTCGACCTATCGGTCCCCGCCCTCATCACGCTCGGCGGCGTGTTGACGACGACGTGGATTGGTAGCGGCGATGCCGGCATCTGGTACATGCTGCCGGCCATTCTGGTCATTTGCGCGCTGGTCGGCACGATCAGCGGACTGGGAATTGTCTGGCTGAAGGTTCCTCCCTTCATCATGACCATGGCGACCTCGATCGTCGTGGCATCGGTGGCGCTGGGCTACACCAGCGGGACGCCGCGCGGCGGTTCTCCGTCCGCCTTGCTGTGGCTGATGAAGGAATGGTTCCTCGGCGTGCCGCTGGTCATCTACTTCACCGTCGCTTTCATCCTGTTCGGCTGGTTCTTGCAGAATTTCATTGCGCTCGGCCGCCGGCTCTACGCCCTTGGCACCAACAGGAACGCCGCTCTCATCGCCGGCGTCGCTGTCAATCGGCTCGAGCTCGTCCCCTATGCGATCAGTGCCGCTTGCGCAGGCTTCGTCGGCATGATGCTGGTGGGCTATTCGAACGGGGCGACGCTGAGGATGGGCGACAGCTACATGCTGCCTTCCATCGCTGCCGTCGTGGTCGGCGGCTCCTCGATCCTCGGCGGCAGCGGAACTTTCATCGGGACGGTCGGCGGCGCAATTCTTCTGACGACGCTTGGCACCGTTATCTCCGCTATCGGCCTCAACGAAGGATGGCGCACCGTCATAGAGGGCGCAATCATTGTCGCCGCCCTGCTGGTGCTGCGCGGCGAATTCCTAGCCGATCTCGGAAATCGAATGCTGACGCGGAGGAAGTGACCATGCCTGTGCGTGAAATGGGTTTTGTCCAATTGTGAGAACGTTCTCACAAGCTCTGGTCCGGCACCTGCAAGGGCCAAATTCCAACGGGAGGTTGATCGAAATGAGGCTGTTAAAAAGACTGGGACTGGCCGCGTCGCTGACGCTTGCCACCGCCATGGGCGTTGGGGCGGTTGTCGACCATGCCCAAGCGCAGGACAAGAAGTTCAAGATATATCTGTCGCTGAGCTACAGCGGCAATTCGTGGCAGTCGGAGGCCGCGAACATCGTCAAGGCGTTGGCGCAGACGCCGCCCTACGACAAGACGGTGGAGCTGAAGGAAGTCATCTCGGGAACCGACCCCCAGGCTCAGATCTCGGCCTATGAAAGCATGATACAGGCTGGCGCCGACGGCATCATCAGCTTCCCGATCTCGTCGACGGCGCTGAACCGCACGGTCCATCGCGGCTGCCAGAAGGGCGTGCTCTTCTTCATGTACGACGCCACGGTGACCGAGCCTTGCGCCTACAATGTCAGCTATATCACCGCAGGCTTCGGCGAGAACACCGCCCAGGCCTTGGTCAATATCCTGGGAGGCAAGGGCAAGATCTTCCTGAGCCGTGGCGTCCCGGGCAACTCGGTGGATAAGCGCCACACCGACGGCGCGATGCACATTTTCAACCAGTATCCCGGCATCAAGGTCGTCGCGGAATACTACTCCTACTGGGATGACCGCACCACGCAGCAGGAGACAGCCAAGGCTCTCGCGGCGCATCCCGACGTCGACGGCATCTGGGCTCAGGCAGGCGAATATGGCGCCGTACAAGCGCTGCTCGACAAGGGCAACAAACTGGTTCCGATGACCGGCGAGAACTCGGACGGTTTTCGTCTCGGACTGGCAGACCCGAAGATGCAAGGCATGGGTCTCAAGGGTGTATCCGCCGGTTCGCCGCCCGCTACGTCAGGCTATGCCTTCAAGCTGATGATGGAGATCCTGACCAAGAAGCGCGACCTGAAACCGATGAACATCGAGTACCCGTTGCCTTGGGTGCCAGCGGATCAAGTCAAGCCTTGCAAGGGCGATACCTTCGCCGACGGGTGCAACGTTTTCCCGTCCGACAAGGTTCCGAGTTCCTTCGTCACCGAGGTCTTCAATCCCGATTTGCTGCCGGAACTGTCGCTGCAGTCGGCGCTCGAGGGCAAGCCAACACCAGGAGCGACCATTCAGGCATTGCCCGCGGACGTGAAGCAGGCGCCCGATGCCCCTGGCATCAACTGCTCATCGTGCAAGGCTCCGGCCGACGAATACAAGCTCACCAAGATCGAGCCGACGGTAAAACCCTGACGATCAGCAATGCAACAGGTGGACGGCATCCTGCCGCCCACCTGACTCAACATAAGGATGAGAATATGCCGACTTTTCTGAAACGGGGCAGGGATCCCGAAGCTGTCGCCCAGAGCGATGCGGCCGTCCGGACGACCGTCGAGACGATCCTTGCCGACATAGAAAAGCGAGGCGATACCGCTGTCCGGGAGTTGTCGGAGCGTTTCGACAAATGGTCGCCGCCAAGCTTCCGGCTCAGCGACAGCGAGATCGAGCAGGCGATGTCCAAGGTGTCGGCAAGCGACATCGAGGATATTCGCTTCGCCCAGGCCCAGGTTCGCAATTTCGCCGAGAAGCAGCGCGCCTGCCTCCAGGACCTCGAAGTGGAAACGCTTCCCGGCGTTGTCCTCGGCCACAAGAACATTCCCGTGGAAACAGTCGGCTGTTACGTGCCGGGCGGGAAATATCCGATGGTCGCCTCCGCGCATATGAGCGTGGTGACGGCCAAGGTCGCCGGCGTGAAGAAGATCATCGCCTGTGCGCCGCCATTCCAGGGCGGTCCGCATCCGGCTATCGTGGCCGCAATGCACATGGCCGGCGCGGACGAGATCTACGTTCTGGGCGGTGTGCAGGCCGTTGGCGCCATGGCGCTCGGAACCGAAACCATCGGGCGCGTCGACATGCTCGTCGGTCCTGGCAATGCCTTCGTCGCTGAGGCCAAGCGGCAATTGTACGGCCGTATCGGCATCGACCTGTTCGCCGGCCCGACCGAGACGCTGGTCATCGCCGACGACAGTGTCGACGGCGAGATCTGCGCGACCGATCTGCTCGGCCAGGCCGAGCACGGTCCGACCAGTCCCGCCGTGCTTCTGACAAATTCGGAGAAGCTCGCGCGCGACACCCTGACCGAGATCGAGCGGCAGCTGAAGGTCCTGCCGACCGCCGAGATCGCCGCCAAGGCATGGGCGGACTATGGCGAAGTGATCGTCTGCGCTTCCTATGAGGAGATGGTCGCCGAGGCCGACCGGATCGCATCCGAGCACGTCCAGGTCATGACGCGCGATCCGGACTACTTCCTCGACAACATGCACAATTACGGCGCTCTGTTTCTGGGAGCGCGTACGAATGTTGCCTATGGCGACAAGGTCATCGGCACCAACCATACGCTGCCGACCAAGAAGGCGGCCCGTTACACAGGCGGTTTGTGGGTTGGCAAGTTCATCAAGACCTGCACCTATCAGCGCGTCCTGACCGACGAAGCGAGCGCCATGATAGGCGAGTACTGTTCGCGCCTGTGTGTCCTCGAGGGGTTCTATGGGCATGCCGAGCAGGCGAACATCCGGGTCCGCCGCTATGGAGGTCGCAACCAGGCCTAAGCCAGCGCGCCAACGGAGTTTTCATGTCGATCATCGCCCGCAACAAGAACAGCAAGCCCCGCCTGACCGTGAAGGATCTGGCGCGCGATCTCGGCATGTCTGTTTCGACCGTATCCAGGGCCTTTCACGCCGATGCCGTGATCGCCAAGGATACGCGAGACCTGGTGCTGAACCGTGCGAGGGAGATCGGCTATTCGCCGAACCCTTTCGCGCGCAGCCTCATCACCAAGAAGACGCGTATCGTGGGTATCGTCGTCGCGGACATCAAGAACCCGTTCTATCCGGAAGTGCTGACGCGGCTGACCACCGCCCTTCGCGCCATCGACATGAACGTGATGCTCGTCGCCGCCGACCAGTCGGGAGACGTCGACCAGGCGCTGCGTCTGCTGCTCAACTACCAGCCAGATCTTGCCATTATCCTGGCGGCCACCTTGTCTTCGGCGGCCGCGCAGGAATGCCGTAGAGCCGGCACTCCGGTGATCTTTTTCAACCGGCTCTCGGCCGACGACCACGCGTTCGGCATTTCCTGCGACAACATACTCGGCGGCCGCAGCATCGCCGACTATCTCGTCGATACCGGCCACCGGCGCCTGGCCTACATCGCCGCCTTGCCCGATGCCTCCACCAATGTCGCACGCCACAGGGGCTTCAGCGAACGCGCCGTCGAGCGTGGCCTCGCCGCGCCGATAGTTATCGAGGCAGGCCAGTTCAGCTATCACGCCGGCTACGAAGCGGCGCGCAAGCTGCGTGACCTGAAAGAGGTTCCCGACGGTGTCTTCTGCGCCAACGACATTCTCGCCATTGGCTTTCTCGACGGCGTGCGGCGAGAGCTGGCGCTCGGCGTGCCGGACGACATTTCGATCGTCGGCTTCGACGATATCGAGATGGCCCACTGGCCTTCGCACGGGCTGACGACCGTCCGGCAGCCCATTGACCAGATGCTCGAGGCCACGGTCAGCCTGGCGAAGGAATTGAGCACGAATTCCGGCCGGGAGCCGATCGTTCAACTAATCCCGCCCGGCGCGGTGATCGAGCGCGCGACGACGCGAAAAAGGCACCATGGCTGATATCCCGGGAAAGCGCTTCTTCGAGCGGGCGGTAAGCGTCCACCGCTATGACTGCGAGGTCGTCGCGGCGCCCCATGTCTCCGTCACCGGAAGCGAGGAACCCGTCGCCACCGTCAACGATGCCGCGTTGGCCGACGAAGCCATCGTCCGCTACGTCGTGGCAACCCGCCCCGTCTACGAAGGCCTGCGCCGGCTGATCGGCCAACTCGCTGGCCTGCTGGTCCTGGCTCAGGCCGGCGGACGCCGCGACGTGCTCGATCTGCCTGACATTCCGGTGGCCCGCGAACGGTGGACGGAGGTGGAGCAGCGGCTGGGCGCCTTGCAGGCGCCGCATGGGCTCGAAAGCCATTGCGCGCGTCTGGGGGCCGCTCATGCAACGCTGGGCGAGGTCCTGGACGATTTCGGTTCGGCCCGACTGCGGCGCGACTGGCAGCAGGAGCTCGACCGGGCCGGGGAGAGGATCAAACGCGCCTACGCCGGGCTGCAGGCGGCGTCGGAACCGCGGGCCGGTATGACGCCGGTCGATTTCAATCACGCCTGCTGCAGCTGTGCGCAGCGTTGGCGACAACAGGGAGGAAGCAATGAGCCAATATTCGATCTGGGTGCTTGAGTACAGCTACGTCAGCAACTACCACAAGAGCGGCGTGCTCTACGGCGCCCACAACCAGGGTTACGTCAAGCTTCCCTACTGCTACGCGCTGATCAAGGGCAACGGTCGCGTTGCGATGGTCGATGTCGGCTACAACAACAAGGACTACGGCAAGCATCTCGCCGACAAATTTGGCGTCGAGAACTGGCACTCGCCCGAGGCCGTTCTTGGCGAAATCGGCCTCTCGCCAAAGAGCGTCGACACGGTTTTCGTCACGCACGCGCATTTCGACCATTTCGGCAATGTCGAGGACTTCCCGAATGCGACCTTCTACATCCAGGAGAGGGAGATCGCGAAGTGGGTCTGGGCGATGTCGCTGCCGGATCGCATGCGCTGGATGAACGTAGCCGTCGACCCGGGCGACATCGTGCGCGGCGTCGACCTGGCCCGTCAGAAGCGGTTGGTGACGATCGACGGAGCGAAACAGGACGTCCTGCCCGACATCGATCTCCATGCCGCCTTTGACAGCCATACCTACGGATCGATGTGGGTCACCGTGCGCAACGGCAAGGACGACACCTGGGTGCTGGCTGGCGATCTGGTCTACGTCTTCGATAACATCGAGGGCTCGGGAGCTGCCGTCGATATCGAGACGCTCTACGTTCCGGTGGGGCTTGCGGTCGGCAGCCAGACCAATCTCGTTCTCGCTACCGAGGAGATGATGAAGCAGGTGGGCCACGAGGCACGGCGGGTCATTCCCATCCACGAAGAGCGGTTGAAGGACCGGTTCCCATCCCGCATCACTCAGGATGGCCTGCGGATCACCGAAATTTGCCTCGCGGACGGCGAGACGTCACGGGTGCAATGATGGATGCAATCCGCAAAGTCGCCATTGTCGGTGCCGGACTGGTCGGCCGTGGCTGGGCGATCGTCTTCGCCCGGGCCGGCCATGATGTGACCATCTATGACGGCAGCGCCGACATCCGCGCCGCGGTGCTCGACAAGATCCGGGCCAGCCTTGCCGATATGCAAGAGGCCGGGCTGGTAGATGCCGTCGATGCAGTCATGCGGCGGCTGAACGTTGTCGATACGCTGGAGGGTGCGGTAGCGGATGCCGACTACATCCAGGAGTCGGTGCTGGAAGTGCGCGACATCAAGGAGGCGGTCTGTCTGGAGATTGACCGGGCGATGCGGCCCGACGCGGTCGTAGGCAGCTCCAGCTCCGGCATTCCGGCCTCGGCCTTCGCTGGGTCCTGTGCCAACCGCCGGCGTTTTCTTGTCGCTCATCCCGTCAATCCACCGCATTTGATCCCGTTGGTGGAACTGGTCCCGGCGCCCTGGACCGACGCGGAGGCCGTTGCGTGGCTGCGGGTGCAGATGGAGGCCGTAGGGCAGGCTGCCGTGATCGTGCGCAAGGAAGTCGAAGGGTTCGTCCTCAACCGGCTTCAGGGGGCATTGCTGAACGAAGCCTGGGCCCTGCTCGAGGAGGGCGTGGCAAGTGCCGCCGATATCGACCTTACGGTGTCGCATGGGCTCGGCTACCGGTGGTCCTTCATGGGGCCTTTCGAGACGATCGATCTGAATGCGCCCGGCGGGATCGCGGACTACGCGAGACGTCTGGGACCGCTCTACCATTCGATCGCCCTCGCCAGGCGCGATCCGGCCCCCTGGTCGGAAGGGCTGGTTGCCAAGGCCGAGGAAGCGCGCCGCGAAAAGTTGTCAGCATCCCAACTCGCCGAACGCAGCGCCTGGCGCGACCGCAATCTAATGGCGCTGGCCGCCCATAAGCGAAGCACCGGGGTTTGACACTCAGGAGACGGCCATGACAGCCACACTCACAGGCAAGGTTGCCCTGGTCACTGGAGCAACCGGCGGCATCGGCGCGCGGATCGTATCCAGGCTTGCTGCGGAAGGGGCTTCGGTTGTCATCGGCTACAACCGTTCGCGGCAGGCGGCCGACGATCTGGTTTCGTCATTGGCGTACGGCGATCACTTCGTCGCCGAGGCGACCGTGACGGACAGCGATTGCCTCGCGCGCCTCGCTGGTCAGATCGAGAAAAGCTTTGGCCGGCTGGATGTCCTGGTCAATTGCGCCGGGACAACCCGCTTCGTGCCACATCCGGACCTCGACAGCCTGGACGATGAATTGATCGACCGCATCTTCAGCGTCAACGTGCGCGGTGTGATTGCTGCGACGCGGGCCATGCGGCCGCTGCTCGACCGCACCGGCAGCGGGGTTGTTGTCAACATCTCGTCGATCGCAGGGGTCACCGCCATGGGCAGCAACGTCGCCTATTGTGCGTCGAAAGCCGCTGTCGATAATCTGACCAAGTCGCTGGCGCGTGCCCTAGCCCCGAGAATCAGGGTCGTTTCGGTCTCGCCCGGCGTGGTCGACACCGACTTCATCAAGGGCCGTGACGAATCCTGGCGGGACGAACAGGCAAACCGAACGCCGCTGGGGCGGCTGGGCACGCCCGACGATGTCGCCGAGGCGGTTTTGGCGGCTGTGACCCATCTCCGTTTCGTGACCGGCGTTATCATCCCGGTCGACGGTGGTCGGCCCCTGGCCTAGAGCCCGGGACGGATCAGATCGAACGGACTTCCTTTCGCCATCATCGATCTGCGGTCAAGAAGTGCCTGCTGATTGGTCTAATCCTCCAGCAGATAGCCTGTCCGGTGGGCGAGGGGCTTTTGGCCCACCACCTTGGCAATGACCTGATTGGCGGCGACGAGTTTCTTCAGCCTTCGTGTCACCACGAGCCCGTCGGTGCGCGCCCGTACCGTCACGCGCGCCTCGCGGCCCAGCGAAGAAGGCACGATGATGTCCGCGATCGGCTGTCCACAAGTGACGCGTTCACCCAGTTCGGCGCGGTAGACGATGACACCGAAAGCGGGCGTGCGAACCACATCGCACGCATCGAAGCCGGTGATCTCGCAAAGCGCGGCGGGCGGCAGGCCCGCTTGCCCCGCGAGGTAGCCGCGGCGGCGAAGCACGTTGAGCAAGGCGGAAGCGTCAGCCGACGCCATCTCATCACTGATGTCGATGAAGCCGCGCAGTTCCACCGTCGCGGCGAGGCAGCCGATCGGGATCACCTTATCGGGAAGGGCAGCCGCAAGCCTGATCCAGGGCTCGACGCTTGCTTCGGCGAAGGTTGAGCCGCCCGACGAACCCTGTGAGAACACCGCCCGGCAACCGAGTTCCCGCGCAAGGTCGGACAATTCGGCCGAGATCTCGGGCCGCACGAACAGATGCATCAGCCCTTCGTCGTCGCAGTGCAGATCCAGCACAAGATCGGAATCGAAAGCCTCGCGTGCCAAGGCGGTGTAAAGGGAATCGACAGGCTGCCCTGCGCCGCGTTCGTCGAGAATTTCGCGAATCGTGCTGCGGATGAGCACCGTGTTGTCGTCGGCGCTGCTTCCGAGCCGATCGGCAAGTCGGATGGTCAATTCGCCGGCGACATCAGGCCATTTGCGGTTGAAATTCCGGCCGCTGGCCAGATCGTAACGCCCCAGATGATCGCCATTGACGAACTGCGCCAGGCCGAGCGGGTTGGCGTAGGGAACGACGACGATCTGGCCCCGGATTTCGCCGCGCGCGTCGGCGGCGTCAAGCTGCTCGACCAGATGGTGCAATACCAGCAGCCCTGGCGCTTCATCGGCATGCAGCGCGGCATGTATGTAGGCTTTCGGGCGCGCGTCGGCGGCACCATACCGGATGATGCGCACGCTGTGTTGGCTGCCCGGCGTGCCGTTTGCAAGAGGAACATCGAGAATTTCACGAGACATTGGTGGCTCCGGCGAGCGCACGTTCCGATAGCGGGAAGTGGCAATTGAAGACATGGCGGGGATCTTCCCGGTCGGCTGCCCGGGACGGGAAGACGCTTTTGCAGATGCCCTGCGCATAGCGGCAGCGGGTGTGAAACTCGCAGCCGGTTGGGCGCGTCATCAGGCTCGGCACCTCGCCGCTGAGCTCGACCCTGTCGAGCACGGCGTCCGGGTCGGGTTCCGGATTGGCCGACAGCAGCGCCTCCGTATAGGGGTGGCGCGGCTGCGCGAATATCCGCTCGGTCGAGCCGACTTCGATGAAGCGGCCGAGATACATGATCGCCATGCGATCGGTCATGTGGCGCACGACATTGAGATTATGCGTGATGATGAGAATGGCGATGCCGAGTTCGCCCTGCAAACGTCCAAGCAGATTGAGGACTTCACCCTGAACGGACACGTCCAGTCCCGCGGTCGGCTCGTCGGCGATGATAAGATCGGGTTGCAATGCAAGGGCCCGCGCCACGCCGACGCGGCGCGCCTGGCCTCCGGAAAGCTGGTGTGGATATCGCCGCCCGAAGTCGGCGGGCAGGCCGACCATGTTGAGCAGGCGTTCCGCTTCGGCGGCGGGGTCGCGGCCGGTAACGCCGTGAATGCGGAAAGGCTCCATCAGCAGTGAGCGTACAGTGAGTCGCGGCGACAGCGATCCGACCGGATCCTGGAACATCATCGCCATGCGCCGAAGATGCGGCTTGCGCTCCGTCGGGGCGAGGCCGTTCAGCACCTGACCATCGAAGCGTATCGTGCCGCCCGTTGGCGGCCGCAGGCCCATGATGACGCGGGCGATGGTGGATTTTCCCGAACCGCTTTCACCGACGAGGCCGAGCGTTTCGCCCTTGCGGATCTCGAAGGAAACGCCGCAGACGGCGTCCACGAACGGGTTCTTAACGCCGCTGGCGAGCGCCTTCAGCGCGCCCATGGTGCGGAAGCGTACGCGAAGATCCTCGACTGAAAGCAGGGGGCTCATGCCGGCGCCACCAACGTGTCGTCGAGGCGATGGCAGCGTGCGGTGTGCGTTGCGCCGATAACGCACGGGACAGGACTGTCATCCACGCACCGGGTAAAAGCTTGCGGGCAGCGCCGACGGAAGATGCAACCCGCCTGGGTACCGAGGAGGCTCGGCACCTCGCCTGGGATCGTCGGCAACTGGCGGGTGCGTTGCCGGATGCGTCCGGGATCACATTCGAGCAGCGCGCGCGTATAGGGATGCCCCGGTCGGCGGAAGATGTCGCGCACGGTGCCGTATTCGACCACCTCGCCCGCATACATGACCGCCACCCGGTCGCAGAGCTCGGCGACAGCGCCGAGGTGGTGAGAGACGAACAGGATCGAGCAGCCGATCTCCTTTTGCAGCTCTTTCAACAGATGGATGATCTGCACCTCCAGCGTCGCGTCGAGCGCTGTGGTCGGTTCGTCCGCGATGAGCAGCGCCGGCTTCACCAGCAGCGCCATCGCGATGCAGATACGCTGGCGCATGCCGCCGGAAAACTCGTGCGGATAGCCGCCGATGCGGCTCTCCGGGTCCGGAATGCCGACCCGATGAAGCATATCCAGGGCGTGCTGGCGCTTGGTCCGGTGCGAGCCGCCCTCGTGATGCTGGATATCGATCATCTGGCTTTCGATGCTGCGCACCGGGTTCAACGCCGTCATCGGATCCTGGAAGATCATCGACATGCGGTTGCCGAGCAAGCCGCGCCGCTCCGCCGGAGGCATGCCGAGCAGGTCGCGCCCCTCGAACAGGATGGCGCCGTTCACCATCTCCGCATTTTCCGCCAGCAGCCCCATCACGGCATAGGCGAGCGTCGATTTGCCCGAACCGCTTTCGCCGACGATGCCAACCACTTCGCCCGCCGACACGTCGATATGGATATCGCGCAGTGCATGGGCGCGACCGCGCGGCGTGCCGAAATCGAGAGACAGACCGCGGATCGCCAGAAGCGGGTCGCGGTTTGGAGAATGTCTTGCCTGAGCGCCGGTGTTCATAGGTCTTTCCGAAGCTTGGGGTCGAAAATGTCGCGCAGCGCCTCGCCGAGGAAAGTGAAGCCCAGCGTGGTTATGACGATCGGGATGCCGCCGGCGATCACCAGCCACACCGTCTTGTGGATATAGCCATAGCCGTCACTGAGGATGGTTCCCCAGTCCGGCGTCGGCGGACGGACACCCATGCCTAGGAAGCTCATGCCGGCCTCCAGCGTGATGACCAGCGGAACATCCATGCTGACCAGGATCAGCAGCGGCCCGATCACATTGGGCAGCACGTGCACGGCAAGGATGCGCACGATGCCGGCGCCCATGGCGCGCTCCGCAGTGATGAACTCGCTCTCGCGCACTGCGTGGGCCTGCGTGCGCACCACGCGCGCATAGATCGGCACGGACGTAATCGCGACGACGAAGATGACGCTGGCAAGGCTCGGCCCGAGCAGCGTCACCACTGCCAAGGCGAAGATGATGACCGGAAAGGAGCGGATCGTGTCGAAGACCAGCAGCAGCAGATTGTCCAGCCAGCGCGGACCGAAGGCGGCGATGAGGCCGAGCACAAGCCCTGCGCTGAGCGAGGCGCCCAACGAGACGAAGGCGACGAGCAGCGCGATCCTTCCGCCCATGACGACCCGCGAGAAGACATCGCGTCCCAACTGATCGGTGCCGAGAAGAAAATGCAAAGAGGGCGGCGCCAGCCGGGGCCCAACCATGATCTTGATCGGATCGTAAGGCACGATCCAGGTGGCGAAGACCGCAGTCACCACCATCAGCACGACCAGCACGGCGCCCATCATGCCGAGCGGAGACTTGCGCAATTGCCGCAGGAACATGGCGGCCGCGCTCTGCCCGCTGCGTTCATCGACCGCCTCGCGAATGAGTTGAACTTCGGACACGCTACAAATTCTCGCGGATTCTTGGATCGAGCGCCGCGTTTACGAGGTCGGCGAGCGTCGTGGAGATGACGAACAGAACGGTGGTGACGAGGACCGTGCCCATGACGATCGGATAGTTGCGCGAATCCACCGCCTTGACGATCAGAGCGCCGATGCCGGGCCGGGCGAAGACCACCTCGACGAAAACCGCCGCCGAGAGCAGGTGCGCCATGCCGACGCCGATGATCGTCACTGTCGGCAGGATCGCGAGCGGCAGCGCGTAGCGCGCCACGATGCGCCGCTCCGAAAGGCCGAAGGAGCGCGCCATGCGAATGTGGTTCTCGCCAAGAATCTCCAGCATGGAGGCGCGCACGATGCGCGAGATGTAGCCCACCCAGCCGATACCGACGACGAAGGCTGGAAGGATGAGATGGACGAACCCGTCGCGGAAGCCTGAGCCGGCGCCGATGGCCGGCAGCCAACGCAGGCCGACCGAGAAGATCAACAGCGCATAGATCGCCATGACGAAGGACGGGATGGCGATGGTTCCGACCGCGAATACACCCACGACCTTGTCGATCACGGAGTTGCGGCGCAGCGCCGAATAGCAGCCGAGCGGCACGCCGACGATAACGGCCCAGGCGATCGAAACCAGGATGAGTTCGATCGTGTAAGGCAATTGCTCGAAAACGATGGCCGCGACAGGGCGCTGGGTAAAGACATCGGTGCCGAGATTACCGTGCAGCAGCCCCCCGAAGAATGAGACGATCTGCACGGGCAGCGGCTTGTCGAGGCCCATTTCTTCGTGCAATTGCGCCTTCAGTTCCGGCGTCGCACGCGGTCCGAGCAGGACCGCGGCGGGATCGCCGGGAACGGCCTGGATCATCAGGAACAGCAGCGTGACGGCAACGACGACAATTGCCGCCGCCAGCACGATACGCTTGCCAAGATATAACCACATGTTTTGACTCAGCCTGTCCCAGCGACCGCGTCAGAGCGGTTCAGCGGCTGATAGAATCGCCGACCCGCTCTAACCCTTTGTTTTTTCGCAATTCCGGACGGAAAACCGCTACGCACTTTTCCTAGAATGCCCTAGGCCGATTTCGGCTCAAAGCCGAGATAGAGCGGCCGCCCGTCTGGGCGCGTCTCGGCCTCGAGTTGCGTCGTTCGGTACATGATCGGCGAGCCTTCATGGGTGAGGAACCGGTAGGAGCCGGAATCTTCCATGATGTCCTGCATCTCATAATACATCTTGGCCCGTTCCTGCGGGTCTTCGACGGTTACCGCCTTGGCGTTGAGCTCGTCGAAGCGCTCGCTGCGGAAGCGCTCCCAGTTCCACACACCGACCTGGTCGCGCACGAAAAAGGTGGTGGCGTAATAGGGATCCGGCACCATCGAGAAACGCTGCACGATCAACTGCATGTCCTTCCAACGTTCGCCTTCCGATTCCATGCCGATGGTCCAGAACGAACCGGAATCCTGAACATTGACCTCGACCGTGATGCCGATCTGCGACAGCTGCGCCTGGACCATTTCCGCGATCGTGGAGAAGGTGGTCACGTTGAGCGCGTCGATGGTGAGGCTGAGTTCGGTGATGCCGGCCTTCTCAAGATACTGCTTCGCCTTTTCGAGATCGCCCTCCGGCGGTATCAGCGCTTTTTCCCGGTGTCCCACCAAGCCCGGAGCGATAAGGCCGGTGGCGACCTGGGCCTGGCCTGAATAGGCCGCGTCCATGATCTGCGGCACATTGATGGCCCATTGAATCGCCTTGCGGACATTGACGTCCTTCAGCTTCGGATGGTCCGAGTTCATGCCGATATAGACATAGTAGAGCGAAGGCTTTTCTTCGATCTTGGTGTTTTCGGGCGGGCTGTCCTTCAACGTGGCCAGCGAATCGAGGCTGAAATCGGTGAAATCGATGTCGCCGGCCTGATAGGCGCGCTCGGCGGTCTTGATATCGCTCATCGGCAGGATATGAATTTCGTCGAAGCCCGGCCTGGGGCCTTTCCATTCGGGATTTCGGGTCAACAGGACGAGCTGGTTCGGCTTCCAGTCCGACAACACGTAGGGACCTGAATAGCAGGGCGGCTTCATGCCGAAATCGCCGCCGTCGGCAACTGCCTTCGTCACCGCTTTTTTCGAGACGATGTGGCCGCAACCATAGGGAAGAGTGATGTTCCAGAGCGGCACGAAAGGCGTCTTGAGCACGATCACGCCAGTATGGTCGTCCTCGATCTCGATGCGGTCGAGCGGACCCCAGTCGCCCTTGACCGGAGAATTGTGCTGGATGACGCGCTCGAACGAGAACTTCACGTCCTCGGCGGTCATTTCGCCAAATCCGCCAGTGAAATTGATGCCCTTCTTCAGGCGGAAGCGGATGTGCGTCGGATCGATCTGCTCGACGGATTCGGCGGCCTCGAGTTCCCAGCCCCACTCCGAACCCGGTTTATAGCGCGTAAGCTTGGTGTAGATGCAGTTCATGACGTCAACATTGTACGCGTTCTGGTAGAAGCCAGGATCGAGCTTGTCGATATCGGAATAGGCGCGGGCCTTGAGTACCTTGCCTTCGGCCGCCCATACGGCCTGCGACAAGGGCAGGCCGGAGGCGATGATCCCCGCACCGAGGCCGGCGCCTGCCTGCAGGAAATGCCTGCGATTCAATTTCATTCCATTCACGGTTTCGTTCCCCTTTCAACTGAGCGGGTTTCCCGGCGATTGCCGGGATCCCTCCTTTTTGGTACCGCGCCGCCTGATGGGGCCGCGAGTTCGGACGGCGCATTCTTCAATTCAGCCGGCAAGCCGGTCAATTTCGCTGCCGACGCAGATGTGAGCGAGATTAGCGTCAGTTCGCGAATGTCACAGCAGGCGACGCTCTATCGCCTCGGTCCATTTCTGTTCGTGGACAAGCTCGTCGCCTTCCCATGCCTCGAGATGCGCCTCGACGTGGAAGTGCGATGGCGTCGCGGTCATGGTCGTTTCGGTCAGAGAACGCATGCGCCAATCAGCGCGCGAAAACTCGAACTCCCATTTCGCCTCGGCCCTGGCCGACCCGAAATCGTCGCCGCGGAAGGAATAGCGTTCGCGGCCGAGCGAGGTGATGGTTAGGTCGTTTTCGACGATGCGATAGGTGCCGGCGCCTTCGCCGATCTCAACGACAGTCGAAGCGTCTGCCAGATTCTCCGTGATCGCCCAATCCTTTTGCGGCTTCGAGATCGTCTCCACCCGTAAGGGCGACGCCCCTTCGGGTTCGGCAAAAGGTGCCGGTGCCGGATCTCCGGCGCCTCCGACGCGGACCGGAAGTTCAAGGCGGCAATCCGTCGGATGGACGGTGAGCGTGACCGGCTCGGGCGAAGGCCAAGCGATCGGGAAGTAATTTGTCGAGATGGCAAGGCGTATGCGGTGCCCCGCGCTGAAGCGCTGTGCTACGTGCTTGAAGGGGACAGAGGCGCGGTAGCGCCTTGCCGGTTCGAGCGGTTCGGGCCTCTCATGGCTATCGCGATGCGTCAGGTTCAAAAGGCCGTAGCTGACGCGCGTCGTCGCGCCATCGGGGGCGACATCCGAAAGACGGACGGCCACCATGGCGACGGGCCTGTCGCTTTCGAAGACAAGATCGAGCATTGCGTCGCCCGCGATCTCAACATCGTGCGCCAGCTCTTGCGTCTCATAGACCAGACTGCCGGCATCGTCGCCGCGCTGGTCAGCCGGCTGGTCGCCGGGCACGGCATAGGAGCACCATTTGCCGCCGCGCAGGCCAACCGACAAGGGCGAGCGGACCGTCTGCATTCCGGCCGCATCGTCTGCCCGACGCAGGGACAGGCGCCCATTGCCGGAAAGGAAGAAGGACTGCCGCTCGATGTTCGGCGATGGCCATGCCGGCTCCGTGACCCAGCGTCCGGCGCGCGTCTCGTAGGAAGTTTGCGGCGGGGCGCTATCCTGCATGAACAGGCGCAGCATCGGCTCGTCCATGATGCCGGTGTCACGGCCCTTCAGCCATTGATCCCACCAGCGGACGCATTCCTGCAGAAAGCCGATGGCAGGACCAGGCTTGCCGATATGGGGATAAGTGTGCGCCCATGGCCCGACCAGCCCCTTGCGCGGGCCCTGCAGCTTTTCCATCAGGCGGAAGACCGAGCGGCAATAACCATCGGCCCAGCCGCTGACGGCGTAGACCGGGCAGGTGATTGCACCGAAATCCTCGCAGACCGAACCGTGTTTCCAGAACTTGTCGCGGTGCTGGTGCTCCAGCCAGTTCTTCAGCCATAGCCCGCTTTCCTTCAATCGACTGTGCCACAAAGCGCGCCAATTGTGCGGCTTGTTGCGTGGGTCGGGCGGCAGCGTGTTGCGCCCGAACATGATCGCCGCCCAGGAGAGATTGTCGATGAGCAGCGTGCCACCCATGTGGTGGACATCGTCGGCGTAGCGGTCGTCGGTCGAGGCGCAACTGATCACCGCCTTCAGCGCAGGCGGCCGCATGGCCGCGATCTGCAATCCGTTGAAGCCGCCCCAGGAGATGCCGATCATGCCGACGTTGCCGTCGCACCAGGGCTGGGAGGCCAGCCATTCGATGACCGAGCAGCCATCGTCAAGCTCCTGCTGAAGGTACTCGTCGAGCATCAGCCCTTCGGAATCGCCGGTTCCGCGCAGGTCGACGCGCACCACTGCGTAGCCGTGGCCGGCCACGTAGGGGTGCATGACGACATCACGCGCGGCGGTCAGATCGTTCTTGCGATAGGGGATGTATTCCAGGATAGCCGGCACCGGCTTTTGTTCGGCACCCTCGGGAAGCCACATGCGCGCCGCAAGCCGGCAGCCGTCCGGCATCGGAATCTCGAAATGGTCGACCGAGCGGATCGGATGGGGGAAGTTGGACACTGTGCGCATGACGAGGCCTCTGTTGGAGAACGCCACCTTGGGCAAATCGGCGGTGCCGCACAATTTCGCGACCCTTCGCGACTTGACACTGTTCTGGCGTCAGTATGCATTAGGTCATGCAGACCGAACCGCTTCCCCAGAACCTCGCCTTCCTGTGCAGCTATTATCCGTCGATTGCCGCCGTGTGCCGGCGCCTGCAGATCAACCGCCAGCAGTTCAACAAGTATCTGAGCGGCCAGACCTGGCCGTCCCGCCGCAACATGCGCAAGATCTGCGATTTCTTCGGCGTGAGCGAAGGCGAGCTTTTGATGGACCAGCAGCGCTTTGCCGAGATCGTCGGCCTGCGCCGCCGCCCGCTCGGCGTCCATGCGCCATCGGACATGCTGGTGCATATGGAGCAGCTCTATCAGCGTTCCGGCGATCTCGGGCGCTATGTCGGCTACTATTTCCGCTATTTCTACTCGTTCGGCTATGCCGGCAAGATCATCAAATGCCTGGTCGTAATCTATGAAAAAGAAGGCCGCTATTTCTGGAAATGCATGGAAAGGCTCGTCCATTTCGGCAAATATGGCGTAAAGACCTCGAAATATTCGGCCGCCCTGCTGCTGCTCGGCGATCGCATATTCGCGCTCGAATCCGAAACCCTGCTCAAGACCAGCATCACCCAGGTGATCCTCTATCCGACCTACCAGACGAGCGTCGCCTATCTGGTCGGCATCCAGACGGGCATGCCCCTTTTACGAGGGCGGAGACCCGCAGCCTCGGTCGTGCTTCTGGAATATCTCGGCCGCTCCGTCGACCAGCGCAAGGCGCTGCAGGCCTGCGGCCTATTCGATGAAACTGACCCCGCCATCGATGTCGGCATCCGCGCCATGATCACCAACCGCATCCCCACCGGGACGTTCGTGCTCGAGACGGAAGAGGTGTAGACGTTCCTCCCAACGCGACCCGCATCGGCGCGGGCCTGTCCAACCCGTTCAGCACGAGGTTGTCACCCATGTCCCCGGGCTGTACAGGTGAGAGGTGGTAGCGGGAGAGCGCTACATCGCGAGACCCACTATCGAAGAAGCACTCTTCTGCTATCGGAGGCACGCGGCTTAGTCCGAAACTTTCCAATTTGGAGGCAGAGGTTAGTCATTGCCCTCCGAAAGCAGAGGCCACATGTTCGAATCATGTCGGGTGCGCCACTAAACTCATGTAATCTTTGAGCTTAATCACCGGATGGCGATTAATTTGCCTCGCATGCGAATGTCGGGGTAACACCAGGGTAACACCTAGCAGGCTGTTGAAGAAGTGCTGGCGCGGCTGTTTGGGTCGTGATTCACTGATTTGGGGATTTTTGGATGCGCGGCTCAGACGAACGGACAGGTTCGCTGTTTTCGTATGTCGACCTTGAAGCGCGAGTTCGCCGCGACCATCCACTGCGAGTGATACAGGAGATCGTGAACGCGGCTCTCATTGCGATGGATCGAGATTTTGCTGGGTTCTGTCGGCCTGGGCTCGGCCGCCCGTCGATCGCGCCGGAACGGTTGCTGCGTGCGATTCTATTGCAGGCGTTCTACGTCATCCGCTCGGAGCGTCAATTGATGGAGCGGATGGAGTTTGATCTTCTATTCCGCTGGTTCGTGGGGCTTGGTGTTGACGAACCGGCCTGGGATCATTCGAGCTTCACCAAGAACCGGGATCGGCTGTTTGCACAGCCGAGGGTGAAGCGGCTGTTGTCGTCGGATCACTTCTCGGTGGATGGGACGCTGATTGAAGCCTGGGCTTCGATCAAGAGCTTCCGCCGCAAGGACGGGGGCGACAACGACCCGGATGGAGCGGGTCGCAACGCCGAGCGCGGCTTTCATAAGGAGAAGCGCTCCAACGACACCACCAGAGCACGAGCGACCCGCAGGCACGGCTTTACAAGAAGGGCGACGGGCAGCCGGCGAAGCTCTGCTACATGGGGCATGCGCTGATGGAGAACCGTCATGGGCTGGCTGTCGACGGCGGCATTACCCATGCGACAGGTACGGCCGAGCGGGAGGCCGCGCTCGCCATGTTGGACCGCAGACCGTCGCGGCGGCGCATCACACTGGGGGCCGACAAGGCCTATGATGTGCGCCAATTCGTCAAGGACCTGCGCGAGCGCAAGGTCACACCGCACATCGCCGTCGACGGCCATCTGAGCAAAACCGGCAAGCCTCGCGTAACAGCGATCGATGGCCGCACGCGCTGCCACGCCGGCTATGCGGTCAGTCAGCGCTGCCGCAAGCGGATCGAGGAGGTGTTCGGCTGGATCAAGGCCTCGGCCGGCATGGCCAAGGTCAAGCTGCGAGGATGCGCCCGTGTGGGCGCGGCCTTCACCTTGAACCTGGCGGCCTAAAATCTGATCCGCTTGCCCAAGCTTTTGGCAGCACCGGCATGAGCGTCATCGGTCGCTGGCGAATCGTTGCGATGCCCGACTATGTCGGGGACTATCGCGACATGATGGAGCCCGCCTACATTGAGTTCGCGGACGATGGCTCCGGCGAATTCGCCTTCGGATGCGTCACCGGCCAGATCTTCGGCTCGGGTGACGGCAACAATGTCGCCTTCTCCTGGCAAGGCAATGACGAAATGGACGAAGCCCAGGGCAATGGATGGGCTGAAATCCAACCAGACGGCTCTATCAACGGACAAATCTGCTTTCGTCGCGGCGACGAAGCAGACTTCGTCGCTCACAAATGGACTTCTTCAACAGCCTGCTAGCCTAAGTTTTGGCGTCGGCGCACCCAACTGTAGTTTTGCGGTTCCACCAGCCAGAAAACTAGCGACCAGCACTTGGTCTCGCCCCGGGGACGCCTTTACGGGACCGAGGCAACCGCTGCACCGTTTCCTTCTTTCTGATGAGGGAGCAGACCGTCTCATTGTTGGATCAGCTCGATCAGGTCGGTGCGGCCCTCATCGTGGCAACTAGGGAATCACGGATGCGCAGGGCGAATTTCATTTGGCGAAATTGTTGGAAACATCGATTGATCGGCCGATCGCTGCTGCTAGCGTTACGCGGCGTTCTAGGAGCGCTGTGCTTGTCCCGGAAAGACGCAAATCCGACGGTGCTGCAACGCGCTTGAAAAGCGTCCCATAAATCTCCGGTGATGAGCGCTGAATGTATAATGACATAATACTTTCGGCTCGGGGACTTGGAAAAGACTTTGCTGGTTTCCGCGCTGTCGATCAGGTGGATCTCGATATCCGCCGCGGCTCTGTTCACGCATTGATCGGGCCGAATGGCGCGGGCAAGACAACCCTTTTCAATCTTCTTACAAAATTCCTGCAACCTTCGCGTGGCACGATTTCCTACCGCGGGCGCGATATCACCCGGATGCGCCCCGCAGATGTCGCGCGTTTGGGCCTGGTTCGTTCATTTCAAATCTCGGCCGTTTTCGGCCATATGACGGTCCTCGAGAATGTCCGAGTCGCGCTGCAACGCAAACGTGGCGATAACTTCGATTTCTGGCGGCCGCAGAAGGCGCTCCATGCGCTTGACGCAAGAGCCGTGGAACTGCTGGAGGCGGTCAATCTGGCCGACGTCGCAGACAGAGCGGCGGCCGAACTGCCCTATGGGCGAAAGCGCGCGCTGGAGATTGCGACCACGCTGGCGCTCGATCCCGAATTGATGCTGCTGGACGAACCGATGGCCGGGGTCAGCCAAGGGGACATCAAACTAATCGAGGACCTGATCAGGACATCTTCGGCAAATCGGACAATTCTGATGGTCGAGCATAATCTCTCGGTGGTTGCTGCGCTGTCGGACACCATCACGGTTCTGGCGCGCGGCGCAATCCTGTCGCATGGCGACTATGCCACGGTGTCGGCCGATCCGCGTGTGATCGAGGCATATATCGGGGCCGGTCATGTTTGATATGGCAGCAGATTCAGCTTCCCTGCCACCTGCTCTTTTGCAGGTAAGGGGCCTTGAGGGGGGCTATGGCGATGGCTCAGTCCTGCATGGTGTGAACTTCGATGTTCATGCAGGTGAAGTCGTTACCCTACTTGGACGCAACGGCGCCGGCAAATCCACTATCATGCGCGCGCTGATGGGTATTCTTGCCCATTCTAAAGGGTCGGCCATGTTTGGCGGGGTGGAGATGATTGGGCTTGCCTCGCGCAAGATTGCCTGTTTGGGCATCGGATATGTGCCCGAGGAACGGGGAATATTCTCAAGCCTTTCTACCGAGGAAAACCTCCTTCTGCCACCGCAAGTGAAACGTGGCGGCCTGACCGTCGAGCAGATCTACGAGTTGTTTCCCAATCTTGAGGAAAGAAAAAAAAGCCGCGGGACGAAGCTGTCTGGGGGCGAACAACAGATGCTTGCACTTGGGCGCATTCTGCGCACCGGCGCAAAGCTGCTTCTTCTGGATGAGCCGACCGAAGGGCTAGCTCCGTCATCGTGCAGCAGATCGGCAAGACCATCGAGTGGTTGAAGCAGGATGGCTTCACCATCCTTTTAGTCGAGCAGAATTTTAGGTTCGCGCAGACGGTCGCCGACCGGCACTACATCGTGCACGAGGGGTTGATCGTCGAGACGCTCGTCAACGATGAAATAGAGGACAATCTGGCCAAGCTCCATTCCTATCTTGGAGTTTAGCATGGATGGAGGCCGTATGGCCGGTCCAGGGCCAGCGGAAGACTGACAGCAAAGGGAGGGAAGATAATGAAACTCATGTTACGATCGTTGATCGTCGCATCGTTTATCGTGGGAAGCGCTTTAGCCGCTTCGCCAGCAATGGCGGCCGGCGGGCCTATTCGGATTGGAGTTCTGGGAGATCAGTCCAGCAACTTCGCTGACTCCGGTGGGCCCGGTTCGGTAACCGCCACGCGCATGGCGGTAGAGGATTTCGGAGGAAGTGTTCTCGGCCGCCCGATCGAGGTGCTCGTGGCCGATCACCAGAACAAGGTCGATGTCGGTGTCGCCATCGCACGCGAATGGTATGAGAAAGAGGGCGTCAACGTCATTGTCGATTTCGCCTCCTCCGCAATCGCTTTGGGCGTGCAGGATATCGCGCGTGAGCTCGACAAGATAGCGCTTTACACAACGGCAAGCTCGTCCGATATCATCGGCAAGGCCTGTTCTCCGAACGGCCAGCAATGGGGCGCCGAAAACTGGTCGAACAGCGCGTCGCTGATGACCGCCCTTGCATCCGACAAGCCGGGAACCACCTTCTTCTTCATTACGGTGGACTACAATTTCGGGCATCAGCTTGAAGACGTGTCGCGCGCGGCGATCAAGGCGGCGGGTGGCGAAGTCGTCGGCAGCGTATTGGTGCCACTTAACACCATGGACATGTCGTCTTATCTGCTTTCGGCGCGGGCCTCTGGCGCCGATGTGATCGTGTTGGCTCAGTCGGGGACAGACCTCGTCACGTCGATGAAACAGGCGACGGAGTTCGGCATCGCCGCCAAGCAGAAAATCGCGGCGCCAATCCTGTTCCTGACCGATATCAAGGCTATCGGGCTGAAAAATCTGGCCGGATTGCAGTTTATCCAGACTTGGTACTGGGACCAGGACGAGTCCAGCCGTGCTTGGGCTCATCGATATTTCGACCGCATGAAGAAGATGCCGAACGAAAGCCACGCGGCGCTTTACGCGGCGGTCACTCATTATCTAGAGGCGGTGAAGGCTGCGGGCACCGACGAAACCCAGGCGGTCCTGAAGCAGATGAAGGAAGCTCCGATTGACGGTCTGATCTCTGAAAACGGTCACATCCTTGAAAACGGCAGGGCGGCCTTTGATCGCTATCTCGTCCAAGTGAAGACCGAGGACGAGTCGAAATACGATTGGGATTTGCTCAAGGTGGTGTCGCGCATTCCCGCCGACAAGGCTTTTCGTAGCGCCACCGACGCTGGCTGTGTGATCAAGTAGCCCTTTTATTGAAACCGATCCAGGCGACGGCCATCGGGGTGTTCCATGCCTCGATGGCCCCTTGCCCGTAAGGACAAAGCAAATGGATGCTCTCCTCGCTCAATTGACCGTCGGTCTGATCAACGGAGCATTCTATGCTATGCTGAGCCTTGGGCTCGCGATCATCTTCGGTATGCTCAACATCGTTAACTTCGCCCACGGGGCGCAGTACATGTTGGGCGCGTATATTTCCTGGATGCTGCTGAACTATCTTGGGCTCGGCTACTGGTGGTCGCTGCTTCTTGCGCCGCTGCTGGCCGGTGCCTTCGGCATCGGGCTTGAAAGGATACTTATCCGACACCTCTACGATAAGGCCCATCTCTACGGGCTTTTGCTGACCTTCGGGCTGGCGTTCATCATTCAGGGCCTGGCCCGCGTTTATTTTGGCAGCGCCGGCCTTCGGTACGAAATTCCCGCGGAATTTTCCGGTATCTGGGATTTCGGTTTCATGATTCTGCCCATCTATCGCGGCTGGGTCATCGCATTTTCTCTGGCGGTCTGCTTCCTCGTGTGGCTTGCGATCGAGAAAACCAAGCTCGGTTCCTATTTGCGGGCGGCGACAGAAAATCCGGTTCTTGTTGGCACGTTCGGTGTGAATGTGCCACTGCTGATCACACTGACTTATGGCGGAGGAGTGGCGCTTGCGGCACTTGCAGGCGTTTTGGCAGCGCCCATTTTCTCGGTTAGCCCGAATATGGGCGTTGAGATCATCTTGGTCGTGTTTGCCGTCGTAGTCATCGGCGGCATGGGCTCGATCGGCGGCGCGGCGATAACCGGCCTGTCGCTTGGTCTCATCGAGGGACTTACCAAGTACCTCTACCCGCAGGCAGCATATGTCGTCATTTTCGTCGTGATGATCGTGGTGCTGGTGGCGCGTCCGGAAGGACTGTTCGGCAAGATGGGGGGCATGAAGATCGATGCACATCTGGAGCGCCCAGATGGCGAGCGTTGGTGGCGCGAACTTTCAGCCTCGACCAAGAGATTGTCTTGGTATGGTCTTGCCATCATCGCGGTGATTGCTCCATTCTTTGTCTATCCCATATTCGCGATGAAGATTCTTTGCTTCGCGCTATTTGCGTGCGCCTATAACCTTCTGCTCGGTTATGGAGGACTTCTTTCATTTGGTCATGCGGCCTATTTCGGGGCTGCGGCCTATGTTGCCGGTTACCTCCTAAAAGAATGGGGGCTTACGCCCGAACTGGCAGTTCTGGCGGCGACTGCATCCGCGGCGCTGCTTGGGCTTGCGTTCGGGGCCTTGGCAGTCCGGCGTCTCGGCGTCTATTTTGCAATGATCACGCTGGCATTGTCCGAGCTTGTGTATTTCATCTGCAATCAGCTTAAAGCTACAGGTGGCGAAGACGGCTTGCAGGGCCTGCCGCGCAACAAGCTATTCGGTTTGATCCCGCTTGAGAACGACCTTCTTCTCTACTTTATCGTCCTGGCCGTTGTCACGGCGGCCATTTTCGCCACCTACCGGATCGTGCATTCGCCGTTCGGTCAAGTTGTCAAGGCGATACGAGAGAACGAGGATCGCGCGGTGTCGCTTGGCTATCGCGTCAATCATTACAAGATCCTTCTCTTTACCCTGTCGGCCGCGCTTTCGGGCTTGGCGGGCAGTCTCAAATCGGTGGTCTTTCAGGTGGTGTCCCTGGTCGATGTTGTCGGCACCACCTCGGCCGAAGTTGTCATGATGACGCTGGTCGGCGGCATCGGAACAATGTTCGGTCCGATCATCGGTGCGACGGTCGTGACGACCATGGAATACTACCTCGCCCCGTTCGGCGCCTGGGTGACGATCATCCAAGGCATGATCTTCGTGGTCTGTGTCATGAGCTTCCGCGAAGGCATCATCGGTATTATCGGTTCATTGACGACGGCGTTTCGCCGGTCGTCCCGGCCGCTGCGGCGCAATCGTGAATCATAAGGCAAAGGCTTTTGCCGGGTCTATCGGTCTCGGATCGTCGACGCGCTGTTACGACAACTCTAGGGTGCGCCTTATGACGCCGTCGAATATGCAAGACGGTCATGCGGCCGCTGCAACGCTATATGCGGTCTTTATCCGAGAACCGACGGCGCCAGGTGTTCATCGGCCAAAGGCCGGCCGGCGGTTGCGGCCATTTCCGCTACTTTCGCGACACGCTCCGCATTGCTGACAGCCAGCTTGCCATGAGCGTCGACTATCGCATTCTCGAATCCCACACGGACATGCCCTCCCATTTCGATCACGGCTTCCAGGCAAGCCATTTCCCCGCGACCGAAAGCACAAGCCATCCATTTGCCCTGGGCTGCGAGACCTTCCGCGCTCAAAACGCGGTAGAGGTCGTCGACCATATCCACGGTGGCGTCGTCGATGACACCGTACCGACCGGCGACAAGCAGGGTACTGGGCTGCCGATCGTCATCGAAGAGCCGCCCGCGCAGGCCGGAGAGGGTGCGAATGTCTTCGGCCGAATAAAGAATGTACTGGATAGAGATTTCGGAAGCGATGGCGCGCTGGACGATTTCGATCGCCCTTTCTTCACCGTCACGCAAGATCTCCGCTATGGAAACCGATGCATAATGCGGTTTGAGCTCCGAAAGGACCCGCTGTTGATCGCACACCGTGCAAATGGACGCCGCTTCTGTCGTGACCTGTACCGTAAGGTGGGGGACCGCCGTCGAAACCATCCGCACGGCCTCGGCGTATCCGGAGACGTCGAGACTATGCCTGCCGAACGGGTCTCGTATATGAAGGTGCATGGCTGCGGCGCCTGCCGCACGGCATTCGACGGCAGTGCTTGCCAGTTCATCGGCTGAAATCGGGAGCGCCGGGTGGTCGGCCTTGGTCCGGCGCGCACCGTTCGGCGCCACCATCACGAACAACGGCTTTACTAATATCTGAACCAATATCTGGCTCCCGACAACCGTTCGTCTCCTGCCTTTCCTGCGATCCAGCAGGCGTCGCAAAAGGCGCGACTACTCATCGATGATCCGGGCATTGCGCCTTTTCAGGATCAGCGCCGATGCGCCGCCGCGCATCGAAAGGGCAACAATCATAAGGCTCAGAACGATGAACGTGCCGCTGATCGGCTCCTGCAGGAAGACGAAATAATCTCCATCCGAAATCAGCAGGGCGCGTCGGAAATGCTCCTCCAGGATGGGGGACAATATGACCCCCAGTATGAGAAGCGCCGGCGAATACCCGAAGGAAGAGCATATGTAGCCCAGGATTCCGAATATCATCATCGTGTAGATGTCGAAGACGTTGTTGTTGACGCTGTAGACACCGATACACATCACCAGCAGAACGATGGGGCTCAGGATGTGCGAAGGCACCGAAAGCAGTCTAACCCATATGCCGATGAGCGGAATGTTCAGGACCAGCAGCATCACGTTTCCAACCCACATGCTGGCGACCACCCCCCAGAAAATATCCGCATGCTGCACCATCATCAGCGGTCCGGGCTGGATTCCATGAATCATCATCGCGCCCATCAGCACCGCCATGACCGCGCCGCTCGGGATTCCGATGCCGAGCATGGGGATGAACGAGGCCTGGACCGTCGCATTGTTGCAGGCCTCGGGCGAAGCGATCCCTTCGATCGCGCCGGTGCCGAATTTAGACGGATCGCGGGAAATGCGCTTCTCGATCGAGTAGGCGATGAAGGTTCCCAAAGTGGCGCCCATGCCAGGCAGCAGTCCGATCACGGAACCCAGAACCGAACCCCGCAGGGTCGGCATCGTCGCCTCCCGCACCTCCTGGCGTGTCGGGATGAGTGAGCGGAGCGTTACCCGCTCGGGCTTTGAAGCGCCGTCCTCGTGCAGGTAGGTAGAAATGATCTCCGACACCCCGAACAGCCCCATCATCATTGCTACGAGATCGACACCGTCGATCAAGGACGGAATGCCCAGCGTGAAGCGTGCCTGCCCTGTGGTGACATCCGTCCCGACCATGCCGAGCAGCAGTCCTACCGCGACCATGGAGAAGCCTTTCACCGGCGACCCAAGCCCGAGCATCGACGCCCCAATCAGGCAGAAGAGAATGAGCGCAAAGTAGTCGGCCGAGGAAAAGCGCAGCGCGATGCTCGCCAGAAACGGCGTGAAGCAAACCAGCAGGATGAGCGCAAGCGTCCCACCCACGAAAGAAGCGCCAGCCGTAATGAACAGGGCGGCTCCCGCGCGACCTTTCTTGGCCATCGGATGCGCATCAAGGCAAGTGATCGCGGTTGACGGCTCACCGGGGAGGTTGAGCAGGATCGCCGTGATCGACCCGCCATACTGGGTTCCATAGAAAATGCCGGACAACATGATGAGCGCGAGCAGCGGATCGACATAATACGTCAACGGCAGACTCAGCGAGATTGCGGCTAGCGCGCCGATGCCGGGCAGAACGCCCACAAGCGTGCCGATCGTTACACCGATCAGGCAGAATAGAAGAGCCTCAGGAGTCAGGGCGTGCCCGAAGCCATGCATAAGATTTACAAGGGAATTCGTCATCGCATCACCAGGCAATAGCGCGCAGGGGAAGCTCGAACCCCTCGATGAAAATCACCACGGAGGCAGCCGAGGCGATGAGCGCGGTGAGGATCATGGCTCGCATCCTGACCTTGTTGCGCCCTAGCGACCCGAGAATTACGAGCAGCATAGAACTTGGAAACAGCCCGATGTGCTCGACCAGGAGAGCCCAGGTCAGGAGCGCCGAGAAAACGCAGATGAAGGCCCGCCAGGGAATTTCGGGCGCTGGACTGTCCGAGTGCCGGACCTCAAGCAAGACCACGATGCCGGCAACCGCAGTGATAATGCCAAGGAGGACCGGGAAATACCCGGCCCCCATATTTTCAAGAGAGCCAACGCCATAGAAGCTCCCGAAACATGCCATGGCGATGCCAAAAATAACAATGGAGGCAGCTACGGCGCATTCCGGTTTATTCAGTTTCATTTTCGAAACTCTCTGGAATCATGGACGATGTCATGCGATTTTTGGATGTCAGAATATTTTCTTGTAAACTTCTTCTTGCTTCGCGAGATACGCTGTCAGATCGGGGGAGTTCATATATTCGACGCTGGCACCGATCTTTTTCATTGAATCAAGGAAGTTTTCGCTTTTCACGGCGCTTGCAACCGCGTCGGAGACCTTGGAAACAATTTCGGCAGGCGTGTCCTTCGGCATTCCCACACCTCGCCAGGTGGCGATATCGAGTGGATAGCCCAGTTCGGCCGACGTCGCCACGTCGGGAAGCTCAGGGTATCGCTTCGTTCCCGCCACCGCGAGCATGCGTAGCTGTCCCGATTGGATATAGGGCAACGTCTCGGTGACGCCGTTGACGGTGCTGTCGATATGTCCGCCAAGCAACTGAACGATGGCTGCCGGTCCTCCGTCGAACGGCACGTGCTTGAACTTCACGCCCGCGGCTTCCTCCAGATTGCGGGCAAGCATATGGAAGCTGCCGCCCTGGCTGCCGTTGCCAACCGTTATCGAGCCTGGATCGGCCTTTGCGGCGTCCAGAAACTCGGGCAGCGTCTTCCACTTGGAACTGGTCTGGACACTCAGGCCGGCATAGTCAATCGTCAGCATCGCCACGGGCGCGAGGTCCTTGTAGGACGTTTTCATCACGCCACGCAGGTTCGCCGTGATCAACTGCGCCGTGAGAATGCCGAGCGTATAGCCATCGGGTTTTGCCGCCTTGATGTCCTCGAAGCCGACAACGCCGCCACCGCCCGCGCGATTGACGACTTGCACGGGCACTTCAAACTGCTTTGAAAGTTCATCCGCCAGCGCCCGCGCCAGAAGATCGGTGCCGCCTCCCGGCGCAAACGGAACGACCAGTTCGATCGGCCGGGACGGCCATTGCTCGGCAAGCGCGCCTGCCGAGGAAAAGAGCGCCAGCGCCGCCGCCGATCCAAGTATCACGCTACGCCGGGTTGGCCGGCTGCGGTTGATCGCGTCGATTTCAGTCTTGTCGTTCGTGCCCATAGTCTCCCTCCACTCTTGAACGTTTTCTGCTTCCGGGCTGGACTGCCCTTCCCACGTTTCTGCTCTTTACTTCCGTGGTCGATGCGTCGGTGATGGCGACGGCGCGCCATTTCGCTGTGGTCCGACGAGCAGCGCGGGCGCGCCTGGTCCACCTGAACCCCCTCAGGTTCGATAAGCGGTGAAACTCGCGGTAGTGGACTGCGCACGCCAGTCAGTCACGACGTTGATGACGGCGGTTTGCCCCTTCGAGACTGCCGCGGCGCCACGTTCGAGAGCCGGCCTGATGTCTTCTGGACGCTCCACATATTCGCCATAGCAACCAAGGGATTCGGCCATCTTGTCGAAACGCGTGTAACCGAGATCCCGGCCAGGCTTGACCTTTGTAGGATCGGCTGTCCACCCTCCGTTCAGGCTGATGACGATGAGGAGCGGCAGGCCATGCCGGGCCGCTGTGTCGAGTTCCATCGCATTGAGGCCAAACGAGCCGTCGCCGTGCAGCACCACGACTTGAGCGTCGGGTCGCGCCGCCTTGGCGCCCACGCCGAAGGGCATACCCACGCCCATGGTGCCGAACGGCCCCGAGTTTAGCCTGTGGCCTGGCCGGTAGGTTGGAATTGTCTGACGGCCGAAATTGAGAATCTCCTGGCCGTCCACAACCAGTATGGCGTCCCGGTCGACGAAATCGCGAACCTCCTTGCAAAGCCGGAGGGGATGAACAGGCGTCTGGTCGGTAGCGATGGCGTCCTCGTGCTTCGGCGCCCGCTTGCGCTCCACCGTGGCAAGTTGCTCCCGCCATTCTGCGAACCCGTCCGGCGTGAGCGACGACTTCACGGCATCGCGGAGTTGTTCCAGCACTGCGGCGGCATCCGCCACGATGCCGATATCGACCCGGTCGCTTGCTCCGACGGCATCGGCGTCCGTGTCGATCTGAACGATCGTCGCGGTTCCCGAGAAACGTGGCGGGCGGGCGTGAGAAATGACGTAGTTGAGGCGAGTACCGACAACCAGCACGAGGTCGGCTTCTTTGAAGGCTGTGGAACGCGCGTGAGCGTAGAAATAAGGATGGTCTTCAGGGATCACGCCGCGGCCCTGAGGCGTGGTGTAGAATGGAATGCCGGTCGCATCGACGAAGGCGCCAAGCTGCTCGGAAGCCTGCGACCACAGGATGCCGCTGCCTGTCACGATGACAGGGCGTTTTGCCTTTGCAAGCGCGTCGGCGACCTTGGATAACGTAGCCGCGTCGGCAGCCGGTCTGCTGCGTGCCGCACTTGCCGGCGTCTTGGGCCATACAACTTCGGCCTCGTCCACTTCGGCATAAAGCACGTCTCCGGGTAGATCGATATAAACCGGGCCTGGCTTGCCGGCCATGGCGCGCCGGAGGGCAATGTTGACGTACTCCGGAATGCGTCGAGCGTCATAGACACGTTCGGCCCATTTCGTGACCGGCCGCATGATTGCCAACTGATCTACCTCCTGAAACGAGCCCTGCAGATACTGCCCAACTGGGCTTGCTCCTCCGAAGGCGACGACGGGCGCACAGTCAACCAGTGCATTGGCGAGGCCCAGGGTAAGATTGATCGTTCCCGGCCCGGATGCGCCCATGCATAAGCCAGGCTTGCATTTTACTCGCGCGTAGGCCTGCGCGGCCATTGCAGCCGCCTGCTCGTGCCGGGTATCCACCATGCGCACACCGCCGCTGATGGCAGCCTTGACCGCATCGTTTATCGGTCCTCCCATGATGTAGAAGCCAGTTTCTACACCCTCTCTCGCGAGAGCTTCGCCAAACAACGTATATCCACGGACCATTTTCGTCTTCTTCTGTTCAGGGGCAGGAAGTGGTTAGATCAAGCTGTCTAGATCGCGCCAGCTTCCTGCAGGCGCGAGATTTCATCTTCGGGAACGCCAAGCAGATCCCGATAGATCTCGATATTGTCGGCGCCGAGCAAAGGTGCGGGTTTCACCGGCACGTGGCTGGCCGATAGCTTGATCATGGCTCCGGGGAGAACAAATTCGCCACGCACTGGATGATCGACCGTAACGAACGTGCCTCGCTCGCGCAGGTCTGGATCCTGCGAAAGCTCGACAGTGTCGAAGGTGGCACTGACCGGGATTCCGGCGTCGCCGATAAGCTGCATGACGGTGTGTTTGTCATGCTGGACGGTCCAGGCCGATATGACTTCGTCCACGCTGCGGAAATTGGCCGCACGGGATTTGGCGTCGATGAAACGCGGATCGTCCAGGAGATCATTGCGGTTCACGACCTCCAGCAGGCGATGCCAATGGGCATTGCTGGCGCGAGTCGTGTAGACATAGCAGTAATCGTTGGGCCCGCCGCCCTTGCAGGGATAAACCTCGCTCGGCGACGTACCGGCGATGATGCTCTGGTTGCCGCACCGTGGCGCGGGGGCGCCGAACATATATTGCGCCGCATAGGCGATGCGGCCGAAATTGATGACGGCGTCCTGCATCGTGACTTCGATGCGCTGGCCCTTGTTGGTTGTGTGACGTTGATGCAGCGCGGCCAGAATGCCGATCGCGCAGTGAAGCCCCGCTCCGGTATCACCGATGTTCGGCCCTGGCTTCAAAGGGCGGCCGCCGTCTTCACCCGTGATCGACAATGCCCCACCCGCGGCCTGGGCTATCGGATCGAATGCGAGGAAGTTCCTGAACCGACCCGTCGGTGCAAACCCCTTGATCTGCGCATAGATGATACGCGGGTTTATCGAGCGCACGTGTTCATAGTCGAAGCCAAGCCGCTCGATCGCGCCGGGCGCGAAATTCTCGATGAAGATGTCGGCCTGCGCGATCAGCTTCTCGATCAGCTTACGGCCTTCTTCCGTCTTCAAATTGCATGTCACGCTACGCTTGTTTGCATTGAGCAGAAGGAAATAGGGAGAGTCGGAGCCGAGCTTGTCGGTGGTCGCGCCGCGACCCTGTTCTCCGCGCTTCGGCGGCTCCACCTTGATGACGTCCGCGCCAAGCCAGGCCAGGGTTTCGGTGCAAGACGTTCCCGCCTCAAATTGCGTCAGATCCACGATCCTGATGCCGGCCAACGCCGGTTTGCCGGTGCCTGCTTCTTCCGGGTTGGACGCATTGTTGCTCGAACTCATTACCCCTCCCAAGGCATTAGAATATTAAGGAATGACGAGTCTCAGCCGAACGAACTCGAGACAGATCAGCCGCTTGAGGCTAGGTTCCAGTAGCCCGCCTGTCCGCGTACCCGGCCGCTGCTTGCAGGATCGAATACTTCCTCGCAGGGCCGGATAGCAATGCGGACTGTCTATAATTTCAGCAAGTGAAATTATATCGGCGATCGGTGGCAACGATTTTGGCGGCCACGCCGCAGTGGCCTCGTCATGGTTGTCGATCGTCAATGGCTGCCGAAAGTGCGGCGGGCCGACCTTTCACGATCAATCCACCGAGAAGATGCTGCGGGCTATGTAGCGCACGCCGCCCGCACCCCAAAGAGTGTCGACCGGCTTTACCTGGATGGGATCGTTAACATCGTTGTAGTGGTAAACCGTTCCAACCCTGCCCGGCTCAACCTCCCAAGCGCGCGGATAGCCGATATCCCAACTGCCGCCATCGCCACGGATGATGATTTCCGGACCCCATGTCTCTCCCTCGTCCTCGCTGACAATGGCGCGCATGCCATAGGGCGGCAGCCGATAGGTGTAGACGACCACCAGGCGCCCGTCGTTCAGCAGCACAGGGGAGCCTGGCGCCCCGAAATCGTTGACTCGCGAAAGGAACTGCCAGGTCTGCCCGCCATCGTCGCTCTTGAAAGCTTCGGTCCACATGTCGCCTGACCAGTTCCGATCGACACGCAACGTGCAGAAGATTCTGCCGCTCGGCAACATGATGCCGCGCGGATACATTCGCTGCATTCCGCTGAAATCGGGATCGTCTCGCGGGGTTATGAAGGAGAGAAAGCGGAATTCGGCGCCATCTTCAGTACTGCGGTAGACAAGTGGCCGGTTGGGCGCGCCGTGTTCGGGCCCGGCAGGGAACCGGTTGTGCTGTCCTTCGCTGGTCTCGCCGCCCGTCAGGAAGAGCAGACATCGTCCATCGGGTCGGACCAATGAGGATTCCACGGCACTTAGCGAATAGAGGCCGTCGAGCGGCAGCATCGCCGAGCGCGACCATGTCTGGCCAGCGTCTTTTGAAATGCGGAAAAAGACTTGGTTGTCCGGGGGGCCGAAAGCGGTGGTCAGGGTCGGCACGAAATCCCTGATTTGTGGATCTTCCTGTGTGTACTGGTAATAAAAATTCGAGACGAGGACATCCCTGTCGGTGAAGTCGATCGGCCCGATTTCCGCCAAGCCGCCGGGCTTCCCGTCTATCCCCGGCTGCGGGCATCTAACGTCCATCCCGGGGCGGTTCCTGTCCTCGTTCCAAATATGCCATGTCCGGCCCCGATCCTCCGATCGAATCGTGACGCCACGCCTGCCGCCCGGATTCTTGATCAGATTGTGGTGGGCGAGGCCGCGGGGGTCTCCGGAATAATCGGCGGCGGCAACCGAAAAATTGCAGATGAGATGGCCCGCCGCGGTTTCCCAGAAGCCGCGGGAAAAGGGGTGGCTCGCAAACTCGTTTTCACGCCGGTAAACGACGGCGTGCTCGGTATCCGTGGCGAAGCGTGGAGGAAGCAATTTCTTGATCATCGGTATTCCCGGAAGACGCGTGGCTCGGCTCTTGAATCGAACAAGGCGTTCGAGCCAGACGGAAATTATCGATGGAGGCAATAAGCACTATCGTCACTTTCAGCGAATGAAACTGGAGCATCCGAGGCTCCGGTCATCCACCGGAGCACCAGCCGCGTTGAGCATTCGGCGGTTCAGCCCCAGTGTGCAGGTAAGACACGGAATGCGTTCGATCGGTCTTTCGGAAAGGCTACATTCTGCGCCTTATCGCGTCGGCGGCGGATGAAGCTTCCGCACGAAGCGCATCGGCCATGACCGTGATCTGCGAACGTTTAACGACCCTTCGAAAGTAGGTTACACCGATAGTGGCAACGACGTGCCCGGGCTCGACTACGATTGGCACCGCCAATGAATTCGTGAAAGGATCGGCCCTCGAAAGTCGACTTGCATATCCTGTCTTGCGCGTCATTCGCAGCGCTTTGCGCCACTGATAGTTGGTGCTGACGATCTTGTCTTCTTCGAAGTCGCGCTCCAGTGCGAGCCTCAGGAGCAGGGTTCTTTCGCGGCTGCTGCAGAATGCCATATAGGCGAGCCCGTGAGCCCGACTGATCAGGGAGGCGCGCTTGTGCAGCGTGCTTCGCACATGTGCCAGCGGACTAAGCGGAATCGAGGAGTATTGGACAACCATCGCATTGTGCTCGAGCGTCGCCGCGGCAAAGGGCCAGAGATATTCCTTCGTCAGGGCGTCCACGGCAGGCTTCACGACCTCGACGATCAGTGATTTGCTGTGATAGCCGGCGCTGAGCGCCTTGACCTTGGAGGTGAGCGAATATCCGCCCCGCCGCGAAACATGTTCAAAATAACCTTCCGCGCAAAGCGTTTCGAGGATGCGTACGACGCTGCTGGGCGGGATCGCGCATTCGTCGCTGATCCGTTGCACCGTGATCAATTCAAGCCGGTTGGCGCATTCCAGCACCGCCAGCGTTCGCTGCACCAGGCTCACATCCGCGTAGCTGCGCCGCTTCGAAGAGCTGGGAGACTCTTCGTCGGTTTCCTGTGGCTGTGGGGTTACCAGTGGCATGGGAAAACAGCTTATGTGGCCTGCCATTTTTCAACAATCCTCATATCCGGGTCACAACCCAGTCCTGGGCCGGCGGGAACAACCGTATGTCCGTGAGCGACCACGGGCATCATGGGGAAGGGAGATTCCTCCAGCTCGACATAGAGGCGTTCCACCGGAATTTCCGGCTGTAGCGATGCGACGATGTGCAGGTTGGCGAGATAACCGGAACCCATGTATCCGCAATGGGGGATCGCTTCGACGCCATACTTATCCGCCATCGTCAGTATTTTGAGCATTTCGGTGATGCCGCCAACCTTGCAGACGCTGGGTTGCAGGATATCCACCGCTTTGGCGGCGAGGAGCCGTTCAAAATCGTCGATGGATGCCGTGTTCTCTCCGGCGGAAATCGGCGTCCCGGCCCCGCGCAGGCGCGCAAGCCCGGCATAGTCGTCCGGCGGCCATACGGGTTCCTCTATCCATCGCAGGTTCAGGTCGCGGACCGCCGCAAGCACTTCCTTCGACTGTTCGACGCTCCACGGGCAGTTCGTATCGACCGCCAACGCGGTCGGTTCGCCGAGGCTGCGCCGAGCCAGCCGTATCCGTTCAAGGGTGATCTCATGCAGCTTGACGGTTCCATAGCCTTCGCCCAGCGCGCTGGAACAGGTTTTCTCCAAGGCCTCGTCCGACGAACACCGCAGGAAACTTGCATAGACCGGCAATTCATGCCGCCTCTTCCCGAGAAGGTCGGACACTGATTTGCCCTCTCGTTTACCGCGGAGGTCCCACAGGGCGATGTCGATGCCTGAAATGGCGTAGACCGCCGGTCCGCTGAGCCCAAACAAATGGATCTTGCGGCGGACGCTCTCCATCAGTGTGCCGATGTCGCGCGCGTCTTCGCCCACCAGCAGCGGCGCCACCAAACTGTCGATCATGGATTTTGTCGCGACCGCGCCGGCGTGGCCAAAGGCTTCGCCCCATCCCGTCAACCCATCCGTGGTCCTGATTCGGACCAGCAGCATCGCAAGCGCATTCGACGGCCGGCCGGCAATATAGTGAAAACCTCCGCTCGTCCGGTACGGCAGGGAAAGCATGAAACTGTCGACGGTTTCGATCTTCAAGTCGTCCTCCTCATGGTTCCGCTTCCTTCTATCACGGGCGTGCGCGGCGGATCGGATTGCCGATTTGAGTTTCAGTGGTCGAAATTGGAGTGCAAGTCGTTTGCGTCTGGAGGGTCTCTTTGCTGAATTCGGGCACCAATAACCTCCAAGCGGGCGTTTGCCCGGCAAATCATCGGCGGGCATCAGGCAGATTCAACGCGGCCAATATTCGTGGCGCGCCGTCAATAACGAGAAAGGTGCGGGATTTGAAAATCGCAAGTGTGAAAGCAGCGGGAGCCGATATCCTGGTTACCGAGGGCCCTGACGGTCGGATTGCAAGTCTCGCGGACGCCCTGAAGGCTTTCACGGGCGCTTCGCCGGCCTGGAGCGGCGACATGGTGTCGTTGATCGAGGCAGGCCCGGCTGCTCTGCAAGACCTGGCAAAGGTCCACGACGCCTTCTCGGCCAATCCCAATGCGATACCGGCGATAGCTCCGGAGGCCATTCAGTGGCACCCGCCAGTCCGCAGGCCGTCAAAAATCTGTTGCCTCGCGCTCAACAACAGCGCCAATTCGGAGCGGATCCTCTCGGGTCCGAACCATCCGGCGATCTTCGTGAAAGGCGCGAACGCTTTGGTAGGGCACGGCGAATCGATTCTGGTCAAGGAGCATTACGGACGTGTCCACCCCGAGCCGGAACTGGCGCTGGTTATTGGCAAGACGGCAAAGGACATTCGCGCCGCCGAGGCAATGGATTATATCTTCGGCTATACAATCCACAACGACATCACATCTCCCACCATGCGGGCCGAGGATACGTTTCACTATCGTGCGATCCATCCGCGCAAGGACGACGATACGGTGATCGAATATGTCGACACCTTCGTATCCTATTCGGGACGCTACAAATGCAGCGACACGTTCTCCCCCATGGGGCCTTGGATCGTCTTGCGAACCCAGGTGCCTGATCCGCATGCGCTTTCGGTTAGATGCGACCATAAGGGCGAGCTCGTCACGGAAGACAGCACCCGCAATCTTACCCACAAAATCCCCGAAGTCCTGGAGTTCATCTCCGGCTACATGACGATGGTGCCGGGTGACATCGTCTCAATGGGAACCGCACTACAGCGCGCGAACGGAACCGGTAGGGCTGTGCAGAATGTCGATCTGCGCACACTGGGGGGGCCGGTTTCCGTCTCCATCGAAAAAATCGGGACTCTCTCTAACACCGTAATAGCGATCGGCTAGAATGACTGCCATGGACTTTCGCAACCTGCTCTTGCTGCGGCTCGAAATCGAGGCCCTGAACGCGGAGTTCGCCTACCGGATCGACCACGATCAGTCCGAACGGGTCGCGGACCTGTTTACCGTCGATGGCGTCTATGGCCGTTCGACGGGAGGCCGCAGCGTTGGCAGAGAGGCAATCCGCAACAGCTACAGTCGCCGCAAGGACAATGGGCCGCGCACGGCGAGACACATCTTTAGCAATCTGCGCTTGACGCCTCTCGATGATGGCCGCGTGGGTGGATCATGCGTCCTGACGCTCTTTGCCAAAGACGGCCTGCCGCCGCATCCCGCCGACCCGATGGTCGTGGCCGACTACGACGACATTTACGAGTGCGGGGACGACGGGCGCTGGCGTTTCAAGGAGCGCATTATAACCTGGATTTTCGTGCGCGAGGGCGCGTCGTCTCCACTCGCCTTGGGTGCCGGGCAGGAGAAACGCTGATGTCCCCTCGCAGCCATCCCGCCGCGCCCGGCGAAACTTGCGACTACCTGATCATCGGTGGCGGTTCTGCCGGTTGTACCTTGGCTTCCCGGCTCTCCGAGGATCCGAACGTCTCGGTCGTGCTGGTGGAGGCCGGCAAGAACGTGACCAGTGAGACCGCGTCCGACGACGTGCTTTCCAACTATCCGGGCAAAGCATATTTCAATCCGGACTACACATGGCCCGGATTGAAGGCGCGCCTGGGCGGCGGCCGGCGAAACGATCCCGAAGCCGGGCGCATCGCCCGCTACGAGCAGTCGCGGCTTTTGGGTGGCGGCTCGACGATCAACGGTCTCTGCGCCAACAGGGGCGCGCCATCCGACTATGATGAATGGGAGCGCCTCGGGGCGGGCGGATGGGATTGGGAGTCCGTTCTGCCCTATTTCCGCAAGCTCGAACGCGACCTGAATTTCCACGACGACCTGCACGGTGCCGATGGCCCGGTGGCGATCAGCCGCTTTCCCACGGATGACTGGACAGGCTTCGTCCGGGCGGTGACGGGCGAACTCGGCCGGCAAGGCTACGGGCTGGTCGACGACCAGAACGGCGCCTGGCGCGATGGCTACATGCCGGTGGCGACTTCAGTCGATGAAAACGGGCAGCGCGTTTCCTGCGCCTATGCGTATCTGACGCCGAGCGTGCGTGCGCGATCCAATTTGTCGGTGCTGACGGAGACGATGGTCGAACGGATCGTGTTCGACGGCAAGGAAGCCACGGGCGCCGTCCTGCGGGACGGCCAAGGCCGGCATCACACCGTTGCCGCGCGCGAAACCGTGTTGAGTTGCGGAACCATACACAGCCCCGCAATGCTTTTGCGTAGCGGCATCGGGCCGGCGAGCGAAGTTGCCGCGCTGGGCTTGAAGGGCATCGCCGATCGTCGTGGCGTCGGGCGCAACCTGATTGAGCACCCGGTCATCTCGGTGTCGTGCCTGCTCGACCGCTCCGCCCGCATGCACAATCCCTTTCGCCATCATACCCAAGCCCATCTCAGATACTCGTCCGGGCTGGAGGATTGTCCCGACGGCGATATGAGCCTCGCCATAATTGCCCGCTCCGGCTGGCACGCGATGGGATATCGGATCGGCACGCTCTATGTATGGGTCAACAAATCCTATTCCCAGGGAAGCGTGCGATTGGCCAGCGGCAGCGTCGACGCTGAGCCGATCGTTGATTTCAGGATGCTTTCTGACGATCGCGACATGCAAAGGTTGAGAAAGGCATTCCGCTTCGTGGCGGCGCTGGCACAATCCGAAACCGTCTCGGGCATTTCCAGCATAGCTTTCCCCGCCAATTATTCCGATCGGGTCCGGCACTTCTCCGTGCCCGGTATGCGCAACCAGGCGGTGATGCAGATCTTTGCCTCGATGCTTGACGCCCTTCCGGCCATGCGGCCGTGGCTTGTCAGGAAATTCGTGACCGAGGGGGCAACGCTTGCGGAAATCCTTTCCGACGACACGGTCCTCGACAACTATTTGACCGAGTGCGTGACGGGGGTCTGGCATCCGGTGGGTACCTGCCGGATGGGCAGGCAGGACGATCCGCTGGCAGTGACGGACAACGGTGGCCGTGTCTACGGCGTTGGAAGGCTGCGCGTATGTGATGCATCTGTGATGCCGTCCATTCCCCGCGCCAACACGAATATACCGACGATCATGGTCGCCGAACGCATGGCGGATCTGATCAAGAAGGAACGCGCCGCCAATACGGTTCATGGCGAAGCTTCGGCCGCCTGATATGAGGAAACGATGATGCTTGTGGAAGCCACGACCGCATTCCTGCTGGTCATTGACGTCCAGGAGCGGCTGCTTCCGGCGGTCGCAAACAATGTCGCGGTGGAATGCAACTGCGCCGTGCTCTTGAAGGCTGCAAGCGAAATGGAGGTTCCCGCGGTCGTTTCGGAGCAGTATCCCAGAGGGCTTGGAAAGACGGTTCCGGCTCTCGCGGAGCTTGTCGGTGACGATGCCATCTTTGCCAAGGTGGAATTCTCCTGTGCGCGCGACCTGGGCCTCATGGCGCATATCGAGGGTTTGGGGCGGAAGCAGGCGATCCTGTGCGGCCTGGAAGCTCACATCTGCGTTCTCCAGACCGCGCTGGAACTCAAACGTCGAGGCTTCGAGGTGTTCGTTGCGCTGGACGCCATCGGCTCACGCGCCGATTCCAGCAGGGAGATCGCCCGCGACAGAATGAATGCTGCGGGTATAGCGATTGTCACGGCCGAAATGGTCGTGTTCGAGATGATGAAGACGGCCGCCGCGCCCCAATTCAAGCTCCTCAGCAAACTGATCCAGTAGTGCTGGGGAAGCGCTGCGCCGCAAACCAAGGACTGACAGATTATGGGTGAAACGGTTCAACTTTATATCGACGGCATGTGGCGCGACGGCGCGACGCGCGAGACTACCGATTTCTGGGATCCGGCAACCGGGGCCACGGCGGGAGCGGTGGCCGTGGCGACCTCCAAGGATCTCGAAGAAGCTTGCAGCGCCGCCGACAGAGGCTTCCGGCTGTGGCGGGCGAAATCGGCCGTCGAACGCAGCGGCCTTCTTCGAAAGGCATCGGCGCTGATCCGTGAGCGAAGCGCCGTCATAGCGCCTCTTCTGACCCGAGAGCAGGGCAAGCCCCTCGTACAAGCAAGGCAGGAGGTGGAATCTTCCGCCGACATCTTCGAATGGTTCGCGGAGGAGGGGCGCAGGGTCTATGGCAGGATCATTCCGTCTCGGGCTCCGGATGTAAGGCTGTCCGTCACGCGCGAGCCGGTCGGTCCGGTGGCATCGTTCAGCCCGTGGAACTTTCCTCTCGCACAGGCTGCCCGCAAGATCGGCGCAGCGCTTGCCAGCGGCTGTTCCGTGATCCTGAAGGGACCGGAAGAAGCCCCCGAAGCGCTTGCCCGGATCGTCGGCGCCCTGCATGACGCGGGTATTCCCGCCGGCGTCCTCAATCTGGTCTATGGCGTGCCGAGCGAAATATCGTCGTTTCTCATCCCCCATCCAGCCATCCGTAAGATTTCCTTCACGGGATCGACCGTCGTCGGCAAGCAACTCGCCGCCATGGCCGGTGCGCACATGAAACGCGCCACGATGGAACTCGGCGGACATTCGCCCACGCTCGTGTTCGAGGACGCCAATCTCGAGCGTGCCGCCGACCTGCTCACGGCGTTCAAGTTCCGGAATGCCGGCCAGGTCTGCACCTCGCCCGCGCGCATCCTGATCCAGGACAAGGTTTACGGTGAGTTCAAGTCCAAGCTCGTCGAGCGAGCGGCCCGGCTGAAGACCGGCAATGGCTCCGACCCCGGCACGGACATGGGGCCTCTGGCCAATCCCCGGCGCGTGCAGGCGATGGAGGCTTTCGTGCAGGATGCCACGGACCGTAATGCTTCCGTCGCCACAGGCGGCCGCCGAATCGGCAACCAGGGAAATTTCTTCGAGCCGACGATCCTGGAGGACGTTCCGCAGCCGGCAAGGATCATGAACGAGGAGCCCTTTGGTCCGATCATGACGCTGCAGCGCTTCGCCGATTTCGACAGCATGGTCGAAGAGGCGAACAGGCTTCCCTATGGGCTGGCCGCCTATGCCTACACGCGTTCCGCACGCACGGCAGCCATGGTGAGCGATGCGGTGGAGAGCGGGATGGTTTCGATCAACCATCATGGCCTAGGTCTTCCGGAGACGCCGTTCGGCGGCGTGAAGGACAGCGGCTACGGGTCCGAGGGCGGCTCGGAAGCGATGGAGCCATATCTGGTTTCCAAATTCGTTACCCACTCCTTGGTGGACTGACCACCCGATGGTGATCACAGGCTTCGAGGTTCTGCTGCTCGGCCTACCGGTCGATGAGCCTCTCGCGGGCGGACCATCCAGACCGAACGCGAGCAGGCCCACGGTGCTGCTTCTGCTGCGTACCGACGAAGGCGTGGAGGGTATCGGTTTCACCTTCCTTGGCGCGGGTCTTTCTCGCGCATTGAAAGTGGCCGTGGAAGACATGGCGGAAATGTGCCTCGGGCATGACCCGCTTGATCCTGCGCCACTATTCGAAAAGATCAGCGCCCTCGCGGGCGGCTCTGGCCCAGCGGGTATTTTCACGCTTGCTCAGGCGGCTCTCGATATCGCTTTGTGGGATATCAAGGGCAAGGTGGCGGGACAGCCGCTATGGCGATTGCTTGGGGCGAAGGGCACACCGGTGCCGGCTTATGCCAGCGGAGCCATGATGCGGGATTTCGATCTCGACATAGTCCTGCGGGCATGCCGTCGCCTGACCGACGACGGCCACCGGCAGGTCAAGATGCAGCTTGCCCTGCCTGGCGCTTACGATCGGGACAGGGAGGTGGATCGAATTCGTCGGGTTCGAGAGGCGCTCGGCGAGGATGTCGAACTGATGTGCGACGTCAACCAGCGCTGGACTGTCCAGCAGGCGATCGAAATGGGCCGTGCGATGGCTGAATTCAACCTTTGCTGGCTCGAGGATCCGATCGCCCATGGCGACCTGCGCGGGCAGGTGGCGGTGAACGGCGGGCAGCCCGTCCCGGTCGCGACCGGCGAATTCATCTATCGGCTCAACGGCTTCGACCAACTCTTGAATGCCGCGCCGCCGGACTACGTGATGATCGATCCGTTTCGCGCAGGGGGAATAACGCCGTGGCTCGCCATCGCGGAACTGGCGCAGGTTCACGGCAAGCCGGTCGTAAGCCACCTCGCGCCCGAGGTGCAACTTCATCTCGTCGCCGCGATTCCAAACGGCCGGACGGTGGAATACATGCCATGGTCCATCGCCATGTTCCGGGAAGTCCCCTGGCCGCGAGATGGATATCTGCACCTGGGAGAAGCGCCCGGGCTCGGTCTGGACATCGATGTCACCGCTGTCAAACGATATCGTTTGTAAGGTCGCGACGGATATGTGCGTGAGCTTGTTCTTTCCCCTCGGGTTCGAGTATGCGGAGGAAACATGCGTATTTGGCTCGTAACGGGGGCCAGCAAGGGGCTTGGCTCAGCTATCGCCCGTGCCGCGCTCGCTCGTGGAGACCGGGTGGCGCTGGCGGGACGCACAATGTCCCCGGCAGACCCGGTATTTGCTGAATTTCCAGACACGGCATTGCCTGTGGCGCTTGATGTCAGCAACTCCGAAAGCATTCGTGCAGCCGTTCGCAAGGTGGAACAATGGGCGGGCCGCATCGACATATTGGTGAACAATGCGGGGCAGCGAATTCACGGCGCGATCGAGGAGACGTCCGACACGAGCCTGCGCGCCCTATTCGACGTCAATTTCTTCGGAGTCGCTACGCTGATACGCGAAGTGCTGCCTTCGATGCGCGAGCGCGGCAGTGGGTTCATCATCAACATTGGCTCTGTGGCCGGATTTGTCTCAAATCCCGGAACTGGCGCGTATTGCGCCACCAAGTTTGCGCTGGAAGGCTTAACGGAAGCACTCCGCAAGGAGGTCGCCAGCATGGGCATCAGGGTGTCTATGGTCGCGCCGGGCGGAATGCGCACCGGTTTCAACGGTCCTTCGATCTGGCAGGCGGATGTCCGGATGGAGGCCTATCAGGCGACCGCCGGCGCACGCACGGACGAACTTGGGCGCAATGCCGCTCGCAGGGGCAGCGACGTACGCGCCGTGGCAGCGGCCGTATGGAACCTGGCGAGCGAGGCGGATCCGCCCTTGCACCTTATCCTCGGCGCGGATGCCATCGAGCGGATCGACGAGAAGCTGTCGCTCCTGCGATCGCAACTGGCGAAGGCCAACCCCCTGACGGAAGATTTCAGTGACAACAGCAGCAACGCGTCCTCTTGTGGCACGGTCGATCCCGGAGTTGAAAATGAGCACACTTGACGTCCTGTTGGCAAAGGATGCCATCCGCGAAGCGATGGCGAAATACTGCCATAACCTCGATGCCTGCAATTTCGCTGGAGTCGCCTCCCTGTTCGCCGAGGATGGCTTATGGGAAACCGATTATGGCGCCGCGACGGGGCGAGGCGAGATCGAAGCCTTCCTGGCGACGGTCGTTCCAACGAAGGGAAACGGTCCCCAGCGCAAGCACTACATCTGCAACACCGCGATCGAGGTGGCGGGCAAGGAGGCATCCGCCGTTTCCGATTACCTCATCGTCAGGGAATCGGAAGCTGGACTGATCCCGGTGATGGGCGGCACCTACAAAGACAGCTTCAAGGAAGTCGGCGGCCAATGGCTGTTCAGCAGGAAATTCCTCATCCACGACATTGCAGGCGACATGGGGCTGCTGAACAAGCGCTGACCTCAATTGGGTCGGTCGCCCGGGCGCAGAAGTCGCGAGGCCATTTGAGCCGTGCCTGTCTTGCGCCTGCCGTCGGCGCGTAGGCATAGAGCAATGGCGAGCACGTTTGTGCCCGAAGATGCGCTGGAGCGCATCGGCGCCGTGCAAATCGCGCCAGATCCGAAACTCCCTCACTCGGTCCTAGACATCTGGCCGGCCCAGGCGATGGCCGAATTCATATCCGTGCAAAGTGAGCGACGTGATCTTTTCTGAACCGGGGCAAGGACGCCGCGCCGGGGCCGGTGGGCTATTTCCAAATCTGGTTGAATGCAGGCCAATTTCATTGTCCGGAATTCGGCGGATTCAAGCGCGCAGGCAAAGGCCGCTGCTTGGTATGATTTTCACATCAGACTGAAGAGCGCCTTGGCGCACTTTCACCATCGGGAGGGGGTGTAATGTCGATGATATCCAAGAATTCGATCCACAAAACCGTGACGCGCCGACAGTTTTTGAGAAACTCGGCAGCGGTGGGCATCGGTTTGGCCGCGCCAAGTCTACTGACGACCCGCTCTCGGGCCGCTGAATCTCTTGTCTATATCGGATATGGCGGTTCGACGCAGGACGTAATCAACAAGGTATTCATCGAATCGTTCACCAAGGAAACCGGCATCGAGATCATCTCCAATCCCGGCGCAGACCTGGCCAAGTTGAAGGCGCAGGTGCAGACCGGAAATATCGAATGGGACCTTGTCAATCTTATCGGGCCGCAAGCGTCGGCAGCTGGCAATGATGGGCTGCTGGAGGAGATTGATTATGCGGTTGTCCACAAGAACGGGCCGCTTGAGCGGGGCCAGTCCAAATTCTTCAACACCTATTATTTTTCCCGGGGCGGCATAGGCTTCAATCCCGAGAAATTCCCCGCCGGCAAGCATCCGACCGGTTGGGCGGAATTCTGGGACATCGAACGTTTTCCCGGCAGGCGGGGACTGCGCTCGCGGCCCGAAGACAATTTGGAGATGGCCTTGATAGCAGATGGCGTCGCTCCGCGGGATGTCTATCCCATCGATGTCGGTCGCGCGTTCGCGTCGCTCGACAAGATCAAGCAGAGCGTTGCGCACTGGATCGCGGAAACGCCCCAGACCGTGTCACTCCTGCAGAACAATGAGGTGGATTTCGTATTCACCTACAGTTCACGCATCGAGGCCGCGCAGAAGCAGGGGTCTTCGGTCGATTTTGCCTACGGGCCGAACTTCCTGACGCCGGGAACGCACGTAATCCCCAAGGGGACAAAGAAGCGCGACATCGCCATGCAGCTTATGGGGCATTTCCTGCGGCCCGACCTGCAAGCCGAATTCTGCAATCAGACCGGTTCCACTCCTATACATCCGGGCGCGGTTCCGCTCATGAAGGCGGAGGTTCAAGCCAATCAGCCGAAATTCGACGATCCAGAAGTCATGTTCGTGGATGTCGACTGGTGGGCCCAGAATTACGTCGAGACGAGCCGTCGCTTTCTCGAGTGGCGCTTGACGTGACGTTCACATCCACCCGGTCGGTGACGGCGTTCGCGTGAGTGCGGCCGAATGATCATATTTGTCCTTCCCATCGCGGCATTCTTTGTCGTTTTCTTCCTGCTGCCGCTCGGGATGGTCGTTCTGGCCAGTCTGTTCGATCCGGTCCTGACCGGGTCGAACTACCAGGAACTGTTCACATCGCTGCTCTACGTGCGAGTTCTGCGTTCGACCCTTGAGATCAGCGGCCTGTCGACGATCGTGACGCTTCTGATCGCCTACCCGGTGGCCTATCATCTCTACAAGCAGCCGCCGCGGCGACGTACAATGCTGATGACGTTGGTCCTGCTGCCGTTCTGGACCAGCATTCTCGTCAAGAGCTTCGCCTTCACCGTGCTGCTAGGGCAGGACGGCGTCATCAATACCATTGCCCGCGCCCTGTTCGGCCCCGAGACCGGATTGAAGCTGCTCTTCAACCGACCGGGGGTTATCATAGGTATGGCTCACTACCTGCTGCCCTTCATGATCTTCGCCATACTGACCAGCCTGATGGCCCAGAATCCGGATTTACGAAGAGCGGCCGAAGTGATGGGAGCGGGCCGGCTGAAGATATTTCGCAGCATCACGCTGCCGCTCAGCCTGCCGGGCGTCGGCGCCGGCTGTCTCATCTGTGTCGTCCTGTCGCTGGGGATGTTTGTGACGCCGGCGCTGCTTGGCGGGCCGAAAGACATGATGCTGGCCAATCTGGTGGAGATGCATATCCGGCAGACGCTGGACTGGGGCTTGGCTGCCGCCCTTACGGTGATGCTGATCGTCATGACGGCGGCATTGAGCGCTCTCATTTCGCGTATCAGGGGCGGGGGGCTGGGAAATCATGGCTGAACGACTTCCCGGCGCCGCATCACTCGCGGAACGCTTCCTTCCACGTATCGGAATCGCGGCGGCCATTTTCGGCTACGTGTTTCTCGTCCTGCCGAGCCTGATCGTCATTCCGATGTCGTTCGGCACAGGAAGCGAACTCGTATTCCCGCCCCGTTCGTATTCGCTCGAACTCTACCGGCAGTATTTCCAGGAATCGACCTGGATGGCTGTCACCGCGCAAAGCGTGAAGGTAGGCCTGGCGACCATGGCCGCGTCGCTAGTATTGGGATTTTCCGCCGCGTACGGGATCACCAGGGCCGATTTCACAGGCAAGGGACCGCTGACGATCCTGCTGCTCAGCCCGATGTTCATGCCCCACATCGCCATTGCGCTCGCGATGTATCTCTACCTGTCACAGCTCGGCTTGGTCGGCACCACTTTCGGACTTGTCGCGGCCCATACCGTGGTTACGGTTCCCTTCGTCATAGTCACCGCCTTCACCGGCCTTCGCTACGTGGACCGCAACCTTGAACTGGCCGCGCAAACGATGGGAGCGGGCAGACTGCGCATCATCTGGAAAGTCGTGCTGCCGCTGGTCGTGCCTTCGCTTGTCGTGGCAGGCCTGTTCGCCTTCCTTCTGTCGTTCGATGAGGTCGTTATTTCCTACTTCATCTCGAGCGTTCAATCGGAAACGCTGCCGGTGAAGATGTACAGCAGCATCCATTGGGAGATTTCTCCGGTTCTCGCGGCGATTTCGAGTCTGCTGACTGTCCTGTCGTTCGGCGCGTGCGTCGCGATGTCCTTGCTGCAAAGGAATGACCGATGACGGAAGCGATGGTCCGGCTGGACGCCGTCGGGAAAGACTATGGCGCCGTGCGGGCGCTGTCTCCCACGTCCCTGGAGATTGCCAAGGGTGAATTCCTGACGCTGCTCGGACCGAGCGGTTCCGGCAAGACCACAATCCTCAACCTGATATCGGGATCGATCGCCGCTTCAGCGGGGACGATCTGGATAGGAGGGCGCAACGTCACCGGATTGCGGCCCAACCAGCGCGAACTTGGCATGGTGTTCCAGAACTATGCGCTGATGCCGCATATGACCGTGTTCGAGAATATCGCCTTTCCTCTCAGGGTGAGGAAATGCTCCGAGACGGAAATAAGGAAAAAGGTGGACGAAGTTCTCGATGTGATCCGGTTGGGCGGCTACGGGGCGCGCAAGCCGAAGGAACTGTCCGGTGGTCAGCAGCAGCGCATCGCCATTGCCAGGTGCCTCGTCTACAATCCGGATCTGATCCTGATGGACGAGCCGCTCGGCGCGCTCGACAAGAAGCTTCGCGATCAGTTGCAGCTCGAAGTTAAGCGCATCCACCGGACACTGGGCGTCACTCTGCTCTATGTCACGCATGACCAGAGCGAGGCGTTGGTCCTGTCCGACCGCATCTGTCTGATGAACGGGGGCCAGGTGGAGCAGATCGGGACCCCTGATGATCTGTATTTCAGGCCGCGGACCGTCTTCGCCGCCGATTTCCTCGGAGAATCCAACATTCTCGACGTTTCTGTCGTCTCCAGTGGAACAGAGGCGAAGCTGTCTACCCGGAGCGGCTTCCAGATAGCGGGCGTTGCGACGTCCTTGTCCGCGCCCACGGCCAAGATCATGATCCGCCCGGAATCCTTCGCCCTCGCAACGGATGGCGAACAGGGGCCGAATACCGTTACCGGTGCGGTGGAAGATGTTACCCTTACGGGTGGTGTCGTCGATATCCAGGTTCGCCTGGGCGATGCCGAGACGGTCAATGTGCGGCGACTGACGACCAGGGATTTCCGTGCGATGGAGCGTGGCCGGCCTATCACGCTCAGCGTCAAGCCAAGCGACGTGATGGTGCTGGAGTGATCGACCGGAATCTCCGGCACGTATTGTGCGACGAGCAATGCCCGTCGCACAATTTTTCGGCAAGGTAAGACTATCTATGGAGAGCTCGCGGCGAGCGCGGCCGCTACCCGCCCTGATGTTTCCGCCCCACGAAACTGGGACTGTATTCAGAAGAACCTGTGCACCTGAACGGCGAAGGTCGCGACTTCGGGAGCTTCCTGTTCGAGCCGGGCCGCATTCGCGACGACTGACCTATCGTCGCGAACCCATAGCTCCGCCAGGGCGCTCACCCCGAAGCCGATGAATGGGACGGCACTACTGGGGGCCGCTCCCTGCTCGAGGATAGTATGCGAGATCGAGCCAAGGACGCCATCGAGCTCGGCGATGACGTCCGGCAGGGCGAAGACTCCCCTGTCCCCCGGGACCAGAAGAAGCTGCTTGATCGCGGTTTCGGGTCCGGCCGGCGCCTGCGCCCCACCATCGTCGCTGATCACCCGTGCGACGGCGCCGATGAAAAAAAGGGAATCCTTGTTGCAAGCCGCCATTTCGGGCGAGCCATGCGACAAGCGACGGCTTTCCGGGCTGTCGAAGGCAAGCACGGGAAATCCATCGACGCGGAGCCGGCGTGCCACGTCATTCGTTCCGGGCGCGTCGGCAACTACATGGTTCTGGTCGTATTTGCGCGCGCCGGGCAATTTCGCCGTCAATGGCCCATGAGGATCGAGCCAATGGCTTTTAAATGCGGCGGGCGAAATGTCCTCCCGGCGGCGGATCAGGCTGGTGGATATAATCATTTCGAGGTTTTCGGAAGATTTCTCAACGGCTTGCGGTGGATTTCAGTTAACTGGCAGCCGCCGCCAGGTCGTCGAAGAACGGGTCCGCCGCCACCGCCGGTACTTTCAGGAACTCATCGTGCCAATCGGCCAGTGCCTGACGCCCCGTGCGCCAGTCGAGCGTGCCAAAACGAAAATTCGAGTAGGACAGGGCCGTGCCGATGGCTGCGTGGCCGATCGAGAACGGCGTCGCGATCAGGTCGGGTACTTCGTCGTTCATCCGGTCCAGGACGTTTTGATGTTTGGTCTCCAGCGCGGCGACGAATTCAGGTGACTTCAAGGCGCCCGGCCGGTTCCGCTCCGTGAACCAGGCCAGAAGCAAGTCGATCGTGCCGTGGCCCAGCGCCAAGCGGCGCAACGCCTCCACGCGCGCCTTTCCTTGCTCGGGAAAGAGACGCGGCCCTTGATGGCAGCCGTCGAGATATTCGCAGATGACACGTGAATCATAGATCGCGCTGCCATCGTCGAGAACCAGTGTCGGAATCTTGGTCAGCGGGTTGTCCCGCATCAGATCCGGCAACGGTCGGTAGATGTCGACGACCGTGTTCATCAATTTGATGCGCTGAGCCAGACCCGCCCAATGGATCGCAACCATGACAAGACGCACATATGGAGAGCGGTGGGAATAATAGAGTTTCATCGGTCGCATCCTTCGATCGGGCTAGGCTTGGCTCAACACGCGACGCTTTAAGAAGCCGTCGATCGCGTCGGCGATTTCCTCAGGTGTCTCGACCGTCTGGTGATGGCTCGTCTCGATGGTGACGAACTCGACGTCCGGGATGGAACGCATGACGTTGCGCACATATTCGGGGGAGCGGAACACATCTAGCGTGCCGCCGATACCAAGTGCCGGGCATCGCACGGCCTCGACGTAGTGGGCGATGTCCATGTCGATCAACAATTCGTAGTGAGCGACGAAGCTGTGAGGGTCATTGCCGAGCCAGCGCGCCCGGAAGGCGCGGAATCGTTCGGGATCGCGCTCGCGCAACACTGGCGGGTATCCGCTTGCCATCGCACCGTCGACGATGGATTGCATCCCGTCACGCAATACGTTCTGGAGCATGGCGCGCCGGCTGGGCCGATCTTCCGGCTTCATGTCGATCGCCGGACTCATCACGACGACTGCCGACGTCCGTTCCGGAAAACGCGCGGCGAACGCGAAGGCCGTCGCCGCGCCCAGGGCGCATGCCGCGAGCGCCACCGGCTCCCTCAAGCCGAGCGCATCGAGGAGCGCCAGGAGATCGTCGCTCAGCAATTCGACCGACAGTTCGCCGCCTACCTTCGCCGACAGGCCGCAGCCACGCGTATCGTAGCGGAGAACCCTGAACCTCTGCGCAAACCGTGGCGCGACCATATCCCAGTTCTCGATCATGCCTCCCATCTCATGGATCATCACCAGGATGGGGCCGCTCGCGCCATGCAGGTCGTAGCGCAGCGATGTGCCATTGACCTCGATATAGTCCATTTCCGTCCTCCCAGGCTGTGAAGCCCCATAATCACTATTCCGCGGGATGCGGCTTTGTCCGTGCGAGCGGCGCGGTACGCTCGATCGGAAGGCAGAGCAGGATGACGATCGCGACGCAGCCGAGCCCGGCCAAAGCCAGCAGCCCGCCTTCGAAACTCCCGGTCAGCGTCTTGACGTAGCCTACGATGTAAGGCCCGGTGAACCCGGCTACGTTAGCGATGGAATTGATGGCCGCTATGCCCGCGGCGAGGGCCGGTCCGCGCAGGAAGGTGTTCGGTATGGCCCAGAACGGGCCGAGATAGGCAAACATGCCGAAGCCGGCGATCGATATGGCGGTGATCTTTAGAACGGGATCCGACAGCATAGTGGAAACGATCAGGCTGATGACGGCCACCGCGATGGCGATCGCAGTGTGTATCTTACGCTCGCCGCGAGTATCCGAACGCCGTCCCCACCAGATCATGCCAACGGCGCCCACGACATAGGGCAGGGCTGCGACGAAGCCGGTCGCAAAGGCGGACAGGCCGAAGCCGGATATGATCTGCGGCAGAAAAAAGCTGACGCCGTAATTCGTGATGACTGCTCCGAAGCACACGAGACCGAGGGCCAGGACCCTGGGGCTTTTGAGAGCCGCGGCGATGCTGTGGTGGCCGCCCGCGTCCTCCTTGTTCTCGGCATCCATGCGGGCCTGCAGCCAGTTGCGCTGGTCCGGTTCAAGCCATCCCGCTTCCGCGGGCCTGTCGGTCAGATACCAGAAGACAATCACCGACAGCACGATCGCGGGCACCGCTTCGATGATGAACAGCCATTGCCAGCCGGTAAATCCGAGCATGCCGTCCATTCCAAGAATTATCCCAGAGAGAGGGGCTCCAATCACTGTCGAGAGCGGAATGGCTACCATGAAATAGCTGGAGATGCGCCCACGATATCCGGCAGGGAACCAGAGAGACAGATAGAAGACGACCCCCGGGAAAAAGCCGGCTTCGGCAATGCCGAGCAAAGCCCGCAGGATGTAGAAACTGGTCTCGCCGGTCACGAATGCCATGGCGCCCGAGACCAGGCCCCAGGTCAGCATGATCCGCGCGATCCAGCGCCTCGCGCCCACCTTTTCCAGTATGATGTTAGAAGGCACCTCGAACAGGGTGTAGGTGATGAAGAATATCCCGGCGCCGAAACCATAGGCCGCTGCCGAGAGGCCGAGGTCAGCGTTCATTCTTATCGCGGCGAAACTGACATTGACGCGATCGAGATATGCGATGAGATAAGCTGCGATCAGCAGCGGAACCAGGCGCCACGTCACACGCGCCATCGTGGCTTGTTCCTGTTCCATGCCTTCCTCTCGGTGTCGCAACCGTTCATCCCGCCGGCTACGTGATCTTCGCGGAGTCAAGCCATGCCACCGCCACGATCGCAGCGTTGGGCTTCTGCCCTGAAGCACGGCCAGCTTGTTTGAAGTGCCGGGGCGAATGCTTGCACGGCTGTCTTGAGCGGACAATAAATCTTGCCGGTAATTTCAATGGATGAAAGGGCGCGAGCATAAGCGATCCCTGTCGCCGCAAACGGCAAGCGCGGTTTGCTTTAATCCACGTCCCTCAATCGCCGAACAGTTCGAAATCTGGTTCTGTTGCAACGTTTTGAATACCGGCACTGCGGCAAGGATTTTTGATGCCTACTCTGCCGGTCGAACCCCACGAGACCTAGCTGGTGATCTCAACGCGATGGGATAGCGCCGCCACGAGGAACACGCTGGAACGGCTCCACCATCAATGGAAATGCCCAACGCGGGGTGGGTCTGCTCTTTAACGAACTCTACGTTGGTCGAATTATTTGGAACAAGATCCGAATGGTGAAAAACCCCGATACTGGCAAGCGCGTCTCCAGGCCAAATCCGAAGGACCAGTGGCAGACGAAAGAGGTTCCGCATCTTCGCATTGTCAACGACGACGTCTGGCAAAAGGCACAGGCACTCAAAGTCGCGAGGGTGAACGCATCCTTTCATTTCAAGCGTCGCTCGGCTCACCTGTTATCCGGCCTACTTCGCTGCGGCATCTGCGGATCGGGCATGTCGGTTCATGATCGTGACAAGACGGGCAAAACGCGCATCAGGTGCTCCGCCGTTCGTGAAAGCGGAGCTGCTCCAATCGGCGCATTATTTACCTGCCCGAGATCGAGAGGGCAGTCCTTGATGGCATGCGCGAGCAGCTGAAAGCCCGGGACCTGATTGAGGCATACATCCGCAAATATAACCAGGAGCGCCGAGAATTGGCGGCTCGGGCGAACTCGATGCGCTCAGCGCTAGAAGGCAAGCGCGATCGGGTAAAAGGCGAACTTCAGCGGACGATCGACCTTGTGATCAGGGGCGTGATTGCTGAAGAGGATGCCAAGCAGCGGATCGCAGGACTCAAGACACAGCTTTCTCGGATCGAAGGGCAATTCGGTGGTCTTGATGAGCCACCACCAACCGTGGCTCTCCACCCGGCGACCTTGCAGCGGTATGTCAAAACCGTCGACGATCTTTCGACCGCGTTGGCCGACCACGCGACTGCTCCAGATGATCGTGGCCCGCTCATCCAAAATTTTCGGCAACTTGTTCACAGCGTCACGTTGCACCCAAAACCTGCACGTGAAGGCTTCGAGATCGAGATCGAGATCGAGATCGAGATCGAGATCGAGATCAAGGGCAAGCTTGCCGCCCTTGTTGGCGGAGCAGCGTTCCCTACAGCACGGTATATCGGAAAGCCCATCCCAATAGCCGGCCGCTGTGATGCGGCGGTCGGACACGATAGTGGGTGAGCGACCCGAGACATAGGTGACGTTTTGTACCGGACACATGGGTAACACTTTTGGCTTTTGGCCGGAGGTGTTGATGCCGTGGAGAGAGTGTTCGGTGATGGAGGAACGTCTATGCTTCGTGGCCCGTCTTCTGGACGGGGAAGGCATGAGCGATGTGTGCCGGGAGTTCGGCATCTCGCGCAAGACGGGCTACAAGATCTTCAATCGCTACAAGGATGAGGGCCTTGAGGCACTGACGGACCGCTCTCGGCGGCCGGTGCGTTATGCCAACCAACTGCCGGTCCAGATCGAGCGGATGATTGTGGAAAACAAGCAAGAGAAGCCGCACTGGGGCGCCAGGAAGATCAGGGAGTTGCTGATCAGGAAACTGGCCGGCGACGTGCGCATTCCGGCCAAGAGCACGGTTCATGCCGTGCTCGACCGCCACGGCCTTGTGAGCCAGGCCCGCAAGAGGAACCGGGCGAACAAGGCCGCGGGCACGCAACTGTCACAGGCGATGCAGCCCAACGATCTCTGGTGCGCCGATTTCAAGGGCGAGTTCAAGCGCGGCAACGGCCGCTACTGTTACCCCCTGACCGTCACCGACCAGGCTTCGCGCTATCTGCTGGCCTGCGAAGCCCTTGAAGCGACAAAGGAGGTTCCAGTCATCGAGGCTTTCGTCCGGCTCTTCAAGGAACGTGGCCTGCCGGAAGCGATTAGAAGCGACAATGGCCTTCCCTTCGCAAGCCCCAACGGCCTCTACAATCTATCGAGGCTGTCGGTGTTCTGGCTGAGGCTCGGCATCGCCATCGAGCGCATCCGGCCTGGCAACCCGCACGAGAACGCTCGCCACGAGCGCATGCACCGCACGCTCAAGGCCGAAACGACCCGGCCGCCGGGCATGAACACCCTCCAGCAGCAGGCCAGGTTCGATGCTTTCATGAGCGAATTCAATGACGAGAGGCCCCACGAGGCCATCGGCATGAAAGTGCCAGCCGAGCTCTACAGAGGCTCTTCAAGAGCCTATCAAGGCCTCCCCGGGCTGGAATATCCCTTCCATGACAAGGACATTCTCGTCACCGCCTGCGGCCGCATCTGCATGCACAGGAAGAAGATAAACATCTCCACCGTGCTCGCCGGCCAGAGGCTCGGCATCAGCGAAGTCGACGACGGCATTTGGCTCGTCTCCTTCATGCACTATGATCTGGGATATATCGACCTGGAACAGAGGACCTTGCAGACCATCGACAACCCGTTCGGCACGAGGTTGTCACCCATGTCTTAGGTACATTCTGTTACCTATGTCTTCGGGCCGTCCAATCGTAATTTTCTTGGTTGCCAGACTAGGCTGAACTCGCCACCATTGAAATGATTGATGATTTTCATGCGTTCGCCATCCGGATTGCAACTGTCGCCACATAAGTCTCGATTCCCGATGGCCGTCGCCACATGAGTTTCCACTCATTGCCGGAGCAGTTACCAGAACACAACTGCAAGGTTGTATTGGCTATGCTGATCGATAGCGTGGTTCGTAGTTCGAAGTCGCTGACTGACATTGTGCTGGTCGAGATGTCAGCGTGCGGCTATTAGCCGTCAGAGTTCGTCACCACACCAAGGCAAGAAATCAATGGCTCAGGAATTCCTCGGGAGCACTATCCGTTCGTTCGCGGTCGCCGGATTTACAGGGTCACCCGCTGCAGTGGGTGTCGTGTTGGTCGACTATCAGGACAGCCGTCACACATGGCTGTTTGACAAGGCCTCAGCTCGAATCTTCAGTGATAACTTGCTGAAACATCTCGGTCGGCATTTCACAGATATTCGCGGGCAGCTTCAACAACTCGACCACGATTCCCTTGAGCGGCTAAATGCCATTGCCGAGGATTACGCCAGGTTCAAACCGACCGTCGAAGCGTCGGTTTTGACGGTCGCGAACAGAGGCACCTACAAAAAGTTCAGCTCATTCGATGCAGTGAACGACGGCATTGTAGTCGATATCACTGGCCTAGATGACGCCACGGAGCGCTTTTCCATCCTTCCGCATCTTGCTTTCAAGTTGGCGGATGAGGTTCGAGCCGCGGAATCCAGAATCTGAAATCCTGCCGTCGAATCCCGGAGAGATCGAGACCTGGAACGTCACGCTCCCAAGTTCGGCCGCCAGCCCTGGATCGATGGATTTCGCGGGTGAGATGATGTCGACATGACTGTCGAGCAGCCTGCGAATGTTGCTGGCAAGATCGGCTCGTCCCGTGACGTTATTTGCAAGCATCTGTCGCCTCCACATCCCTGAGTAGGATGTTCTCGATTTTCGGTCGGCGCAATCAGGAACGGATATCTGCGTCGACACCTTCGGATTGATACCTGCGGATCGGTGCCTTGATTGCGTTGGCTAGCGCCCAGCCGGGCGACTACTCCTAAGAGCGGCATCTACCTTTTCAGCGAGGGTAGCAAGCATCTCTACGTAGGACGCTCAAACCGGATTGCCGAGCGGTACCGACTCCATTGTGGGCCATCGGCCAAAGAAAATCAGGCTTCCTTCGCGTGGAAGCTCACCGCCGAAGTTATGGAACACAAAGCCACCTATCGGAAGGGCGAAGGGCGCAAGGACAAAATCGTCATCCCGGAATTTGCGGATGCATTCCGGCTCGCCAAGGAGCGCATACGCGCTATGGAATACAGGTTTGTCGAGGAAGCCGACCAGACCAGACAAGCCTTGCTTGAAGCCTATCTGCGTCGACGGCCGATCCCTCGAAAAGTGCCTCGAATTCCTTCCTGGCAAGAAGGCCCGCCGCGCTTGACTGAGGAGACGGTGCAGCCGCCTTGGGAAAACGTCGCCTTGAGGCTGTGAAAAGCGGGCATGACAAAAGGTTTCGCAACCGCAGCCCCCTCTAGCGTCGTAAGATTCATGGCGATCTTCAATTAAGGAACGGATTCATGGATCGAGAACCCGCCGACATTCAGCAGGCGCACCGCGTTTACATCACCGCTGTTGAACGGCTGCAACTTGTCGCACATTATCTCGACCGCGCTCATATGGGGCGATCGGCGACCGATTCGGAGTTGGCAGACCTTCATGGTCGGCGCAAAGCGAAAGAGACGGCGCTCCGCAAGATTTGCACGTGGCCTTGTCCAGACTTTGCAACGCTGCGCAGCAAGGCAAAGATCCTGCACGGAATACTGGCGAGCGGCGAGACGTTGGGAGGGAACGAACAGAAGGCCTTGGTGCAGTCGATCTTGCAGATGGATACGCAAGGGTCGACTCCGGCCATTCGGGACAGTTCAGTGGGCCGTGAAATCCAAGGCCGAAGTGCTCGAATTAATGTGGCACAACGTCAAGATAGGCGACCCGCCAGATATTAGGCAGATCTAAACAATTGCACGGGTGGTAAGCCGACACTGCTCTGCGCAAGGCCCATCATAAGGGTCGGCAGACAACGCACATGCCCTAGTTCCCGAAAACTCCTCGCAGAAAGGCACGGACATCGTTTTCGGATTGATCGGCCGCAGCCGCATTGTACTCCACCCGGTGACCATACTCCTCAGTGCCGGTCTTCAATCCTCGGGATGTAAATGCGTGACGAGCGCCCTTGAAGACCTCAAGCTGCACGGCGCTTCCCTTGGCGTAGCTATAGTCAGCCGAGCAGGCCGGGACCTCGATCGTGGTCTTGCGGTAGGGATCCCAGAGCCATGCGCGCCCGAGATCGCCAGGATCGCGCACCACCCTGTATTTGGTGCCCCTGTGCCGACCCTCGCCATCCTTGTGGGCAGGATTCGCGGTAACAGCCAGAAGCTCGTCCGACTGATAGAAAATGTGGTCGAGCCGGATACCAAGTGACTGGATGGTGCAGTAGTTTACGTCGCCCGCGAGGCGGACGAAGATTCCTCAAGCTGTCGGGCCTGGCGGATCCGGACAAGGTTGCCGACTTCTACCACACGTCGGAGGGCAAGATTGGCCGTGTCATGAACCGCATCATCGACGCTGCCCTGACGCTCTTGTCACTCCAGTGATCATCCAGGTGATCGACAAAGTCCTTAATCCACGGTCGGAAATGCCACCCCTTGATGTCGCGATAACACTTCGCAGAAAGTACCACGAAGGGGTTCGCCTTCTCGAATTCGAAGCGCCCTTCCCTGACAACATGCACGGTGTGAAATCCGTCGGTCTCGTCGAGGGCGGAAAGGACGAGGACCAACTCGCGTCCAAGCACCGTCTTCGCGAACTTGTGGAGCGCCGTTTCGCCGGAGGAGATGCAGGTGCGGCCTTCGATGCGCGCCTCGTGCTGGAAATGCTGTCGGCGACTGCCGCGGTGAGCCACCATTCTCCGCTCGCAGCCTGGACAGATGCAGTTGCAGGCCAGACCTGACAAGGCATTGTAAATATGGACGGGTTCGCCAGTATCGGCGGCGTGGGCGACCAAGCGCTTGCCGTCGGACGTGCAACTCATCAATTCGCTGAGGGTCGTCCGGTGCATCGGCATCCCTGTTCACGGGACGGCGATGATCCGTGATTTGGCTGCGCCAGGCAAGCATGCCCCCTGACGGTGTCAGCCCTGCCGACTTGGGAACTTCGCCAGCAATCTTTCCAAGATCGTTGTTTCCAACGCTCCTGGCGGTCACAACATCAGCCTAAATGACCCGCCAGACCTTAGTGAGTTCTAAATGGCTGTAGTTGGTGGAAAGCGGCCATACCCGTGCTACACCCCAGCGTGATAACCGCGCGAACCAAGCGGAGTGTTGCGATGGCCCAGGTCATTTTTCTTCATGGTGCATCAAGGGATCCGCCGTTCACGGCAGACCGGGTTCTCTGCTGCCCTCATTTCGCGCGAGGTGTTTATTTAGCGAGGCGACGGCCCCAGCGACGACGATATGTCGGCACTGCTAGAGCGCTATGGAAATTGAATACGCTGAGCGAGCCTGACCGGTCTTTGCTGGTGCTGTGTCTCGGCCCGGTTCGCCTGCCGAAGGGCGAGTTGAAGCAGAAGGATGTCGAGCGGCTTTGGATATCTGACCGGAAGGCGCTGATTGAGTGCGGCTCGCGGCTGAAGGTACTGCGCGATTTCTACCATGATCGCGATGCTTCCTTGCGCGGCGGGAAGCAGAAATGATTGGCGCCGCCGTGATTCAGGAGCGCGTGACCACTGGCGTAGCCGCCGCCGCGACCACCAACATTCTTTGGCTTCCATACTTTCAGGACGGAGCGTCGCTCACGCTGACCGTGCTTGGTATCGTCTGGCTTGCTGTCCAAATCTATTACAAAGTCTGGCGCGGCAAGTAGCGCCTTCAATTAGCCCCTCGTGCTTCGGCATGGGGAGCTTTTTTTGCGTACTCCGGCGAAGTCACTTCATGGGGGGAGGCTTGAAGCGCAAGGCGACCGCATGCCGGCTTCACCTTTGACACCTGAACTCCGCGCAACCGCGCTAGCTTCCGCAGTTGTCCAATTAACGACCTTGAGCGATAGCAACCAACCCGTGCTTAAAGGCTTTACTCCCTGCGCTTCTCAATTCTTAGTTCAGTTCTTCAGTTTCCTTGAAATATGCATGGCCATCATAGAAATTAACCAGATTCTTGTACATTGGCACGCCAGGCTTTGCGTCGGGATAGACATAAAACTCCTGCGGCCGCTGTTCGAGATTTTGACACGGCCCGATCAGGCATTTCTTCAACGATACGCCTGCCACCGATACACCAGGCGTGTGTCCGATCAGGTCCATAATCGTCGGATACACATCTATGAGTTGGGTCTTGATTTTGGAAAGAGTAAGATTGATCGGCGAATTGACCGGCTTGATCATTAGCGACGCCATCGATCGCGCCTCAAAGGCGCTAAGCCGGCCACCAAAAGCCGTGACGCCTTTAAAGGCCGGATCGCCATCGCGATACGGATGTTTATGCTCCCTTGTCATGGGGTCGACTGTTTCGTATCCTACCCACCCCGAGCCATGATCCGAGAGCACCACAACAAGCGAGTTGTCGTAACGCCCAAGCGCTTTGAGCTCTCTCAAAAACTCCCCCATCAGGCTGACGGCGCACAGCGTGTGCGCCTTGTAAGCTTTCTTGAGAGAGCCAACCTCGACCCGACGGAATTTGCAGTGATTGTCCAACGTATAGGGCGCATGGGGAAGCAGCGCCTGCATCAGGACATACCTGCCCGTCGCGCTTTGTTGTGGTTCTTCCTTCATCATCTGCTTGAAAGAAATAACGGATTGGAACGGACTAAGTCCCTGATCTATGGTTTGCGGAATGTCAGCCGGCACATATTGCTCGAACACGCTGCTTACCTTGACACCAAGCGACTGCCCCCAACGCAATGCCTCGTTGGTGACTAGGTTTGGCATCGTCTTTGCCAGCCAAAGCCCCATGAAATCGGCCAATGTCGGATGCTTCAGCAAGGACACTTCCTTGTAGATATCTTCCGGCGAGCGGAAAGAATCCGCTTGATTGGTCTGCAACTGGTAAGGCAGGCCAACGATCTCTACAAAGTATCCAAGAGCCTTAAGGTCTTTGATCTGACCTTGGTCGAACGATCTGGTCCATTCGATAAAATCACCGCCTTGGTAAATAGAACTGGTCAAATAACTCGGAATGGAGGCCTGCGTGTAGGGATAATTGGAGATGTTGTCCGAAAAGAAGGTGAAGCCCTGAAATTCGGGTTCAAGGCCAAGCTCTCGTATAGCCGCAAGCGCATAATCGGACTGCATCTCATCGAGGTGAAACTGATAAATGTTTGGAAGGTCGCTCCGTGGAGGCGCCGCTATCTCAACTTTAATATCAGCAGGCTTCACAGCTTGTTGACTGTGCGGGGGTGGCCCCGGCGCATAAATATAAATCCCGACAACAGCGAAAAACAGCGCAGCACTGAGCGCAGCAAATAGATTTATTATGCCCGCGCGATGCCTAACGGCCACCAGCAGCACCACGATGGCGACCGCAATGGCAAGCTCGATCAGCGTGTTGATTAGTGGCTCGGCACTTCCTGCGCTGGTTCCGTCCAGTTTTGTCAACTGGAGGGGCGAAAACACATCGGCCAGAAGCACGAATGCGCCTAAGCCCCAGAAAAAACTGACCGTCCCCCGCGAAATGCGAACAAAAGCGCTGAGGGCGAAAATGAGCAGGCAAATTGTCGCTCCACTCATGAAAAACAGATGCACCAACCAGACGTCCAACTCCAGCGCCTGAGCATTTTTGCTGTACAGATCGACCGGAAAAAAACCCATGACGACAAAAACAGGAAAGCAAAGAGCCAGCGCTAAGAGTAGTTTGTGCTTCATCGTATTTGTTTGCCCGGCTTTGTGTGGCCGACCGCAGCCGACAATTTCCCGCTATTTACGCTCGAATTGGAACAAGGTTCGGCCCGAGCTTGACACTTGTTGCTTTTGCGTAATCCGCGCCACCGTTTCCAACGAGGCCACGAACAACTCTTCCCCGTAACTCGCGAAAACGTCCTCGCGTAGCGCGAGCATCTGCTGAACGGTCGGATCTGATTTAGGGACGAATTCGATTATGCCCACCGGCGCGATGGCAACGATCCACGCCACCGCCTGGCTCATCGGAATATTGCGACCGATTACCAGGTGATGTTCGAAAGCCAGCGCTACGACAGCATCCGCCTTGACGCGGGAAGCAAAGCCCTTGCGTTCGGCCTGTCGCCAGCCCTGATCCGGACTGGGATTGGCGGCGTCCAACCACAGCGGCAAGAAATTGAGGCCGTTCTCCGACGCTCTCGAAAAGGCCAGGTCCACGGCGCGATGATCGAAATCAAATCCTACGACCGAAGTTGCGCCCCCGACGAGGGCTGCCACCGAAAAGTCTCCCGAATTGCAGCCCAGATCGACGAAGGTTGTCGGCTTTACGGCAGCTGCGAAATCCTGAACGATTTTTCTTTTCAGAGAAGATTCGTCATCAGAATAGGTGTTTGAGCCTGCGTAGTCTCCCCAGATGGTCTTGCCCGTATCCGCCGGTTGCAACTTGGCGATCCAGTTGCGCAACTGCGTAAGTATGCCGTTGTAACCGGCACGCGAAAGCCGCCGCGCCCCCTTCACGCGCTGAACTGCGTCCTTGGGACTGTTGAGGGAGCCCTGCTCTAAATTGCTTTGCAAGACGACGTGGATCAGCGTCCTCCAGGAGAATTTATTGCGGAGCGAAATGATCCGGGAGAGATCGCGCGTCGAAATTCCCTCCAGGCCGCCCCGGAACCAAACGTTGTGGGGAACACCCTTCAGCGCCCTGAGAAGAAGCGGATTCAAAAACTGTTCGCAAAACTGTCTGTGCCCCAGCCAGTATTCGCCGGGTTGATACGGCCTGACGGAGAGAGTATCGATAAAGATCGGCTTAGGCCCGATGAACTGAATATTGTACGCACTCGCATCCGAGAGTGTGAACCCCTCGGCAAGCAGTTCGATTTGAAGATCCAGATGGTGAAGCGCAGCAGCTTGTAGAGCGAGAAAAGACCACTCATACGGGTATGTAACGATGGGCACCCGGCTGTGTTCAAGCACATAGGCGGCCGCGTTGACGGCCCTTGGCCATTCAGACCGCGGCAGCTCTTTTACCGAGATGGTTTTCCCGCTGGTCTGATAGCGCGTGTATATGCCGGCATCTCGGGCAGCCTCATAGTTGGCTCGCCCGGCTTCCGTCACTTGCCGAAAAATCCTGCCGCCAGATTCAAACACTTGACCCGAAGGATCGCGAAACGAACCTTGGTCCAACAACACTGCCTTGTTCACTGGTTGTCAGCGCTTGTTGCGAGCCAACAAATTGAAGATGAACGTCTTAAGACGTTGATAGTACACCGTCAGGATAGTCGTGGCCGTTGCGATACCAGCAATGAGCCCTTGCAGCAGCATGCTGCCTGTACCCGGATCCAAGTATGCATAGGCCGGCACAGCAAGTGAAATGAAGTACGCACACGAAAGTGCTAGTGTAAGCTTCATGCGATTCATCGAGGCCCCCTCTATATGCTAAGCCGCATAACGGATGCCGCAGCCCTCTGCAAGGCCAAATCGGACAAATTCGCTGGGTCAAAAGGCGAAAAAATATTCTGCGTTCGGGCCATCCATTAACTGAACGCAAGTATAAAAAACGAGTTTCCAATTATATGAATGAGCTGATGCCACAAATTTCCTCAAGGACGCCATGTCTCCGGAAAATGATTGGAAGTACGGCCTCGTCAATCGCGTTTGGTGCATCGGTAGGCATCTGCTAAACCCGCGATTTCGTGGGATAGTCCTCATAGCCGATCTACCACCCACTACCACCGCTTTCTTCCCTGCAGCCAGGCAATCTGCTGTGGCCCGCCGGCGCAGAAATGAACCCAGTGCGTCAACTTATTGCCTCGTGAGTACTCGTGGCATCAATTTCCTGCACAACTGGATCAACAACAACGTACCCGTAACAGTCGGTGCCGACGCCACCTCCGTGGGCGAACTGACCCAGAAACTGTTGAGGCCGGTCTACCCGGACCCGGCACAACATGCTCGTCAAGGCGGAATGCATCTGCGGGAATGTCCGCTACTGCCGTTCAGCCGACTTGATGATGGTCTACGGCGGCGGCGTCGACCCGATGGCACTGAAGTTCGATTGCAGCCGGTGCAACCCCCAAGTGACGATCACCCTGCTTGAAGTGCATCCCGAGCACCTGCCGAAGCGCCTGATGATCCACAAGCCGATGAAAGTCGATGGCAAGATCACCTGGCACACCGAGCGGTTTCGGGGATGACAAGGGCCAGCCCTGATCCAGCCCGGATGGAACATTAGCTATTGCTAATAGTTGACGTGCGCGGCAGGTGGTGCCCCCCATCGCCTGCCGAAGATCGGCCCCCCGATCGGGCCCGTGTCCTCCGCCAGAGGCGCGGGCTTTCGCTTGCCCAAGCGAAGCGCCCTAAGCGCTCCCGTCCGTTTCGCTGTCCTCATCGATTTGGCGAACCGGCAGATACGCGTTGGTTTCCAGCCACTCGCGCAACACAATCTGAATGAGATCCGACCGGCTGATCTTCATATCAGCCGCAATCGAGTTGAGCGTATCGTAGGTCGCAGGCTCCAGCGGGACGCCAGCTACGTTTCTGAGCATCAGGGCAGCGCGACGAAGGATGATTTGAAGATCCGGCCGCGACATGTCCGCAATGCGGTCGGCTGCACTTTCTAGCTCTTCGGCGAAGGATGCTCGGGTCATAGGTTCGAAGGGCAGGGGTCAGTTTCGCCTCAGGCGGCTTTGGCCTTCCGTTTCGCAGGAGCCTTCTTCTGAGGGGTCGGCTTCCGCCCAAGACCCGAGGCCTTCGCCAACGCTGATCGCGTCGCGGCATAGTTCGGCGCCACCATCGGATAGTCGGCCGGCAGCTTCCACTTAGCGCGATACTCATCCGGCGTCATGCCGAGCCCTGCGAGGTGACGCTTCAGCGATTTGAACTTCTTGGCAATTCGCCGGCTGGCACCGGGTTGTTGCTAACATATGCGGCGACAACGTCCGCCGTTAGCTCGGTAAGTGCCGCTGCGCGGTGATCTGTTTCTTCGGTCATTGCTTGTGCATCTTCCCATGTTTTTTGGCAGTTGCGGTCGTGGTCGCTTCGATGCGGCAACCAATGCGATGCAAAATGCGATCAAAGTTGTGTATGTGTAAAGCCGACCGTTGATTACCGTCAACTTTGTAACCAGTGTGGTGACACCGAAACGGGAGGTGGCGCTAACCACCTCCCGTCTGCCCGTGCCAACTGGCACTCGGGGTTTGCGGCCATGTCATTTCCAAGGTGACACCGCAAACCCCATCCAGCGTTTTCAATGTACAGGCAAACCGAATCCCGCGTCCGTCGTGGCTGGCTTTTCCCACAAGGTTTTTGTTCCCTGTGCGTTCTGGATCGGTGCTGCCGCTTTAACCGGCTAACGCCTCATGTGTCGCACGCCTACGACGTTTTCGGCTTCGGCTTCGCGAGAGGAACCGGCGCCACTGTCGTGGCCGCACCCGCCGGGGCCGCGGAGCAATCATATTGTACCTCAAACTGCGGCTGGACGATCAGGAAGGCCTTCTTTGACACGCACGTTCTGCCCGTCGATGCTAGATACTCGACCGCGGCTTGCTCGAACAGAATTTCAGGTGGCGTCGTATCCATCAAGGTCAAGCCTTTCAGTGCCCCTTGCCCCATCGCATTTCCAATGGACGACGTGATCATCAGGCGATTTTCTGCTGGCTTGTCGAAGATGCGATATCCGGTTTTCTGGCTCGGACTCGTAAAAGAGACGACTTTAACATTCGTGTAGTTGTCCATCGCGTATTGCATGCCGGCGCAGCCCGACAACGATAGCGACAACGCTAGACTTATAAATCTTTTCATCCCCAGCCCCCCAAGGCAAAATCCAGCATCACTCGATATTTGGAGTTGCGCAAGGTTTTGATGCCGCCTTCTTGACGCGGAAATCCTCTAGGGCTTTCCGTTTCTTCTCCTTCCAGGCATCCGCATTGGCTTTAGATCGAGCCTTCTTCTCGGCTCGCTCCCGCTGATAATCCTCCCATCTTTTCTCCGTCTCCCGACGGTTCTCCTCGCTGCGCACGGCAGCGACACGGTATTGAACCGCGTCGGCTTGTGGCACATGAAGGGCGGTATAGAAAAGCTTTATGAGGTGGACCGATCGGCCAAAGTGCGCGTGGTCAAAACGTGGAAAACCATGGGCTTCAAGCGCCGGAAGCATGGTCTTCTTCCAGTGCGAGGCGTGCTGTTTACCGACGATCGCCACCGCGATCTCCAGATCGCTGGCGAACAACGGAAGTCTGTCGAGAGCCGCGTTAGTTACAAGGTGGGCTGTGTCGGTCATTCGGCGTCCCCGTTCAATCGTGCGAGCCGCTCTAGCCGCAAGCGTTTCTTCCGCTGATCTTTCCAATAAGCCGGATCGCGATTGTTGACGTCGAGAGGTTCGGAATCCGCCGCAGCGTGCTGTGCCGCCTTGGCCTCTACCGCAGCTGTCCGTTTGGCTACTCTCGCGGCGAGTTTGTCTCGTGATGCCTGTCGCTTTACCTCCAGGCGACGCTCGCGTTCGGCCGCCTCGCGTTCCTTGCGCAAACGTCGTTTCTCATCTCGTTTTCGTTGGTCAGTACGGAGGAGATCCTTGTAGGAAGCGTCCGATGTATAGAATGCAATAGCGCTGGCCGTGACACGCTTAGTAGCCGTAGCCGGCGCGCGCATAATCTGCCAGATGTCGAGCAGATCCTGCTCTGAAAACAGCGCGTTTCGACCATTGATAGAGCAGCAGCCATACCGTTTGCCGATCGTTATCACGCCTCGCTGCGTCATCTTCAGCCGGCCGGCAGCTTCCTTCGCGGTGTAGATGGTGCTGAGTTGAGTTGGCTTCGGAAAATCGTTCATTCACAATGGAGTCCACAAAATGGTCCTGGAGTCCATATGGAAAAAGTATTATTCGACAGGTTACGACGGTGGAAATGCCTATTTGCATTTTACTTGCTACAAGAAAGGCAAACGTGCATTTGACGAAACCTAGGTTGCCAACCCCAAATTTGGCAATATACTCTGCGCTTGGTATGGCGGATCTGGCATGCTGGTACGGGGAAACGTTCTTATTCGGCGGCGCCTTTTGGCAGGAAGCCCTTCGCTTCCAGGTCCGCGATTAGGATGATTTCCACATAGGAGGCAACAGTACGGCGGTCAGCCTTGGCCGCGCGCTCGAGCGCTTCTTTCACTGCGGGTTCAATTCTCAGTCCGAGAGGTGCCGTGCGCGCCATGCCCATTTACTCCCTGTCTGCGATTGTTAGCAGATGCTAGTTGACAGTCATCTAGCATCGTTATACCAATGCTAACATCAACTAGCAATGAGGAGGCGGACCATGGATATCCATACGGTTAATGAGGCATGGCAGTTCGAAATCGGTGCCTGGATCACCCACAAAGACCGAGCGATGCCTTCGCTTGTCCTGAGCAGGGTCCGCACTACCAAGGGCGTTGAAATCTACGGCGTCCGTTCGTTCGCCGAAGTGGATCCGAACCGAGATCGGATGATGTTGGGCGAGGTGCTAAAGCCGCTTGACGATGCAGCCAAGGCGATCAGTCTGGCGCATCAGGCTGGTATCGCCTAGACATGGGCAAGGGCTCATATCGCCCTGAGTTGCGGGCTGTCCTGCGGAAAAAGCAGGACAGCCGCTGCTGCTACTGTGGTGTGCGGATGCGCGTCACGTTCAAGACCAAGATGCGGCCCGACTCCGAAACACTGGAGCATCTAGACCGGCGAGCCGATCGAGGCACCAACAACCGCGGCAACATCGCGCTAGCTTGCTACCGCTGCAACAGCGGGCGAGGGGATGTCGACTGGCTGACGTACACGACGATCAAGCGTGGTGAGCACTACGAAATTGGCAAATGGTGATTCGCTTCGCTTTGGCGTCAACTCTTTTATTTTCGAAATGTCAAATAAATTCGTGGCACTGGAAGGCGAATGAGCATATTATGGGGGTATTGGCATATCCCGCCTAAGTGAACGGCGGCCCTAACCGATTTCCCATTCATCATGGTCTGAATAGCACTGGCGCAGTCGCGCGAGTGTGGTCGTGTGCGCCGTCGGCGCTTTGGAGGAGGGATACATGAGCATCTATCGTTCTGCTGCACATACGGGGAAACGCCTGAAAGGCTTGTACGCCATAACAAGCCCATCGAATGAGGTGCTGGCGAGCGGGCTTACCGGCGAGGAGGCTGGACTTATTGTTCAAACGCTCAACGGCCATGGTAATGTCGCTGAGTTGAAAGAATGGTCACGCACTGAGAGGGCCGACAGATTCGCTCACCGTGTGGTGGAGATCGTCCGTGAACTCGACGTCGCCCCATGAGCAGCGTCTCGTCAACCGCATCTCAGCCCAATACGGCGGCGACAGCGCTTCGTGAGTTCGTCTGCGCCTTGGCACGTCGTCAAGCGCGTATCGACTGCAAGCTAGTTGCTGCAAATGACAACAGGCTGTCTGCACAATGAGGCGGGCAGCCATCTACTCCCGCTTTTCGACAGACCTGCAGAATGATCAGTCAGTGGAGGATCAGGAAACAATTTGCCTGGCCTATGCCGCGCGGATTGGCTGCACGGTCGTGTCGAAGTTCCACGACAGGGCGCGCTCCGGCGCCTCTCTGTTTCTTCGCGACGGGCTAGCGAACCTGATAGCATCAGCGGATGCTGGCGGCTTCGACGTTCTAATTTCTGAAGCGCCCGATCGTATCAGTCGCGATATGGCTGATCTAGCCGGACTCCATAAGCGCCTCGAGTTTCGTGGCATCGAAATCAATTGCGTGAACAGCGGCAAGATGGATTCTTTGCAAATCGGCGTTCACGGTCTCGTGGGCCAGATGCAGAGAGAAGAAGGCGCCAAGAAAGTAAGGCGCGGGCTTATTGGAGTTGTGAACGATGGCCGCCATGCTGGCGGGCGGGCCTTTGGATATCGCCCTGTGCTCGGCAGGCCAGGGGAGTTGGAAATCGTCCCTGAAGAGGCCGAAGTGGTTCGAGGCATCTTCAGGGACTATGCTTCCGGTGCTTCGCCGCGAACGATAGCGGCCGGGTTGAATAGCGAGGGAGTGGCGCCGCCACGTGGCTCGCGCTGGAACGCCTCAACGATCAACGGAAATGGTAGCCGCGGCTACGGGATATTATTGAACCCGCTCTATGCGGGCCGCAATGTCTGGAACCGAGTTCGGATGATGAAGGACCCGGCCACTGGCAAGCGAGTTTCACGGTCAAATCCTGAATCGGAGTGGCACACAAAAGAGCTTCCGCACCTTCGCATCGTGGAGCAATCAACCTTTGATGCCGTTCAAGTTCGGAAGGATAGCAGGGGAGGACCGCACGGCAAGCACTTGCCAAGGGCCAAGCGGCCCCTGTCTGGCCTTTTGAAATGCGGTTGTTGCGGTGGAGGCATGACCATAATCGGGAGCGACCGCAGCGGCCGACGCATTCAGTGCAGTACCTATAGAGAGAGCCGCTCGTGCACCAACGCCGCGCGCTACTATGTCGAAAAGCTGGAGCGCTTGGTCGTTGACTCTCTTAGGCATCAGTTGGCCAGCCCTGAACTCATTAGCGAGTACGTCGCGGCCTACCGAGATGAGCGGAGGAAAATTGAGGGCGAAGCCAGGCGCGGTCGTGCTCAGGCGCAAACCAAACTGGCGGGCGTCGAAGATCGCATAAGGCGTCTCATTTCAATGGTCGGTAAAGGGTTGGTTTCTGAGGACGAGGTCGCGGCGGAGATCGGACCTTTGCGGATCGAGAAGACCCGCTGGCAGGGCGTACTCGACGCGGCGGGCGACGACACTAACGTGGTCGAATTGCATCCGCCGGCAATTGAGAAATTCCGAGCCAATCTAGAAGAGTTGGCAGTCCTAATTGCCGATAAGAATTCTCTACTAGACATTGATGTGACAGGGACATTCCATCAACTGGTGGAAAGCGTCATTGTCAACCCACGCAAGGCTGGTGAAGAATACGAGGTGACCATCCGTGGTCACCTCTCAAGTCTGCTTGGCGCCGAAGTGTCGGCTATTGTGATGGTAGCGGGAGAGGGACTTGAACCCCCGACCCCAGGATTATGATTCCCGTGCTCTAACCAACTGAGCTACCCCGCCAGGGCGGCGAAAGGCCCGAAATCCGCCTTAAATCGCAAGGCATTTCGAGGCGTTCGCCAAGGTCGCGCGGATATAAGGTTGGGAGGGTGAGCCTGTCAAGCTTCGAACCGCTCGGCAGGGGCGCTTATTCTCGCTGCCGAAAAGCTTTGCCGCGCCGATAATTGGTTGCAGCCGCCGGGGTTGAGTTCGAAGAGGCACGTCGCTATGTCTCGGCCACGAGTTTTTAGAGTTTGAGAACAGATGAAGCCGCGCATTGCAGTCCTCGGTTGCGGATACTGGGGCTCCAACCACATCCGCACCCTCAAGGCGCTCGGCGCGCTGCACGCGGTCTCCGACGCCAACCGTGCCCGCGCCGAAGGCTTTGCCAGCGAACAGGACTGCCTCGCGATCGAACCGGACCAGTTGTTCGTCCGCAATGACATCGACGCCATCGTCATGGCGCTGCCGCCGCAATTTCATGCCGAGATGGCGGTGCGCGCCACCGAAAGCGGCAAGGACGTGCTGGTGGAGAAGCCGATCGCGTTGACGGTTGCCGATGCCGAGCGCTCGGTGCAGGCGGCAAAGGACAAGGGCCGCGTCTTCATGGTCGGCCACGTCTTGCGCTTCCATCCCGCGTTCGAGACGCTGAAGGCGCTCATCGACAAGGGCGAGCTCGGCGATGTCCGCTACATCCATTCGCACCGGCTCGGCCTCGGCAAATTCCACACCGAGAACGATGCGCTATGGGACCTGGCGCCGCATGACCTGTCGATGATCCTGGCCATCACCGGCACCGAACCGATCGAGGTGCGCGGCGAAGGGGCGGCGCTGCTCGACAATCTCAGCGACTTCGCGCATCTGCACATGCGCTTTCCCAACGGTTTGCGCAGCCATCTCTTCGCCTCGCGGCTGAACCCTTACCGCGAACGGCGGCTGACCGTGGTCGGCACCAAGGCGATGGCTGTCTTCGACGATGTCGAACCATGGGAGCGCAAGCTCGCCGTCTATCGCCACGCGGTCTGGCAGGACAGCGGCCAATGGGCGTTCACCACCAATGAGCCCTCCTATGTCGCGGTTGGCCAAGGCATGCCGCTGACGCGCGAACTCGAGCACTTCATCCATTGCATCGAAACGCGGGCCGAACCGCGCACCAGCGGCGAGGAGGCAATCCGGGTGCTGCGCATCCTGACCGCGGGTACGGTCACGCACACCAAATCCAATCCCTGAAGAAGATCGGGCCGCGTCGCGGCGGAGAGATCGTTGCCTACTCGGCGGGAACCTGCGCCGGTGACGCGGCAAGTCGGCTCAACATCGCCTCGGCCTCGGCGCCGCGCTCGGAGCGTTCGATGAAGCCGCCGCCGAACACGCGGGCCTCGTTGCCGTCGTCGGAATAGAGCACGCAAGCCTGTCCAGGCGCGATACCGGACTCGCCATCGGCCAATTCGACCGATGTGACGCCCGCCTCGTGACGCAGCATCGCCGGGCGTGGCGGCCTGGTCGAGCGGACCTTGGCGAACAGTTCCAGCCCGCCCGCGGGCATGTCGGCCAGCGCGCCGTCACCAAGCCAGTTCATGTTGCGCAGGTAGATCTTGTGCGTCTCCAGCGCCTCGCGCGGCCCGACCACGACACGGGCGCGCTCGGCGTCGAGATGGACGACATAGAGCGGCTCGCCGGAGGCCACGCCGATGCCGCGGCGCTGGCCGATGGTGTAGCGCAGAATGCCTTCATGGCGGCCGAGCACACGGCCATCGATATGAACGATGTCACCCGGATTGGCGGCGGTCGGCTTCAGCTTGGCAATGATGTCGGAATATTTGCCCTGGGGCACGAAGCAGATGTCCTGGCTGTCCTGCTTGGCGGCTACCGTCAGGCCCATCTCCTCGGCAATGGCGCGAACCTGCGGCTTCGGCAGGCCGCCGAGCGGAAAGCGCAGATAATCGATCTGCGCCTGCGTGGTGGCGAAGAGGAAATAGCTCTGGTCGCGATCGGCGTCGACCGGCCTATAGAGCGCGCGATGGGCGCCATTGGCGCCGGAGCGAATGTAGTGGCCCGTGGCCAGCGCGTCGGCGCCGAGATCCTTGGCGGTGGCCAGCAGATCAGCGAACTTCACCGTCTGGTTGCAGGAAACGCAAGGGATCGGCGTCTCGCCGGCGACATAGCTCTCAGCGAAGGGATCGATGACCGCCTTGCGGAAGCGCTCTTCGTAGTCGAGCACATAATGCGGAATGCCGAGCGTCTCGGAAACGCGGCGGGCGTCATCGATATCCTGCCCGGCACAGCAGGACCCGGCCCGGTGCGTCGCGGCGCCATGATCGTAAAGCTGCAAGGTGACGCCGACGACATCATAACCCTCGCGCTTCAAGAGACCCGCGACGACGGACGAATCGACGCCGCCCGACATGGCGACGACGATACGGGTGTTTTCGGGACGTCCGGGAAGATCGAGGCTGTTCATGGTTCTTTCGTTCTGCGCGGCGCTTGCATGCCAATGACGCGAATATAGGTCAAGCTTGGCGGCTGCGCCAGCTTGCGGGACCGATCGGCGGGCAACTGCCGGCCCGGTGACCGCGCAGATTTTTCGAGCGAATCCGGAACTTCCCGGCAGATATTTCAAATGTTTGCGAAAAGACTAACGCGGCGTTCATGATCATTACCTAGCTGTTAGGGTCTGCTTAGGCAATTTTTAAAGCTGTGGCGGTAACGTGGTGGGGATTGGGTCTTTGAGTTTTTTGTAGAGAGTACGATGACCGATCTGGTTAGACCGCGAGTCAAATATGTTATCGGGCCTGACGGCAGCCCTCTCACAATTGCCGATCTGCCGCCGACGAATACACGTCGCTGGGTTATCCGGCGCAAGGCGGAAGTGGTTGCAGCGGTGCGCGGCGGGCTTTTGAGCCTCGAGGAGGCATGCCAGCGCTACAAGCTGACCACCGAGGAGTTCCTGTCCTGGCAGGCCTCGATCGACGAATACGGCCTCGCCGGGCTGCGCACGACGCGCATCCAGCAATACCGGCACTGACGCTCAAGAATCTGCAAAAGGGCGCGAAGTTCGCGCCCTTTTGGGTTCTTGACAGCATTTGCGCGTTTCAGACCGTCAGCACCACCTTGCCGACCGGCTTGCTGGCGAGGAAAGCGTGCGCGGCGCCGGCCTGTTCTAGCGGGAAGGTCTTTGCCACATGCACGGTAAGCTTTCCCGCATCGACGAGCCTGCCAAGTTCCAGCAGGCCTTCGCGGTCGGGAACAACGGACATGCGTTCGACGCGGATGCTTCGCGCCTTGGCATCCGCCCTGGTCTTGTCGCTGATGTCGAGCAGTGACACCAGCACGCCGCCGTCCCTGAGCACCTTCAACGATTGATGGGCGTGCTCGCCGCCCACCGTCTCGAGCACCAGGTCGATGTCCTTCGCCTTGTCGGTAAAATCATCCTTGGTGTAGTCGATGACCTCGTCGGCGCCGAGCTTGTGGACGAAATCCAATTTTTTCCGTGCAGGCGGTGGCGGCAACCCAGGCGCCGCCCGCCTTGGCGACCTGCACCGCCAGATGGCCGACGCCGCCGGCCCCGGCGTGCACCAGCACGCGCTGGCCGGCTTTTATCGCGCCATGACGCACGAGGCCTTGCCAGGCGGTGAGGCCGGCCAGCGGCAATGCGCCTGCCTGGACGTAATCGGCGTGCGCGGGCTTGCGCGCGGTTTCATCGGCGGGCACCGCGGCCAGTTCGGCATAGGCTGCCGCCTGCTTTGGGAAGCGCGGCATGCCGAACACCGCGTCACCTGGATTCAGGCCGCTGACACCAGGCCCCAGCGCCTCGACGGTTCCCGAAAGGTCCCAGCCGAGGATGAAGGGTGGTTCGCCGAGCAGCGGGTAATAGCCGGCGCGCACGGCGCCATCGACCGGATTGATCCCGGCCGCCTTGATGCGGACCAGCACTTCGCCGGCGTTGGGCGAGGGCGCCGGGCGCTCGGCGATGACAAGGACATCGGGTCCGCCGACGGAATTCTGGATAATGGCACGCATAAGATTTCTCCTGATTGACCGGTCCCACTATCATTTGGAGAGTAATAGTCTCTTGTCCAGTATATACCGTTTTGATATATAGGCACCGTATGGATAGTGATCTCGACTCCCCCTACGGCTTTGATGCGTTCCGGCGGACCTGTCCCTCGCACACGGTGCTGGAGACGCTGGCCAGCAAGTGGGTTTACCTGGTTGTTTGTGCGCTGCGCCAAGGCCGGCAGCGCAATGGCGAGCTTGCCCGCAAGCTCGAAGGCATTACGCCGAAGATGCTGACGCAGACGTTGCGCGTGCTCGAGCGCGACGGCCTGGTGCGGCGCGAGGTGTTCGCGGTCGTCCCGCCTCGGGTCGAATATGAATTGACCGAACTTGGCCAGAATCTGGCGGGATTGCTCAACCAGATCAGATCCTGGTCGGAACAACACGTTCCCGACATCAAGGAGGCCCGGGCGCGAGCTGCGGCCGTGAATGAAGGGGAGTGGGCCGTTTAGCGCTCGCCCAATGCGTTGCGCGCCCGCTTGGACGTGCTCAAAGACGCGGATATCGGGCGGTTCAGCCGATCATCGCGCTACGACCGCCAGTTTCGGCCTCGCGAATCTTGGTGTCGCGCGATTCGAGCATTTCCGCCTTGGAAAGCTCCGCTTCAGCTTCGCCGAGTAATGATTCGGCGGCGCTTCGCTGCTGGGCGAGGTCGCCTTGCGAATTTCTGAGGTTGTCGCGGCGCAAACGGGCCGCCTTGGCGAAGGTCGGATAGGCGAAATGATTGATGTCGGTGATACCGGCCTTCTTTTCCTCGGCGCTGATCTGAAGCTCCAGCTCGGCGGCCATGCGTTCGAATTCGGCGATCATCATGTCGAGCTGCAGCAGCTGCCGCCGCTTCTCATTCACCTGAAACTGTTTCAGCCGAACGAGGTTTTCACGTGACTTCATGATTCGGTACTCCCGGAAACGCACACCTGCACATATCGTCCAAACCACTTGGAAAGGCCCAAGCGCTGCCCGTGTCCACCGGCTTTCCCCGCACTATGGGAAACAAAACCCTAAAGTTTTTTGCCGACGGTAACCATTCGTTTACGGGCATTGTTAATCATACGGGTCAGGACTTAAGGCCGGGTAAAAATCCGGCTGGCGACATGGAAGCGATGTCGATGAGTCCCTGGAGTCACTTAGTCCAGGTTTTTAATGTGTTGCATTAGCGGTTTGGCCCTGTGATTCGTTATTAAATTCAAGAGGGTGTAGAAAGTGGTTAAAAAATCTGGTACCGTCATCGACGCGGAATTAGGTTTTGTTAACCATTCCATGGCAGCCTCTGCACCAGGCAATCACTGCTCCGGTCCCGGATGGGTCGCAAGATGGTCCGGCAGCAGAAAAGGGGAATGAAATGCGTGTTCTGCTGATAGAAGATGACAGTGCAACCGCACAAAGCATCGAGCTGATGCTGAAATCGGAAAGCTTCAACGTCTATACGACCGACCTCGGCGAAGAGGGTGTCGATCTGGGCAAGCTCTACGACTACGACATCATCCTTCTCGACCTCAACCTACCCGATATGTCCGGCTACGAGGTCTTGAGAACGCTTCGTCTCTCCAAGGTGAAGACGCCGATCCTCATCCTTTCCGGCATGGCTGGCATCGAGGACAAGGTGCGCGGCCTCGGCTTCGGCGCAGACGATTACATGACCAAGCCTTTCCACAAGGACGAGCTGGTGGCGCGCATCCATGCCATCGTGCGCCGTTCGAAGGGACATGCCCAATCGGTCATCACCACCGGCGACCTGGTGGTCAATCTCGATGCCAAGACCGTCGAAGTCGGCGGTCAGCGCGTGCACCTTACCGGCAAGGAATACCAGATGCTGGAGCTGCTCTCGCTGCGCAAGGGCACCACGCTCACCAAGGAAATGTTCCTTAACCACCTCTATGGCGGCATGGACGAGCCGGAACTGAAGATCATCGACGTCTTCATCTGCAAGCTGCGCAAGAAGCTCGATGCTGCGTCCGGCGGCCAGAATTATATCGAGACGGTCTGGGGCCGCGGCTATGTGCTGCGCGAACCTGAAGACATCCGCGTCAGCGCCTGAGCGACGGCCGATCGAAATTCCAGACAAAAACCCGGCGGCAGCCGGGTTTTTGCGTCATAGACCGGTGGTAACCGCGATCCGACGGATCAGGCAGCGATCTTCAGGGTGCGAAAGCGCTCGAGTAGCTGCGGGCGGTTGAACGGCTTCAACAGATAGCCTTGGGCGCCGGCGCGTTTGGCTCGCATGATCGAGGCGATGTCCAGTTCGACCAGCGAGATCAGGATCTGCGGCTTGGTCGGGCTTTCCATGGCGCGCACGCGCCGGATCAGGTCGACCGCCTGTACATCCGGCAGTGCACCGTCGACGACGATGATATCAGGCATATCGGCGGCGCACATCTCCAGCGCGTCAAGCCCGCTGGCGGCTTCGATGACCATCATGTCGGAACCGCCCAGGATGCGCTTCGCAACTTTCCTGATGACGCTAGAATCGTCGACGAACATGCAGCGTTTCATTTCCGGGTCCTCTTTGCCTTGTGGCAATCCGGTCGCGTCGGGGTATCTGCGGCACAGCATAGGCCGATCTGGTAAAGAAGCCGAAAAGCCATTAGGTAAAATTTTTGCAAAGATGCCAGTTTGCAAGGTTTTTCTTGCAGATGCTTTGACCCGCGCTGTCAGACGAAGTTCATCTTTCGTCCGCAGGTCCATTCAACCAATATTACAGCGCTGAAATACTTTGCTGCTGGTCTGCGCGGATCTCAGGCCGCCGAAAGCACGATCTCTTCCGCGGTCGCATGGATCGATATCGTCATGTTGGCCTCCCGCGCCAGAAGCAGCGTATAGTAAGGCTGCACCGAATGCGCGTCGATCGGTTCTTCCGGCTTGTGGCCGGAATGCAGTTCGAGGAATTTCGGCGGCACCCGCAACATGGGGCCGCTCGCCGAAAGCGCGAAGCGAGGCTCGGTCTCGAGATTCTCCAGCGTCACCGAAAGCTTGCCGCCGCGTGGAATGGCGGCGTTGGCGACCAGGATCAGGTTGAGCAGCAGCTTGACCTTGTTCTTGGGCAACAGTGCACGGGTTCCATTCCAGATGAGTTCCGGCTTCTCGTTCTTGAGGAAGGCGATAGCGACGGCTTCGGCATCGCCGGTGTCGATCAGCATGCCGGCGGAACCAGCCGCGCCGAAGGCGATGCGGGCGAACTGCAGGCGCGCCGAGGCGTTGCGGGCGCTCTGGCGGATCAGCTTCATGGCGTCCTCGTCGGCGCCGCCTTCATCGAGCAGTTCAAGCCCGTTGTTGATCGCGCCAACAGGCGAGATGATGTCGTGGCAGACCCGGCTGCACAAAAGTGCCGCCAGATCGGGTGCGGAAAGGGTGAAAAGATCGGACATCGGCGAAAATCCCTGCAAAAATCCCATAAATCATGGCCGCGCGATCGATCGACGCCTGCCCACGCGAATCACGCTCTCTTCCCGAGCTTTCTGAATACACAGCGCCCGTGCGTGCAGCAACAAACCCTAAATCGCCGTTGGGGCCTATGGCGCGTTCACGCAGGCTGCTTGCCTGTATGAACGACCCCAACAGCCTTCGAACCGCCATCTTCATGTGCGAGTTTAATGGTTGAAAAAGGATTACGGCATAGTTTGCCCCTAACAGCCATCCTTAACGGCCGCCTAAAGAGCCGTACGGGTGCGAGGCGTCGGCGAAAGTGCTCCCTGACGGAGATTGGAAGCATGTTTTCCCGATTCTACGGCCGGAGTTTTCTCCGTGTCCTCTCAATGGCGATCACGCTCATGGGCGTTCTCGTCTTCTCGACATCGGCCCTGCGGGCCCAGGAGTACACCGCTCAGGAGATTGTCGATTCCGGTCACAAGTTCTTCGGCGCGACATCGGGCGGCCTTGCCACAGTCGTGGAGAAGATTTTTGCTTCCTATGGCTTGCCCAATGGCTATCTGCTTGGCGAGGAGGGATCCGGCGCGCTGATCGGCGGCCTGACCTATGGCGAAGGCACACTCTACACCAAGAATGCCGGCGACCATAAAGTGTTCTGGCAAGGCCCGTCGCTCGGCTGGGATTTCGGCGGCGAGGGATCGCGGGTGATGATGCTCGTCTATAATCTCGATGACGTCGGCAATCTCTACAACCGTTATGGCGGCGTCGCCGGCTCGGCTTATGTGGTGGCGGGCGTCGGATTCAATGTGCTGAAGAACAACAATGTGCTGCTGGTGCCGATCCGCACCGGCGTCGGCGCCCGGCTCGGCGTCAATCTCGGCTACCTGAAGCTTACCGAACGGGCGACGTGGAATCCGTTCTGACCCGAGGTCACGACCGGAATGTGTATACGCTTCGATAAGAATCCAGATCCGATGACCCATATGCGCCGCGGCGAGCCCTTGCCGCAGCGCCTGATTTCCGTCATGCCAACAGAGTAACGGTCAAAAGTCGCGACGGCTTTTGATCCTCGTATTGTTGCATGTCGGCGCGCGATAACGGATAGTCACTTGGTTCAGTCGGTCCTGTTCTTTGCTCTCGGCTTTCTCTGCGCCGGCTTTCTGGCGCTGATGGTGGCTCCGGCCATCTGGCGGCGGGCGGTCGCTCTGACGCGCAAACGCATCGAAGCCTCGATCCCGCTGACGCAAGCCGAAATTGGGGCCGACAAGGACCGGATCCGGGCGGAGTTCGCCATGGCGACGCGCCGCCTCGAGATGAACGTCAAGGCGCTGCGCGAGAAGTCGACCGAGCAGCTCATCGAGATCAATCGCGGCCGCGAGGCCCTGAAGGGGCTGGCGATGGAGCGCATGGACAAGAACCAGGTGCTCGATGAACTGGCTGCCAAGAACGCGGCGCTGCACCAGCGCGAGGATGAACTGCACCGGTTGTCCGAGCGACTCAAGGAGACCGAACGCAAACTGGAGAAACGCGCGCTTGAGCTTGAGAAGCTGGAACGCATGTATGACGACGCCAGCTTCTCCTCCAGCAGCCGCCAGATCGAACTTGTGGCGCGCGAATCCGAGTTGCAGAAGCTCGCCAGCGATATCGCGCTGCTGCGCGGCCAGCGCAAGGAGGCGGACAGGCGCAATCAGGAGATCGCGGCCGAAAGCAAGGCCGCGCGTGAGGCGCTGAAGGCCGAGAGGAAAAAAACCGCCGAACTGGACAAGAAAGTCGAACGGTTGCTCGCCGCGCTTGCCGACCGAGAGGAGAAGCTCGAACGCCGCGAGAAAGATCTGGCGCGGCAGCGCGAAAAAGCGAAGGCCGAGGACGGCGCGTCGGCCTTGCGGTTGATCAGCGGGCAGGTACAGGCGGACAGGCGCGACGACGTCGAAAAGGCGATCGCCAGGCTCGATGCCGACCGTGAGCGGCTGGAGGCCAGACTGACGGCACTGGCACGCGAGAACAAGCGGCTGAAGGCGGATCTGTCCGCCGCCGAGGCCGCCGGCCCGCAGGGCGATACACGCCACGCAAGTTCCATGCTGCGCGAACAGATGAATGACCTGGCGGCGGAAGTCGTCAACTTGACAGCCAAGCTCGAAGGGCCGGGGTCGCCGATCGCCAAGGCGCTGGAGGCGCAGCAGGATGCGCGGCCGAACAGCGGCGGCCGCAGCCTTGCCGACCGCGTGCGGGCGTTGCAGAAGGCGGCTGCGGCAGATTGAAGTCAGGCACCACCGGCGCAGAAATGATGCAGGGCGATGGCGGATGCGGCCGCGACGTTCAGGCTGTCGAAGCCTTCCGACATGTTGATCCGAACAGTATTGAGACGGGTGAGCAAGCTTTCGGGCAGGCCTTGACCCTCGGTCCCGAGGTAGAGTGCCAGGCGTTCGGCCGGCTTTGCATCGCGTATGTCTGATGTCCCGCGCGGCGACAGCGCAAATTGGGTAAAGCCACGCCGGTCGAGCGTCGCGGCGAACCGCGCGGTGTCGCTGAACGAGGCGAACGGGACCTTCAAGGCCGCGCCGACCGAAACGCGGATCGCCTTGCGATAGAGCGGATCGCAGCAGGTCGCATCCAAAAGGATCGCATTGGCGCCGAACGCGGCGGCGTTGCGGAAAATCGAGCCCATGTTGTCATGATTGGCGATGCCGACGAGCACCACGATCAATGCTCGGGCAGGCAAGCCGTCCAGCAGGGCCTCGGCCGGCTGGGGCGTCTCCTTGCGACCAATGGCAAGGATGCCGCGATGCATGTGAAACCCGGCAATGGCATCCATCACAGCTCCGGCGGTGACATAGACCGGCAGGTCAGGAGACGCCTTGTGCAGGATTTCTTCGAGGCCGGCCAAGCGGTTCTCCAGAACCAGCACCGATTCGGCGCGGAAGCGCGCGGCCGACAGTAGCATGTCGAGCACGACCTTGCCCTCGGCAATGAAGCGGCCCTGTCGACCGGCGAGATCACGCTCGCGGATGTCGAGATAGGCGGCGACGCGCGGATCCCGCGGATCGTCGATGTGGACAAGGGTCATCTGAGCCTCGGCTGACAATCGGAATCGGTTGCCAAGAACATGATGCGCGGATGCAGTGTCAAAGTGTATTTGCGCGCCCAGGATGGACGCACATTGCCGAATGCCGCTGGTGGCGTAAACGTTTACGCGACCAGCCGTTCAAGTTCCGGCGCGGCGCAGCCTTTGTGCCATCTGGGACAGATCATCCTTGCCGCTGCCGAAAATGCCGTCGAGCGTGGCAAGCAGTTCGCGCACGGCGTCGGATTTGCAGGAATAGTAGATCATCTGGCGATCGCGGCGGGTGTCCACAAGGTCCAGCGCCCGCAACTTTGCCAAATGCTGCGACAGGGCGGACTGGCTGAGCATCACCTTCTCGGCGATGGCTCCGACCGACATTTCACCGTCGATCAGATAACTCATGATCAAAAGCCGTTTTTCATTGCCCATCAGCATCAGAAATTCGGCCGCCGATCCGGCGTTGGCGATTAGCTTTGTCGAGATCATCGATCCCCCATGCTCTTTGCTCATCGAGGCACCATGGGGGCAATGGTGCCTGAATCCATAAACTCAGTTGTGAATGGTCGCCAACGAGTCAGCGCCACAGCCAAAGGGTAGAACATTTCATTCAAATCTCAAGCGTTGCTTTTGATCAAACGTAATTTAAGTGCGGTTATTTGGCGACGTTGCCGCCCGGCCGCTCTTGGCCATGTCGACCAAGACGTGCCTCAACTCATGCGCTGTGACCAAGGGCTGCGGAAAGAAGACCCTGCCGGCATCGTCGCCAGAGGCCAGATCCATGCCGTCGGCATCGAATCCGGCGATGACCCAGCCGTCGCCGGATGCCCGGGCAAAATGATGCGCGTAGAGGGCGACGGCGTCGAGATGGTCCGCATTCATGTGGTCGATCGCGGATTGCTCGCTGGCTGCCAGTTCCTCGACGATCGGCCCGTCGGTGATGAGATCGGTGCGGTCAAGCAGGTAGGCCTTGCCGAAGCCGCCGTTCAGGCTGGCGCGCTGCGGTTCGAGACGAAAGATCGAAAAGTCGCCGAGGCCGGCATAGAGGCTGGCCTTCGGATTGTGGTTGAGATAGCGGCGTTCGGCGCGTGCATGCGCGTCCGATCCGCGCTCGATCCGCGCTGCCCGGCAAATCAGCGTCAACCGGGGATGCGCGAGCGGGTCGCCCTTGCCCGGCTCGCCGAGCAGTAGCGAACAGCGCGGGTCCGCAAGTATGGCGGGCGTATGGGCCGAAAGCTGCGACACCAGGATCAGCGGCGTGCCGTCGATGTCGGTGGCGACGCCGACCCGACTCGCCAGCGGCGAACCCGTTTGCGGCTCCAACACCGCCAAGGCGCCGAAGCGGGCGCGACGCATGAGTGTCTTGGCCTGCCGGATCGCCTCGGCGTCGGTCTCGCGGATCACGTCCTTCGTTCGATCGGCCAAATGCTCGCCCTGCTAAGTTGATTTGGCTATTCCACTTATCAGACGATGGCGCCAGGCTGGCAAGTGCTACTTCGGAGCCATGCGAATGGCGCCATCGAGACGAATGGTCTCGCCGTTGAGCATCTGGTTCTCGATGATGTGCAAGGCAAGGGCCGCATATTCCGACGGCTCGCCGAGGCGCGAGGGGAAGGGCACCGCGGCGCCCAGCGAATCCTGCACCTCCTGCGGCATGCCGGCCATCATCGGCGTCCTGAATATGCCGGGTGCGATGGTGCAGACCCGGATGCCGGAACGGGCAAGATCGCGCGCCACCGGCAGCGTCATGCCGACGACCCCGCCCTTTGATGCCGAATAGGCGGCCTGGCCGATCTGGCCGTCATAGGCGGCGACGGATGCGGTGTTGACGACGACGCCGCGCTCGCCGCCCTGCAGCGGGTCGAGCTTTGCGGCGCGGTCGGCGACGAGGCGGATCATGTTGAAAGTGCCGATCAGATTGACTTCGATCACCTTGCGGTACTGATCGAGCGAATGGGGACCATCCTTGCCGATCGTCTTCACGCCGATGGCAATGCCGGCGCAATTGACCAGGATGCGCGGTTCGCCCAGCTTGGCCGCGACCTCGGCAAGCGCGGCAACACCGCTGTCGGCGCTGCCGACATCGCATTGGACGGCGATGCCGCCGATCTCGGCCGCCACCTTGGCCGCCCGATCGACGCCGATATCCAAGATGGCGACGCGGGCGCCCCTGGCGGCCAGCGCGCGCGCCGTCGCCTCGCCAAGGCCGGAGCCGCCGCCGGTAACAACCGCGACCTCGCCGTTTGGATTCATGGCGTCATCCTTTCACATGAGAGTCAGGCGTGGATCAGGCGCGCAATCGGCGCGAATGGTCAAGCCATCGCGGCAAAGTGCTCGGCGACCCTGGCCTGGTCGGCATGGCAGACCTCGCCCGTGAGCCTTGCAACCGCGCCCGGCATGATCTCGTGCGACAGCAGCCTGTCGAGATCGACGGGGCGTGGCATCGATATCTGGCCGCGCGGGATACGCTTGAAGCCGAGCGGTCCATAATAGGGCTCGTCGCCGACCAGCATGACGGCGGGCGCTCGGGCCTTGGCGGCCGCTTCCAGCGCGATCGCCACCAGCCGGCGGCCGATGCCGAGATTCTTGAAGGCCGGCCGCACCGCGAGCGGCCCGAGCATCAGCGCGCGTCCGGCGCCTGCGGCGATGCGGGTCATGCGAACTGATGCGACCACGAGATCGCCGTCCATGGCGACGAAGGACAGCGCGCGTTCATGCCCGCCGGCCTCGCGGATCTTGTAGGCGGCCAGCACAAAACGGCCGGGCCCGAAGGCTTCGTCATTGATGGCTTCGATCTGAGGGTCGTGCGCCGGAGTTTCCGGCAGGTATTCTACGTCGGCAAGGCTCATGGTCTTTGCGTTCCGGTACAGGAGGAAAGGTTTGCTGCAAACGGCAGCATTCGCCAATCAGCGCTTTATCAAGCGTGGGCGCCCTTTCGTCGTCGGTCGAACCGGATCAAAGCAAAATCGAACATGCGGAGTGTCCGCTAGCATCAATTTCCCGCCGCTGCAATCGGCGGTTTTGCAGGTAGAGAGCAACGGGCGCCGCGACGTGCTTGACGATCTGTTCAGCGCCCGGCGATTCCATGCAACGACTTGGAGCCCTACATGATGTACTAGACAGGAAAGGACAAGCGATGGGATTGCTGGTCGAAGGCAAATGGCAGGACCGCTGGTACGACACCAAAGGCAGCGGCGGCAAATTCGTGCGGGCGCAGTCGCAATGGCGCGACTGGATCACTCGTGACGGGGCGCCTGCCGAAGGCCGCGGCCGCGGCCGCGGCTTCAAGGCGGAGCCCGGTCGCTATCACCTCTATGTCTCGCTTGCTTGTCCCTGGGCGCACCGAACGCTGATCTTCCGGGCGCTGAAGAAGCTTGAAGGCATCATCTCCGTGTCGGTCGTCCATCATTTCATGGGCGCCGATGGCTGGACGTTCCTGGCGCAGGACGGAGCCACAGGTGACACGCTCTATGGCCTGGACTTCCTGCACCAGATCTACACCAAGGCCGACCCTAACTATTCCGGCCGGGTCACGGTGCCGGTGCTGTGGGATAAAAGGGATGAGACCATCGTCTCCAACGAATCCTCCGAAATCATCCGGATGCTGAATTCAGTTTTCGACGCTTGGGGTGACGCCAACCTCGACTTCTATCCGCAGGCGCTACGCGGCGAGATCGACGCGGTCAATGCACTGGTCTATCCTGCCATCAACAACGGCGTCTATCGCGCTGGCTTCGCCACCACGCAGGCCGCCTACGAGCAAGCGTTCGGGGAGTTGTTCGCCGCGCTCGACACGCTGGAGCATCGGCTGTCGAATCAGCGCTATCTCGTCGGCGAGCGGATCACCGAAGCCGACTGGCGGCTGTTCACCACGCTGGTGCGCTTCGACCCGGTCTATGTCGGCCATTTCAAATGCAATCAGCGCCGCATCGCCGACTATCCCAACCTGTCGAACTATCTGCGCGATCTTTACCAGGTGCCTGGCGTAGCCGGCACGGTGAACCTCAATCATATCAAGTCGCACTATTACGGCAGCCACGAAACGATCAACCCGACGCGTATAGTGCCTGTGGGGCCGGAAATTGACTACGGCGCGGGGCATGACAGGGCACGGTTCGCCAAGGCGGCTGCCTGAACTACCAATAGGGTGACGGCGGCTTCCCGCCAAAAACCTCGGCGATGCGCCGCAGCGTTGCCGGGGTCGTACCCTGGGGCAAACGGTCGAGCGGAAAGAAACCGGCCTCGGCGATCTCGCGGTCCGGCAGTTTCGGGGCCGCCTGGCTGAATTTTTCGATCAGGTACAGGCCGACATGGTCGCGGCGGCTGGCGCGGCGGTTGAAATGCATCGAGCGCAGCACCGGCGGAGCGGTCAGCGTGATATTGCCCTCTTCCGCCAGTTCGCGCGCCAGCGCTTCGGCCATCGTCTCGCCGATCTCGACCCCGCCACCGGGAAGCTGCCAGCCCGGCACATAGGTGTGGCGGATGAGGAAGAGGGAGTTGGATGCCGTTTCGTGGATGAGCCCGCGCACGCCAAGCGTCATTGGCCGCCGCAGCACAAAGTAGAGATGGAACAGCCTGGCTCGCAGCCCCGGCCAGCCGGTCTGGCGCAAAGTGCTCTCGGGATCGGTCGTCATCAGTCGCGAAACCGTGGGTGGAAAGCCGCGTGCGCGTCGCCTATGAAAGAGAAATGTTCAGGCTCGCACATATTTCCGATATCCATTTGGGGCCACTCCCTGAAGTAACCTATCGCGATCTCGCCTCCAAGCGGGTGCTGGGCTACGTCAACTGGCAGCGCAACCGCCGCCGGCACATGCACGATGCGGTGATCGACACCATCGTGGCCGATATCAAGGCCAGCGCGCCCGATCACCTCGCGGTTACCGGGGATCTCGTCAACCTGGCGCTCGATGGCGAGATCGAGATGGCCAAGCACTGGCTGGAGACGCTCGGCTCGCCGCATGACGTGTCGGTGGTGCCGGGAAATCATGACGCCTATGTGCCTGGCGCCTTCGACAAGGTGTGCCGGTCCTGGGCGGCATGGATGACGGGCGACGGCGTCAACAGTCCGGTCGATCGCAATTCGTTTCCCTATCTGCGCGTGCGCGGCAATGTCGCGTTGATCGGCATCACCACGGCGCGTGCCACGGCACCCTTCATGGCCAACGGCTTCTTCATGGAAGGCCAGGCCGAGCGGCTGCGCAAAATACTCGATGCGACGGCGAAGCAAGGATTGTTCCGTGCGATCATGATCCATCATCCGCCGGTGCGGGGCGCCGTCCCGCAGCACAAGCGGCTGTTCGGCATCGCCCGCTTCCACAAAATCATTCGCCGGCACGGTGCCGAGCTCGTCCTGCATGGCCATTCACATCTGCCGTCGCTGTTTCAGATCGGCCCGCGCGACGCCAAGGTCCCGGTGGTTGGCGTCGCCGCGGCCGGCCAGGCTCCCGGCGGCAAGCCTCCGGCGGCGCAGTACAATCTGTTCGACATAGACGGTGAAAAAGGCGATTGGCGCATCCGCCTGACGCGGCGCGGCTTGACGGGGCCGGCGATACCGCCTTCGGATCTGCAGACGCTCGAGCTCGGGGCGCAACCGGCTATGGCCGCAAGCTGAGCCCCAGCGCCACGATACGGTCCCAGAACAGCACGATCGAAACCGCCAGTCCCACCAGCGCGCCTGCGGCGATCAGGCCAAGGCCGGACAGGACGGCCGACCAGCCCTTGCTGCGCGGCGGCGATCGCAAAGGCGGCTCGGCTTCCGGCACCACGTGCCGCTTCATCCCGGGAACGGCAGCCTCGACGCCACCCTCCATCATTCTCTGACGTTCGACGATCCGCTCGGCGACATAGCGCGTCACGGAATCGGCAACCGGCTTCATCTCGCTCGATTCGGCCAGCACCACACGGCCGATGCGGGTGTCCTTCAGGAAACGGTAGGTGCGGCGGTCGCGCCCCATGGCGACATGGCTGACGGCGTCGATCCACAGGCGCGGCTGCAGACCGGACGAGACGACGAAGTCGAAACTGTCCATGTCGGCGGGAACGTCGGCAAAAACGGGCGCGAGTTCGGTGGCAAGAAGGTCGAGCCGCATGCGATGCGCCTCGCGCATGTCGACGACGACGTCGTCGCGATCGGCAAAGGCATTCTTTACATCGCGAATGGCATCGGACAATTTTCTCGACGGGTCGATGATCTTTTCGCCTGCATCCTTCATGGGCGTGGCCTCGCGGGTTTGGTTAACATGGAGTTAACACAGCCGCCGGCAAAATGCACTGGCGAGATCAATGCATCAAGGGTCGCCGTTGGCGGCGCAGACGGAAGAAGTCAGCTGGCCGCGGCGGACAGTTTCACCCGTTGCGGCCCGACGCGGCGATTGCTGTTGCGGCGAATGATCTCGGCGATCAGGTCGGGCGCTTCCTCGGCCAGCATATGGCCGGCCTCCAGCACATGGTGCACATGGAAGCGCTCCGGCGGGTCATCCACTTGGGTAAAGGGTAGAACGGCGTCATCCGATCCCCACGCCACCATCACCGGCATGTTCAGCGCATCGAGCCGCTCGCGCGGGATGACGCCCTGTCGATCGCTCCTGGTCATGGCGGCCGCGATCTCGACGAGCTTTTCGGTTTGTCCGGGGCGGCCGCGCATTTCGCACAGCAATTCGGCCATGCGACGCGAGGGCGCGGCTCGAGGGCCGGACATTTCGGCGAGGCAGGCCTGGACTTCGGCCAGGTCCTGCGCGCGGGCAAAGCGGCGCAACAACGGTCCATTGATTTCGGGGCCAAAACCGCCCGGCGCCAGGAGCGTCAGCGAGGCGACTTTTGCCGGCTCCGCCAACGCCATCAGCGCTGCAACCGCGCCGCCCATCGAATGGCCGACGAGGTGGACGCGCTTGATCGCGCGTGCGGAGAGGTCGGCAAGGATGGCGTTTGCCGCGACCTTGGCCGGTCCGGCCGACGGAAAGTCGAGCGACAGGCCGTGTCCCGGCAGATCATAGGCCAATGTGCGTACGGAAGGCGGCAGCAAGGAGATCACCTCGCGCCAGACATCGTGGCTGCCGCCAAAACCATGCAGCAGGACGATGGTCTTCGAACCCACACCCCGTTCGTCGGCATAAAGTGATGAAGTCATGAAAGATTGAGGCTTTATTCGAGAAGGCGCGATGGAAATGTGGCTGAATTGCTCCTAGTCCAGAGCATTCGCCAGTAAAATTTTCGCGATTAGGCGATTGGCCGAACAGCGAGCCGGCTGCTGGTGGATGCCGCTCCCAAAAGCGACCTCGATTTGGGCGAACGACACGCACGAGCAAAAAGACCTAAGGCGTGTCGCATGAATCCGTTTCGACGCGAAACGCTTTTGGGCCTTTCATTATTCGATGGACTCGCTGTCCGCTTGAAGTCCTCATTTTCACGCAACTCCGGAAGGGAACCCGACACTAGCTGCCCTGGAATGGCTCACATCTAGCTCGCGTTGAAGAGCCCGGCGGCACGCAAGGCGTCGACCAGCCGCTCGGTCAGATCGGCGGGATATTTTCTGTCGATAAAGGTTGCGCGCGGATTGGCGGCGAATTTCGGAAATTCGGTTATCAGCTCATCAAGCAGCCTGCGTGCCTGGTTGTCCCGACCGGCGATCTTGGCGCCGATCAGACGGGCGGCGAGATAGTGCGATTTCGCCGCAGTGGTTCTCAGAGCGCTGCTGGCTATCGCTGCCTTGCTGGTATCGCCCAGCATTAATTCTCCGGCGAAAAGCCCAAAGTCCCACCAGGTCGGGTGGCCGCTCGAGGCATCCACGGCATGCGCCAGAAGAGGTGTTCCTTCGGCGTACCGGCCGGCGAAAACCAGCCCGTAGCCATAGGCGGCGGCCATGGCGAGATCGTAGGGGTTAAGATCATGGGCCTTCCGCATCCATCGCAGGGCCTCGTCGGCATTGCCGAGGCGCGAATTGATGTAGCCGTAGGAGCGATGTGCGTACGGGCTGGTCGGCCCCATCTGCACGGCGCGATGGGCAAACGTCATCGCCTTCTCGATCGTTGCGTCCGGCGGGTAGGCGTAGTGGTCGGTCACGGCCTCCAAATGCAATGAGGCGAGTTCCGAATAAACCAGTGACGATTTCGCGCCACTGTTGGCAAGGGCTTCGAGGCAACGATAGGCGGTCTCGTGAGTCCTGGCGTTCTGGTCGAGATAGTATTTGTCGTTGAGCAGCAGGCACTGCGTCAGGCCGGTCTCCGCGCCGGACTGCTCGATGTAATTGTAGATGGTGCCAGAAGCGGGAAGTGCCGCACTGAGAATGCTGGATATGCGATCCTCGACTACGGTTGGTGCGCTGTCGGCGGCGGTCAGGTTGCGCGACAACAGCACCCGTCCGGACGCCAAGCTTTGCAGTTCGATGGTAACGTCGCCCGCGTCTGGTCCAGGCAGGATATCGAAAATGAAACTCGTCGCATCGGCGACCGGATCGGCTTTGTTGACGGTGTTGCGACCGATGAAGTCGATCGTATCAAAGCCGCTCAGGCCGGCACGCAGCGATGCGGCGACGCGACTGGCATTGGGAGTGTTGGCCCTGAGGGCGATGTAGACGAGCGGCAGCGCTTCGACCATGGGAGACGGCGTGATGCTGCCGGTTTCGCCGGCGGTCTCGAACGTTGCCGGGATGTCGCCTCCCGCCAGCAAGGCACCGCCGCCCTGGCGCAGGATCAGAACGCCCAACATGGCGATAACCACGGCGATCGCGATCCAGAAGAACCTGAGATGGCGCGTCACCGAGAGGCCCGCCGCAGGAACCTGGCCGAGCAAGGCCGCCATGGGTGCGGCATCATCGGCGGCACCGGACTGTTCGGGCAGGCTGGCTGTCGGCTCTGCGTGACTGGCGGCTTCCGCTGCTTGCGGCAGGCGGATGGCATTGAGTTCGTAGGCCGGGACGTAACCGCCGCGCGGAATGGCTATGCGGACCGGCTCGGCAATGCCTTCATTGGCGAAATAATGTTGCAGCAGTTCGCGCAGGCGGCCCGCCTGCACCCGCACGACGGCATCGGTGGACGGATCGAAATCGCCGTCCTTGCCGAAAACATCCATAGCGATGGAAAAGCCCTTGAGCCTGTCGGCTTCCCCGGCCTGCTCGCGCTCGACGAGATAGCGAAGCAATTTGCGCGCGCGCTCGGATCTCCCGAACGTTTCGCTGGCAAGCAGTCGCTCCAGTGTCTCGCGCACTGCGGGGGCGGCAGGCGTGGCATGCTGCAAGTGTCGATCCTCTCGAAGTCGGCACAGGTTGAGGCGCGATCATATCGTTACCGCACCACCGTACAAGCATACACGTATTATGCGATCGCGTACCACACCGGATAATTTCCCGGTGGTTAATGACACAAAAGTCGGGACCAATCGCTAAACGACGATGGTCCCGAATTCGTTCCAGGCCTGTATCAACCGGCTCTTTTGCCGATAATCCGGTTGGCGGCGGACACCACGGCCTCCAGCGAGGCAGCGACGATGTTGGTGTTGATGCCTGCGCCGAACAGCTTGCCGTCAGGATGTTCCATCTCGACATAGGAAATGGCCGAGGCGTTCGAACCGCGCTGCATCGAGTGCTCGGAATAGTCGAGCACCGACATATCGACGCCGACATGGCGCGACAGCGCATCGACGAAGCCGTCGATCGGGCCTGTGCCTGTGCCTGATATCGTCATCTCCTTGCCGTCGTCGATAATGACCGCCTCGACAACGCGCCGGCCCTTTACCTCGGTGTCCGGATAGGTGTGGTGATCGAGGAATTTCAGCCTGGCGCCCGGCTGGTCGACATAGGTATCGAGGAAGCGCTCATAGATGCGCCTGGCCGGCACTTCCTTGCCTTCGGCATCGGTGATCGCCTGGATTGCCTGGCTAAACTCGATCTGCAGGTTGCGCGGCAGGTTGAGCCCGTAATCCGCCTGCAGCACATAGGCGATGCCGCCCTTGCCGGACTGCGAGTTGATGCGGATGATGGCTTCGTAGCTGCGGCCGACATCGGCCGGGTCGATCGGCAGGTAGGGAACCTCCCACACTGGCGTGTTGGCCTTCTTCAGCGCCTTCATACCCTTGTTGATGGCATCCTGGTGCGAGCCGGAAAAGGCGGTGTAGACGAGTTCGCCCACATAGGGATGGCGCTCGGGAATCTTCAGCTGGTTCGAATATTCGTAGACATCCTTCATCCGGTTGATGTCGGAGCAGTCCAGCTTCGGATCGACGCCTTGCGTGTACATGTTGAGCGCCAGCGTGACGATGTCGACATTGCCGGTGCGCTCGCCATTGCCGAACAGCGTGCCTTCGACGCGATCGGCGCCGGCCATCAGGCCGAGCTCGGTGGTGGCGATGCCGGTGCCACGGTCATTATGCGGGTGCAGCGAAATGATCAGGTTCTCGCGCCTGTCGAGATTGCGGCACATCCACTCGATGCGGTCGGCATAGATATTGGGCGTCGACATCTCGACGGTCGACGGCAGGTTGATGATGAGCTTGTTGTCAGGCGTCGGCTTCACGATCTCGGTGACCGCGTTGCAGATCTCCAGCGCCACCTCGAGCTCGGTGCCGGTGAAGCTTTCGGGCGAGTATTCGAAACGGTAGCCGCCGCCGGCACCCGCTGCCATGTCGGTGATCATCTTGGCGGCATCGGTGGCGATGCGCTTGATGCCGGCGACGTCCTTCTCGAAGACGACGCGGCGCTGCAACTCGCTGGTCGAATTGTAGAAATGCACGATCGGGTTGGTGGCGCCCCTGAGCGCTTCGAAGGTGCGGGTGATCAGTTCGGGCCGGCACTGCACCAGCACCTGCAGCGAAACGTCGGCCGGTACGCTGCCCTCTTCGATGCACCAGCGGGCGAAGTCGAAATCGGTCTGCGAGGCCGAAGGAAAACCGATCTCGATCTCCTTGAAACCCATGTCGAGCAGCAGCGCGAACATGCGCGCCTTGCGTTCGTGGCCCATCGGGTCGATCAGCGCCTGGTTGCCGTCGCGCAGGTCGACCGAGCACCAGATTGGCGCCTTGTCGATCACTTTCGAGGGCCAGGTCCGGTCGGTGAGGCCGACGATTGGGTAGGGTTGGTACTTGCGGGCGGCGTCCGGCATGCCGCCGTTCTGCTGGCCCGCCGGGGCCTCGCTTACGCGGATTTCTTCTCGTGCGTTCATCGTCGTTTCTCCCGGCGACCCTCGAATCCGCCTTCAGGCGGATGGGTGGCGAGTGGCGCCTTTACCAGATTTTCGTTCGCTTGATGTGACTGCCAAGGAGCATGCGCTTGCGCGGCGGCTCGACCGCCGGGCGCTCCTTCAGCGAACCCGGCGATCGCCGATAAGGCCGAGAAGAAGCAGCGTCGAGGCAAGCGCGCGCACGGTCTCGCCGGCAAAGCCGGTCTGACGGGAAGCGGTGGTGGCGCGCGTGTTCATGGCGGTTTTCATACAGGAGCGGCCAGCCGGAGGCAAGCCGTACCGAAAGCCATGCCGACAGCCGGGCGCGTGCCGGGCCACGTTCCGTCTGACGTCGCCGACGTGCGTGCCCTTCCAACAGGCCGAGGCCGGACCTGGCCGCCAACGGGACGTAGCGGTTCAATATATAAGATGACTTATGTATTCAAGTTTCTGTGGAAACTTCGGAACGTCTATGGCATGCCGCTGCCGGCGCGGCCCTCCTGCGGCCGATTGCTTCAAACCGTTTCGAAAGACGCGAACGATGGACCAACTGCGAGCGCAAACCCGGATCAGCGATGCGGCGATCAGGTCGGTGATGGACCGGCTGCGCACCGAGCACAGCGAATTCGAGGTCGAGACCGGTGTTGCCGATCGATGGGAACTTCGCCTGTACTACGGTTCGCTGAGCGCGGCACTCGAGGGCGACTCCATGCTGATCCGCGTCTCGGCCGTAGACGAAACCTGCCTGTCCTACATGAAGATGACGGTCGCCGGCCACGTCGCGCAGCACCTTGGAACGACGAGCGGACTGCGCTGGCAAGGCGACGGCAGCGACACCGGCACCCCAATCTTCTTCCGCGAAATCACGGTTGTGTCGTCAACGCGGATTTCTCCGCATATGCAGCGCCTGCGCTTTGCAGGCGATGATCTTGGCCGGTTTACTCATGGCGGCCTGCACATCCGGCTGCTGCTGCCGCCGCGGGGCAGGCCGCCCGTTTGGCCCTCGATGGGCGCCGACGGCCTGCTTGTGTGGCCTGCCGGTGAGGATGCGCTCACCGTCCGCATCTACACGATCCGGGCGGTGGATCCGATAAGCGGTTGGCTCGATGTCGATTTCGTGCTGCACCCCGACCATGACACGCCCGCTGCCACATTCGCGCAGAACGCGGTGGCGGGAGACGTGATCGGCATGATCGGGCCAAGCGGCGGCGAGACGCCGACGGCGCCGACCCTGCTGCTGGTCGGCGACGACACAGCGCTGCCGGCAATTGGCCGGATTCTGGGGGAACTGCGGCCGTCAACCCGCGTCGAGGCGCTCATCGAGGTCGATGGCCCGGACGACCGCATCGCGCTGGCGCAAGGCGACAACATCGAAATCACCTGGCTTTACCGGCACGACCGCGCGGCCGGCACCGCCGGCCTGCTGGCGGCCGCCCTGCGCGAGCGCAGCCACATGGCGCTTGCCGATAACCTCTACGTCTGGGCCGGATGCGAGTTCACGGACTTCCGCGAGATCCGCAAGATCGTGCGCAAGGAGTGGGGCCTGGGCCGCGACCGGCACCTGGTAACGGCCTATTGGCGTCGCGACGCGCAGGCCGAGGGCGACGACGAGGGTTAGGATCGATCCATAAGTATGCCGGCAGCCGGGGCGGAGCAGCCTATTCCTTCACCGCGCGCGCTACCAGCCGCGCGATGCTCGGGCCGACAAGCAGCACGATCAGGAAACGCGCCGACTGGAGCGCCATGATGAAGGAGATGTCGACGTTCTGGGCGGCGGCGGCGATGATGGCGACGCTGTCCATGCCGCCGGGGCTGGTCGCGAGATAGGCGGTCAGCGGATCGATGCCGAGCAGATGGCTGATCATGAAGGCGAGGCCGCCGCAAAAGGCGATCAGAGCCACGATCGAAGCGACGATCTGCGGCAGGGCCCGTGTCGCATGGCGCAGGATCGGCCTGGTGAAGTTCAGCCCGATCGACCATCCGACCATGGCGTAACTGACAGCCAGCAGCCAGGGCGGCAATTGCATCGGCACGCCGAGGCCAAGTTGGATCAACGCGCCGAAGATGAAGGTGCCCAGAAAGGAGGGCGAAGGCAGCCGGCAAAGCTTTCCCGCCAGCCCGCCGACCAGCGCGATGCCAATGGTTGCTGCTAAGGCTTGAGCATCGATCGGCGGAAACCAGATAATCGGCGGGATTTCGACGCCTGACGTTTCGACCCACATCTTGGCGACAATGGCCGCCGTCATCGAGACGAAGATGACACGCAGATACTGCATGAAGGCGACGAGGCGCTGGTCGGCGCCAAAGGCGCCGGCCATCAGCACCATTGCGGTGGCCGCGCCTGGGGAGGATCCCCAGACGGCGGTCGTGCCGGGCAAGATGCGCCACCGGCTGATCAGCCAGCCGAGCAGGCTGGACGCCGCGACGGTGGCTGTCACTGCGCCGAGGAACAGCGGCCATTCGGCGTAGAAGACGCGAAAAATGTCGGCCGAGATCGAAGCGGCGATGAGGCAGCCGACGATCGCCTGGGCGGAGCCGAACAGAAGCCGCGGCACGCGCACGGTGGCGCCGTTGGTGCCGGCGACGATGGCCGCCAGCATCGGCCCGATGAGCAGCGCCGCCGGCAGCGCGGCCAGTTCGAGCGCACCGGCAAACAGCACGGAAATGACGAGGAGGGCCAGCCATTGCCAAGGCTTGCGCATGCGCGCCATGCGCTCGACGGCCGGCTGGCCAGGAGACGGCTGCTTGGGCGAGGAATCCATGTTCTGGTCTTAGACTGAGCGGTAAGGGATGCGAACCCCCGCTGCATCGAAAAGCGGTCGCCTCAGATGTCTGTGCCGAACAGTTGCTCGATTTCTCCACCGCTCATGCGATCGAAACGGTCGGACACCGAAAACTGACCAGCCATAAAGCCAACCCGTCGCGATTATACCGGCTCCGATTGATCCATAGGAATGACCTTGACCAATGACTTGCCAGCCTTGGCGATCATGAAAGGTTCGCCGTTGGCGGCTCGCTGAACGAGACGTGAAAGATTGGCCTTCGCATCGCTAATGTTTACGATCTGCGTCGAGTCGTCCACCCGGATCAGCCCGTCTTGTCGTCAGCCAATCCAAAGCCGCCGACGGGGTTGGTTTCCACCTGGAACTCGAAGCCGGCGATGAAGGGCCTCGCTTTGGCGATGGCCGCCTGGACTTCGGGAAGCTGCAGCGAGGCTTTGTGGCTTGCCTGGTCAGTCCACACTTCTGTGACCCAGATGGCATCGGCATCGGCCGGGTCGGTGGCAACGATATAGCTCAGGCAGCCGGGCAGGGCGCCGGTGCTGGCGCGCAGGACGTCCATGACAGCGTCGCGCTGGCCGCGGGCCGCCCGCATCTTGCCGATCAGACCGTACATCCCTTCGTCTCCCTTCAGCGTTTTCGACAAGAGTATACCGTTCGTCAGTATGCAGGTCGCGGCTCAAGGCATCAACTGGCCACCATTCACCTCGATCACCTGGCCGGTGATGTAGCCGCTCAACAGATCGGAGGAGAGGAACAGATAAGCACCGACGCAATCTTCAGCCGTGCCGGCGCGCCCCTGCGGAATGGTGGCAACCATGCCCCTGATCTGCTCTTCGGTCGAGTAGCGTTCGTGGAACGGCGTGAGAATGGTGCCGGGTGCCACCGCGTTGACGCGAATGCCGAAGCCGATCAGTTCCTTGGCCATGCCGCGCGTGACGTTGGAGACGAAAGCCTTGGCCGAGCCGTAAAGCCCGGCGCCACCGCCGGCGCCGTTGCGGGCGGCGATCGAGGAGGTGTTGACGATGAAGCCGCCTTGTCTCTTCAACCACGGCATCGCCTTGCGCGAGGCGGTCAGCACCGAACGCGCGTTGAGATCCATCACCGCGTCGTAATGCGCCTCTGTCTGCTCGGCGTAGGGCACGCGGCCGAGCATCCCGCCGGCATTGTTGACCAGCCCGTCGAGGCGGCCGAAATGCTGCGCGCTGTCCTCGACGACGCGTTCGACGTCGGCGGCCAGGGAAAAATCGCCCTGGACGAGAAGCACCTCGCCGCCATTGTCGCGAATGGCCTTGCCAAGTTTCTCGGCGGCGTCACGGCTGGAATTGTAGTGCAGTGCGACCAGACATTTCTGCGCCGCATAAGCCAAGGCGAGCGCCGCGCCGATGCCGGTCGAGGCGCCGGTGACCAGCACCGCCTTGCCGGCGAGATCGGGAATGACAAGCCCGAGGGGAGTGGTTGTCGCTGGCACTGTCGTTTCTCCGGGATTTCGCGGTTCTTAGCTGGTCTTGCTACCCTTGCATTCAGTCCATGCAGCTTCAAGGCCTGAGATAGGCATAGCCCTGGCTTTGCAGTTCGGCGAGCTTGACGACGCCGCCACTGTCGGCCGCATGAAAACCGTCGAGCAGGTCGGCGAGCGAAATATCCATGCCGTGCATGGTGTTGGCGCAGGCATGCGGATCGAGCCCTTGCTGGACGAGACCGGTGAAACGACCGGAGATCGCCGCCGATATGCCCTTCGACTTGAAACCGGCAAGAGCCGGACCATGGACGACCAGCGCGATATCGACATTGCCGCCGGTGCCTTCGTAATGGTTCTTGATGTTGCCCAGCACGAAATTGACCTTGTCGAGGTCACTGAGATGATAGGCGACCTTCAATCTCGTGGCCTCGGTGGCCGCGGCTTGCGCCACCCGCAGTCCAATCAGCGTGCCGGCTCCGACGAGAATCGCGCGGAACATGTCGCGTCGACGCATGGCGATGGTTCCCCCCGGGTTGACAGATGGCCGCGAATTGCGTGGCCGCGACGCCGAGTGTAGCATAAATCGGCGTCGCGTCCTGCCGATGCGGAGGGTCACATGGCGTTCGAACAGAGACTGGCAAGCGTCCTGTCCGGAGCGGCCTTGTTGAGCCTGCTGGGCGCGACGGCTTTCGCCGACGAGGCGGCCAAGCTCACCGAACTCAGTCCCAACGGTCAGGACGCCTGTTTCGGCCGCATCTACGATGCCAACCACCTCAAGGCGCATCCGGAGCAGAAGGTGGCCCGGATCTTCTTCTACTACGGCCATGATCCGGTCAGCAGGCCGAACGAGGAACCGGCCGCGAATGCCGGCACGTCCTACAATGGCTTCGTCACCACCACGGTGCGTGGCGCCAAGGCTCCGGAATGGGCCGGCGGCTGGTGTAGTCACCAATCCGAGGATGGCGCATCAAACCCGATCCATTGCGGCATGGAATGCGACCGCACGCTGGCGTCGCTGAAAGTCGACCACAAGGGCCGGCTGATCCTTTCGGACCTGCAGCCCGATGTCTATCTCGATGCCGGTTCCGAGGAGGAACTCGGCACGACTGAATACAACAGGCAGGCGCTGGGGTCGCGGGACGACAATTTCCGTCTCGACCCGATGCCGGCAGCGACCTGCAAGGCGGAGTTCGCCCGCATCGACCCGATCGACCCAGCGATGGGTCCGCCGCTGCGCGACCGGCTGAAGCCCGACCAGGCCTTCTGCTACGGACGCGACTACGATGCCGCGCATTTCGGTTCGCATCCCGACCAACTGACGCAGTCGATCCGCGTGTTCCGTGGGCCGGTCGAACTGGCTTCATTCGCGGCGGGCGGCGACCTTGCCAATTGGCCTGACGGCGCCGACATCGCCGTTTCGGTCACGACGCGGCAACAGTCGGGCAAGGTCACGCAGGTCTATTCCTGCCAGGGCGAGGCCGACCAGTGGCGCTGCGCGGCGAGTTCGAAGATGAGCGATTTCTCCTGCGATATCACGCAGAAGGAGATTTTCCTCAAGCGCGGCGCCAATGGCATGATGATGCTGGCCAATCCCAACAACAGCCTGGCGATCGTCGATTTCTGTTCACAGGCAGCCGACGGCAAGACGAAGTCGGACGATAAGATCTACCGGCTGGAACCGATGCCGCAATCGGCTTGCGCGCCTTGAGCGGAGCCCTGTTTAGGTCAGCGCGAAGGGATATATCTTTGCTATATCTCATTTGAGGATAGCACGATGGACAAAGCAAAAGTGTTCTGGTCAGGCAGGTCCCAAGCCGTGCGCCTGCCGAAGGAGTTCCGTTTCGACACAGAGGAGGTCTCGATACGCCGTCACGGGCAAACCGTCATCTTGGAACCGCTTGCGCAGGACTGGGCGTGGCTCGACCAAGTGATTGGACCGCTTGATAATGATTTCGCAGAGGCAGCGCTGGAACGTCAGGACGGGCAGGATCGAGCTGCCTTGGGCGACGTCTTCAAGTGATCTACCTGCTCGACACCAATGCCGTCATCGCGGTCATGAAGGGCGATGAGGGTCTGCTTGCCTGCTGAAACGGCATAGGCCGCAGGACTTTGCCGTCTCGCCTATCGTCGTGCACGAACTGTACTATGGTGCTGAAAAGAGCTAGCGACGGGTCGAAAATTTGGCGCGTATCGAGGCTCTGCAGTTTCCTGTGCTCGAATTCGATCGGGAAGACGCGAGACATGCCGGAGAAATTCGGGCAACGCTTGCCACATTGGGAACTCCAATTGGTCCCTACGATGCGTTGATTGGTGGGCAGGCGCGCGCGCGATCTTACGCTGATGACCCGCAATATCCGGGACTTCGAGCGGATCAAAGCTCTGTCAGTCGAGACGTGGTGAACTGCCTCACGCGAACGGCACCGCCGTCGTGCCCTTCGGCAGCTTGGCCTCATCATCGGGCTCGACATGGATGGTGACGCGCACGGAAGGGATTTCCGCCTGCAGCGCATCCTCGATGCGGTCGCAGATGACATGGCTGGCGCCGACCGACATGTCGGCATCGACGACGAGATGGAATTCGATGAAGGTGGCGCGGCCGGCGATGCGTGTCTTGAGGTCGTGCACTTCGAGCGCGCCTTTGCAATTGGCCGAAATGATGTCGCGGATGCGCATATGCTCCTGGGTGTCGACTGCGCGGTCCATCAGCCCGTTCATCGACGAGCCGATAACATGCCAGCCCTGCCAAAGAATGTTGAGCGCGACGATCACGGCCAGCGCCGGATCGAGGATCTGCCATCCGGTCAGCACCGCGCCGACAAGGCCGGCGAAGACGCCGACCGAGGTCACGACGTCGGTCATGATGTGTTGGCCGTCGGCGACCAGTGCCGGCGATCTTGCGTTGCGCCCTGTACGGATCAGCGCCCAGGCCCAGAAGGCGTTTATGACCGTCGCCACACCGTTGACGGCAAGCCCTTCCCAAGGCTGCTGGAGCGGGACGGGGTGGAGCCAGGATTGCCAGACCTCGTTCAGGATCAGGAGTGCCGCGACCACGATCAGCACGCCTTCCAGGACGGCCGAGAAATACTCGGCCTTGTGGTGGCCGAACGGATGGTCCTGGTCGGCAGGCTTGTAGCTGACCTGGATCGCCCAGAACGCGGCGGCCGAGGCGATGACGTTGACGATCGATTCCAGCGCGTCCGAATAGAGTGCGACGGAACCGGTGATGTACCAGGCGGCAAGCTTGAGTGCGAGCACCACACAAGCGACGACGATCGACCAGAAGGCAAGCCTTGCGACCTTGCGCCTGGTCGCCGCCTTCGCCGCGACCGCCATCGTGTCCCGCGTTTCGACCATCGTCTCTAGGCGGCCTTGTCCTTGGCCTTGCGCGGCAGGTGGGCGACGATGTTCTCGATGATGCGCATGCCGGCATTGTGGCCGAGCGTCATGATCGATTCCGGATGGAATTGCACCGCGGCGATCGGCTCCTTGCGGTGCTCGAAGGCCATGATGACGCCGTCTTCGGTCTCGGCGGTGACCACGAAATCGTCGGGTAGCCGCACCGGATCGGCGAAGATCGAATGGTAACGGCCGACGGTGACTTCCTTGGGCAGGCCGGAGAAGATGATGCCGGGCTTGGAGACGCGAATGCGCGACGGCTTGCCGTGCATCGGCACATGCAGCTGCCGCAATTCGCCGCCATAGGCCTCGGCCAGCGCCTGCAGGCCGAGGCAGACGCCGAAGATCGGCAGCTCGCGGGCGCGCGCTCGTCCGATGGTGGCGGCGCAGTCGAAATCCTTGGGCGTGCCGGGACCAGGCGACAGCACGACGAGATCCGGCTTCAGCCGGTCGAAAACTTCTTCCGGCACGGGGGTGCGCACGGTCGAGACATTGGCGCCGGTCTGACGGAAGTAATTGGCCAGCGTGTGGACGAAGCTGTCTTCATGGTCGACGAGCAGGATGTTGACGCCGTCGCCGACGCGCGCGGTGGTGCGCTCGGTGCTGGCGGCATTGCCCGTCTTGGCGTCGCGGATGGCGGAGAGCATGGCGGAGGCCTTCAGTTCGGTTTCGGCTTCTTCTTCCTCGGGAATGCTGTCGAACAGTAATGTGGCGCCGGCACGCACCTCGGCAATGCCGTCCTTGATGCGGATGGTGCGCAGTGTCAGGCCGGTGTTCATATCACCGTTGAAATTGACCATGCCGATGGCGCCGCCATACCAGGCGCGCGGGCTCTTCTCGTTCTGCTCGATGAAGCGCATGGCCCATAGTTTCGGCGCGCCGGTGACGGTCACCGCCCAGGCGTGCGAGAGAAACGCGTCGAAGGCGTCCATGCCTTCGCGCAGCCTGCCCTCGATATGGTCAACCGTGTGGATAAGCCGCGAATACATCTCGATCTGGCGGCGGCCGATGACGCGCACCGAACCCGGCTCGCAGACGCGCGACTTGTCGTTGCGGTCGACATCCGAGCACATTGTGAGCTCGGATTCGTCCTTCTTGGAATTGAGCAGCTTCAGGATCTGCTCTGAGTCGGAAATGGCGTCGTCGCCACGCTTGATCGTGCCCGAGATCGGGCAGGTCTCGACACGGCGGCCGTTGACGCGCACGAACATTTCGGGCGAAGCGCCGATCAGGTATTCGCCTTCACCCAGATTGATGAAGAAGGAATAGGGCGAGGGGTTGATTGACTTCAGCTTGCGCGAAATCTCGGAGGGTTGGGTCTCGCAGCGTTCGTAGAACATCTGCCCGGGTACGACCTCGAACAGGTCACCGCGCTTGAAGCTGTCCATCGCGCGGCGCACAAGATTGGCGTATTCGCCGGGTTCATGGTCGCCGCGCGGCGGGATACGGTCGGCAGTCTTGAACGGCTCGGCGATCTCGTCGCGCGGCAGGCCTTCGGTCGAAAAACCCTTGCCGGCGTAGTCATATCGATCGGTCCAGGCCTTGGCCGAATAATGATCGACGACCAGGATCTCGTCGGGCAGGAACAGCACGAGATCGCGCTGGCTTGGCTTGCGTTCGAGCTTGTAGTCGACCGGATCGAACTGGAAGGCGAGGTCGTAGCCGAAGGCGCCGTAAAGGCCGAGATTGGCGTCTTCGGCGGTCTTGAACAAGGCGGTGATGGCGCGCAGAACCGTGAAGACGGAAGGAACGCGGCTGCGTTCTTCTTCGGTGAAGACACGGCCCGGCTTGGCGACGTCGAGGCGGATCAGCTTTTTCGACGCCTCGGCGATCGTGATCTCGGCGATATCGCCGAGCGTCTTGACGATGACCGGCAGAAGCACCTCGCCCCGCCGGTTCAGCGCCTCGATGCGCATGGACCGGCCACGCGCCGAGATCACCAAAGGCGGGTCGATGATGGCGGTGTCCCAACGCGTATAGCGGCCGGGATATTCATAGTTCGAAGAGAACACCGCGCCCCGGCGCGCATTCAGCCCGTCGACATAGGCGTCGATGGCGCCTTCATAGGGCCGGTCGTGGCGCTCGCGGGTGATGGTGATGCCACCCCCGGTCACAAAACTCTCTGCGCCGTTGTCCAGAACCTTCATCGTCATTGCCGTCTCCATCAGCTTCTTGGGCAACGGACCCGGGAATGGCTTGGAAAAAACAAATGGCCGCCCGGACATTCCGCTGCGGCCACCCTCTCTTTTCACGCGCACGCGTTCGAACAGGCCGCTGTCAGCAGGCCCACCACCAAACGGTCTTGATCGAACGCATGTTCATGGCGATTCCCATAGCGGCGATTGAGCGACCGCGCAACTGGATTCGGTGGAGGCTCAATCTTCCAGTGTGCCGGACCTTGCGTCGGCGCTCTTCCTGTCGCCCACCAGTTTCAACAGATCCTCGCCGGCGCGGATGATACGGCGCGAGCGCCGGGTCAGGACGATGCCGGCCTGCGGCGCGAACACCTCGGTGCGGCCATCGGCTTCGCCCGGTGCGTGGACGATGACGGCAAGCCGCGTATCCTTGGCCACGCGGTCGCCGGGCTCCACGTCGTAAAGCACGGCACCTGCCCGGGGCGCCGGCATCATGTCGATGTTTTCGAGCGGTGCGACAACCCCGGTGAAGGCACCGGGTGAGGGCAGGGCCGGGTCGGCGACCACGCCGCGCGCCACCAGCAGCCGGTAGAGCCCCGCGGCGTCCGACGCCGCGAACGCGCCATCGACATCGAGGATGCCGCGATATTCGACCGTCGTGACGACGCGCCGGCCGAGCTTCGCCACATCGGCGGGAACGTTCTGATAGGGCATGATCGAGGCGCCCTCGAAAGTGCCGTCCGTGTCTTCACTCCACAGCACCACCGCCTCGACGCCCATGGCGGCGGCGCAGTCGGCCATTGCCGGCCACAGGCTGGTGTGGACATACAGGTAGGAAAGACCCTCGTCGTCGCAATGCAGGTCGAGCACGATGTCGTGGCCGAGTGAAAGCTGCACCAGTCTCGTCTTCAGCCGCTGGTCGGGCGTGCCGTGCGCGGTGTCGGGCAGGAGTGCCGTGTCGGGCGCGGCGAGCAGCGGAAAACCGCGGTTGAAGTTGGTGCGCGTGCCCAGATGAAAACGGCCCTGATGTTCGCCGAAATGATACTGGGCGCGGCCGATCGGATTGGCCCAGGGCACGATGGTGATGTCGCCCTTGATGCGCCCCTCCGCCTCGGCCCTGGCCAGCATCGGCATCAGTGCATCAATGGCGACGACTCCGGGCAGTTCGCCGGCATGGAGTGCTGCCTGCAGATAGGCCGAAGGCGCGGATTTGTCGGTTCCAGCGAAGCGAAACAGCGGGAATTCATAGGAAACGCCCTCGCTGTCGCCGGCTATGCGTTCGATCGATTTCTGCATGGTCTTTTCTCCGTCGAGAGGCGAGAAGGACATGCCTCTTCGATCGTGCGCTTGTCGATTGGTCCAGGCTGTCGCGCTATGGGCGCAAGCAGCTACTACGCGGCAGGCTGAAGAGCGACGGCCGGAGCGCGCCGGTCCAGTGCCTGCGAGGCAACGGCCACGGCGACCGCCAGCAGAGCGAGTGCCGCGCCCACCAGCGGCAGGTTGGCATAGGAAACGCCCCAGGAGAGCGCCACGCCGCCGATCCAGGCGCCGCTGGCGTTGCCGACATTGAAGGCGCCCTGGTTCAGCGTGGCGGCAAGGTTCGGTCCCTCGGAAGCGGCTTCCACGACACGGATCTGCAACGGCGGCACGACGACGAAGACGAGCATGCCCCACAGGAAGACGATGCCTATGGCGACACTGGCGATAGCGCCGAACTGCATGAAGCCGACAAACAGGACCGCCAGCAGCAGCAGCGTGCCGATGACCGTCGGCATCAGCTTCCAGTCGGCCAGCCGGCCGCCGATGATGTTGCCGATGGTCATGCCGGCGCCGAACAGCAAGAGCACCCAGGTGACCGCTGAAGTCGAGAGGCCGGACACGTCGGTGAGATAGGGTTTGATGTAGGTGAAGACGGCAAACAGGCTGGCTGAGGCGAGCGCCGCGATCAGCATGGCCAGCCACACCTGCAGCTTGCCGAGCACGCGCAATTCGCCGCGCAAGCCGTCGCCGCTTGGTTCAGTGACATCCGGCGGCACTAGCCAAGCGATCGCCGCGACCGAGATCAGCCCGATGCCGACCACCGCCAGGAAGGTGGCGCGCCAGCCGAAGGCTTCGCCAAGCGCCGTTCCGGCGGGAACGCCGAGGATGTTAGCCAGCGTCAGGCCGGCGAACATCAGCGCGATGGCGCTGGCACGCTTGTTGCGGGGCACCAGGCTGGCGGCGACGACCGAACCGATGCCGAAGAAGGCGCCGTGGCCGAAGGCGGTGAAGACGCGCGCGCCCATCAGCATCCAGTAATTGGGCGCGATGGCGCAGAGCAGGTTGCCGACGACGAACAGTGCGGCCAGTCCGACCAGCACCGGCTTGCGCGGCAGATGCGCGGTGGCCATCGCCACGATTGGCGCGCCGAAGACCACGCCCAGCGCATAGCCCGTGACCAGCAGCCCGGCCGCGGGAATGGTCACGCTAAGGTCGGCGGCGACCTCCGGCAGCAGACCCATGATGACGAATTCGGTGGTGCCGATGCAGAAGGACGCAATGGCAAGCGCAAGGATCGGCAAAGGCATGGGAGGTCCAGGCTGAATCGGTTCAAATGGAAACTGCGCGAGCGCCCCATGGCGCACAAGCGCCATTGCCGCAATGCAGCAATGCAGAAAGCGGAGAGCAAAGAGGCACTGGCAGCGGTGCTTGTGCCGTGCCCTGCCGGGCTAGACGACCCTGACCGAACCCGCCCGAGCGGCCGAACCGACCGGCTGAGCCGGAGTTCAGACCAGCGGCTTCAACTCCTGGGCGATGGTAGGCAGCAGTTCCGAGACATTGGGGTGGATGTGCATGGCGCGCGCCAGCGTGTCCACAGGTGCCTTGGCGTACATCAGGTCAAGCACGCAATGCACGGCTTCATCGCCGCCGGGGCCAAGCACGCAGCAGCCGAGGATTTCCCTTGTGTCGGCGTCGACGAGGATCTTCATGAAGCCTTGCGTCTCGCCTTTCTCGACGGCGCGGCCGACGCGGGTCATCGGTCGCTGGCCGACCAGCGCGCGGCGTCCCGACTTCTTCACTGACGCCTCGGTCATGCCGCAGCGGCCGAGCGGCGGGTCGATGTAGAGAGCGTAGGCCTCGATGCGGTCGCTGACCTTGCGCGGATCATTGTCGAGCAAATTGGCCGCGACGATCTCGTAATCGTTGTAGGACGTGTGGGTGAAGGCGCCCTTGCCATTGCAGTCGCCCATCGCCCAGATGCCGGGCACGCTGGTGCGCAACTGGTCGTCGACGGTGATGAAGCCGCGTTTGTCGACTTCGATGCCGGCCTTGTCGAGGCCGAGATCGTCGGTATTGGGCGTTCGCCCCAGAGCCAGGAGCACATGCGAGCCGACGGCCGGCGGCTTGCCGGCGGAGAAGGCAACGGCAATATCCTCGCCCTGCCTAGCAAAGCTTATGGCGTCGGCGCCGAGATGGACCGCGATGCCTTCGTTTTCGAGGATCGACAGGATGGCGTCGGACACATCCTCGTCTTCGCGGCCGATCAGCCGCGAGCCCTTTTCGACAATCGTGACCTCCGCGCCGAAGCGGCGGAACATCTGCGCGAATTCGAGCGAGATGTAGCTGCCGCCGACCACCACGAGGTGGCGCGGCAACACGTCGAGGTCCATCATCGAAGAGTTGGTGAGAAAGTCGATGTCGTGAATGCCGGGCAGATCCGGTACCGATGCGCGGCCGCCGGTGTTGAGAAAGATCTTGCCGGCGGTCAGGAGATCATCGCCGACGCGCACCATGTTGGCGGATTCGAAACGCGCATGGCCGCGATAGAGCGTGCATTTATCCATGTCGGCGATCCAGGTTTCCAGATTGCCGCGGGCGTCGTTCGACACCTTGTCCTTGCGCGCCTTGACCTTGGCATAGTCGACGCCGACCGGGCCGGAGAGGGTCACGCCATAGTCCGCGGCGCGCCGCGCCAGATGCGCGGCATAGGCGCTGGCGACCATGGTCTTGGTCGGCATGCAGCCGGTGTTGACGCAGGTGCCGCCGACCAGCTTGCGCTCGATCAGCGCCACGCTCGTGCCGGCCGCGGTCAGCCGGCCGGCCAGCGAAGGGCCGGCCTGGCCGGCACCGATGACGATGGCATCGAAGGTTTTCGCCGTCATGCCACCGCCGCCACGATCAAGAGGCCGCCAACGATCGCGACCGCGTCCTCGATGAAGGCCGCGGGCTGGTCCTTGCCGAAGGCGGCCGCCAGCCGGCCGCGCGCCTCCGCGCCGCCGAGCGTGCCGATAACGGCCCCTATGGCGCCGGCGATCAGGCAGACGATGGTGGCGCCGCCAGTGGCGCCGATCACGGCGCCGCTGAAGGCACCGAGCAGGATGCGGGCGCCGAATTGCTGCGGCACCTTGCGGCTCGGCGTCGACGGCAACTGATCGGTGACCAGCTCGACGATGGCCAGGATAGTGAAAATGCCGACAGCGGCCCAGTGGCTCATGAAGCTTGCCCAGGTGCCGGCAACCGGCAGCCAGCCGAGCCAGGCGCCCCAGGCGACGGCGGCCGGCGCGGTCATGGCGCGCAGGCCGGCAATGACCCCGATCAGAAGTGCAAGAATGTAAAGCATGTTGATCCCCCTCGATCCCGGGCCGGGACAGCCCTGAAAAGGCAGGCTACCATAGGTCCGGTATTTGGCCAGTACTTGCATAGGCGCTCTCTTACGCCGCAACCGTGCGTGGCAATGATGACGGAGGCACCGCATGGCTGAGAGCGAACGCGCAAAAATGGCGGCGGGCGAGTGGTATACGTGCATGGATGACGAACTGGAGGCGCTGCGCGGCGTGGCTGCGGGCGCCGTATTCGAGCACAATTCGCTTGCGCCCCGTCAGCGCGGCAACATCGGGCCGACCTTGCGGGATCTGCTCGGCGGCGCGGGCGAGGGCGCCCGCATCGAGGCGCCGTTCCACTGTGCCTATGGCTTCAACGTCTTCCTCGGCGACGGCGTCTTTCTCAATGCCGGCTGCATCATTCTCGACACGGCAAGCGTGCGCATCGGCAAGGGAACGCTGCTCGGCCCCAATGTGCAGATCTATTGCGCCGAGCATCACAGGGAGGTCGCCGGGCGGCAAGCCGGACTCGAAGTCGCGCGGCCTGTCGAGATCGGCGCCAACGCCTGGATCGGCGGCAGTGCCGTCATCCTCGGCGGCGTCAGCATCGGCGAGGGCGCCATCGTCGGCGCCGGCGCCGTGGTGACGCGCGACGTGCCCGCGAACATGACGGTGGTCGGCAATCCGGCGCGGGCGGTCAAACGCGGTTGAGTGCCCGGCGGGCGCTCAGTGCGAAAGCGCGTGCGGCGACCGGTCGCCCTGGTCGGCCCGCCTGGAAAATTCACGCCGGTATTGCGCCGGGGAGGTCCTGAGACGCGCCGAAAAATGCTGGCGTAGCGAAGCGGCGCTGCCGAAGCCGGCCTCGAAGGCCACGACGTCCATCGATTTTTCCGTCGCCTCGAGCAGACGCTGCGCCAGTTCAAGCCGTTGCTCGATCAGCCAATCGCCGAAACTGGTGCCGATCGATTTCTGGAAGCGGCGGGTGAAGGTGCGCCGGGTCAGGCCGGCGGCTTCGGCGACGCGGTCCAGGCTGTGCGCTTCGCCGAGTGTCGCACGCACGGTGTCGAGTGCTTGTGTGAACCTGTCGGTATCGGCGCTCCTCGCCAGCGGACGCTCGATGAACTGCGCCTGTCCGCCTTGCCGGTGCGGGGAGAGCACGATCTGCCGCGCGAGCCGCAGTGCTGCCTCGGCGCCGTAGCGGGCGCGAACGATATGGAGGCAGCAGTCGAGCCCGGCCGCGACGCCGGCCGACGTCACCACGTCGCCATTGTCGACATAGAGCACCTCGGCATCCACCGCGATGTCGGGATGAAGCTTCTGAAGCCGCTCGGCATAGGCCCAATGCGTGGCCGCACGCCGACCGCCAAGCAGTCCGGCAGCAGCGACTGCGAATGTTCCCAGGCAAAGGCCGACGATCAGGGCACCATTGCGGTGGGCCCGCCGCAATGCTTGGCTCAGCGGTTCCGGCAGCGGATCTTCGAGATCCCGCCAGCTCGGCACGATGACGATGTCGGCGCCATCGAGGCCCTCTAGCCCATGGGGCGCGGCGACGCTCAGCCCGGCCTCGGTGTGGACGGGCCCGGCCTCGATCGCGCAGATGCGGAAGTCGAAGCGCGGCAGGCCGAACGATGTGCGATCCTCGCCGAACACCAGGCAAGGGACGGAGAGATGGAACGGGCTGATGCCGTCGAAGGCGAGGACGGCGACGATCGGGTGGGTCATGTCTGTGCCAGGGATTTCTGCGCGGGTTATGGCGGATTGTCCCAATTCTTTCGAATGATGTCAATCGGGCCACTTTCGTCCGATGGTGGCGGACCTATGCTCGGGCATCACATCAAGCCTCAAAGGAATGCATCATGTCCGAACCAGCCAGCAAGACGCCGCGCCGCGCGCTCGTCGTCGTGGACGTCCAGAATGACTATGACGGCGGCAATCTCGCCATCCAGCATCCGCCGTTCCGCGACAGCGTCGTCAACGTGGCGCGCGCCATGGACGCGGCAGCCGCGGCCGGCATCAAGGTGGTGGTCGTCAAGCAGATGGCGCCGGAGACGTCACCAATCTTCGCCAAGGGCAGCCATGGCGCGGAATTGCATCCCGAGATATCGAGGCGGCCACGCGACCACTATGTCGAGAAGACGCTGCCTTCCGCCTTCACCGGCACCGATCTCGAAGAGTGGCTGCGCGCCAACGCTGTCGATACGATCGTGGTGGTCGGCTACATGACGCATAATTGCGACCTGTCGACCATCATCCATGCCGTGCATATGGGCTTTGCCGTCGAGTTCCTGTCCGACGCGACCGGCTCGGTGCCTTACGCCAACAGCGCCGGCTATGCCTCGGCCGAGGAGATCCACCGCGTGGTGACAATCATCCTGCAGTCGCGCTTCGCCGCCGTGCTCAAGACCGCCGAATGGATCGAGTGCCTGAAGACCGGCACCTTGCCGGAACGCGATACGATCTTCGGCTCCAACCAGCGGGCGCTGTCGCGCAACGCTGCGTAGGAATTTCCGGAAACAGAAAGGGCGCCGCATCGCTGCGGCGCCCTTAGCACTTTTTGGAATTGAGGATTTCTAGAACAGGCCTTCGATCTGGCCGGCTTCGTTGAGGAAGATCTTTTCCGACGACGGCGCCCTGGGCAGGCCGGGCATGGTCATGACCTCGCCGCAGATGATGACGACGAAACCCGCGCCCGCCGAAAGCCTGACCTCGCGCACCGGTACGGTGTGGCCGGTCGGCGCGCCGCGCAGGTTCGGGTCGGTCGAGAAGGAATACTGCGTCTTGGCCATGCAGACCGGCAAGTGGCCGTAGCCGGCCTGCTCCCAGGCGTGCAACTGGTCGCGCACCGACTTGTCGGCGATCGCTTCCGAGCCGCGATAGATGCGCTGGACAATGGTGTTGATCTTCTCGAACAGCGGCATGGCGTCGGGATAGAGCGGCGCGAACTGCGAGGCACCGGATTCGGCCAGCGCCACCACTTTCTTGGCGAGATCCTCGATGCCGGCCGAGCCGTTGGCCCAGTGCTTGCACAGGATCGCCTCTTCGCCCATCGAGGCGACATAATCCTTCATCGCCTGGATTTCGCCATCCGTGTCGGAGTAGAAGTGGTTGATGGCAACTACCGCCGGCACGCCGAACTGCCTGATGTTCTCGATGTGGCGGCCAAGATTGGCGCAGCCCTTCTTCACCGCCTCGATGTTTTCCTTGCCGAGGTCTTCCTTCTTGACGCCGCCATTCATTTTCATGGCGCGTACGGTGGCGACGATGACCGCCGCCGCCGGCTTCAGCCCGGCCTTGCGGCACTTGATGTCGAAGAATTTTTCCGCGCCGAGGTCGGCGCCGAAGCCGGCTTCCGTCACGACGTAGTCGGCAAGCTTGAGCGCCGTCGTGGTGGCGACCACCGAGTTGCAGCCATGCGCGATGTTGGCGAACGGGCCGCCATGCACGAAGGCCGGATTGTTCTCCAGCGTCTGCACCAGATTCGGCTGCATGGCGTCCTTGAGCAGCACGGCCATGGCGCCGTCGGCCTTGAGGTCACGGGCATAGACAGGCGACTTGTCGCGGCGATAGGCGACGATGATGTCGCCCAGGCGCTTCTCCAGGTCCTTCAGGTCGGTGGCGAGGCACAGGATGGCCATGACCTCCGAAGCGACGGTGATGTCGAACCCGGCCTCGCGCGGATAGCCGTTGGCGACGCCGCCGAGCGAGCAGATGATCTCGCGCAGCGCCCGGTCGTTCATGTCCATGACGCGGCGCCAGGCAACGCGGCGGGTGTCGATGCCGAGCTCATTGCCCCAATAGATGTGGTTGTCGATCAACGCCGACAGGAGGTTGTGCGCCGTGGTGATGGCATGAAAGTCGCCGGTGAAATGGAGGTTCATATCCTCCATCGGCACGACCTGCGCGTAGCCGCCGCCGGCCGCACCGCCCTTGACGCCGAAATTCGGACCGAGCGAGGCTTCGCGGATGCAGATGATCGCTTTCTTGCCGATGCGGTTCAGGCCGTCGCCGAGGCCGACGGTGGTGGTCGTCTTGCCTTCGCCGGCCGGGGTCGGGTTGATGGCGGTGACCAGGATCAGCTTGCCGTCCTTGTTGCCCTTCACCGATTTGATGAATTCGGCGGAGACCTTCGCCTTGTCATGGCCATAGGGCAAAAGGTGTTCGGTCGGGATGCCGATCTTGGCGCCGATCTCCTGGATCTGTTTTTTCTTCGCACCGCGGGCGATCTCGATGTCGGACTTCACTTCTGCCATGACGGCTTTCCTCTGGATTGGACGGTGGAGGGGACGGGTTGATCACTGGTGCATGTTCGATACGCCGCGCGGGCAAGGGCATGTTCTAGCCCTCTCGCTGCCGTGGCGTCAACTTTCATGCAACTATGTTTCCTATGAAGAAAATTCCTCTGCGGCGGGCCGACCTGCCTCCGGTTCTTTCTGGCTCCGCTTGCCGCGCCGTATAGAAGCCAGAGCGGGGACGCGTCCGCCGTCTCAAAACAGCCGCGCAATGCACGGAATGCGACAGACACGGCGGCGCAAATCCGCCATCGCCGGCCTAAAGCGCATCGCGCTTCAGGCATTTGTTTCCATGCATATCGTTCTTCCCAGGCCGGACCACTTTTGGGTGACATGCATTGGGCCGACCGGCCCTACTGCGTCAGCACGTTGCTGATTTCGACCATGTTGGAACGCACCCTGAGCACATAGAAACCCATGGTCGTCAGATGCGTGGGCAGCAGCCAGCCGTCCTCGCGGCCATTGGCGATGATGAAGGGCTGGATGCGCAGCGCCGAGACGAACTGCGCGTCCATCGTATCCCACAGGCTCTGCAGGTGCTTTTCCTTGATGACGTCCTCGAAGTCGGCCTGCGCGCCCTTCATCAGTCCGTAATAGGCGTAGAGCTGGCCATAGGCGAACCAGTAGCGGTCGTCGGCGCGGAAATCGAACCAGCCATTGTTATGGTTTTCGGCACGTTCCTTGAGGATGGCCGAGGTCGAGCCGATATCGCTGGCGATACGGTCGATATATTGCTTCAGATTGTCGGCACGGGCATCAAAGGTGGCCTGGCAGGTGGCGAGGCGGGCGTTGAAGGAGCGCAGCTTGCGCACGGCGTCGCGATAATAGCTCGGGGTCGGCGTCTTCGGGCCGAACGGGCTTACACCGAAATACCAGGTGTACTCGTCGAACTGCAGATTGCCGCGCGCATCCTGCAGGTCGGCGTCGATCTGCGATGTCGTGCGCACACGGCCGAGATTGTCGGCGAGCTCGGTCGCGGTGCGGCGCACCGCCTGGTTGATGCCGCGCTGGAACGAGGCCTTGTTGTCCATCCACGGCGTGTTGTCCCAGCTGATGCCGAACAGGCCGAGCTTGTAGAGGATCATCGACGAGATCCAGGCATTCTGGTTAACGTTGAAGTCGGTCAAATCGGCGGCAATCTGGGCGATGCCGGAGTTGCCGCAGGTCCTGGCAGTGTCGGCACCGGCACCGGCGGCTACCTGTTCGCCCGCCGAGATATTGCGCTTCTCGAACGTGTAGGTGTCGGGATAGCTCGGGTTGAAATTGTTCCACCACTGTGTGGCGTAGAAGAAATTGGCATAGAGGCCGAGCAGCACGAGCAAGGCGAGGCCGAGCACGGCCTTGAGGATCCAACCGCGCTGCGTATACCAGCGCCCGGCCCAGATGAACGGCCACAAGATGACGCCGATCAGAAGCCCGATGCCGCGGCCGATCCATTGGAAAATCCTGACGAAGAAGTTCACGATCGGATCGAGCATGGCTGTGTCACCCCTCAAGGCATAATGTCAAAAAGTTGCGGACCTTTTGGATAACATCATGCGCCAAAACAACCAGTTAGAACGAAATGACGGCCGGTTTCGTTCTAGTCAGTCAGGCCGTAGAGGCGCGTACGGAACGCCACCTTGTCCTTCAGATATGTGGTTTTCAGAATGTCCACAACATGCGATCGCCAAGCGTCGCTGAAGTCCTCATAGTCCTTGTAGAAGCCCTGTTTGTTGAAGACGTAGCGCGAGACGAAGTCCGACGGCACGAAATCCGAGATCAGCCGGTTGGTCAGCCAGGCGTCGGGATGGTCGGGCTTGGCGCGGACCACCAGGAAGCGCTGCTGCGGGAACACATCCTCGATCTTGAGATGGCCGAGCTGGGCAATCTCGCGCTTGGCGGCATTGAGGAAGGGGAAGTTGCCGTCCTTGGCGATCACGTCGGCATGGCTCTGGATCCAGGTCTGCAGCCAGACCTTGTCGACATCGGTCAGATTGCGATCCGGCTCGGCGTCGCGGATCAGCGCACGCACCACCATCTCGGCGCGGTGCTCGAGATAGCCCGAGGCTTCGATCCAGGAGGCGCGCGGCAGTTCGATGCGGCCGGTGGCGGCGAGAAACTTGAACACCTTGTCGGCGTCCTTGATCGAGAGATAGCTTACCTGCCACGGCCGCGAGCGGCGGAAACCGGGGGCCGCCGGATCGCTGATGACGGTCGTCATGTCGGGGTCGACGAACACGTAAAGCCCGCCAAAATGACTGGTCCAGTAGGCGTTGTGGCGGAAGATTACCTGGTCGGGCACCAGCGCGTTCTCGCGGATGTCGCCGCAGATCTTGGCCAGTTCCACCATGCGGGTGAGCATGGCGTTGTCGCGCCAGGCGTCAGGCTCCTGTTTCAGGCGATCGACGAGCTTGCCGAGCTCGGCGGCCTTGCCCAGCACATCCTCGGCCGACAGCACCTTGAACTCGACCTGGTTGATCGACAGCAGATCCTCGATGTCGTTGACCTTGGGAATGGAATCCTCGATCTCGCCGTAGATGACGTCCTTGATGGTCAGCGCGTCTATGGCGCGCTGGTTCCTGGACATGAACTCGAACATCAGCTGCGAGGTGTTGGAGAAGGCGGTGTGCACCACCGGCAGATCGATCTGCGACGGCGTCAGGATGATGAAGCGGCGGTTGACCTCATTGGGATCGAGGTAGCCGTAGTCGCCGCATTCCTCCGCCACTTCCGGCGAAAAACCGGTGCGGTCGATCTGGAAGCTCTTCAGCTTGGTGGGCTCGAGGCCAAAGGCGGCAAGCGCCTTGTTGTAGCGCTCGATGAGATGCGGCTCGTCGACGACGAGCAGCCGGCCGTAAATGAGCTCGTTGTCGCGCAGGAGATCGGGTTTGCGGGCGTTCATGTCGAAGAGCCCAAGAGGCTTTGCTTGGTAAGGCGAAGCGCCAACGCTGACGCCCCCCTCTCCCCGTCCTTCACGGGGAGAGGGTAAGGGTGAGGGGCGGCGCTGACGGTCAAGGACATGTCTCCCCATAGCCTTTGGCGGCGATAAATCGAAGATTGTTCGTCTCGATATGGCGATCGAGGCGCCGTTCGATAGCCGCCAATATGGTCTCGAGCACCGCGTCTCGTTCCTTTAATACTTCCGCGTTCCAAAAGCGGAGTACAGACCAATCATTTGAAACCATGAATTGGTCACGGACCCGATCATATTTGTTGTCAGCGTGTTGACTGCCGTCCACTTCGACAACCAGCTGGCATTCTCTGCAGGCAAAATCAGCAAAGTAGCTGCCTATCGGAAACTGTCGCACGAATTTGTACCCGTTCAGTCTGCGGTCGCGCAATTCCATCCAAAGCGCATCTTCGGCGTCATTGTCCGACTGACGCAATCGTCTTGCTCGCTTCGTCGTCTCGATTAATGGTCCACGCATGCGCTGCCCCTCACCCTTACCCTCTCCCCGTGAAGGACGGGGAGAGGGGGGCGTCAGCGTTAGCGCCAAACCTTTCAGCACCTGCTGGCTTCGAAGGAAGCTCAAGCATTCCACAGCCCCTTTTTCTTCATCTCCTCCATCTCACGCGCTGCCCGTTCGCGCAGCCGCGCGTCACGCAGTAGCTTTTCCACGGCGGAGTCGTCGGACTTGTCGGAGTAGCGGAACTCGCTGTCGGCGTAGCGGTTGATCTCCTGCATGACCATGTCCATCGAGAACGGGCCGCGCAGTTGCTCGATCATCACTTTCTTCTCGTCATAGCTCTTGTGCATGAAAACCTCTGGTTTTTCGAACCAGTCGTCGGGAAGCTCGATGTCCATGGCGCGCATCTTGATGGCGTCGGTGACGTTCTTGATGGCGCGGCCGGTGAAGCGCGGCTCGGCCTGCTTGATCAGGTGCAGATAGGTGCCGATGTCGGCCATGGTCTTGGGCGCGCCATTCTCCTTCATGTAGCGCTCATGGACCCGGATCAGCCCGTCCTCCTGCGGCTTCTTGTGCTCCTCATAGGCTTCGGCCACGGCGCGCTGGATCTCCTGCGCGGCGTAGAGTTCGTGGTCGCCGAGCGGGATCTTGTGGTTCTTGCCGGCGAGCAGCACGAAAATGTCGATGTAATCGTCACGGGTCTGCGGCCCGTCGACCAGCCAGCGGGCGCCGGCGCGCTGGCGCAGCGCATCGTCGACATTTTCGGGATAGTTGGAGAACATGCCGAACGAGCAGTTGCCGCGCACCACTGTGGCGGCACCGGCGAAGGCGTCCATCAGCACGCCGGTGATCTCCTGCTGGCCGGCCGAGGCGCGGTCGTCGGAACGGCGCGCCGCCACCTGGTCGATGTCGTCGATGGTGCCGAAGCCGATGACGCGCGGGTTCAACACATTGTTGATGAACTGGCGGCAGTTCTGGCCGGACTTGCCCTGATAGGACGAGATCTGGTCGACGCCGAAGTTCTCGTAGGCGAAGGGATATCCGGCGACCTGGCAGTAACCATTGACGAGACCGGCAATCATCTGGATCAGCGTCGTCTTGCCGGTGCCCGGCGCGCCGTCGCCGATGAAGGTGAACAGGAAGCCGCCGAGCTCGACGAACGGGTTCAGCTCGCGCCCGAAATCATAGGCCATCAACATCTTGGCGAGCTTGACCGACTGATATTTGGCGATGTGGTTGCCGACGACCTCTTCCGGCTTCTTGAAGGTCATCACCAGCGGCTTGGAACGCTTGCCCGGCGCGACGTCGAAGCCGTCGAGCGTGAAATCGTCGGCATCGATGCGGATATGCGCGTTCTCGAACGGGCCGATGCCGTCGAAGCGGCCTTTTCGTGCCAGGAGGCCGTCGATGGCGACACGGGCGAAGGCGCGCGCCCTGGTCATCAGGTCGGCATCGTCGGATGCACCCGAAATCGCCCCGTCTAGGCCGGCCAGGATCGACTTCACCGCGTCCTGCGGCGTGTGGAAGAGGAAATCCGGCTCGGGAATGTCGTTGGGCGCCTCGCCGTCGCTGTCGATGAGCTGGAACAGATAGGAGGACAGGCTGAAGGCGGCAATGTAAGCCGAGGCCGACAGAAGCTTCTTGAACGTGGCGGCCTCGTCGCCTTCGAGCGGAGCGCGGGTGTTCCTGGCCTGCAGGCTTTCGAGATCGGAGCCTTCGGCGAAAACATCCGATATGGCGAGCGCGAGCGCCGTGCCGCGCCGGGCGCGAAACAAAAGTGTGTGCTGCGGGATGGTCAGCAACTGGTCGTCGGGGTGAACGGCGCCGACGGTCTTCGCCAGCTCGACCTCGCGCGTGCGGCGCACCGAACCGACAGAGACGGTGGAGACGAAGCGGCGATTGGTGCCGGCAAGCGCGGTGCCGGAGGAGCTGGACGGGTCTTCCAGCACGACGATGCGGGTGATGAAGCTCTGCGCGGTGGCGCGGTGCTTCTCGATCGCCGCTTCCGGGATGGTGGTCAGGCCGGTATCCATGAAGGTTGCTCCGTGGTGTGACGGTCAGACGTCCGAGATGACCTGCCCATTCGACAGGATGTGAACCTTGTAGCCGGAAAAGATCTTCTGCGCTTCGCCGGCGGCATAGAGCGCCTGGTAGGCCTCGTGCGGGATCAATGCGTGGTTCTCATAGCTCGACACGCCCTGGCGCGCGGCCTCGAGGTCGTCGGTGTTGATGAAGAACTCCTGCGTCGTCTTCTCGCTCGAAAACAGCCCCCTGCGGCCGGGTTTTTCGCCCTTGGAGTAGACCTCCTGGATGGTCCAGGTCAGCAGCCAGGCGTTCTCCGGCTTGCGCACCTTGGCCAGAACCTCGGTCACCGTAGAATTGTTGTCGGTGATCCCGGCCGAATAGAAGGGGCCAAGCACCACGCGGCGCAACTGCTTGGGGTGGAGCGGTTCGAAATCCTTGTCGAGGTTGACCGCGATCGTTGCCGGCGACAGCGTATAGGCCGAGTTCTTTTCGGTGAAATCGTCGAAGCGATGGGCAAGCTCGGGATTGAGCAGGCCATCGACTGGCAATGGAATGTCGATCTGGTCGTTGAGCTTGCCATTGCGGTCGACGAGCTGGCGGATCATGTCTTCGGAGGAATCTTCCACCGTCACCATGTAGACCAGCGGCAGGTTGGCGCTGCCGTCGAAGGTCGCCCAATGGACCAGGTAGTAGGGCCGCGCCGTCTTCGGATTGACGGAAACCTTGGCCGTCTGCGCCAGGGTGAAGGGGCCGAAGGTCTGCTCGCTCTTGACGTCCTCGAGATAAAGCCTCTCGGCCATCGACTTCTGCAGCGCTTGGGGGAATTCCTTGTGGCGCAGGATGAAGTCGGCCATCTCCTCGCGCAATTCGTCGGCCAGCGGGATGTTGGCGAGCCGCGTGTCAGCCTGGCGGCGGTCATTTTCGAGCTCAAGCAGGTTCTGGAACACCGGGAATCCGCTTTCGGCGCGCGAAATGCGGAACGTGTCCATGAAGCCCAGCCGGTTGCGCCAGCAGGAGAACGACTTGTCGAGCCGGGCGATGTATTCGGCGACGATCTTGGCGACGATGCCGTGCCGGTAGAGCGGCGAGCGATCGTCGCGCATGAACACTTCCAGCCCGCTGAGCGCTGCCGTGATTGCCGAGAAATACCGCGCCGCCGCGTCGTTTTCGGAGGTCATGCTATTGGCCATGGCATTGTCGCACCGGTGCGGGCGGCAATTACGACTGCACGTAATTGGCCGAATTGTGCTTCTTCAGCACTTCGTCGAAACGGCGGGCGAAGGCGTCGTCGGCCAGCTTCTTGCGGCGCTGGATGTCGGCGGTGGCCACCATGTTCTTCTCGTGCATCTCGAGCAGGTCGCCAATGTGCTTCTGCGAGGCGGCACCAATGCCGGCCATGGTCTCCTCGGCGGTGTTGTCGACCTGGCTGCCCAGCGTGTTGATCTTGTGGGCGACGTCCTGCTGAGCCGCGGTTTTCAGCGAATCCTCCAGCGCCTTGTAGAGAACGATGCGCTGCTCGGTGTCGATGGTCAGCTTGTTGATCAGGGTCGACTGTGCGGCGATCTGGTTGTTGAGCGAATCGACGAAGGTCTGGAACATCGAGGTGTAGCGCTCCAGCGTCTGGCTCTCGGCCAGCAACTCCTGTTCCTTGGCCTGCTTCTCATTGTATTCCGTGGCGAGCTTGGAACGTTCGCCTTCGAGCTGCGTGCGTTCCTTCTGGCTGGTGGAGGCCGCGATCTTGTTTTCGATGTCGAGCAGCATCGGATTGAGCTCCTCGATGCGCTTCTGCACGGTTTCCAGGTTGGACATGGTGGCCTTGCGGCGCTCGATAACCTGCGACAGGCTGGTCTCGGAGGTCTTGTAGCGCTGGTCGAGGACTTCTTTCTGCGCCTTCAATATGCCGACGATGGTGTCGGACTTGGCCAGCAATTCCTGCAGGTTGCCCGCCAGTGACATGTTGCGGACGCGGTCGGTGCGCAGACGCTGCTTGCGCTGGCTGGAGAAGATGCCGATGAAGTTTTCCCAGCCGGTGTAGTTCTTCATGCTCTCGAACTCGGCGCCGAAAACGTTGGTGGCGTCCTCCAGCCCGATGATCAGGTCGGCAATATTGCCTTCCATCACCTTCTGTTGCTTCAGCACGTCTTCGATGCGGGCGTTCTCGATATCGAAATTGGCGTCGCCGATCTTCTTGTCGGCGGTGGCAAGTTTGTCGAGCACGGCGCCGGACTGGTCTATCTTGGTGCGCATGTCCTGGACGACCTGCTTGGTCCTGGCAATTTCGGCATCGAAATTCTGCAATGTCGCCATAAGGGCCTCCCGCTCCGGCATCAGGTCGCTGATTGCGAACAGCGGCGAATATATGTGGGGCTTCAGGGGATTGAAAGACGTGAAGACAGGGGCGCTTCGAAAACAAAAACCTTGCCCACGCCCTTGAAACGCAATCGATCCGCGATCATGGCGAAAGGATCGTTTGGAATACGCGTGGTTCAACTGTCATTGAACTTCAACGTCGGCGGATGTCGGCCAGGCATTCAGTCCCCCCGCTGCCACGAATGCCTGAAATCCGACGGAGCATTGAGCGCGGTGAGGACGGTGGCAGCTCGGCGTCCATCGCGGGGACGGAATAATCCTGGCTCAGGGCTTGGGATCGGCCTTCAGATAAGCGATGACATTGGCGATGTCCTCGTCGTTGTTCAGGCCGGCAAAGGCCATCTTGTTACCGGGCACTTTTTGCCGCGGCGCCTTCAGATACTCGGCGAGGTTGGCCTCGTCCCAGACGAGACCGGCGGCGCCTGCACTCTTCATCGCTTCGGAGTAATGGCCGAGGAAGCTCTCGGCACTGCCGGCGGCGCGGCCGACGACACCCATCAGATGCGGGCCGACCTTGTCGCGGTCGCTCGCTGCTTCATGGCAGGCCATGCATCGGTTGAAGACCCTCTTGCCCAGTGCCGGATCGCCGCCGGCATGGGCGGCAAGGACGCCGGCAAGCAGAAAGGCTGCGGCAGACGAAGCGGCTCGAAACATGGCTATCCCCGACGAGTTCTGGCTGGAACGAGAGGACGCAGAATAGGACCGGGGCCTTAACAAACGCTGCATCGTGGCGGGATCGCGAAAGCCGATCGATGGCGGCAAGTGTGGCGGCCGTGATGCCACAGCCCGGTCAAGGCGCGACAAAGCCGATGAAATCGTCGGGGGCGGCGCGACCCATTTCTTCTTCCCAATGGCGACGGCAGAGCGAGACATAGACGTCCTTGCCGATCGCCACCTGTTCGCCCTGCCGAGCGACCTTGCCGTCGGGGCCGAGGCGCACCACCATCGTCGCCTTGCGGCCGCAGCGGCAGATGGTGCGCACTTCGCGCAGCTCATCGGCTATGGCCAGCAACGCGCGCGAGCCGGAAAACAGCTTGCCCTGGAAATCCGTGCGCAGGCCATAGCACATGACCGGAATGTCGAGCCGGTCGGCGATCCGGGCGAGCTGCCAGACCTGCTCCTCCTCGAGGAACTGCGCCTCGTCGACGAAGACGCAATGCACGGCACCGTGCTGATGATGTTCGGCGACGCGGGCGAACAGGTCGTCGCCGTCACGAAACATCTCGGCTTCCGTTTCCAGTCCGATGCGTGACGAAATCAGGCCGGTGTCGCCCTTGCGGTAGTGGCCGGCGACGAACAGCATCGTCGTCATGCCGCGCTCGCGGTAATTGTACGACGCCTGCAGGAGCATCGTCGTCTTGCCCGCATTCATCGTCGCGTAGTGGAAATACAGTTTGGCCATGGCGCCCTTTTAAGCCCACTTGGCCGGGCCCGGGGAAGGCCCCTGGCAGGCCTTCCACCAAAAAAGCCGGCTCGCATGGAAAAAGCGGCTGACGTGTCGCTGATCGGCCAGCCAGCGCCGTTGATCGTGATTGCCTTAATGCTTGAAACCGCACGAGAATGGTGTTTGGCTGACGAAACAAGGCGGGCACAAAAACCGTGACTTCGCCTCGCCAAAGAATCGAAATGGGAGAAAGTTCATGTCGCGTATGAATTCCTTCGTCGCAGGCCTCGGCCTTGCGGCTTTCTTGTCGACGAGCGCTGCCTTCGCCGGGGATCCGGCTAGCTGCAAGGCGGTACGCCTTTCCGATGTCGGATGGACCGATATCCAGGCGACGACCGGCATCGCCTCGGTGCTGCTCACGGCGCTCGGCTACGAGCCGCAGGTAATCCAGCTGTCGGTGCCGGTGACGATGGCGTCGCTGAAGAACAAGGACCTCGATGTCTTCCTGGGCAACTGGATGCCGTCGATGACCAACGACATCAAGGACTACACGGCCGACGGTTCGGTGGAGACCATCAGCACGAACCTGACCGGCGCCGGCTACGGCATCGTCGTGCCGACCTATGTGGCGGATGCCGGCGTCAAGACACTGACCGACCTCGGCAAGTTCAAGGACAAGTTCGACGGCAAGATCTACGGCATCGAGGCCGGCAATGACGGCAACCGCATCATCCTCGACATGATCAAGAACCCGAAGGACAATCTCGAAGGCTTCGAACTGGTCGAATCCTCGGAGGCCGGCATGCTGACGCAGGCCGAGCAGTCGATGAAGAACAATGAGTGGATCGCCTTCCTCGGCTGGACGCCGCACCCGGTGATGGGCGCCATGAAGATCACCTATCTCGACGGCATGGGCGACAGCGGCTTCGGTGCCGCCACCGTCCACACCAATGTGCGCAAGGGCTACACCACCGAATGCCCGAACGCCGGCAAGCTCATTGCCAACCTCAAGTTCAACCTGGACATGGAAGGCCAGTTGATGGACGCCATCCTCAAGGGCGGCGACGCCCAGACTGTCGCCACCGACTGGCTGAAGAAAAATCCGGATGCCGTGACACCCTGGATCGCCGGCGTGACCACCTTCGACGGCGGCGATGCGGCAGCGGCCATCAAGACCGCACTGGGGAGCTGAGCCGACTGACTTCGGCATGCACGCGTGAGAACAAAAGGGCAGCCACTGGAAAAGGCTGCCCTTTTTCATATGCTGTGAGAAGATGACGTGACGACAGCGGACACCGCGGCAAAGCGATGCCGGTAGGAGAGGGGGCAAGATGGATCCGATTTCCAAATTCCTGGTCAGCTACAAGATTCCCATCGGCCCATGGGGCAAGGCGTTCTTCGGGTTCCTCACCGACAATTTCGACACCGTCTTCAGGGCCTTTTCCAACGGCCTGAACTTCATTCTCGACAGCCTGGTCGACCTCCTGCTGGTCGTGCCGCCGGTGCTGCTGGCGCTCATCATCGCCATCATCGCCTGGTTGCTGCAGCGTTCGCGCCCGCTCGCCATCGGCGTCTTCCTCGGCCTGATCTTCATCATCAACCAGAACCTGTGGAAGCAGACGGTGCAGACGCTGGTGCTGGTCGTGGCCGCCGCCGCCATGGCGATGGCCATCGGCGTGCCGCTCGGCATCTGGGCGGCGCACAAGCCGAAGGTCTACCGCTTCATGCTGCCGGTGCTCGACCTGATGCAGACGCTGCCGACCTTCGTCTACCTGATCCCGGTGCTGACCCTGTTCGGCCTTGGCAACGCGCCCGGCCTCATCGTCACCATCATCTTCGTCATCCCGACCGCGGTCCGGCTCACGCATCTCGGCGTCGTCTCCGTGCCCAAATCGATCATCGAGGCCGGCGAGGCGTTCGGCGCCACCAGGAGCCAGCTGCTGTGGAAGGTCGAACTGCCCTCGGCGCTGCCCACCATCATGGCGGGCCTGACCCAGTCGATCATGCTGTCGCTGTCGATGGTGGTGTTCGCAGCGCTGATCGGCGCCGGCGGGCTCGGCACCGAGATCAACCGCGCGCTCGGTTCGCGCCGCATCGATCTCGGCCTCGAGGCCGGGCTCGCCATTGTCGTGCTCGCCATCGTGCTCGACCGCATGACCCGCATTGGCGTTGGAGGCAAGAAATGACCGTCGCCGTCGATTTCAGGAACGTCGATATCGTCTTCGGCGCCGACCAGGCGGGTTCGCTGGCGCTGATCGACAAGGGCGCGACGCGCGCCGAGATCCTCGAGCAGACCGGCAATGTGCTCGGTTGTGCCGGCGCCAGCCTTACCGTGCATGAGGGCGAGATTTCCGTCCTCATGGGTCTGTCCGGCTCGGGCAAGTCGACACTGCTGAGAGCGGTCAATCGCCTGAACGTCGTCTCGCGCGGCCAGGTTCTGGTCAAGGATGGCGACCGCACCGTCGATGTCGTCACCTGCGACGAGGCTACCTTGCGGCGCCTGCGGCAGAAGCAGGTTGCGATGGTGTTCCAGCAGTTCGGCCTGCTGCCGTGGCGGACGGTGGAAGAGAATGTCGGGCTTGGCCTCGAACTTGCCGGCGTGCCGGATGCCGAGCGCAAGGAGCGCGTCCACAGGCAGCTCAAGCTGGTCAATCTCGAGCAGTGGTCGAAGAAATACGCGCATGAGCTTTCGGGTGGCATGCAGCAGCGCGTCGGGTTGGCGCGCGCCTTCGCCACCGAGGCGCCGATCCTTCTGATGGACGAGCCGTTCTCGGCGCTCGACCCGCTGATCCGCACCAAGCTGCAAGACGAGTTGCTGCAGCTGCAGGCCGAACTGAAGAAGACCATCATCTTCGTCAGCCACGACCTCGAGGAAGCGCTGAAGATCGGCAGCCACATCACAATCATGGAGGGTGGACGCATCGTGCAGACCGGCGCGGCGGAGGACATCGTGCTCAAGCCCGCCAACGATTATGTCCGCGACTTCATCGCCAATGTGAATCCGCTGTCGGTGCTGACCGCCTGGAACGTGATGCGCGATCGCCGCGATCTCGAACAGGGCAAGGACGGCTGGGTGTGGCTCGACCGGCGCAAGACGACGCGCTTCAAGATCGACGACCATGGCCTTGTGGCGGCGGCTGAGCGTGACGGCAAGCCGGCGGTATGGGTGTCCTGCGCCGACGTCGAAGGCCAGCCCGAGGAAGCGGCCCAGGTGTTCTGGGCCAATCCCGGAACGTCGCTGAAGACCGTGATGCTGGCCATGCACCGGTCGCAGACTGCGCCCGTGGCGCTGTTCGATGACCAGTCGCGCTTCGTCGGCGCGATCGGCATCAGGGACGTGCTGAGCGCGGTGCTGCGGCGGTAATCCCTCAGTCGCGTCTCAAGTCGCCAGCGGCAGGCGCAGCTCCGTCAGCAGGCCGCCGTCCGGATGGTTGGACAGGCGGATCTCGCCGCCGGCGGCACGCGCGATGTTGCGGGCGATGGTGAGGCCGAGGCCGAGGCCGCCGGTCTGGCGGTTGCGGGACTGTTCCAGGCGCACGAAAGATCCGAACACGGCGTCGATCTGGGCTTGCGGAATACCCGGCCCCTCGTCGCGTATGGCCAGCGTGATCATGTCGCCCGACCGGTACAGGCTGAGATGCGCCTTCTTGCCGTAGGTAACTGCATTTTGCACAAGATTGGTGACGCAGCGCTTGAGCGCGACCGGTCGCGCCATGCAGATCAGGCCGCGCGAGCGCGTATCATCATTGTCGAAGGAGACCTCGGCGTAGCCGTCGGCGATCGATTCCACCAGCGACCAAAAGTCAATGCGCTCGCTCTTTTCCTCGTTCACCTCGAAAGTGGCGAAGTCGATGACCGAACTGGCGATGCTCTCGACATCGGCGAGATCGTGCGCCAGCGCCTCGCGAACCGCCGACTTGCGCAACAGTTCCAGGCGCAGCCGCATCCTGGTCATCGGCGTGCGCAGGTCGTGCGCCAGCGCGGCGGCCAGGTGCTCACGGTCCTCGACATATTCACGCAATCTCGCCTGCATGGCGTTGATCGCCTTGGCGGCGGCGCGCACCTCGCGGCTGCCGCTTTCGGCGATCGGCGGGCTCTTGAGGTCATTGCCGATCCGGTTCACGGCGGTTTCCATCATCCGGTAGGGCGCGGTCAGCCGGCGCAGCGACCAGATCGACATGATCACCACCAGCCCCGCTATCAGCGAATAGAGCGGCAGGCTGTCGAAGCTCAGGATCGGGCCGACCGGCGTGATCGGCTCGGTGAAGTTCAGCCATTGGCCGTCGGCGAAGCGCAGCGAGGCGGTCAGCTTGTCACTCTGGGCGAAATTCGCCGCCAGCACCAGGAGATCGCGTTCCACCTGGCCGACGTCCCTGTTCATGACCTCGCCACCGGGGCTGTCGGATTCCTGCGTCGCCGGATCGCGCCGGACGCGCGCGTCGGTGACGCCGAACTTCGACAGCCGTCCAACGAGAATGTCTTCCAGCTCGGCGAGTTCATCGTCGCCGGCGATCGACGAGGTGACCGCGGGGGTGTCTGAAACCGTGAGAGCGTAGGTGGCGTTGAACAGGCCGGATGCGGTCGCCTTGCGCTCCTCGGGCGTGGCGGCATGCATCAGCTGCACCAGCGAATAGGCGCGGTCGTTGAGGCGGTAGAGATCGACCACGTCATTGGCGGCCGCGCGGTCGCGCGACACGATGTAGAGCGTCGCGACCTGACTGATCAACAGGCCGGCAATGACGATCAGCAGCACCCACACAGGCAGGGTCTGCGGCAGGAAACGTCTCATTCGGAAGTCGTTTCGGGGAGGAACTGATAGCCGCCGCTGCGCACCGTCAGGATCAGCTTGGGCGTCTTGGGGTCATCTTCCATCTTGCGCCGCAGCCGGCTGACCAGGATGTCGATGCTGCGGTCGAAGGAATAATCGCTATCGCCGCCGGAGAGTTCGATGAGCTGGTCGCGGGTCAGCACGCGCTGTGCGCTCTTGACGAAGGTCTGCAACAGATTGAACTCCGCCATGGTCAGTTCGACCCTGACATCGTCGGGCGCGGTCAGCCGGCGCCGCGAACAATCCATCGTCCAGCCGGCGAAGCGGTAGATCTGCTTCGATGTGACGCGTTTGGGCTCGGGGGCACCGTTGCGCCGCAGCACGGCGCGTATGCGGGCCAGCAATTCGCGGGGGTCGAAAGGTTTGGGCACATAGTCGTCGGCGCCCATCTCGAGGCCAACCACGCGGTCTGTCGTCTCGGTGACGGCGGTCAACATGATGATCGGCGTCGAATACTGGGCCCGGATGTCACGGCACAGTTCCAGCCCGCTCCTGCCGGGCAGCATGACGTCGAGCACGATGAGATCGACCTGTGCACGGCGCAGGATCGTTTCCATCTCGGTGCCGTCGGCGGCAACCGATGTGTGCAGGCCGCGCTTCTGGAAGAACTCCTGCAGCAGGTCGCGAATGCCCTTGTCGTCGTCGACGATCAGTATGTGTGCGTCGGATTTCACGGGGATCCTGTCTTCGTTGACCTGCCAAGCCGGCAGGCGGCCACCCACACGATAGAATTCGGGCCATATGTTGGCCAGTGCCTTGGATTTCAAGGCAAGGTAAATCTGGCAATCTCCACACCGAATGCGCTGGAGGCCTCCCGCCGGGGCGCACAGACACAATCCAGAAACAAAATTCTATAATCGGGAAAAACTCCTGAAAAACTAGGCCGGCATAACGGTGCCGTGGCGGTCAGGTCATTTGGCCGCGACGCAAGTCTCCGGGTTCACGGATTAACCGATGCCAAGGTTGTCGATCAGTTTGTTGGGTGCGTTGATGGGCATTTCGCTCGTCACAGCCGCTGCTGGACAATCGGATGCAAAAGTGACGCCCACCACCCGGACCGAGCGGTGTGCCAATCTCAGCCACCAATTCGATGAAGCCCTCGAAACCCATGCCACGGCAACGCAGGTCACCGCGGCAAAGGCACTTCAGAGAAAGGGCAACCGGTACTGCGCCGCCAAGAAACAGGCACAGGGTATCCGGATGCTCGCCAACGCTTTGAAGTTGCTGGGGGTGACACCGAACGACCCGGTTCAGTGACACTCGAAACCCGACCCGCATGAAAAGGAAATGAAGCCATGAAAAAGTCCATCCTCTCCGCCACCGGTCTCGCCGTTGCTCTCGCCTTCGCCATGCCGGCTCTCGGCAACGCCGCTGCCACCACGACCGCCGCTCCGGCTGCTTCCTCGACGACCACCGCTCCGGCGACCACGACCGCCAAGCCTCCGGTGAAGAAGGTCGTTGCCAAGAAGCACAAGAAGGCGAAGAAGACTGTCAAGAAGACCGACAAGAAGGTCGCTCCGAAGGCTTAATCCAGGTCGGGCACACTGCCTGCCTTATGACAAGGCCGCTCCAGTCGCGTTTTGCTGGAGCGGCCTTCTTCCTGTCCGAAAAAGCCGAAGGCCGTGTATCGGCAGTGAAGCGAACGGACAGGTCCGAACGATGTGGCCGAAGCCGGCGCCGGCGGCTTTGTCTCGATCGGCCTTAACCCGATTGCAAGGCCGGCGCCGTAGGACAATCCGCATGAAGAGGCGGCTTTCGTCCATTCTGCGCTCGATCGTGTTCGGCAGCCTGGTCGCCACCGGCGCCGCCCGGCTTATGATCCTGTTCACCGCCAGTCCCGTGCCGGATCCGGCCAGCGGCCGCACCGAGCCGTCACTGTTCGCGCCTGTGATTTCCACCGACTGGGATTACATCACGCCCGCGCAGACCTGGCTGCTCATCGCACTTGCCAGCGTGACGCTGATCTGCGTCGTCGCCTGGCCGGTCGCATCCTGGATGGAACGCCGGTCGGATGCTGCCGGAAACTTGCCCTCCCGGAGCGGCTTCGGCCGCCAGGGCCGTTGAACCGCGGGCCGCACTTCCCACATAGCTCTGTGATTGGACGCTCGCTTTCGCCCGTGCGAAAATAGGGGCGTAGCCGAGGCTCGCGCAATTGCCGGTTCCCATGCCTGAAATCACGACAAAACCCCGTACGCAGACCCTACCCAAGACCGAGCGGCCGAAGCTCTACAAGGTCATCCTGCTCAATGACGATTTCACGCCGCGTGAATTCGTGGTGACGGTGCTGAAGGGCGAGTTCAAGCTCAGCGAAGACCAGGCGCATCGGGTGATGATCACGGCGCATCGGCGCGGCGTCTGCGTCGTCGCCGTCTTCACCAAGGACGTCGCCGAGACAAAGGCGACACGGGCCACCGACGCCGGCAAGGCCAAGGGCTATCCGCTGATGTTCACGACGGAGCCGGAGGAGTAGAGCAGGGCTCCTTCATAGCCTTGGCTCCCTTCGCAACGCCGATAATTGGCGAAACCATCCGCGACAGCGTCTTTCTCCCCGTATAGTGACGGGGAGAAGGAAGCTACCGCCCTTCGCGGTACCACATCGAACCCATCGCCAGCAGCAGCAGGCCGAGACCGAGGAAGCCGCCGAACAGCGGCACGCGCGAGACCGCCTTGAGTACGCTGTCGTCGGTGGTGCGCAGGCCGATCCAGTCGGCGCCGGACGCTTCGCCCGAGGACCGTACGGGGACGATCGAGGGCAAGGTCACGTCGCCGCCTCCAAGGGTCGATCCCGCAAGCCTGCGAACGCTGCCGCCGGTGGCTTCGGCGGGAGCCTTCAGCCGGTCCTGCGTGGAAACGACGTCGGCGAATTCGGGTGCGTTGACCGGCCCGACATGGGCGAGCGCGGTAAGGTCGCCATTGCCGACCTGGTAAAGGCCGATCTCGGAGGTCTGGGCGCTGCCCAGGAAGACACCGGGTTCGGATTTCTCGAGCTTGACGGTAATGGTCTTGCCGGAGGGCGTAATGATCTGGGCCGGGCCGGGGTCGTCGGCCATGGTCTGGCGGCGGATTTCCAGCACCATGCCGCGCCCGTCGGCGGTCAGCCGTTCCTCCTCGAGCTCTGGCTCCTTCATCAGCCAGTGGGCGATGCGGCGGTAGAGCTGGACATGCGGGCCGCCGCCTTCGAAGCCGCGCGCCCACAGCCAGCCCTGGTCGGACAGAAGCATGCCGACGCGGCCTTCTCCCTTGCGGTCGAGCAGGAGCAGCGGCCGGTTGTCGGCCCCCTTCATCACCACCTCGCCTTCGGGATTCTGCACGCCTATGGTGCGGAACCAGCGGCTCCAGTGCGGCGGCTCGCTGGCAGAACCGTCGAGACCGCGCGTCACCGGATGGCGCTGGCCGATGTCGGTGAGGCGTGGGTAGAACGCCTTGTCGACGACCTCGCCGGTCGGCATCGCCGGCAGCGCCGACATCAGCGGCGTGCGCGCGATCGAGCTTTCACCGGCATATTCGGGTCCGGCCGCAATCAGCAGCGCGCCGCCTTTTTCGACATATTCGGAGATGTAGTCGTAATAGAGGATCGGCAGCACGTCGCGGTGCTGGTAGCGGTCGAAGATGATCAGGTCGAAATCCTTGATCTTCTCGACGAACAGTTCCCGCGTCGGGAAGGCGATCAGCGACAATTCGTTGATCGGCGTGCCGTCCTGCTTCTCCGGTGGCCGCAGGATGGTGAAATGGACGAGATCGACCGAGGCGTCGGATTTCAACAGATTGCGCCAGGTGCGCTCGCCCGCATGCGGCTCGCCAGAGACGAGCAGCACGCGCAGGTTCTCGCGAATGCCGTCGACCAGCGCGATGGCGCGGTTGTTGGTGTCGGTGAGCTCGCCCGGCTCGCGATCGATGGCGAGTTCGATGATGTTGCGCCCAGCGCCGGGAATGGTCACGTGCAGCGGCATGGCCTGGCCGACGGTGGCATGCTCGACAGCGACCTGCTCGCCATTGACCGAAACGCGCACATCGACCGGCCCGGTTTCGTTGCTGGTTGAAATGACGCGATAGGTCATATCGAGCGGCTTGCCGACGAGGGCGAAGCGGGGCGCGTTCTCGAAACGTATGCGGCGATCCTTCTCGTGGTCGTTGCCGGTGATCAAGGCGTGCAGCGGGGCATTGAAATCAGGCGCGCCGGCGGGTGCGTCATGCACTTCGCCATCGGTTATCATGACGGCGCCGCCGATGCGCGAGGGCGGCACGTCGCGGAAGGCGTTTTCGAGCGCGCCGAACAGCCGCGTTTCCGTGCGTTCCTCGGCGGCTTCCGACTTGCCGGCCTCGACGACGCGGACGTCGAACTGCTTGAAGCGGCCGAGGCGCTGCTCAAGCCCGGCCAGCGCCTCGTCGGTCTGTTTGGTCCGTTCACCGATGTCCTGGCTCTGGCTCCGGTCGACGATCAGGGCAACCACGCTTTGCTGCGGCTCGCGCTCCTCGTTGAGGAACACCGGATTGAAGAGAGCGGCGGCGAGCGCCAGCAATGCGACGAGGCGCAGGACCGCGCCGCGCTGGCGAAACCACAGGCCGACGGCCGCGAGCAGGGCCAGCGGCACCAGCACCAGGGCCAGCAGCGGCCAGGAGATCAGCGGTTCGAAGGAGATCGACCAGTTCACGTCTTACCCTCCCCCTTGCAGGGAGGGCCGATCCGCGGGGCGGGCGCAAGAAGGAGCGTCATCTTACTGGCCCAACCGTTCAAGCAATATGGGCACGTGCACCTGGTCGGATTTGTAGTTGCCGGTCAGCATGTACATCATGATGTTGACCCCGGCGCGCAGCGCATAGATGCGCTGCATCGGATCGTTGGGCACGGTCGGCAGCAGCGGGTCGCCATTCTCGTCGACGGCCCAGGCGCCAGCAAAATCATTGGCGGTGATCATGATCGGCGAGACGCCGTCACCGGTACGCACCGGCCGGTTTTCGGCATTGCTGGCGTCGAGCGATGCCTCGACCCAGAGCGGGCTGCCGGCGAAGCGGCCAGGGAATTCGGGCAGAATGAAGAAGGATTTGGTCAGAACATGATCCGACGGCACCGGCTCCAGCGGCGGCACGTTGAGGTTGCCGAGGATGTCGCGCAGCCGCTCGGTGGCGGGGCTGGTCGAGTCGGCGCCGATGCCGTTGGCGAACTGGTCGCGCGTGTCGAACAGCACGGTGCCGCCCTGCTGCATATAGGCATCGATACGGGCAATCGCGGCCTGGCTGGGCATGGCTGCGGCCGGATCGATCGGCCAATAGATGAGGGGAAAGAACGAAAGCTCGTCCTTGGAGATGTCGACGCCGGCCGGCGCGCCCGGCTCGAGCGCGGTCTTCTCGATGAGGAAGCGGGTCAGGCCCTCGAGCCCGGCGCGACTGATCGAATCGTCGCCGGGCACGCCAGTCAGCACATAGGCTATCCGGGTCTTGGAGATGTCCTCTATCGCGGCGGTGTCGCCAGGCTTGGCATCGTCGGCGCGCGCGGGGCCGACATGGCCGAACAGCGCGCCGAGCCCGATCAGAATGGCCGCCATGGTGGTTACGGCCGCAGCGCGGCGCGGCCTGCGCGTCAACAGGCCGCCCATCCAGAACACCGCCAGCGTATCGAGCACCATCAGCGCCAGCGCGGCGGCCACCAGCGCGCCCTTCAAATTACGCGATTCGTCAAAGGCATACTGAATTGTGGTGACCGGGACAGTGATTTGCGGGCGCGCCAGCGGCGCAAGCGTGCTTGTCGCATCGAGCAAATTGTGGGCGAAAACGCCGGCTTCCGAGCCATAGAGGCCGGGCGGGTTTTCGAAGGTCACCGGCAGTGTACCGGCGCCCGGCACCAGCGGGCGCGCATCCGGCGTCGGCGGCACCAGCATTCCGTCGGCCGCTATCATGCGGTAGGGCGCCAGCGAGGTGGCGGCGGCTTCGGCATTGGCGATGGCGGCTCCCTGGTTGCGCGACAGCTGCACGATGCGGCGCAGCATCTCGACGAAGCTGCCTGAGATCGGCAGGTTCGACCAGGTTGCTTCGGGCGTGACGTGGAACAGCACGAGCGTGCCCTTGCCCTTCTTCAGGCCGGTGACCAGAGGCGTGCCGTCGGCAAGCGCTGCCCAGGTGCGCTCGACGATATCGGGCGTCGGTTCGGCCAGCACCTGCCTGGAAACGGTCACCTCGGTCGGCGGCGCCAGATCGGCGAAGGGGCCAGCCTTGGGGAATTCGGTGACCGGCTGCGGCGTGGTCCATGACAATGCGCCGCCGAGCGAGCGTTCGCCGGTGCGCAGACGCACCGGCAGCAGGTCGTCGTCATTGCCGGCGGCGGCCAGCCGCGACCCGGCGAAACGCACCAGGGTGCCGCCCTTTTCAACCCAGTCGACGAGCCTTGGCCTGATCTGTGCGGGAATGGTACCAATATCGGCCATGACGATCATCGCCGGCTTCTGGTCGAGGATCTGCGGAATGGCGTCGGCCAGGTCGGCGCTGGAAGGTTCGACCAGGTCGGCGAAGGGCTGGAGCGCGCGCCTGATATAGTAGAGCGGCGATAGCAGCGGCTGCGCCTGGTCGGCCTCGGCCTGCGACAGGAGCCCGACACGGCGGCGCTTGGAGCTTTCGTCCAGCACGCGCACCGCGCCCGCCTGACGCTCGCCATCGAGCGCGATCGAGGCGAAATCGTTGCGCAGCTCGAACGGCACCGCCATGGTGCCGGTGGCGGTGGATTGGCCGGGTGCGAAAGTCAGCGTCGCATCGGCGATGCGGCGGCCCTTGTCGTCGAAGGCGCCAGCGGTGACTTGCGCCGGGGCCGCATCGCCGGGCGCGCGGATGGCGGTGAGGGCAAAACCGTCGACGTCGTTCTCGGCGCCTGTCAGGCCGGTCAGCGACATCCGGTCGGCAACGGCCCACACGGCGCGGGCGGCGTTTTTGGACAGGAGCGTGTTGAAGGCGGCCTCGTCGCCCTTCGCCGCCAGTCCGTCGGCCAGCACGGCGACGCTGGCGCCCGGCAGGCGCTCCAGGGCGGCGGCGACGCGGGCGTAGACCGCCGGCCGGTCGGTCGGGATCGGCCGCGGCTTTGCCGCGCGCAGGCGGTCGAGCGCCGCGGCCGCATCGAAGGGGCCGATCTCGGCATTGGGTTTTTCGGCGGTGAAGGCGATGATGACCGGCACGCCGTTCGAACCGGCGTCGGCGATCAGCCGCTCGGCGGTTGCGATGCGCTTGTTCCAGTCGGCGGCGCTTGCCCAGCCATTGTCGACGACCAGCGCCAGGGCCGCGCCCTCGGCCGGCAGTTTCTCGCGCGGATTGAAGACCGGTTCGGCAAGGGCGGCGACGATGAGCGCCGCCATCAGCAGCCTGAGCAGCGTCAGCCACCAGGGGCTCTGCTGCGGGGTTTCCTCGCGCTTCAGCACGCGCGCCAGGATCTTCAGCGGCGGAAACACCTCGGTCTGCGGCCTGGGCGGGGTCAGCCTGAGCAGCCACCAGATCACCGGCAGCGCCAAAAGACCCCACAGCAGCATGGGCGCGCCAAAGGAAAGCGGCAGCCAGCTCATGCGACGGCCTTTCCTGGCTGATCGCCACCAGCGATCATGCCGCCACGATCGCCAGCGATCGGCCTGGGCTGATCGCCACCGGCGATCATGCCGACGTGGCCAATAGCGGTCAGCCCGGGCTGACCGCCATCCGTCATCGCCATGTGCAGGCGTACCAGGGCGTCGGAAGCCAGCCGATCGGTGTGGTTGACGGTGAAGCTCCAGCCGAGCCGTTTGCACCAGCTGGCCAGTTCCTGGCGTCGGGCGCCATAGAGCAGGCGATACTCATCGGCCAGCATCTCGGCGCGGCCGGCGGTCAGCTTCTCGCCGCTCTCCGGGTCGGTGAATTCGGTGCGGCCGGCATAGGGGAATGTCTCCTCGGCCGGGTCGGCGACCTCGATCAGATGCGCGCGCACGCCATGGCGGGCGAGCACGTCGAGCCAGGCCATGGTTTCCTCGACCGGGTCGAGGAAATCACTGGCGATGACGATGTCGCAGAAGCGGCGGATGCCGGAGAGATCGGGCTTGGCCGGCAAGTCGCCGGCATGCATGAGCTGGGCGGCGATGCGCTCGGCGCCGTTGCGGGCGGTGAACGGATCGGTAAGGCCGGGCCAGGCGATGCGCTCTCCGCTGCGCGACAGCAGCTCGGCCATGGCCAGCGCCAGCACCAGGCCGCGCGATTGCTTGGAAACGGCGGCACCGGTCGATTTGTAGAGCATGGACGGTGAGGGGTCGGCCCACAGCCACACCGTATGGGCAGCTTCCCATTCGCGGTCGCGCACATAGGTGTGGTCGTCGCGAGCCGAGCGGCGCCAGTCGATGCGCGAGGAATCGCCTTCGACATAGGGCCGGAACTGCCAGAAATTCTCGCCGATGCCGCGCTTGCGGCGGCCATGCCAGCCGGCGATCACGGTGTTGACGATGCGGCGCGCCTCGACCAGCAAGTCGGGCACGAGCGAAGCCCGCAACCGGCCGCGGGCGAGCGCGTCGCGCGTCGCTGCCGGAGCCTGGAGCTCGCCGATGCGCGCCATCAAATCCCTTTCACGAGCTTGGCCACCACATCGCGCACGCTGGTGCCTTCGGCGCGGGCGGCGAAGGTCAGCGCCATGCGGTGCTGGAGCACCGGCTCGGCCAGAGCACGCACATCGTCGACCGACGGCGCCAGCCGCCCATCATAGAGCGCGCGCGCCCTCGTGCACAGCATCAGTGCCTGGCTGGCGCGGGGACCCGGGCCCCAGGCGACATGCCTGTCGGTTTCGGCATTGCCCTGGCCGGGGCGCGCCGAGCGCACCAGGGCCAGGATTGCCTCGACCACGCTTTCAGGCACCGGCATGCGGCGGATCAGCGTCTGAATATCCCTCAGCCGCGCCGGCTGCAGCACATTCTGTGCCTTCGCGTCCTCGACCCCAGTGGTTTCCAAAAGGATGCGGCGCTCGGCCTCGAGTTCGGGATAGAGGATGTCGACCTGCATCAAAAAACGGTCGAGCTGTGCCTCGGGCAGCGGATAGGTGCCTTCCTGTTCCAGCGGGTTTTGCGTCGCGAGCACATGGAAAGGCGAGGGCAGGTCGTGGCGGGCACCGGCAATGGTGACGTGATACTCCTGCATGGCCTGCAGCAGCGCCGACTGGGTGCGCGGCGAGGCGCGGTTGATCTCGTCGGCCATCAGCAACTGCGCGAAGATCGGCCCGGAAATGAAGCGGAAGGAGCGCTTGCCGAATTCGTCCTGCTCCATCACCTCGGAGCCGAGAATGTCCGAGGGCATCAGGTCGGGGGTGAATTGGATGCGGCGCGAATCGAGGCCGAGCACGATGCCCAGCGTCTCGACCAGCTTGGTCTTGGCGAGGCCCGGCACGCCGACCAGCAGCGCGTGGCCGCCGGCCAGAAGCGCCACCAGAGCGCGTTCGACGACACTTTCCTGGCCGAAGATGATGCGACCGACCCCGTCGCGGACCCTAGAAATGTCGGCCAGCGCCTTCTCGGCCTCGGCGATCATGTCTTTTTCGCTGATCGGGCTTTCCTTGACCATCACGCTCATGCAGCATCGATCCTTGTGGTTGGAAATACCAGCTTGACGCAGAATGCCGCGATTCGGCTCCGTCTGGCGCCTGCCTTCAAATTTAAATCACAGAGTTAGGCTGACAAGCGCAACAACAGTGACTATTTCGTGACGATGGCAGAGGGCTCCGAACAAAGACAGCAAAGCCTGGCGGCCGCGACCGAGGCGCGCGGCCTGGAGGCGCTGATCTCGCGTGCGGCCCGCGCCGGCAAGGGGCCGGCCCCGGTGGAGCGCTGGAATCCCGACTTCTGCGGCGATTTGGATATGGAAATCAAAGCTGACGGCACCTGGTTCTATCTCGGCACGCCGATCGGCCGCATGCCGCTGGTGCAGCTTTTTTCCTCGGTGCTGCGCAAGGACGCGGACGGCAGGACCTATCTGGTGACGCCGGTGGAAAAGGTCGGCATCCGCGTCGCCGACGCACCCTTCATCGCCGTCGAGATGGATGTCTCGGGCAGCGGCGAGGGCCAGATCATCACGTTTCGCACCAATGTCGGCGACGTCGTCGAGGCCGGACCGGAGCGGCCGCTGCGCTTCGTCGACGAGCACGAGACCGGCGGGCTGAAGCCTTATGTGCTGGTGCGCGGGCGGCTGGAGGCGCTGGTGGCGCGGCCGGTGATGTACGAACTGGTCGAGCATGGCGAGGAGATCGAGATCGGCGGCAGGTTGATGTTTGCCGTTCGTTCGAAAGGCCAGGCCTATCCGATCATGCCGGCCGACAGGCTGAGGCAGCTGAGCGCGTGACGGACAGTTCATGATGGACCAGGTGACGCCGACGCCCTTTTCCATTGCCGATCTGCGCGCGCGCTTTGCCGCGCAGCCGCAGGCGCATGCCGGCGAGGACTATGGCGATCATCGCTTCAATCCAGGCCATCCGCGCCTCCACCGGGCGAAACCGCTGCGCGAAGCGGCGGTGCTGATCCCGATCGTCGATCACCAGGACGATGCCACGGTTCTTTTGACCAAGCGGGCCGAGACGCTGCGCAACCATTCCGGGCAGGTGGCCTTTCCCGGCGGGACGATCGATCCGACCGACGCCAGTCCGGAAGCGGCGGCGCTGCGCGAGGCTTTCGAGGAAATCGGCCTTGGCCGGGACCATATCGAGGTCATCGGCCGCATGCCCGATTACGTCGCGGGCAGCGGTTACAGGATCGCGCCGGTGCTGGGCATCGTGCGGCCGCCTTTCCAGTTGACACTCAATGCCGAGGAGGTCGACTTGGCCTTCGAAGTGCCGCTGCGCTTCCTCATGGATCCGGCCAACCACATCAGGGACAGCCGCATTTGGAACGATCTCGAATGGTTCTTCTACGATATGCCCTATGGCGACCGGCGCATCTGGGGCGTCACCGCCGGCATCATCCGCACGCTCTATGAAAGGCTCTATGGGTGAAGGTCTCGATCGCTGACAGGGCCGACTGGCTCGGCGACAAGCATCTGCAGCGCCTGCTTGCCATTCTGGCGAGCGGCGGCGAGGCAGCGCGGGTCGCCGGCGGCGCGGTGCGCAACACGCTGATCGGCCAGCCCGTCGCCGACATCGACATCGCCACCACCTGCCTACCGCAGGAGACAATCCGCCGCGCCGAGGCGGCGAGGTTCAAGACGGTTCCGACCGGCATCGAGCACGGCACGATCACCGTGATTGCCGGCGGCAAGCCTTATGAAATCACCACGCTGCGCGCGGATATCGAGACCGACGGCCGCCGCGCCAAGGTGTCGTTCGGGCGAGACTGGAAGCTTGATGCCGAACGGCGCGACTTCACCATCAATGCGCTCTACGCGGAAGCCGACGGCACGGTCGTCGATCTGGTCGGCGGCGTCGCCGACATAGAGGGGCGCCGGCTGCGCTTCATCGGCGATCCGGAAGCGCGTATCCGCGAGGACTATCTGCGTATCCTGCGCTTTTTCCGCTTCTTCGCCTGGTATGGCGAAGGCCGGCCGGACGCCGAGGGGCTGAAGGCTTGCGCCCGGCTGAAGGGAGGGCTCGTGCAGCTCTCGGCCGAGCGCGTCTGGTCCGAACTCAAGAAATTGTTGTCGGCGGCCGATCCGTCCCGCGCGCTGTTGTGGATGCGGCAGGCGAGCGTTTTGACCAGCGTGCTGCCGGAAAGCGAGAAATGGGGCATCGACGCGATCCACGGCCTGGCCAAAGCCGAGAAGGATCTGGGCTGGACCGCAGAGCCGCTGCTCAGGCTGGAGGCGATCGTGCCGCCGGATGCGGCGCGCATGAAGACGCTGGCCGAGCGGCTGAGACTGTCGACGGCGGAAGCAAACCGTTTGCGCGACTGGGCGCTTACGCCGGGGATCGCGCCGAAAACGACCGAAGGCGAACTGGCCAAGACGCTCTACCGCGGCGACCGGCAGGGGGTCGTCGACCGGCTTCGCCTGTCACTCGCAGCGGCACGGGTGCGCGCGGTGGACCAGACCAATGCGCTCATCGAGGCAGGCGGCTTTTCCCGACTTCTCGCCTTCGCATTGAGATGGGAAAGGCCCGTGTTTCCGCTCAAGGGCGCCGATCTGACGGCGATTGGGGGGATGCCCGGGCCAAAACTCGGCGCGATCCTCAGGAATCTCGAAGTGGAATGGGTCGATGCCGGGTTTGGGCCCGATCGCGACGCGCTGCTCAAGCGCGCCGCGCAGGCCCTGAAGGCCGGATAGAGCATTCGTCAACGCAATCCGGGCGGAAATCGCCGCGATTTCCGGAACTTGCTCCAAATCAGGCGGCGTCGCGGACCTTCTCGATGCGCGAGCGGATCGCTTCGATCATCGTTTCGCGGATGATCGTCTCGCCATGCGTCTCGCGCATATGTTCGACGGCACGGCGCATGACCTCGGCTTCCTCCTCGGCGCGCGTGTGCCATTCACAACCTGGAACGAGCGAGCCGCAGTGGAATTCCTTCATGGGATTTCTCCTTTTCCTCCATGGAGTCCGGTCGACCGTCCTGCAAAAGGCGGCAGGGACTCCGCATCTTCTTGGCACGTTGTCCGACCTTGAGACCGGTTGGACCGCAAGCGGGTGAAACCATAACACAGATGGGGTGGCATTGATTGCCGTCAACGGCAAAAAAGGCGGAGCAGCGCTGCTCCGCCCTCTTACGCCAGCCCTATGGGCAGGTCATCACTTCATGATCTTGACTGCCTCGGCAACCTTATCCTTGCCGCTCATGTCCCATGAAACTCTGACCTTCTCGCCGACCTTCAGGCCAGGATCCTTGAAGGTCCGGGGGAGCGTAAAAGACGATCCATTGTCGAGAACCAGGCTATTGGCCGCCGTATCAAAGGTCTTGATCGTGCCGGTGGTGTGCTTGACGGCGGCGAATGCCACCGAACCGGAAGCAAGAAGGGCAGCCGCTGCGGCCGAAACAATAATCTTGCGCATTGCGAAGTACTCCTGGAAAGCGCGGGCACCCTTTTGGCAGAGGTGTCCCGCATCGTCCTGGGCCGTCCGGTTGCGTCGAGTCGCGATCCGCTTCGTTCTGACGCAATTCCGAACGGAGCACCGCTCTGCACTCCTGGAATTGCGCAGGCGAACCGCCGGCGCTTCCCGACCCGTCCCGACAAATAGCCCAGTCTTTTCCGAAGCCTATTAGACGAAAAAGAAACTTTGCGACGGCTCCCGCGCCACATTCGATGCCCATTTCGAAGCGAATGGGACATCAATGCGGCTCACGGCGCGCTCACCATCTTTTTACGGCCAGCGGGCCTCCGGCGGCAGGCTGGAGAGGATCGAGGCGACATTGCCGCCGGTTTTCAGGCCGAAAATGGTGCCGCGATCATGAAGCAGGTTGAACTCGACATAACGGCCGCGGCGGATGAGCTGTTCGTCGCGGTCGCCATCGGTCCAGTTCTCGTTAAAATTACCCCGCACCAGATGGCCGTAGACCACGAGAAAAGCGCGCCCGACATCCTGGACGAAGTTGAAATCGGCATTCCAGCCGCCTTTGTCCTCGCCCGAATGCAGCCAGTCGAAAAAGATGCCGCCGGTGCCGCGCGGCTCGTTGCGATGCGGAAGGAAGAAATACTCGTCGCACCAGGCCTTGAATTTCGCATGGTCGGCGACGCCGGCATTCTTCTCGCAGGCGAACTGCATGGCGCGGTGGAAGGCCATTGTGTCGGGGTCGTCCTGCATGCGGCGCCGGTCGAGCACCGGGGTGAGGTCGGCGCCGCCGCCGAACCAATGGCGTGAGGTGACGACCATGCGCGTATTCATGTGCACGGCCGGAACGTTGGGGTTCCAAGGGTGCGCGATCAGCGAAATGCCGGATGCCCAGAAGCGCGGGTCCTCCTCGGCGCCGGGCATCTGCTTCCTGAATTCGGGCGAGAACTCGCCGTAAACCGTCGAGGTGTGGACGCCAACCTTCTCGAAGACTCGGCCGTGCATCATCGACATGGTTCCGCCACCACCCTTGCCGGAATCACGCTCCCACGGCGTCCTTTCGAACCGGCCCGGCGACCACGAAGCGAGCGGGCCCTGGAGATCCTGCTCGATCTGCTCGAAGGCGCCGCAGATGCGTTCGCGCAATGCCTCGAACCACAGCCGTGCCTTCATCTTCTTTTCTTCGATGTCGGCGGGCAAGCCAGCCGGTATTTCAGGTCGTTCCAAGTGCTGTCTCCGGTTTCGGGGCGGCCGGCCCCTACAAATGACTCGTCTTTTGCCGGCGCGATCCCTAATCTCTTAGGGGAAAGGGTCAAGTCTGATCTGATCGGAGCAAGGAGACCTTCGTGCGCACCCCGGCAAGACCGCCGCTGGATGGCCTGAAGAAAAGGCTCGATCAAAGCCGGGCTGAACGCGCGCGCATGCCGCGCGACGGATTTTTGCGCGAAACCTTCGTCCTGCCGCGTTCGGACGCTCGCCTCAAGGCAAAGGAATGGTTCGAGCGCTTCCCCAAGCAGGCTTACTGGACCGAGATCGAAAGCTGGTTCGAACGGCCGGGCGATTTGATCGAATTCACCATAAGGCGCCTGCCGGCGGCGGATTAGGATTTCCTCGCCCTGTTTACGGGGACAACCCAATACAGGCGCCGCCCCTCGTATCCGCCTTCACTACGCTCAGGCACCGTCTCTCCGTGAATGGGCAGAAGGAAGAACCAGCCTTCTCGCCCCTGTTCCTTCCCTGGCCAGCCGGTCATCCTTGTTGCGGAGCGGACATTTGTCGATCGACATGCAGCCGCAGCCGATGCAGTCGGTCAGCCCGTCGCGCAATTTCTTCAATTGACCGATCTTGCGGTCGAGCCCGTCGCGCCAGGCGGTCGACAGCAGGCTCCAGTCGTCGCGCGTCGGGGTGCGGCCCTCGGGCAGGGATTGAAGCGCCGTCGCTATCTCGGCCAGCGAAATGCCGACCTCCTGCGCGATCTTGATGATGGCAACGCGCCTTAGCACGTCGCGGCCGTAGCGGCGCTGGTTGCCTGACGTGCGGTGGCTGCGGATCAGGCCGCGAGCTTCGTAGAAATGCAGCGCCGACACCGCGACACCGCTGCGCGCGGCCACTTGGCCAACCGTTAATTCCGCTGCTGGCGCCATCTCGCACTTTTCCGCTTGACCTCAAGTTAAGTTGAGCTTGTAGCGAAGAAGCCATCGACATGCAAACGACAGGAGATGGCGATGTGCGCCTGGGTGAGGATGACGGGCGAGGGCCGTGTCGCGGGCGCCGGCGGGACCGTGGCCGCCGCTTCAGCGGATGGCATTCTGGCCCAGTTGTCGCGTGGCTTCGCCGGCCACCATGGCGGCGGAGAGCGCCACATTGATGCTGCGCGCACCGGCCTGCATCGGGATCGTCAGCCGCGCGTCCGCCGCCTCATGGACCGGATCCGGCACGCCTGCGGATTCACGGCCGAACAAAAGGATGTCGCCAGTGGCGAAGTTGAAGCTGGTGTATGGGGTCGCGGCCTTGGTCGACAGCAGCACCAGCCGGTGCGCGCGGGCCTTGCGCCACTCCTCGAAGGCGTGCCAGTCGACATGCCGGGTCAGGGCAGCCATTTCGAGGTAGTCCATGCCGGCGCGCCTGAGCGCTTTATCGGAGAGCGGAAAGCCGGCCGGTTCGATGATGTCGACGCCGATCCCGAGGCAGGCGGCGAAGCGCAGGATTGTGCCGGTGTTGCCGGCGATGTCAGGCTGGTAGAGGGCGATGCGGAGACGGTCGTTCATTTCCGCATCCTTCTATTAAGTGGCAAATCGGCCACAGCGGCTTCGCGGTTTTGGAAATTGCTGGACCTGCGGGTGGCCATTTTCTGCGAAGTCGGGTATACAGCGTACATTGTCAACCCGAACCGAAGGAGGGGTAATTCATGATGACCATGCACATCCAGCACCCTCTCCGTGGGCTTACATGCCCGGTGGCGGTTTCGGTACGACGGTTCTCCTGATCTCTTAGACGCTTCCGCACCGATTTCCGCCGAAACCATTCCCTGGTCTTCGAAGGAATCCTGCGATGTTTTTCAAGCTGCCGAAGGGGCCGATGGCCCCGCCCCAACGCGTCTCGACTGATCAGCCGCCGATCCCGCGGCAGGACGTCGAGCACCCTTTTTATCTCTATTTTCACACGGAGGACGGACCGATGTTCGATCCCTACAGAATACCGGGCTCGAGGAGCCTGCATATCCACCGGCTGCCGACCTGGGCGCTGCTGATCGGCGAAACCTATTCGTCGGCGGTCCACGCCGAGGTTCGCCGGCGTCCGCATCGCGGCATGCTGCCCGATGTCGATTTCTCGCGCGCGGTTCCCGACCCGAGCCGGCCCTCGTTGGTGCGCCGTATCATCCGGGCGATCCGGCCGGGCGCGAAGATTCGCCTTGTCGACACCGCACCGTCAGGATCAACAAAAGAGCCTGTCGGCGAAAAGCCCGCGAACCCCTATATAGCGCGAAGCAGGGCCGACGGTCCGGATGATTCCGGACCGTCGGCCCTCGGCGCCATGCGGTCCGAGGACTTCGTACGTTCACGCGCCGCGTGAGCGGAAACAGATTTCATGAGCATGACCTATGTTGTTGTTTAGCTGGTTTGAAAAAAGGCTCGATCCGTTCCCGGGCGCGGAGCCGGTCGAGCCGCCCAAGACGCTGGTTGCCTTCTGCCTGCATTACACGCGCGGCGCATGGCCCTATATCCTGGTCGATGCGGTGCTGGTGGCGGCAATCGCCATCGCGGAAGTGTGGATGTTCGGCTTCCTCGGCCGCATCGTCGACTGGCTTTCGGCGCAGAACCGCGAAACCTTCCTGCAGACGGAGGGCTGGAAGCTCGCCAGCATGGCCTTTATCGTGCTGTTCGCGCTGCCTGGCACGGTATGGCTGCATTCGCTGCTCAACCAGCAGACGCTGATGGGCAACTATCCCATGCGTATCCGCTGGCAGGTGCATCGCTATCTGCTCAAGCAGTCGATGAGCTTCTACCAGGACGAATTCGCAGGCCGCATCGCCACCAAGCTGATGCAGACGGCACTCGCCGTGCGCGAATGCGTGATCAAGGTGATCGACGTCCTGAACTACGTCATCGTCTATTTCCTCGGCATGCTGCTCATCGTCGGCTCGGCCGACTGGCGGCTGGCCGCACCGCTCGGCGTCTGGATGGTCGGCTACATCCTTCTGCTGCGCTATTTCATTCCTCGGCTGGGCAAGGTCGGCGAGGAACAGGCCAATGCGCGCTCGGTCATGACCGGCCGCGTTGTCGACAGCTACTCCAACATCCAGACGGTCAAGCTGTTCAGCCATGCCCGCCGCGAGGCCTCCTTCGCCAAGGAGGGCATGATGGGCTTCCTCGACACGGTCTACCGGTCGATGCGGCTGGTGACGGTGCTGTTCGGCTCGCTCTACATCCTGAATGCGCTTCTCCTGTTCTCGGTTACCGCCATCTCGTTGTGGCTGTGGCTGGGCCAGGCGGTGACGATCGGCGCGGTCGCCGTGGTCATCGGCCTGGTTCTGCGGATGTGGGGCATGTCGCAGTGGATCATGTGGGAAATGTCGGGCCTGTTCGAGAATATCGGCACGGTGCAGGACGGCATCGCCTCGATTTCGCTGCCGCGCCTTGTCGAGGACAGGCCCGGTGCGAAGGAGATCACGGTCTCCAAAGGCGAGATACGCTTCGAGGACATCCGCTTCCACTATGGCAAGCAGAAGGGCGTCATCGAGAACCTGTCGCTGGTGGTGAAACCGGGCGAGAAGGTCGGCATTGTCGGCCGCTCCGGCGCCGGCAAGTCGACGCTGGTCAACCTTTTGCTGCGATTCTACGACCTCGAAGCCGGCCGTATCCTGATCGACGGCCAGGAGATCGCAGCGGTGAAACAGGATTCGCTGCGCGCCCAGATCGGCATGGTCACGCAGGACACCTCGCTGCTGCATCGTTCGGTGCGCGAAAACATCCTCTATGGCCGGCCCGACGCCAGCGACGACATGCTTGTCGAGGCTGCGCGGCGCGCCGAGGCGCTGGACTTCATCGGCGGGCTTTCGGACCATAGCGGCCGCAAGGGATTCGACGCCTATGTCGGCGACCGCGGCGTCAAACTGTCCGGCGGCCAGCGGCAACGCATCGCCATTGCTCGCGTTATGTTGAAGGACGCGCCCATACTTATCCTTGACGAGGCGACGTCGGCGCTGGATTCCGAGGCGGAAGCGGCCATCCAGGAGAACCTCTACAAGCTCATGCAAGGCAAGACCGTCATCGCCATCGCCCACCGGCTGTCGACCATCGCGGCGATGGACAGGCTTGTGGTGATGGACCAGGGCCGTGTCATCGAGGAAGGTTCGCACGAGGAATTGGTGGCCAAGGGCGGGCTCTACGCGCAGCTCTGGCAGCGCCAGTCGGGCGGTTTCCTGCTGGATGACGGCCCGATCGGTGCCGCAAACGACGTTGTTGCCAATGACGTTGGCGCAAAGGGACAAGCCGCTGAATGATGGCCGCCGCCGCATGATGACAGCCGTCTATCGCTGGTTCGAGAACTGGGTCTATCCGTTCAGGGAGCCCACGAATCTTCGGCCGCCGTCCGGCGTCGCCGGCTTTCTCTGGCACTATGTCGGCCAGGCCAAGTTCGCCTTCTTTGCCATGCTGGTCATCGGCGGCATCGCGCCGCTGGTCGAGGCCGGGCTGTTCTACTTTGTCGGGCGGCTGGTCGACATCCTCGACCAGCTTCCCGGCGAACGCAGCTGGCATGCGCTGTGGACGGCCGCCGGGCCGGAACTTGTGTTCATGATCGTCGTGGTGCTGGTCGTCCGCACCATCGTCGTCGGCCTGTCGGCCCTGGTCGACGAGCAGACGATCACGCCCGGCTTCTACAATCTGGTGCGTTGGCAGGCGCACCGGCACGTGTCGCGCCAGTCCTACTCCTTCTTCCAGAACGATTTCGCCGGCCGCATCGCGACAAAAGTCTGGCAGGCCGGGCAAGCGACCGGCGACCTGATGGAAAGCTTCATCGAGGTCGTCTGGTTCATGATCGTCTATACGGTGACGACGCTGGCGCTGGTCGCGGGGCTCGATATCAGGCTCGCAGTGCTGGTGGTGATCTGGATCGCGGCCTTCGCCTGGCTGGCCAGGCTCTATCTGCCGGCAATCCGCAAACATGCCGAGGCGACCGCCGAGGCGGGGTCGATGATCACCGGCCGCATCGTCGATTCCTACTCCAACGTACAGACGCTGAAACTGTTCTCCGCCGATGGCGACGACCGCTACATCAGGAGCGGCTTCGACATCTATCTCGACGCGTTGCGCCCGTTCACGCGCCGGCTGACCGGCGTGCGCATGGCGCTGACGACGCTGTCGGGCATCATGATCACGGCGATCGGCTGCTTTGCCGTCTATCTCTGGGTCGAGGGCTCGATCACCGTCGGGGCGGTCGCCTTCACGCTATCGCTGGTGCTGCGGCTCAACATGCTGCTTGGCCGGCTGATGATGCAGCTCAACAGCATCCTGCGCAATCTCGGCGTGCTGGAGAATTCCAAGGCGCTGATCTCGCAGCCGCTCGGTCTGGTCGACGCACCCGACGCCCGGGAACTGGTCGTGGCCGGCGGGCGCATCGAGGTGAAGAATGTCGAGTTCCACTACGGCAAGGGGTTCGGCGTGCTCAACGGCATCGATCTCGTGGTGCGGCCGGGCGAGAAGGTCGGGCTGGTCGGGCCGTCCGGCGCCGGCAAGACCACGCTCGCCAACCTTATCCTGCGGCTGTACGAACTCGAAGGCGGAAAGATCGCCATCGACGGCCAGGATGTCTCGCAGGTGACGCAAAATTCGCTGCGCGCCAATATCGGCGTCGTCAGTCAGGACACAGCACTTTTCCACCGTTCGCTGCGCGACAATATCAAACTCGGCATGCCCAACGCCACCGACGCGCAGGTGATCGCGGCGGCCAGGAAAGCCGAGGCGCATGATTTCATCCTGACCTTGCGCGACAATCGCGACCGACAGGGCTACGAGGCCTATGTCGGCGAGCGCGGCGTCAAACTGTCGGGCGGCCAGCGCCAGCGCGTGGCGATCGCGCGTGTCTTCCTCAAGGATGCGCCGATCCTGATATTGGACGAGGCGACCTCGGCACTTGATTCCGACATCGAGGCGGCGATCCAGGAAAACCTGACGCGGCTGATGGAAGGCAAGACGGTCATAGCCATCGCCCACCGGCTGTCGACGATCGCCGCGCTTGACCGCCTCGTCGTGCTCGACGGCGGCCGCATTGTCGAACAAGGCACGCATGACGAACTGGTGGCGCTCGACGGGCTCTACGCGCGGCTGTGGAAGCGTCAGTCCGGCGGCTTCCTCTATCACGAGGAAGCCGTGCTGGAAGAGACGCGGCCGGCGGAGTAGCGGCATGGGCGCGACGCATGAGACCGACTATCTGCTGAAACGGCTGCGGCCGACGACACCGGCCTTCGATGCGCTGATGGAAGAGAGCCGGCGGGAAGGCTACTGGATGCTGGTGCGGCTCCGCGACGGCTGGACAAGCGGCCGCAACAAGTTCCTGAAACACGGCGAGGCACTGTTCGGGGCATGGCACGGCGGCGAACTCGCCGGCGTGTGCGGGCTGAACATCGATCCCTATTTCGAGGGCAGGAACCATGGCCGGGTCCGGCATTTGTTCGTCGGCGCGCGCCATCGGCGCACGGGCCTTGGCCGCATGCTGGTCGAGACCGTTGTCGACAGGGCACGCCACTATTTCGCCGTGCTCAACACCCGTGCGCCGCAGGAAGCCTTCGGCTTCTATGAGCGGCTTGGCTTCGCGCCGGTGGCGGGCGAAGAATTCGTCACGCACCGGATGATCTTCGAGAAAGGAGGTTGAAAATGTCCCTGCGCCCGCCGTCCCGTCTGACCAGCGCCTCGGCCGCCGAAGCCGCCTTCGACGCGCTCGGCCATGAAGTCCTCGCCGAGAAGGCGGCGGCACTCGGCCGCGCCGGACAACGCGTCGAAGAAACGCTGGCCCGGCTGCGCAACAATGGCGACGAGCAGTTGCGTCCCCGGCTGCTCAAGGAGGCGGCGGTGGCGGTGCATGGCTACTTCATCCAGCGCGAACTGTGCGGCCTTCGGAAGCACGATGCCGTCATCCGCGAATACAACATCCCGAAGGCCGTTCTGGTCAGGCTTGGCGCGATGTAAGGCTGGCGCTTGCTGCACCGATCTCTCTGTGGAATCTCGCCAGGCGGGCGGCGAGCGCCTCCGGGTTCTCATCGGCGATGAAGTGCCCGCTGTCGGCAATGATGTCGCCCTCGATATTCGAAAGCCCGGCGGCCCTGAGGCCCTCGACATAGTCGCCGACATCGCCGGACTCGGCCGAGCCCCTGAGATACAGCACCGGAATCGCTGTCGGCGTCGCGGGCCGCGCGGCATTGGCTTTGGCATCTTCGGGGAAGGCGCGATACCAATCGAAACCGGCCTGGAGGCTTTCAGGCCGGGAATAGGCTCTCGCATAGATTTCCCTGGCCTGCGCCGGGATCGATGTCCGATCCTTCGAAAGCACATTGAAGAAGAAGTCGAAATAGGTGCTTTGGTGGCCGCTCACCAGCGTTTCCGGCAGCGCCGGGACGGCATGGAAGGCAAAGTGCCAGATCCGCGGATTGCGAATGACCTCTTCCCATGGCGCGACACCCGGAACAGCGACATCCATGATCGCCGCGCCGGAAAGGATCTCGGGATGGTCGCGCAGCAGGGCGAACACGATCTGGCCCCCGACATCATGACCGGCCGCCAAGAGGTGCCGCAGCCCGCAGGCCTCGGCAACGCCTCTCATCAGCCTCGCCAGAGTTCTCTTGTCGCCGGCCTCAGGCATGCCTTGCGAGCCGCCGATGCACGGCAGGTCAGGTGCGACGACACGGTACTCGGCAGCCAGCCGGCCGATCACCCCTTCGAACGCATAGGAGCTTTGCGGCCAGCCGTGCAGCAGCAGGAATGCAGGCGCTTCAGCCGGGCCCGCCTCGCGGATCGCTATGCTAAGCCCTTCGATTTCGATGTTCGAGGTTTGCATGTCCTGACCCTGCCGGCTGCCTATGCCATAGATCTAGGCGGCGATCGGAAGACCGACAGGGCTGGATTGTTTGACCCGTTTGCGGACGGAAACCGTTTCATACTTTTCCAGGAATTGCGCTTTTCCAGGAATCACCTGATCCTGGATCACTCCAGCCACTGGGTAATGAAAGTGCCGTTCTCGTGGATGTCGGTCGTCTCCAGCGGGCCGGGGCCGAGATTGGTGAATTTGTGCGGCGTGCCGGGCGGCACGATGACGATCTGGCCGGCGGAGGCCTCGATCTCCTCACCGCCGACCGTGAACAGGCCGATGCCCTGGCGGATGATGAAGATCTCGGCGTAGGGATGGGAATGCAGGCGCGGTCCGCCGCCGGTCTCCGGCAGGTAGTTGAAGATCAGGCAGGAGTTGGAACCGTAGGGGGCACATTGCAACTCGCCCTTCCAGCGGTCGGGGCGAACAGCCCATTCCTCGCGGTCTATGACATGCGACATGGGGGCAGGATAGACCCCCCGGAGCCAGGTGTCGAGGCGAAGGTGGCCCCCGGATTCGCTACTGTTTCCCGGCTGTTTGGCGGTGTTTCACGGTCATCCGCCGTCTTGTCGCGCGGTGCCGGATTTCGTCCCCGCGACAATCTGCCCTTGTGCCTTCACCCGTCTGGACAAAAACGGGCTTCACGCATAAACCGAAGTCCAAATGCCGGAGGAGTTCGCTAGCCTGTTCGCCATGCGCTGTCGGGTTGGCGTGAATGAGCGGGGAACAAGGCTCGCCCACCGGCACGGAAGAGGCGAAAGGATCAGGCACCCGTGAGCGCAACCGACACCCAGGATCCCAACCGTCGAGATTTTCTCTACGTCGCCACCGGCATGGCCGCCGTGGTCGGCGCCGGCGCCGTCGCGTGGCCGTTCATCGACCAGATGCGCCCCGATGCCTCGACGCTGGCGCTCGCCTCGGTCGAGGTCGACGTCTCCTCGCTGACGCCGGGCATGTCGCTGATCGTCAAGTGGCGCGGCAAGCCGGTCGTGGTGCGCAACCGCACCGAAAAGGAGATGAAGGACGGCGAGGCCGTCAATCTCGCCGATCTCAAGGATCCGATCGCCCGCAACGCCAACCTGCCGGCCGACGCGCCGGCGACCGACGCCAACCGCACCACGCCCGGCAAGGAAGCCTGGATGGTGATGGTTCAGGTCTGCACGCATCTGGGCTGCATTCCGCTCGGCCAGGAAGGCGATTTCGGCGGCTGGTTCTGCCCGTGCCACGGTTCGCAATACGATACCGCCGGCCGCATCCGCAAAGGCCCGGCGCCCGAGAACATGGCTGTGCCGGTATTCAAGTTCATTTCCGATACCAAGATCCTTATCGGTTGAGGCAGGGGATATTTCGATGAGCGAGGGACACTCGACCTATACGCCCAAGACCGGTATCGAGCGCTGGTTCGATGCGCGCATGCCTCTGCCGCGGCTGATCTATGACAGCTTCGTCGCCTATCCGGTGCCGCGCAACCTCAACTATGCCTGGACCTTCGGCGGCATCCTGTCGATCATGCTGGTGGCGCAGATCCTGACCGGGATCGTGCTGGCCATGCACTACACGTCCGACACCAATCTCGCTTTCGATTCAGTCGAAAAGATCATGCGCGACGTGAATTCCGGCTGGCTGCTGCGCTACATGCATGCCAACGGCGCGTCGTTCTTCTTCGTCGCGGTTTACATCCATATCTTCCGCGGGCTCTATTACGGCTCCTACAAGGCGCCGCGCGAGCTGCTGTGGATCCTCGGCTGCATCATCTACCTCCTGATGATGGCGACCGGCTTCATGGGCTACGTGCTGCCGTGGGGCCAGATGAGTTTCTGGGGCGCCACCGTCATCACCGGCTTCTTCAGCGCCATTCCACTGGTCGGCGACTGGATCCAGCAGCTTCTGCTCGGCGGTTTCGCGGTCGACAATCCGACCCTCAATCGCTTCTTCGCGCTGCATTACCTGCTGCCGTTCATGATCGCCGGCGTGGTCGTGCTGCACATCTGGGCGCTGCACGTGGTGGGCCAGTCGAACCCGACCGGCATCGAGGTGAAGTCGAAGACCGACACCGTCGCCTTCACCCCTTACGCGACCATCAAGGACGCGTTCGGCATGATCGTGTTCCTGTTCTTCTTCGCCTATTTCGTCTTCTACCTGCCGAACTATCTCGGCCACCCCGACAACTACACGGTCGCCAACCCGCTGAAGACGCCGGCCCACATCGTTCCGGAATGGTACTTCCTGCCGTTCTACGCGATCCTGCGCGCCATCACCTTCAACATCGGGCCGATCAACTCCAAGCTCGGCGGCGTGCTGTGCATGTTCGGCGCCATCGCCATGCTGTTCCTGGTGCCGTGGCTCGACACCTCCAAGGTGCGCTCGGCGGTCTACCGGCCCTGGTACAAGCTGTTCTTCTGGCTGTTCGTGGCCGATGCCATCCTGCTTGGCTGGCTGGGCTCGCAGCCGGCGGAAGGCAGCTACGTGTTCATGGCGCAGATGGCGACGCTGTTCTACTTCGCCTTCTTCCTGATCATCATGCCGGTGCTCGGCCTGATCGAGACGCCACGCAGGCTGCCGAACTCGATCACCGAGGCGGTGCTCGAGAAGAACAAGGGCGGCAGCGGGCATCCGGCGGGCGCCACGGCCGCACCTGAGACCAAGGGCTGAGCGGTAGAGAATCTAAGGGGATTTGGCATGAAAAAGATTCTCACCTCGTTTGCGCTGATCGGCCTTGTGGCCGCCGGCCTTGGGGCCACGGGCACCTGGGCGACCGCGGCCGAAGAGGCGCATAACGCGGCGGCGCCGACGCATTTCCCGATCAACGAACCGAAGGAAATGGACTGGAGCTTCACCGGCCCGTTCGGCACCTACGACAAGGCGCAGCTGCAGCGCGGCCTCAAGGTCTACAAGGAAGTCTGCTCGGCCTGCCATTCGATGAACCTGGTGGCATTCCGCACGCTTTCGGACCTCGGCTATTCCGACGCACAGATCAAGACGCTGGCGGCCGAGTACACCATCCATGACGGCCCCAACGACGCCGGCGACATGTTCGACCGTCCCGGCAAGCCGTCGGACCATTTCCCGGCGCCGTTCGCCAATGAGGAAGCCGCGGCAGCCTCGAATGGCGGCGCAGCCCCGCCCGACATGTCGCTGCTGGCCAAGGCGCGGGGCGTGGAGCGCGGCTTTCCGCAGTTCGTCTTCGACATCTTCACCCAGTATGATGCCGGCGGCCCTGACTACATCCACTCGCTGCTGACCGGCTACGACCAGACGCCTCCGGCTGGAATGGTCATCCCGGAAGGCACGCACTACAATCCGTACTTCATGTCCGGCGTGTCGCTGAAGATGCCCAAGCCGCTTTCCGACGGCCAGGTGACTTATGACGACGGCGCGCCGCAGACCGTCGACCAGTACTCCCGCGACGTCGCCGCTTTCCTGGCGTGGGCGGCTGAGCCGCATATGGAAGCCCGCAAGAAAACCGGCTTCCGGGTGCTGGTGTTCCTGCTCCTGTTCGGCGCACTGGTCTACATGACCAAGCGCAAGGTTTGGGAAGCAGTCGCGCACTAAGCCGCGCGGCCGGAGATTGAAGAAAGGGCGCCCGCGAAGCGCCCTTTTTGCTTGCCGAAGAGGCTGGCGCGTGAGGTGATCGCTTTGTTGTCGAACAAGCCGGTTGGCAGCGCGGCAGGCGATTGCTATTCGACGCCCCGACGGCGGCGAAAGCTTTGCCGCCTATAGGGCGTTTGGGGTTCCATGATGCGGCTCAGCGACTGCCACAACTTCTCCGATTTCCGCCGCATGGCGCAGCGGCGGCTGCCGGGGCCGATCTTCAACTACATCGACGGCGCGGCGGACGACGAGATCACCTATCGCCGCAACACCGAGAGCTTCGAAACCTGCGATCTCGTTCCCAACGTGCTGCGCGGGGTGAACGAGATCGACATGTCGGTGACCGTCATGGGCCAGAAGCTGGCGATGCCGTTCTACTGTTCGCCGACCGCTCTCCAGCGGCTGTTCCACCATCAGGGCGAACGGGCGGTCGCCAGGGCCGCTGCAAAATACGGCACCATGTTCGGCGTTTCCTCGCTCGGCACGGTCAGCCTTGAGGAAGTGCGAAAAATCAGCAGCGGCCCGCAGGTCTATCAGTTCTACTTCCATCGCGATCGCGGCCTCAACCGGGCGATGATGCAGCGGGCACGGGAGATCGGCGTCGAAGTGATGATGCTGACCGTCGACAGCATCACCGGGGGGAACCGCGAGCGTGACAAGCGCACCGGTTTTGCGATTCCCTTCAAGCTCAACATGGCGGGAATGGCGCAGTTCGCGATGAAGCCTGCCTGGGCGATCAACTATTTCACGCATGAGGCGTTCAAGCTGCCGCAACTGGACGAGCATGTCGACATGGGCGGCGGCACGATGTCGATCAGCCGCTACTTCACCGAAATGCTCGATCCGTCGATGACGTGGGACGACGTCGCCGAGATGGTGAGGCTTTGGCCGGGACGGTTCTGCCTCAAGGGCGTCATGTCGGTGGAGGATGCCAGACGCGCCGTCGAGATCGGCTGCAAGGGCATCGTGCTGTCGAACCATGGCGGCCGGCAACTGGACGGTTCGCGCGCGGCTTTCGACCAGCTCGCCGAGATCGTCGATGCGGTCGGCGACCAGATCGACGTCATCATGGATGGCGGCGTGCAGCGCGGCACGCATGTGCTCAAGGCGCTGTCGCTCGGCGCCAAGGCCGTCGGCGTCGGACGCTACTATCTGTTTCCGCTGGCGGCGGCGGGCCAGCCGGGCGTCGAACGCGCACTCGAGCAGATGCGCATCGAGATCGAACGCGGCATGAAGCTGATGGGGTGCAGCTCGATCGAACAGTTGACCCGCCGGAATTTGCGTTTTCGGTGATGGCCATTGCTTCGATGCGAAAGATCGCAGCGCAGGCAGAGGCAAGCCTTTGGATGTATGCGCTCCTTTTGCCGGATGCGCTTGTCTCGGCCGCCACATCGCGCTAGCCGTTGTCGGTCGCGCCGGGATAGGATTTGGCGCTGCGCCATTTCACGCCTTTCCGCCGAAACTGGACCACCCGGAGCCGCCTCATGAAACCTTCGCTCGAAGACACGCTGCTGGCGGCGATCCGCACTATCCCGGACTATCCCAAGCCCGGCATATTGTTCCGCGACATCACCACGCTGCTCGGCAATGCGCGCGCTTTCCGCCGCGCCATCGATGAGCTGGTGCATCCCTATGCCGGCGAGAAGATCGACAAGATCGCCGGCATCGAAGCGCGCGGCTTCATCCTCGGCGGCGCCGTCGCCCATCAGCTCTCGGCCGGCTTCGTGCCGATCCGCAAGAAGGGCAAGCTGCCTTACGAGACGGTGCGCGTCGCCTACAGCCTGGAATACGGGCTGGACGAGATGGAGATGCACAAGGACGGCGTGTCGCCGGGCGAGAAAGTAATTCTGGTCGACGACCTGATCGCCACCGGCGGCACGGCGGAGGCGGCGGTGAATCTCCTGCGCCAGATCGGCGCCGATATCCTTGCCGCCTGCTTCGTCATCGACCTGCCGGATCTCGGCGGCCGCGCCAAGCTGGAAGCGCTCGGCGTGCCGGTGCGGACGCTGATCGGGTTCGAGGGGCATTGAGAGAACAGTTCTTCCTGGGGAGAAGGAAGAGGCGCCTACTCCACCTTGACCAGCACGGCGCTCTCGAACTCCAGTACCTTGTCGCCGGTCGAATCGAAGGCTTCCGAGCGCAAGGTCAGCACCCGCCAGCCCGGACGTGAGGCGATCGGGCGGTGGGAAAGGGCGGTGCGGGTGAAGGTCACGGTCTGCCCGGCATAGACCGGCTTCAGCCATTTCAGGTTCTTGAAGCCAGGCGAGGGGCCGAATTCGGGCGTCGGGCCAGGGCCGGTCCACTCGGCGTCCATGCGGGTTTCGAGGTTGAGCTTCATCCAGGTGGCGGCGGTATGCCAGCCGGACGCACACAGCCCGCCCAGCACGCTCTTCTTCGCGGCATCCTCATCGACGTGGAAGACCTGGGGGTCGTATTTGCGGGCGAAGGCCTTGATCGCCTCGGCTTCGAACGTATGCGAGCCCAGCGTGACGGTGGTGCCGACGCGGAAGAATTCGTCCAGCATCATGCAAGGCTCCCTGCGGCATTGCGCGTGAGGAACATGACGGAATTCTCGAGCTCGAAGACGCTTTCGCCGCGCTGGTTGAGCAGCTCGCTGCGCATGGTCACGAAGCCGAGCTGCGGCTTCGATTTCGAAGGACGCTTGGCCAGGACGACGAGGCTGCCGTTGAGCGTGTCGCCGGCCAGCACCGGCTTCTTCCATTTGACCTGATCGACGCCGGGTGCGCCCTGGCAGGTCGAGTCCAGCAGGAAGGCATCGCATAGCATGCGCATGAACATGGCGCAGGTATGCCAGCCCGAGGCCGAGAGGCCGCCCAGGATGCTTGCCTTGCCGGCCTCCTCGTCGAGATGCATCGGCTGGGCATCGAATTCGCTGGCGAACTCGATGATCTCGGCCGCGCTCACCTGTTTGGTGCCGAGGTCGAACGAGGCTCCTTCGACGAAGTCCTCATAGGCCCATGTCTTTCCAGTCATGGCGTGGAATCCGGTTGCAGAACGCGCGATCCACATGGATCGGCAAACCCGGATGCAGGCCGGACGGCGTTTGGTCAAGCCCTTTCTGGTGAGCCAGCCGCGGGCGCCCGGCCGGCCGTTGCGATCACAGCCAGCCGCGGCGGCGGAAATACCAGAAGGGCAGGATCGCCGAGAGGACCATCATGGCGATCGCGAACGGATAGCCGAACTCCCATTTGAGCTCGGGGATGACGTCGAAATTCATGCCGTAGATCGAGGCGACCAGCGTTGGCGGCAGGAAGATGACGGCGGCGACCGAGAAGATCTTGATGATGGCGTTCTGCTCGATCGAGATCATGCCGAGCGTGGCGTCAAGCAGGAAGGAGATCTTCTGCGACAGGAAGGTGGCGTGGTCGGCAAGAGAAAGCACGTCGCGCGACAAGGTCTTGATACGGGCGCGGACGTCCTTGCTCATCTTGGCCTGGGTCGCGACATGGGCGAGGAAGCCGGCCAGCCGCTGCAAGGAGATCAGGCTGTCGCGCACGGAGGAAGCGATGTCCTCCTTGCGGCCGATGCCCTTCAAGAGTTCCTGGAAATCACGGTTGCGCTTCGACACCTTGGTCGATCGCGCCTCGAAAATGTCGCGCGAGATCGCTTCGACGTCGCGGCCGGCGCGCTCGAGGATGTCGGCGAGCCGGTCGACGATCGCTTCCAGCAGGCCGATCAGGATGGTGTCGCCGCTGGTGCAGCCAGTCGCCACCTTCTCGGCGCGCAAAGGGAAGGTCTTGAACGCTTTCGGTTCGTGATAGCGCACGGTGACCAGCCTATTGCCGGCGAGCGCGAAGGTGACCGGCGAGATCAGGGGATCGTCGACGTCGGTCTGGGCGGGCAAGGTGGCGGTCATGAAGTAGGCGCCGTCCTCGATATAGAGGCGGCTGGAAATCTCGATCTCCTCCATCTCCTCGCGGGTCGGAATGGCGATGCCGAGCCAATTCTCGATTGTAGCCTCTTCGTCCTTGGTCGGATTGAAGAGATCGGCCCAGACGACCTTGTCGCCATTGGCCAGGAGATCGTCCGTGAGACGCAGGCGATCATTGTCCACGACGAAAGCCTTGATCATCGCCAGATCTCCTTGCCGGAAAGCGCGTTCGGATTGCTGCGTCGTATCGGATCGCACTAGCCTTCGTGCGCCGAGCCTGTGCCCGCCGCTTAGACTTGCGGCATGACAAAATCAAGACAAGCCGGACTTGGGGCCGACACCAGGGGCGCTCAGAAAAATTCGTCGAGCAGCCGGCAGCATGAAAGCTTCGACGGGTCGGGTCATCGACCGCGCTTCGGGCTTATCGAGGAGAGCAGGCCGGACCCGCGGGGGCCGGCCTGCGAATGCCCCTATCGGGCGCTCGGCAGGATCTGGTGCAGCACGATGGCCCAGACGGCGCCAAAGGCGATGGACGAGCCCAGAATGTACTGCACGATATCGGGAAGCGTCTTGACGAAATCCGGCGGCGCAAGCGTAGCAAACAGGGCCATCAGGATCGGCAGGCCGACGACCAGCATGTTCCTTTCCGTCAGCGGCGTGCCGCGCACGACGCGGAACCCGTTCATGGCGATGACGACGCAGAGCACGCCGAACACGCCGCCGATGACCGGGCCCGGGATCGAGGCGATCACCGCCGACAGTTTGCCGATCAGTCCGAACAGGATCAGGAAGATGCCTGCCGCGGCGAAGGCGGCGCGGCTGGCGATACCGGTGATGGCGATGATGCCGGCATTCGACGAATAGCCGGTGACCGGCGTGCTGCAAAGCAGTGCGCTGACCAGGCAGCCGAGGCCTTCGCCGGTGGCGCCCCTGTCGAGCTGTTCGTTCGACAGGGGCTTGTCGATGACGGCGCCGACCGCGAACCAGGTGCCGGTGGTTTCGGCGAGGACCACGATATAGACGATGAGCATCGTGAGCGTCGCCGAGAGCGAGAACGTCACGTCAAGATTGAGGAAGGAGATGCGCGGCATCGAAAACCAGGTCGCCTCGGAGACCGCTCCCATGTTGAGTTGGCTCATGGAGGCGGCGGCCACGCAGCCGGCCACAAGTGCGATGATTACGGAGAGCAGGCGCAGCCAGGCGCCCTTTGCGCCGAGTGCCATGCCGGTCAGCATGCAGCCGACGAGCACCGCCGCCGCAACAAAGGCAAGGATGATATTGCCGCCGACGGTGGCCGTGCCGTGGACCGCGAACACGCTTTCGCGGAGTGCGACCGGCATCAGCGCGATGCCGACGACGATGATGATGGCGCCGCCGACGATGGGCGGAACAAAGCGGTCCACCAAGCGATGGAAGATTCCCGTGGGCGAACCGAGCAGCATGACCAGTATGGCGCCGGGAATGAGCGCTCCGATCACCGCGGAAAGACCGGCAATGCCGCCGCCGGCGCCGAAGGCGATAGCCAGCACCGCGCCGATCGGCACAAAAGACGGCCCCTGCACCACCGGCAGGCGCATCAGAAGCTGCGACTGGATCAGGGTGGCGATGCCCGCCGCGACGAAGGCCGACTGGATGAAGGCGCCGGCATCGCCCGCGCTGAAGGCCAGGACCGATGCGATGATGAACGGCACGATGTAAACATCCATCGCCAGCACGTGCTGGAGGCCGAGCAGGGCGGCCTTGCCCAGTGGCAGCGGATCGTCCGGCTGAGCAATCAAAGTGATTTCCGGTGCAGTGCGTTCCATGATGTCCCCTCTGGAATTTCCCGGCCGATCATGGGATCAGTCGGCGCCAAAGGACAGCGGCGCAAAGGTTTGCCAACTGTTTTCTTGCGCGCCATGCAATAACGGCCACACGCGCCAGCGCAACCGGAGCGATCCATGACAAGAGAGGCCTTCACGCTGCTTGGCACCGCCTTCCACACGCCGGAGCGCGGCCGGCTGGAGGTGCTGAAGGACCATCTGATCAGCATCGATGCACAGGGACGGATCGCGGAGATTCTCGCACCCGGCCATCCCGAATACGCGGCGAGGAAGACCGATGCCCGCCAGGCGGGCAGCCTAGTGGAGCTCGGCGAAGGCCAGTTCCTGCTGCCCGGCCTGATCGACCTGCACATCCACGCGCCGCAATGGCCCCAAATGGGCAAGGCACTGGACGTGCCGCTCGAGGTCTGGCTGCAAAAATATACGTTTCCGCTCGAGGCGCGCTATGCCGACACCGGCTACGCCCGCGAGGTCTATGCCGACCTGGTCGACAATCTTCTCGCCAACGGCACCACCACGGCGCTCTATTTTGCCACCGTCCATGTCGAGGCCAGCTTGGCGCTTGCCGAGATATGCCTCGAAAAGGGCCAGCGCGCTTTGGTCGGCAAGGTGGCGATGGACGATCCCGAGCAGTGCCCGTCTTTCTATCGCGATGCCGACGCGGCAAGCGCCATTTCCGACACCAGACGCTTCATCGAGGCGGTCAGATCGTTGGATACCGGCGAAAGACCGCTGGTCCGGCCGGTGATCACGCCGCGCTTCATCCCAAGCTGCACGGATGCGGCGCTGCAAGGCCTGGGCGAACTCGCAACGGAATTTAGCTGCCACGTGCAGACACATTGCTCGGAGAGCGATTGGGCAAGGCAATTCGTCGAGACGCGCTTTGGCTGCACCGACGCGGCGAGCCTCGACGGTTTTGGCCTGCTGACGCGCCACACCATCCTGGCGCATTCGAACTTCATCGACGGGCGGGATATGGACCTCATCAAGGGGAAGGGGGCTGGGGTCGCGCATTGCCCGCTGTCCAACTTCTATTTCGCCAATGCGGTGTTTCCGCTGCGCGACGCACTTGACCGGCACATGCATGTCGGGCTCGGGACGGACATTTCCGGCGGCTACAGCCCGTCGCTCTTCGACGGCTGCCGGCATGCGCTGTCAGCCTCGAGGACGCTGCAGAGCGGCGTCCATGCCGGCATGGACGCAGCGCAGCGCGGCGCGCCCGGCGCGCCGATCACGCATCAGGAGGCGTTCTGGCTGGCCACCGCCGGCGGTGCCGAAGCGCTCGACCTGCCGACGGGCAGCTTTCGCGTCGGCCATGAATTCGACGCGCTGCTGATCGACACGACGGCGAAGGCCTCGAACATCCACATCATCCCGGCGGACGACACGCTCGACGATGTCTTCCAGAAGATCGTGCTCAACGCGGCACGCGCCAACATCGCCACGGTGTGGGTGAGCGGAAGGACGGGGGCCGGGCAGTAGCCACGTCGCAGTCGCAGATCTGGCCCTATGCGCGCGATGGTTCCTCGGTAAGAGATTGTTTTTGCACCTTCAGCAACATGTCCTTGGCAGCGATCACCGCGCCGACCGTGATCAGGACGCAAGCGAGCGCAACAGACCAGTGAAAGATACCGAATCCGGCCAGCAGCAGCACGATCACCGAGAACAGCGGCGCGGCATAGGAAAGCGCGCCCAGGATCATGATGTCTCCATGCTTGCAGCCATAGTCCCATGCGTAGAAGCCGGCGCCGAGCGGTATCACGCCTAGAATGACGATAGCGCTCCATTGCGTCATTGTCTGCGGCCAGACAGTGATCTCGAGCGCGAGATGGAGAGTGAAGGCCACGGCCGCGGTGATCAGGCAGTACACCGCCACCACATCGGTCGGCACCTGGCCGAAACGGCGCGACAGGACGGAATAACCGGACCAGACGAAGGCGCAGAACAGGGCAATGACGTGGCCCGGCTTCACGCCGTCAGCAAGGCCCACGCTGCCGCCTTTGGTGATGACGACGATGGCACCCGCCAGGCCGAGCATCACACCGGCTATGTGGTGAGACCTCAGCCGCTCTCCCGGCAGGAAAGCGGCGAAGACGACGATCAGCAATGGCCAGAGATAAGCAATCAGGCTCACCTCGACCGGCGGGGCGGACTGGATGGCGAAAAAGTACGCGCAGTGATAGATGCACAGCCCTGCCGTGCCGATTGCCCAGACCTGCCATGGCTGCCGCAGCGACTTGAGCGCCGACGGGCGGACAATCCAGCTGGCCGCCCCGACTGAGCCTCCCAGCAGAAACGTCATTGCCGCCAATTGAAAGGGCGGGATCGGCCCCGCGGCGGTCGAAAGCAGCGCGAGGAACGACCAGGTCAGAATGGCCGAGAAACCGATCAGGGTCGGGATGGTCCTTTTCATATGGTCCCCTTCCGCGTTCACTGAGCCAATAGCGGAAAGGCCTAGCGAGGGCAGCCCGTGCACGGCCTTACCCTGTCGGGAATGCGACCCGGCCTGGTCTGTTCACGCTCCGGTCTGTGGTCCCTGCGGAGATGACCGAAGGATCACGTATTAAACTTGAACAGCATGATGTCGCCGTCCTGGACGACATACTCCTTGCCTTCGTCGCGCGCCTTGCCGGCTTCCTTGGCCGCTACTTCGCCGCCCAGCGTGACGAAATCATTGTAGGCGATGGTCTGGGCGCGGATGAAGCCGCGCTCGAAATCGGTGTGGATGACGCCGGCGGCCTGCGGCGCCTTGGCGCCCTTGTGCACAGTCCAGGCGCGCGTCTCCTTCGGCCCGACGGTGAAATAGGTGATGAGCTGCAACAATTCGTAGCCGGCGCGGATCACCTTGTTCAGGCCGGGCTCGTCGAGGCCGAGCGAGGACAGGAATTCCATCTCTTCCTCGTCGGAGAGCTGCGCAACCTCGGCTTCGATCGCGGCCGAAATAACGACGGTGCGTGCGCCCTGCGCGGCGGCCATCTGCTCCACGGCCCTGGTGTGCTCGTTGCCGGTGGCCGCGTCAGCCTCGGCGACGTTGCAGACGTAGAGCACGGGATGCGAGGTCAGAAGGTTCAAGCCTTGCAGAATGCGCAGGTCTTCCGCCGAGATGCCGTTGAGCAGGATGCGGGTCGGCTTGCCTGCCTGCAGAAGCTCAAGCGCTGCCTCCATCATCGGCAGCACGGTCAAGGCTTCCTTGTCCTTGCCGGACGCGCGCTTGCGGAATTGCGCGATGCGGCGTTCGAGGCTCTCGAGGTCGGCGAGCATCAGCTCGGTCTCGACCGTCTCGGCGTCGGCGACCGGGTCGATGCGGCCCTCGACATGGGTGATGTCGTCATCCTCGAAGCAGCGCAGCACATGCACGATGGCATCGACCTCGCGGATGTTGGCGAGGAACTGGTTGCCCAGGCCTTCGCCCTTCGAGGCGCCGCGCACCAGGCCGGCGATGTCGACAAAGGAGATGCGGGTCGGGATGATCTCCTTCGACTTGCCGATCGCGGCGATCTTCTGCAGGCGCGGATCGGGCACCGCCACCTCGCCGGTGTTCGGTTCGATGGTGCAGAACGGGTAGTTGGCGGCCTGCGCGGCGGCCGTCCTCGTCAGCGCGTTGAAAAGCGTCGACTTGCCGACATTGGGCAAGCCAACGATGCCGCATTTGAAACCCATTTTGTCCGGTCCTATCGGGAATTTGAGATTTGGTGAGGGCTATGGGCGATAGGGGTGATGAACGTCAAGCCCTGTAACGCCGTATGGACCCGAGCTCAGTCCTTGTTGCCGAACAGCTTCTTCAGCATGGCGGCCATCGGGCCGCTCTCCGGCAGCTTGGCGGGCGCCTGTTGCGGCCGTGCCTGGCGGATGTGGCTTTGCTGCTTGGGCGCCGGCTTTTCCGGTTCCACGCCGGCCTTGCCCTGAAGGGCGAGGGCGGCCTTGTTCATGAAGCCGGATTCGTCGCCCTTGACGATCATCGCCGCGTTGTCGGCGACCGCGTCGAGCAGCGGGTCCAGCCAGTCGCGGTCGGTCTTGCCGAAATCGCCGAGTACATGATGCTGCACCATCTCCTTGACGCCGGGATGGCCGACACCGATGCGCACACGCCGATACGCGTTGCCGACATGGCCGTCGATCGAGCGGATGCCGTTGTGGCCGCCGGCGCCGCCGCCGGTCTTGATGCGCAGCTTACCTTCGGCAAGGTCGATCTCGTCGTAGAAGACGGTCAGCGCCCCGGGGCCGAGCTTGTAGAAGCGCAGCGCTTCGCCGACCGACTGGCCGGACAGGTTCATGAAGGTCTGCGGCTTGATCAGGATGATCTTTTCACCGCCGAGCGTGCCCTCGGCGATCAATCCCTGTAATTTCTTAGACCAGGGCGAAAAGGAGTGGCGGCGGGCGATCGCGTCCACCGCCATGAAGCCGACATTGTGCCGGTTGGCGGCATATTTCGCGCCCGGATTGCCGAGGCCTGCAAAGACAAGCGGCATCGTCAGCTCCGGGCGTGAAAAAGTTACTTCTCTTCGGCGGCGGGAGCCGCCTCAGGTGCAGCCTCGACCGTCTCTTCCGTCTCCGGCTTCATCGCCGACGAACCGGCGACGGTCGCGATGGTGAAGTCGCGGTCGGAGATGACGGGCTTGACGCCGGCCGGCAGCTTGACCGACGAGATATGGATCGAATCGCCTATGTCGGCGCCGGTGAGATCGACGGTAATGAATTCCGGGATCGCATTGGCCGGGCAGTGGAACTCGACCTCGTGACGCACGATGTTGAGCACGCCGCCGCGCTTGATGCCGGGCGACTTGTCCTCGTTGATGAAGTGGACAGGCACGTCGACATTGACCTCGGTGTCCTTGCCGATGCGCAAGAAGTCGACATGGACAGGGAAATCCTTGACGGGGTCGAGTTGGAAGTCCTTCGGCAGGACCTGGATCTTCTTGCCGTCGACATCGATCGTGGCGATCGTGGTCAGGAACCCGCCGCCGTGGATCTTGTAGTAGATGTCCTTGTAGGTGAGAGCGATCGCCAGGGGAGGCTGCTTGTCACCGTAAATTACTGCAGGCACTTTACCGTTGCGGCGAACTGCACGGGCGGACCCCTTACCGACCTGTTCGCGCGCTTCGGCCTTGAGCTCGTAAGTATCGTGGCTCATGGCACTTCCTTTCGCGTTGTTCTGGAGCGTTTGCGGTTGGCAATGGGCCTGGACCGTAAACGTCGAAAGCCGCCGGGTGAGGCGGCCTTCCGCCGCGTTGCCTCCAAGGGTGTCTACGCGGGTGGCGGCTCTATAGCGGAAGGCGGCCGGAGGTGCAAGCCAAAGGCAGTCATCCAAAGGCAATGGTCCGGGACGGGACGCCTCGCCCGGCCGAAAGCGCTCGAGGCTTCACGCCGGCGCCGGTCCAAGGTTGTCACTGGAGCGGTTCAGCGTCGATAGGATCGCCGACCCGCTCCAGTTCTTTGTCTTAGGCAATTGCCCGGGAAGGCGCTACGCACTTTCTCCGGGAAAACCGCTGCACATTTTTCCTGGAATTGCCCTATCCGCGCTTTTCGATGACGCCATACAGCACGTTGCGGTTTTCGCCAAAGAACACCTGCGCCTCGACGGTGTTGCGGTCGACGCTGGCATTGATGATGTTCCACATGTCGGCCTCGGAGCGCAGCAGCAACACCCAGTCCATGAACGTTTCCCTATAGCCGGCGTCGGGATTGCCCTCGGCGTAGTTGGCAAAAAGGAACCTGCCGTTCGGCTTCAGCATCTGCAGGCAAGTCTTCGTGAGTTTCACGGCGACGTTGTGCTGGAGGTAGTCGTAAAGACCGGAGGCGTAGATGAGGTCGAACTTGCCCAGCTTGTGGCCCCTGGTGAGCACAGTCCGCACCGAGCCGTCGACGGCCTCGACCGCGGTGCCCTGGAAGTCTCGCGCGATCAATCCAACGCTCTGGGGATCCTGATCGAGCGCAACCCAACGCTTGAGGCGGCCCTCAGCCAAGGCGGTCGAACGATTGGCCTCGCGCAAATGACCGGCGGCGATCGCCAGGACCTCGGCTTGCGGTCCGCTCTTGTCCGCCGTCTCGTCGACATACCGGGTCAAGAGATCGCGCCGTTCCCGCGCCGCCACGCAGGACGGTACGTCCTTGGTATGGCTGTAGAGTGCCTTCCCTGTGTCCGAGGCGCTCGCCACGCTTTCGGCCACGTGCGGATCACAATAGATGTAGTCAAGCAACTGCGCGTCGCCGGAATAGCCCCTGGGCTTGGTGAATGACCACCGGGTGAGCGGGTCCTGGAGAAAGTAGTCAAGGATCGGATGGTTCTGCGCCACCGGGATCAACGACTGCCAAACGTCGGGGTGAACCTTGGCCCGCAGGGCGTTAAGATAGGACAGCAGGCGACGAACGATCTCGGCAGGGTCTTTCTCTTCCTCGACCTGCTGGTGTGTCGCATGGAGAATGAGCGCGAGTTCCGCGCGGGCGGTTTCGAACGCCTCGCCGTGATGCTCCGGCTTTCTTCGAGGAAAACTGCCGGCAATCATCTCGGCAGTAATCAGGCTTTTGCCATCAAAGACACTTTGCACTCGAGCACTCCATAGTTAACAGTCAGTTAACTTATTGCGTACAATGCTCGATTTGCCAATGTCGTCCCGAACGCATTTTAACGGTATGCTTAATTTCCCGCCAACCATGTTCGCGCGTTAAAACCTGCCGCATTGGATTCCCGGCCTGAATTAACCGAAATTTGTTTCGCGCCGTTGCATTGTCGTGCGAGGTGCGCAGTCGCCGTCGCGTCCAAGGAGTTGGCCCGCGTGGGGGCAGAAGCCAAAAAAGAACTTGGAACGCAAAATCCCCTTCAACCAGGATTTGTCGAGAGCGAACGCGTGTCATCCAGACTGGCCGACATGGCGCATGTAGAGCCGTACGAAGCCCGCTACGAGCCGGGGCCCGACGAGCTCCGCGTCCTTTACCGAAGGGAAGCCCAGGCGAAGCGAAGACTGGAAGCCCGGCCTGGGCTTTGGATCGCCGTGGCCATCTATCTCCTGTTTTCGGCAACGGATCTGCTGCTGATCCCGGACGTGGCGGCCTATACGATCATGGCGCGCTTCGCCGTCGGCGTGACCGCACTGTCGATCCTGGAGGCGCAACTTCGCCGGGGAGTGGCCACGGAATGGCTCGACGTGACTTGCGCCGGGGCCATCATTTTCGGCTATATCGGCTGGTTGTTCCCGGCCTTTATGAGCGCGGACAAGGAAAGCGTCGCCTACTATATGGTATTCGGCACCATCTTCATGATGAGTGCAAATCTATTCTTCACATTCAGTTTCAATCTATCGATCGTGACATCAACCATCATCATGTGTGTCTTGTATGCCGTGAATTATTTTGTGCCCGCCACGGTAACATACAAGATGGTATTTGGCGCCTTCTACGTTTCGTGTTTCACATTCACGTCCTATGTGAACTGGAAGCTGAACGAGGAGCGCTACAACGTCTTCCTGAACGCGCTGGAAGCCAAAATCCAGCACAAGGAAGCCACCGAACGCGGCAAGGCCCTGCTGCGGCTGTCGCGGACCGATCCGCTTACGGGTCTGGAGAATCGACGGGCGATCGATGAAAAGCTCAGGGACTACTGGGGGGAGTGGCAAAGGGTCGGTACCAGTTTCGTGGCGATGCTCATCGACGTGGACTTCTTCAAGAAGTTCAATGACTGCTACGGCCACCAGGAAGGCGACCGTTGCCTTATCCATGTCGCCAATGCCCTCCGGGATATGATCAGGGAATACAATGGCTCGATCGGCCGCTACGGCGGTGAAGAATTCATCGTCCTGGCCCGCATGGAGAACAAGGATCAGATCATAGATATCGCGGAAGCCATTTGCCGCACCGTCGAGAACCTGGCGCTTACCCACGAATTGCGGCGCGACGGTATCTCGGTTGTGACGGTAAGCGTTGGCGCTGCATTCACCAGGACGCAGACCGGTGCCAAGCTGGAGAAGATCATCCACGAGGCCGATCGCGCACTCTATCTGGCAAAGGCAGGCGGTCGAAACTGTGCCCGGCTGTTCGACCCAACCGATCCCCAGAGCAGCGACGAGAGCGAGAACATTGCGGCTTTGCTGAAGATCGCGATCGGCCAGGATCTCGTTTCACTCGTTTATCAACCTATCCAGGATGTCGCGACGGACCGGGTTGAAGCGGTGGAGGCCCTGATGCGCCTCAAAATGCTGGACGGCACATCGGTTCCGCCGAGCCTGTTCATTCCCGTAGCGGAGCGAACCGGCGCCATCCTGGAACTCGGGCGCTGGGCCATCAGGACTGTTTGCGCCGAGCTCCTGGCGCACGATCATGTGCGCGTCGTCAGCGTCAACGTCTCTCCGATTCAGCTCAAGACCCCCGGCTTCGCGGCGTCGGTCGCGACCATCCTGGGCGAGACCGGCGTAACCGGCAACAGGCTGGCCTTCGAGATCACCGAGGGGCTGGAGATGGAGATGCACTCGGACATTCTTCGCTGCATCAGCGACCTGAAGCTGCTGGGGATCAAGATCTGGCTTGATGATTTCGGCACCGGCTTCGCTGGCCTCTCGTGGCTTCGCCTGATCGATTTCGATACGGTGAAGATCGACCGCTCCTTCCTTCACGACTGCGCCACCCCGAACGGCAAGGCAATGCTCCAGGACATTGTCGCCCTGGTCCGAAACCGCGGCCACAAAATCCTGGTCGAAGGGGTGGAAACGGACGAGCAGATGGCTCTCATGCGCGAATTCGGCATCGACAAGGTCCAGGGTTTTCATGTCGGCCGTCCCGCTCCGGCCGGGAGTTTCCAGGTTAAACGGACCGTCAAGCGCCCATTCACCGTGCTGAAATCCGCCTGATCAGTCTTGGCTCAGGTCCCGCCGACCCGCACGGCGGGTCGTCGATTTGATCCTCGCCCCGCACAATTCACCGTCGGAACGGCTGCCAGGCGCGGGTGTGGCCAACGATCGCTCGTCAACGCCGCGCACAGCGCCTGGATCTCTCGGTTCAGGCATCGAGTTCGGCCAGCGTCATGCCCGAGCGTTCGGTCGGGGTCTCATTCGGGCGTTGCAGTGGACGGGCAGCTTGCGGCGGCGGTCGGGTCGACCTGTATCTGTCGCTCGTCGGCCTGGCGTCCGAGAATGGCGACGCCCTTGGCCGAAACCGCGCATCTGCCGAACCACTGAAGGGCGCCGCGGCGCAAACTCAATCTCTCTATTCCGCCAGTTTTGAAATCTTCTCGCTCATTTAATTCTACAAAATCGGTAGTCTTAATGAATAAGGACCGCGAGGAGAGCCCGATGACGAACAAGCTGGTGGTGGGAATATCCGGCAACCTGACCCGCCCATCGAAGACCAAGGCCTTTATCAGCCATATCGCCGGCGAGACGGCGAACCGCATCGGGGCGACCTCGGCTATATACGACATTGAAAATCTCGGTCCGTCGCTGCCCGCGGCTCGGCGCCTCGGCGATCTCGATCCGGCGGCCCGCGCCATCATCGAACAACTGGTCGGCGCCGACGTGCTGGTCGCGGGGTCGCCGACCTTCAAAGGCAGCTATACCGGGCTCTTCAAGCATTTGTTCGATCTGCTCGATCCGTCGTCGCTGCGCGGAAAACCGGTCATCCTTGCCGCGACGGGCGGCGGCGAACGCCACTCGCTGATCGTCGAACATCAGCTGCGGCCGCTGTTCGGTTTTTTCGAGGCGCTGACCGTGCCGACCGCGATCTACGCATCGGACAAGGATTTCGCCGACGGCGTCCTGGTGTCGGAGGCCATCCATGCCCGCGCCCGGCAGGCGGTTGCCGAGGTTTCCCGCGTCGTCGGGACGGCACGCAGCGTCGGCCTCGCCGCCTGAACTCCAAATGGTTTTCGAACAGAGGGACCCAGCCATGACCATCAAATCAAGACAGATCAAGCTCGGCGCCTTTCTACCCGGTGGCGGCCAGCATGTCGCCGCGTGGCGCCATCCCGACGCTCCGGCCGACGGCGCGACCAATTTCGAGTTTCACAAGCAGCTCGCGCTGACCGCCGAACGGGGCCTGTTCGATGCCTATTTCCTCGCCGACAACCTGACGGTCGGGCTTGGCGCCCGCGAAGGCGGCAACGCCAAGATCGCGGGTTTCGAACCAGTGACGTTGTTTGCGGCGCTGGCGCCGCTGACGACGCATCTCGGATTCATCGCCACGGCCTCGACCACCTATGAGGAGCCCTACACGCTTGCCCGTAAATTCGCCTCGCTCGACCTCTTGTCGAATGGCCGGGCCGGCTGGAACGTCGTCACCTCGGCGGGCGACGACACGGCGCGCAACTTCAACCGCGACATCCAGCCCAACCATGCCGAGCGCTACGCACGAGCGCATGAGCATGTCGAGACGGTCAAGGCGCTGTGGGACAGCTGGGAGGACGACGCCTTTATCCGCGACAAGAAAACGGGCCGCTTCTACGACAAGGACAAGCTTCACGACATCGACCACAAGGGTGAGCATTTCAGTGTCAAAGGGCCGCTCAACGTGCCCCGCCCGGTGCAGGGCCACCCCGTGGTCGTGCAGGCGGGCCAGTCCGAGGATGGGCGCAAGCTCGCGGCCGCCTCGGCCGAGGTCATCTTCACCGCGCATCAGAACCTTGCCTCCGCGCAGGAATTCTATCGCGACATCAAGGCCCGCGTGGCGGCGGCCGGGCGCGATCCCGAACAGGTGCTGATCATGCCGGGCGTGGCGCCCTTTGTCGGCCGCACCGAAGAAGAGGCGCGAGCCAAGTATCAGCAATTGAACGACCTGATCCTGCCCGAGGACGGCGTCGCGCTGCTTAACGGACTTGCCGGGCAGACGCTCGATCTCAGGGGCTATCCGCTCGACGGACCGCTGCCGCCGAGCCGCGAAACCGAAGGCATGAAGAGCCGCCAGGCGCTGATCCGCCAGATCGCCGACGAGCACAACTTCTCCATCCGCCAGCTCTATCAATGGGTCGCGACCGCACGAGGCCACTACACCGTGATCGGCAGCGCCATTCAGGTCGCCGACCAGCTGGAGGAATGGTTCAGCAACGAAGCCGCCGACGGGTTCAACATCCTGCCGCCATGGCTGCCCGGCGCGCTAGACGATTTCGTCGACCTGGTGGTCCCCGAATTACAGCGGCGCGGCCTGTTTCGTACCGCTTACGAGGGCAGGACGCTGCGCGAGAATCTTGGCCTCAAGCGGCCGCAGAACCCCTGGACGGTTGCCCGTTCGACCGTGCTCGCCGCCGAATGATGCGTTGAAGCGAAAGGCATGACGATGACTTTGCAGCACATTGAACGGCCGACCGGCATCGGCGCGCATGAAAACGGCAACGGGCTCGGCGCCGATATTCTGAGCCTGGCTGGCCGAACCCTCACGCGTCTGCTGTCGCGCTATGGCGTGCTTTTGGGGTTCCTGGCGCTCTGGCAGGCGGCGGCGAGTGGCGGCTGGGTCAATGCCGCGGTATTGCCGCCGATCGACATGATCGTCGTAGCGCTCTGGAAGGGCCTCGCCGGGGGCAGCCTGCTCGGCGACATCGCCATCAGCCTGCAGCGCGCCGGCCTCGCCTTCGCCGCGGCGGCTACGGTCGCCATCCCGCTCGGCCTCGTCATGGGTCAGACCCGCAGCGTCGAGACGGCGCTCGATCCGATCCTGCAACTGTTCCGGCAGACCTCGGCCCTGGCGCTCTATCCCGTCTTCATCCTGCTTCTGGGGCTAGGCGAAGCCTCCAAAGTGTTCGTCATCTTCTGGGCAACGCTGTTTCCGCTGCTGCTCAACACGATCAGCGGCGTCAAGGAGGTCGATCCGAAGCTGCTCGAAATGGCGCGCGTCTACGGCGCCCGGCGGCTGACCATATTCCGGCGCGTCGTGCTGCCGGGCGCCGTGCCTTCGATCTTCGTCGGGTTGAGGCTCGGCGCGACCACCGCGCTGCTGCTGCTGATTGCCTCGGAAATGATCGGCGCCAACAAAGGCATCGGCTTCCAGGTGATGAACGCGCAGTACAATTTCCAGATCCCGCTGATGTTCGCGTCGATCGTCATCCTGGCCGCGCTCGGCCTGATCGCGAACCAGGTGCTGGTCAGCCTGCAGCGGCGGCTTTGCCGCTGGAGCAGTTCCGCCGGCTGAACAGCCGCCCCCATCATCGTCATTTTTGAAAAGTGAAAGGCCGGATCATGACCATCACACGCCGCTCGCTGCTTCTGCGCGCCCCTCTTGCCGCCGGCATCATCGCCGTCGGGCTACCATCGATCGCGCGCTCGCAGGCCGCTTCCGTCAAGATACGCTATCTCGCCAGCCGCGGCAGCATCTCGCCGCATGAGCTTGCCGACCAACTCGGCTACTTCAAGGGCCTCGGCATCGAGCTCGAGAATGTCGGCTATGCCGGCGGCGGCCCGGAATCGCTGTTTGCGCTCGCCTCCGGCAGCGTCGACCTGGGTTCGGCCGCCACGCCGGCCGTGATCAACTCGATCGCCGGCGGCAACGACTTCGTCGCCGCCTATCCGAGCAACGGCATCAACAGCCAGGTCAAAAGTGTTTTCTATGTGCTGGAGGACAGCCCGATCAGGTCGATCGCGGACGTCGCCGGCAAGACGATCTCGGTCAACACGCTCGGCGCCCATCTCGACTACGCGGTGCGTGAAGCGCTGCACAGCGTCGGCCTGCCGCCGGACGCCGCCAAGCTCGTCGTGGTGCCCGGGCCGCAACTCGAGCAGACGTTGCGCTCGCATCAGGTCGATGTCGCCGGGCTCGGCTACTGGCAGGCGACTTTCGCCGGTGCCCTGGTGGCCAATGGCGGTGTGCGCGGCGTGTTCAACGACGCCGACGTGCTGGGCGAGATCGCTGGCGGCTTCGTCGTGCTGCGGCGGGATTTCATCGTCGCCAATCGCGACGCCGCCAAGAACTTCGTCGAACAGTCCGCGCGTGCGGCCGACTGGTCGCGACAGAATCCCGACGAGGCGCGCAAGGTGCTGGCCGAAATCCTCGACAAACGCGGCGAGAACGGCGAACTGGCGCGCTACTGGACGGGTTTCGGCCTGCGTGAGAAGGCGGTGGCGACCGACCGCGACATCGACTTCTGGGTGGCTGTGCTCGAGCGCGACGGCCGCCTGCCGAAAGGCAAGCTCAAGGCTGCCGACATCCTCTACCGACCAGGCGAAAGCAAGACCAATTGAGCAAGGAGGCACCCAGCATGGCCACCGCACGCGGCGAGGTCACGATCCGCGACCTGTCGAAGTCCTTTGCGCTCGGCGGGCGCTCGCTCGCCGTGCTGCGTTCGCTCAATCTCGACATCCGCTCCGGCGAGTGCCTGGTCATTGTCGGCGCCAGCGGATCGGGCAAGACGACATTGCTGCGCATCCTTGCCGGGTTGGAAACCGCCGACGAAGGCGCCGTTGCGATCGACGGCAAGCAAATAAAAGGCGTCGGCGCGGAGCGGGCGGTGATCTTTCAGGAACCGCGCTTGCTGCCCTGGCTGAGCGTGCTTGGCAATGTCGCCTTCGGCCTCGAAGTTCGCGGCGTGCCCAAGGCGCAGGCCGAGCAGAGGGCGCGCTTCTACATAGCGCTGGTCGGTCTTGCCGAGTTCAGCGATGCTTACCCGCGGCAGCTTTCGGGCGGCATGGCGCAACGCGTCGGCATCGCCCGGGCGCTGACGGTGCAGCCCGAGATCCTGCTGCTCGATGAGCCGCTCGGCGCCCTCGACGCCATGACCAAGATCTCCATGCAGGAGGAACTGGCGCGCATCTGGAGCGAGGAAAACGTCACCATGGTCATGGTCACCCACGACCTGGAGGAGGCGATCTATCTCGCCGACAGAGTGCTGATCCTGCCCAAGGAGAAAGGCGGCGCGGCGCGTCTGATCACCGTCGACCTGCCGCGCCCCCGTGATCGCAGCGAAAGCCGCTTCGTGCGCCACCGTGAAGAGTTGCTGCGCGAATTCGGCCTGCACTGAGGCCTCGACGCGCTCGCACGTGTCGAGGCGCTTTCCCAGGCTAGGCCTTCCGTGCTTCCTTCATATTGGGCAGGAACACCGTCAACAGGCCCAGGAACGGCAAATACGAGCAGATCTGGAAGACGAAGTCGATGCCCTTCATGTCGGCCACGATGCCGAGCACGGCTGCCGCTATGCCGCCGACGCCGAAGGCGAAGCCGAAGAAGATGCCGGCGATCATGCCGACGCGGCCCGGCACCAGTTCCTGCGCGAAGACGACGATGTTGGAGAAGGCCGACGACAGGATCAGGCCGATCAGCACCGTCAGCACCATCGTCCATTCCATGTTGGCGTAGGGCAGCGCCAGCGTGAAGGGCAGCACGCCGACGATGGAGAACCAGATCATCGCCTTCTGTCCGTAGCGGTCGCCGAAGGGACCGCCGAGCAGGATGCCCAGCGCCGAGGCGCCGAGGAACAGGAACAGCATGACCTGCGACATCTGCACCGAAACGCCGAACTTATGGATGGCGTAGAAGGTGTAGTAGCTGGATAGGCTGGCGATGTAGGCGTTCTTGGTCAGCACCAGCAGCGTCAGCACGGCCAGGGCCCCCATCACCTTGCGGCGCGGGAAGGGCGAGACGAAACTGGACGTCTTGCGGTTCGCCTGCGTGGCGCGCAAGCGGCTGTACCAGCCGCCGACCTGCCACAACACGACGATGCCGATCAGCGAGCCGACGGCGAACCATGAAATGCTGGTCTGGCCGAAAGGCACGACGATGAATGCCGCCAGCAGCGGTCCCATGGACTGGCCGAAATTGCCGCCGACCTGGAACAGCGACTGCGCCAGGCCGAAGCGGCCGCCTGAGGCGAAGCGGGCGATGCGCGAGGATTCCGGATGGAAGATCGCCGAGCCGATGCCGATCAGCGAAGCGCCGATCAGGAGCAGCGTGTAGTGGCCGGCATAGGCAAGCACGATCAGGCCGATCAGCGAAGAGGCCATGCCGTAGGGCAGGGAATAGGGCATTGGCCGCTTGTCTGTGATCATGCCGATCACCGGCTGCAGCAGCGACGCGGTCACCTGGAAGGTGAAGGTGAGAAGGCCGATCTGCCAGAAATCGAGGCCGTAATTCTCCTTCAACAGGGGATAGATGGCCGATAGCAGCGACTGCATGATGTCGTTGATGCAATGGCAAAAACTCACCGCCAGGATGACGGTGAAGGCCGTCGCCTGGGCTGAAGCATGGCTGGCGGTCGCGGGAGGGGCGACGGCTGTCGTATCGGTCAAGGCAGCTCCGTAGTCTTTTTGGCGGGCATACCCGCGGGCAAGCTGGCGGACGCTCCTGCGGCCGCCTTGGGAACGGATGGCTTATAGGCCGCTTGCGGGACGACTTCTTTCGTGGTTTGGTCCAATAGTTTCGCAAGTGGGCCATAGCTTATGCCGCACGGCAGGGAAATTTTTCACGCTGGTAGTGCCGACCTCGAGCAGTTGCACGAGCGTCGCTGGCTATGGCTGGAGCAAGTGGCCGGGCCGGCGGTGGCGTTACCGACCGAATATCCCGACGGCTACCATGTGCCGCGGCACCGCCACAGCCGCAGCCAGTTGCTGCATGCGCTGGTCGGTGTCGTGCTGGTGACGACGCGGCACGGGCGCTGGATGGTGCCGCCCGATCACGCCATGTGGATTCCCGCGGGCACCGAGCATTCCGTCGAGATGCTGGGCGATGTCTCGATGCGCTCGGTCTATGTCATGCCGGGAGCGATCCCCGGACTGCCGGAAGGCCTGCGCGTCGTCGGCGTCACCGACCTGATGCACAGCCTGATCGTGGAATCGGAAAAACTGCCGCAAGGCGGCGTGCTGGAAGGGCGCGGCGGGCTGATCATGAATCTTCTGCTGCACGAAATCCCGACTTTGCCGGAGCGGCCGCTTGGCCTGCCGTTTCCGTCCGATCCCAGGCTGGCCGCGCTGTGCCGGCGTTTTGTGGCGGCACCGTCGCCGCGCGCGACGATCGACGAGTGGGCGGATGCCGCCGGCATGAGCCGACGCTCCTTCACGCGCGCCTTTCATCGCCAGACCGGACTGTCGCTATCGACATGGCGCCAGCAAGCATGCCTGTTCGCGGCGCTGCCAAGGCTCGCCGATGGCGAGCCGATCACCCGGGTGGCGCTCGATCTCGGCTATGACAGCGTGCCGGCCTTCATCACCATGTTCAAGCGCATGCTGGGTGCCTCGCCGCGCGGCTATATGCGCGGCGCGCGAGATGCCGGCGAAAACCCGCGGCGCATAGGCGGTCCGATCGCCGCTTGAGGCATGCCGATGGCATCAAGCTGATGCGGCAACCCTCGGTCTAAGGTCCATTGCAGGAGCACTGATTGCACGTTGTAATCTGTTTTGCTGCGCTACGCGCCCGCCGGGATCGACAATTAGTCGAACAGGCTCGACACCGATTCCTCGGTTGCCGTGCGCGAGATGGCTTCGCCCATCAGATCGGCGATCGAGATGACGCGGATATTGGGGGCGTCGAGCACGCCCTGGGTCGGCTGGATGGAGTCGGTGATCACCAGTTCCTGCAGCTTGGAGCCGCTGATGCGGGCGACCGCGCCGCCCGACAGCACGCCATGAGTGATATAGGCGGTGACGCTGGTGGCGCCGTTGGCCAGCAGCGCATCGGCGGCGTTGCACAGCGTGCCGCCGGAATCGACGATGTCGTCGATCAGCAGGCAGTCCTTGCCGGCGACCGCGCCGATGATGTTCATGACCTCCGATTCGCCGGGACGCTCGCGGCGTTTGTCGACGATGGCGAGCTGTGCGTCGAAGCGCTTGGCCAGCGCGCGTGCACGCACCACGCCACCAATGTCGGGCGACACCACGACGACGTTGCCGAGCTGCTTGTATTTCGCCTTCACATCGCGGGCCATGACCGGCACCGAGAACAGATTGTCGGTCGGAATATCGAAGAAGCCCTGGATCTGGCCGGCGTGGAGGTCGAGCGTGAGCACGCGGTCGACCCCGGCGCGGGTGATCATGTTGGCGACCAGCTTGGCCGAGATCGGCGTGCGGCCGGAGGCGCGGCGGTCCTGCCTGGCATAGCCGAAATAGGGGATCACCGCCGTGATGCGCTTGGCCGACGAGCGCATGAAGGCGTCGATCATGATGAGCAGTTCCATCAGGTGATCGTTGGTCGGAAAGGAAGTCGACTGCAGGATGAAGACATCCTCGCCGCGCACGTTTTCCTGGATCTCGACGAAGATTTCCTGGTCGGCGAAGCGCCTGACGCTGGCCTTGCCCAGCGGGATGTTGAGATAGCGGGCGACCGCCTCGGCCAGCACCCTGTTGGAATTGCCCGCGAAGAGTTTCATGCACCGTTCCTGGTGGAGGATGGAGAGCCCCAACAGACTCGCCTACGCCCTTTAACCGGGCTTTTAGCGGCCCGCGCGGCTATTGCAAGCACCGTGATTGGAAATCCGCCGGCTAATCCTGGGAAATGTTCGCGCCATCGCGTATGGGCAACACCGGGCAGCGGACCCGGCGCCGCTGCTCCTTCCCCGTGTTCAAGCATCGGATTTCCCCGCGGCCGTTTCCATTCGGGTCCGATGGTCTAGCCCGCCTTGCCGCCAAGCCATGCCGCGAACTGGTCGATGGTCTGGTCGGCGATCGCCTGCATGGTGGCTGGCGCCACCGCTTTCCAACTGTCGCCGCCCGCGCTGGCGCCGGAATTGGCCGAAGCCGCCTTCTGCTGGCCGTTGATGCGATGCAGGCGGTTGCCCGAGGGATCGTAGACGTCCCACACATAGATGACGGTGGTGTCCTTGCCTTCGGAGATCACCGAGAAATAGCCTTTGAGCACATGGGTCGCGGTCTGGTCGGCGCTGCCGGCCAGCGTGATGCCGCGCTGCCTAGCGCGCGTCTGCAACTCCGCCGTCAGCGGCGTCGCCGCTTCCACCGAAGCGCCGACGATCGGCGCGATCTGCAGGCGCGTCCTGGCAAGGATTGCGGCTGTCTGTGCGGGCGTGGCTGACGTCGTGGTCGTTGCTGGAGCGCCCGCCGTGGTCGTGGCAGGGCCAGCGGGCGCCGGGGTGGCGGCGCTGCCCTGGGCTGCCGGCGTGGCCGGCGCCGCGGCCGTGGGCGGGGTGATGGCGGAGGGTTCGAGGACGTCTTTTGCGTTGGTGCAGGCGGCGAGCGCCAGGACCACGAGCAATGACACGGTCGTCAGCTGCGATCGTCTCATTTGCCTTCTAACTCCTTGGCGAAGAACGCCTCCCATCGTGGATTCACTGTACGATCAAGTCGAGATCATGGCGGGAAAGCGGCTTCGGCTGTGATTCGGTCGTGAGATAGGTGCGGCCAAGCGTCATCGCCGTCTCGGTTTCGGAATCCATGATGATCATGTGGGCGAACAACGTCATGTTCGGCGCGATCGGCTCGGGATTGCCCTGGTAGAACATCGGCATGTCCATCCAGGACGGGGTGAAGCGGGCGCCGACCGAGTAGCCGCAGGCATTCAGCCGATGCTTGGTCAGTCCACGTGCCTCCATGACACGGGCATGCGCGTCGAACACATCGCCGAAACTGTTGCCCGGCGTCATCGCCTTCTCGACCGCCAGCAGCGCGGCACGGGCCGCGTCGAACAAGTCCTGGTGACGCTTCGAGGCCTTGCCGGTCAGCACCGTGCGCATCATCGGCGCATGATAGTGATGAAAGACTCCCGCCCATTCGAGCGTCAACTGGTCGTTCTTGGTGAGCTTGCGGCGACCGGCCTTGTAGCGGCACAGCAGCGCGTCGACGCCGGAGCCGATGATGAATTCGTTGGCCGGATAGTCGCCGCCACCGGCAAAGATCGCGCCTTGCATGGCGGCAAGGATCAGCGCCTCGTCACCGCCCTGCTTGATCAGCGGCAAGGCCGCATCCAGCGCGTCGTCGGCCAGGTTCGCCGCCTTCTCGGCCTTGGCGATCTCGGCCGGGCTCTTGAACAGGCGCAGCCGACCGACGATGCCGGATGCATCGGCGATCTGGCCGAAGGTCTGCAGCTGCTCGTCGAGGCGGCGGCCATTATAGGCGGTCAGCCCATGAGTGTCGTATTCGACCCCGATGCGGGCGCCGAGCAGGTCGAGCTCGTTCAGCAGATTGCGCAGGTCGACGGCCGGATTGGCGCCATCGCGATCGGTCCACAGCACGATGTTGTCGATGATCGAGGTGTGGCGCGCCTGACGCAGGTCGGCCGAGCGGGTCAGCAACACCATGGACCCGTCGGCTTTCACCACCAGGCACTGGAAGAAGCAGAAACCGAACGTGTCGTAGCCGGTCAGCCAATACATGCTTTCCTGCGCGAAGAGCAGGATGGCGTCGAGCTTCTTCTCGGCCATCTCGATCACCAGCCGGTCGCGGCGCGCGTCGAATTCGGATCGTTCAAAATGCAGCGCCATTATTCACTCTCCAAAACGATTGCCGATATCTGCCGGCCGTAATCGGGTTCCTTGCGGTGCGTCGTGCGCCGGTAGGAGTAAAACAGATCTTCCTCGGCATAGGTGCAGCGGCCGAGACCTTGCGCGGTCACACCCGCCCTGTCGAGCCGGTCCACCGTGTAGCGGTTGAGGTCGAACATCGAATGACCGGGATTCGCCGAAGGCGCGAAATATCTGTCATTTTCGCCATCAGCCTCGACGAAGCGGGCGACGAATTCAGGCCCGACCTCGTAGTTTTCCGGGCCGATCGAGGGGCCGAGCACGGCGACGATGTTTTCACGCCTGGCGCCGAGACTTTCCATGGCGGCAATGGTGTTCTCGAGCACCCCCGTGAAGGCGCCTTTCCAGCCGGCATGCGCCGCGCCGATGATACGCGCCGCGGCATCCGCGAACAGCACAGGGCCGCAATCGGCGGTCGAGGCGCCGATGGCGATGCCCGGCCGGTCGGTGACGATGGCGTCGGCCTTGGGACGCTCGCCTGCAAAGGGTCCCCTGGCGACGACGACATCAGGCGAATGGATTTGCCAGGCGGTCAGGAGATGGTCCGCCGGCACGCCCATCCAGGCGGCGACACGGCGGCGGTTCTCGGCGACCAGCGCCTGGTCGTCATCCGAGCCGGTGCCGATGTTGAGGCCCTGATAGATGCCGGTCGAGACGCCGCCGACGCGGGTGAAATAACCGTGGCGGATGCCTTGTGCCTGCGCCAGGTCCAGCAGCGGCGACCGCACGGGATCCAGTTTGGTCTGATTCAGCATGTGGGCGTTGTTGTCCGTGTGGGCGGTTTCGTCAAGAAAAAGTCCGAAGCGAGACGGCCGGCGTTCAGCCGCTCTTTTACCGGACGGGAGATTGGGAGGGGTGACGATGAAAAGTCAATCCGGCGTGGCGAAGGGGCAACGCAACGAATCCGGGGTAACGGTTCCTTCGCCGCTGCGCGGTGAGGGAGCATTGAACGGAAAAACCCGCCTGTGCGGCGGGTCCCTGGCGCAACTCAGCACCATAACCAAATATCTACCATAGTTGCCTTCACCCTGTCAAGAAAAAATTCCTATCATGAGAAGTTGCCGGCCATGAAAAGCTACCGACACAACCGGACTGGCCGTCGTCACGCCTTGTCAATCCGAGCTCGGAGCCTGGGCAAAGGGGCGAACGGCAACGCCGCGCGGCACTATGGCAAGCACCTTGAACAGGTCGCCCATGGCCTGCGGCCCGGCGAGGCGTTCGACATCGCCAGCGATCTTGTCGCGTGCCGCCTGGCTGGCGTCGGCGCCAAGCCGGCCGGCGCGCTCCAGAATGCCCAGGCCGAGCAGGAAATCGCCCTGCGTCGATAGATGGGCGTCCAGACCATGCGCGCGCACCACCCCGGCAAGGGCGGCGAAATCGACATGGGAGGTGAGGTCGGCTTCGCCGGGATTGGCCAGCACATCTTCGTGATCATGACGGCGCAGGGCCTGCAACGTGTCGCCGACACCCGGCCGCAGATGGCCATAGTCGACAAACAAGCCGGAGCCGCCATGAGCGGCTATGCGCTCGGCGATGGTCGCCATCAGGGCGCTGCGCGCCGGCGCCACTTCGACGATCGCGCCTTGCGGTGCCTCGCCGGCATCGGCGGGCAGCAGCGTCGGGTCGAGCGAGCCGGCGCCGGCGAAGAAGGTAAGATTGTCAGCGCCGTCGAGGCCGACCACGCGCTCGCGCCAGCCAGTGCCGACGCGGACGAACTGGCGGATGGGGATGGCGTCGAACAATTCGTTGCCGACGATGAAGAGCGGCTGTGGCAGCAGCGTATCGATGGTCTCGTGCCAGCGAATCGAGAACGGTGTGGCGCCGAGCGTCTGTTTCTGCACCTCGGTCAGGCGCGGGCTGGTCTCGATCATGGCGAAAGCGGCGTCGTTGGCCAGTGCCGGTTCAAGCCGCGACAGGGTGCGAAGCATGTCCTTCATCAGCGTGCCGCGGCCAGGGCCGATCTCGCCGATGGTGACCGGCGTCGGCCGGCCGACCGCCAGCCAGGCCTGGTAGAGCCAAACGGCGACGAGCTCGCCGAACATCTGGCTGATCTCCGGCGCGGTGACGAAATCCCCGGCGGCGCCGAACGGTTCGCGCGTGGTGTAGTAGCCCGCCTCGGGATCGAACAGGCACAATGCCATGTATTCGTTGACCGGGATCGGCCCCGTCGCCTCGATCAGATCGACGATGCGTGCCTTCAGCCGCGTCATGTCGCCTGCGGCCGTGACTGCGGCACCGGCTTGGCTGTCGTCATCGCCCAAATGCCGGCCAGCACCATCGGCGAGGACAGGATCATGCCCATGGTCAGCCAGTTGGTGCCAAGGAGATAGCCGAGCTGCTGGTCGGGCTCGCGGAAGAATTCGACTGCTATGCGCGACAGGCCATAGCCGCAGATGAAGGCGCCGCCGACGAAGCGCGGCGTTTTCAGCTTGAGGCGAGAATGGGTGAGGAAGCGCAGCACGAGAAAGAGCACCAGGCCTTCAAGCAGGGCCTCGTAAAGCTGGCTCGGATGGCGGGTAAACGGCCCGCCATTGGGAAACTCGATCGCCCATGGCACGTCGGTTGGCCGGCCCCAGAGCTCGGAGTTGATGAAGTTGGCGACGCGCACGAGGCCAAGACCGACCGGCACGCCAGCGGCCACGACGTCGAACAGCGACCAGGTGCGGATGCCGCGCTTGATCGAAAACAGCGTCATGGCGAGGATGACGCCGAGCAGGCCGCCATGGAACGACATGCCGCCCTGCCAGACGGCGAAGATGTCGAGCGGATGCGCGATATAGCGCGGCAGGTCATAGAACAGCACGTAGCCGGTGCGCCCGCCCAGCACGACGCCGATGGCCGCCCAGATGATGAAATCATCGAGGTCCTCCGGCTTCATCGGCAGGATGCCGTCGGGCCAGAGTTTCGGATTGGCGGCGAGCCGCTTGGCGTACCACCAGGCGAACAGGATGCCGACGATGTAGCCGACGCCGTACCAGTGCACCGCCAGCGGCCCGATCTGAATCAGCACCGGGTCGATGTTGGGAAAGGGCAACGAGGCCAGCGGCAGCAGGAAATATTCGTTCAACGGGGAGCTCTCGGTTGCGTTTGGCGCGGACCATGCGGCAGGGTTTTGGCGGGGTCAAGGCAAGGTGGTCGGCGTCAAAGATCGGATCGGATCACCGCTTGCAGGCCCATCGCGCCGTGCGGGCGGTGAGCTCAATCCCTTGGCTTGGCGGCCACCAACTGCCGCAACGCGTCGTTGATCCTGTCCTGCCAGCCGGGGCCATCTTCCTGGAAATGATCGAGCACGGCCCGGTCGATCCGGATCGAAACAAGCTCGCGGACGTTCGGCGCGGCCGAAGCTTCGCGAATTGGCGGTGCCGGCTTCTTCACCGGTTTGAAGGCAGCTTCGGCGGCTGCCATCGGATTGGTCGGTCGGCGCGGAGGGGTTGCCATTGGTGACCTGACTGAAGTGTGCTTGAGGCAATACGAGACGAGAACACAATAGGCGAGCTTGCGCCCTCAAGTACAGCTCTGGCGCCGTTCGGGAGCTTCTTACAGGAATGGCACTGCCATGCGCCACAGCAACGCAGATGGAACGGCAACCCTCAACGTTCTTGCATTCGGCGCGCGGCACTACTAACTCAATTTCAGCAACCGAGGATTTGCCATGTCGACCGGACCGAACCGCATTCTCGACGAATTCGCCAAGCTGATGACCGATGCCGCGGGCGCCGCGCAGGGCGTGCGGCGCGAGGTGGAGACCGCCTTCAAGGGACAGGCCGAACGCATCCTGAATTCGATGGACGTGGTGCAGCGCGAGGAGTTCGAGGCCGCGCGCGAGATGGCCGCCAAGGCCAGGGAAGAGAATGCTCGCCTTGCCGACCGCATCGAGGCGCTTGAGGCCAGGCTTGCCGAACTGACCGGGCAGGCCACACCTGCGGCTTCCGCAAAGCCCAGGCCGAAAAAATAATTCGTTAAACTTTTCCACAAAGCACCAGCCTGAAAAGCGCTTTGCCGTGAATCGCTTACCGGCATTGCGTGACTCTGTGTGACAGCGCCTTTCCACATGCGAATGACGCAGCGCGAAAAATTGGGCTGTTCACGCGACTCCCGATCAATAGACTGAATTTGTTGCATGATTCGGAGCAGGGTCATGCGCCGGGCGGTGGGGTCCGGTCTGGGGTCTTTGCGTCGAGAAGTCCTGGCCGTCCGAGTTCTAGATCAGATTGTTCGTCGTGTGTGCCCCGCGGAGCGTGTGGCGCTCCCCTGAACACAGGAAGCATTCCATGGAACTTCTCGAACTCGAATTCTCCCGCGAAATCCATCCGGTGGATGTCATTGAGCAGGTGGCCCACAACAATGATTGGTCCTTCGAACGGGCCGGCGACGACGAAATCTCGATCTCGGTCGCCGGAAGCTGGACCGATTATCACGTCTCCTTCTCCTGGATGGAGGATTTCGAGGCGCTGCATCTGGCCTGCGCCTTCGACATCAAGGTGCCGGAGGCCCGCGCGCTGGAAGTGATGCGGCTGTTGTCGCTGATCAACGAACAGATGCTGTTCGGCCATTTCGACCTGTGGGAGCAGGAAGGCGCTATCATGTTCCGCCAGTCGCTGCTTCTGGCGGGCGGGGTCGAGCCATCGAGCCAGCAGGTCGAGGTGCTGCTGTCGTCGGCGCTGGAGGCCTGCGAATGCTACTTCCAGGCGTTCCAGTTCGTCGTCTGGTCCGGCACATCGGCCAAGGACGCGCTGGCGGGGGTGCTGTTCGAGACTTTCGGCAACGCCTGACCAAGATGTTTTCGACATGAGTTCAAGCAGCGAGCGCAAGCCCGAGATCAGTTTCGCCGATTTCGATCGTGTCGACATCCGCGCCGGCACGATCCTCGAGGCCGAACCGTTTCCGCAGGCACGCAAGCCGGCGTTCAAGCTCAAGATCGATTTCGGGCCCGAGATCGGGGTGAAGAAATCGTCGGCGCAGATCACCAAATATTATACGCCCGAGACGCTGATCGGCCGGCAGGTGTTCGCGGTGGTCAATTTTCCGCCGCGCCAGATCGGGCCATTCATGTCGGAAGTGCTGACGCTCGGCTTTCCCGACGAAGAGGGCGCCGTGGTGCTCGGCGCCATCGAGCGCAAGGTGCCGGACGGCGGGCGGCTGTTTTAGCCGAGAGGTAGCGTCAGGCCGCCAGTTTCCGCGTCGTGCCCAGCGCCTCCTGGACCGTATCGAGAAACATTTCCGCGCAGGCTTTCCAGCTGTAGCGCATAGCGCGTTCTCGCGCCTGGGCGCGGTCGACATCGAGGGCGGCGAGCGATGCCGCGCGCAGGTCGTTGGAGACCGCGCCGCCGAAGCCGTCGCCGACGATGTCGATCGGTCCCGTGACCGGAAAGGCGGCGACCGGCGTGCCGCTGGCCAGCGCTTCGATGATGACGTTGCCGAAGGTGTCGGTGCGGCTCGGAAAGACGAAAACGTCGGCCGAGGCGTAGATTTCGGCCAGTTCATCGTTGGGGCGGTGGCCAAGAAAATGCGCGGCGGGGTAGCGCGCCTTGAGCTTCGCCAGTTCCGGGCCCTCGCCGACAATCACCTTGCTGCCGGGCAGGTCGAGATCGAGGAAGGCGGAGAGGTTCTTCTCGATGGCGACGCGGCCGACACAGAGGAACAACGGGCCGGGGAAGCCGAGATCCTTCCTCTTGTCGGGCCGGAAATGATCGGTGTCGACGCCGCGCGTCCATGGCCTCAGCTTGTTGAAGCCGCGCGCTGCAAGATCATCCGCCAGCGACTGCGTCGCGACCAGCGTGCCTTGGCCGGAATTGTGGAAATCGCGCAGCCAGCGATAGGCCCAGCTTTCCGGCACCGGCAGCCGGGCGCTGAGATATTCAGGAAAGCGTGTGTGGTAGCTGGTGGTAAACGGCCGGCCGGCATTGCGGCAGTAGCGCCGCGCCATGATGCCGAGCGGACCTTCGGTGACGATGTGGATGTGGTCTGCCTTGTAGGCCTCGATCAGGCGCGCGACATGACCTGGCGTGGTCAGCGCCAGGCGGATATCGGGATAGGTCGGCAAGGGCAAAGTGTGAAAGATGTTGGGTGTCAGGAAATCCACCGCGACGTCGAACGATTTCAGCGTCTCGGTGAGCCGCTCCAGCGTGTGGACGACGCCATTGACCTGCGGGCGCCAGGCGTCGGTGACCATCAATATGCGCATGGCGGGCCTTTGCTCGAAAGGTCGGCGGTTGCCTCGATACGATGCCGGGACGGCGACCAGCCTGCGGCCCTCGCTTCGCTCCAGCGCACCCGGGCGGGCACGGGATCGAAGTGAGACGGCGGGCTCGAATCAAGTGAGGTCGCGCGCTTCATGCGCGCTCTTCAGCATGGTTTCATGACGCGCCAATGAAATCGGCCGAACATGACCTCGTCCGGAAACGGTTTCCGCTTCCCGCGATTAAGTCCCTGTCAGGCCGGAACCTTGATCACGGCGCGCAAGCCGCCGAGCGGGCTGACATCGAGCGTGATGTCGCCGCCATGGCTGCGGGCGATGTCGCGGGCGATCGACAGGCCGAGGCCAGTGCCGCTGGCATCGAGATTGCGGGCCTCGTCGAGCCGCATGAAGGGTTTGAACACCTCTTCGCGCTTTTCGGCCGGAATGCCCGGACCGTCATCGTCGATGGTGACCACAAGCGAGCCGCGGCCATGATTGGCGGCCACCTCCACCGTCTTGGCGTAGCGGAAGGCGTTGCCGATGACATTCGACATCAGCCTGGCGAAGGCGTTCGGCCGCACATGCACGGTCGGATCGCCGGAAAGCGTCGTCGACAATTTGCATTTGCGCAACCGAGCTTCCTCGCTCAGCTTCTGGAAATAGGCTTCGAGATCGAAGCGCCCGGTGTCTTCCGAGGCCTCGCCGCGGGCGAAGGCAAGATAGCCTTCGAGCATCGACTGCATGTCGTCGATGTCCTGGTTGAGCGCGGCCTTCGTCTCGGCCTTGCCGCCCGCCAGCGCCAGCTGCAGCTTGAAGCGGGTGAGGATGGTTCTGAGGTCATGGCTGACGCCGGTGAGCATGGCGGTGCGCTGTTCGATCTGGCGCTCGATGCGCTCGCGCATCTGGATGAAGGCAAAGCCGGCGCGGCGGACCTCCTCCGCGCCGCGCGGGCGGAAATCACGCGGCATCGGCCGGCCCTTGCCGAAGCTTTCGGCGGCTTCGGCCAGCGTCAGGATCGGCCGGATCTGGTTGCGCAGGAAGGGAATGGCGATCATCAGCAGCACCAGCGAGGTACCGACCATCCAGATCAGGAAGATGTGCGTGTTCGAAGCATAGGCCTGACTGCGGCGCACGAAGACGCGCAACACCTTGCCTTCGAGCTGGACGCGCACCTCGATGATGTTGGAATTGCCGACCGTGTCGATCCAGAACGGCCGGTTGATCTGGCGGGTGATCTCGGCGGAGAGAACGTCGTCGAGGATGGAGAAGAACGGCTTTGGCCCAGGCGGCGGCAGCGGGTCGGGCGGCAGGAGGTCGACCTTCAACTGCATACGGTCCTGGGCGATGCGGATGATGTTGGCGTAGTCGGCGTCGTGCGGATAGGTCTCGATAAGGTCGATGATGGCGGCGATGTCGCGCACAGTCGCCTGCGACAGGCGCTGCGTCACGGTCGCCCAATGCCGCTCCATGAAGACGAAAGCGACCACCGATTGCAGCAGGATCATCGGCGCGATGACGATGATCAGCGAGCGCGCGTAGAGGCGCTTGGGCATATAGAGCGAAACGAGGCGCCAGAACCGGTTCCAGACGCGCGGAACCCTCTTGAGCAGCCGGGCGGAGCGCGTGCTCAAGCCGTCAGATTCCGGCTGTTCCAGTTCCGTGGTCGCCATTCACCTTTCGCTCGCTCCGTGGCCGTCAGGCAGGCCGAAGGCGGTAGTCTATTCGACGCTGAGCCGATACCCAATACCGCGGACCGTCTGCAGCCAGACCGGATTGGAGGGATCGCGCTCGATCTTGCGGCGCAGCCGATTGATCTGGACGTCGATGGTGCGCTCGCCGACATCCGATTCGTCGCCGACCAGTTCGTGGCGCGGGATGGTTTCGCCGGCGCGCGCGGCGAATATCGCCAGGATCTCCTGCTCGCGATCGGTCAGCTTCAGCGCCTCGCCGCCACGCTTCAATTCGCGCCTGGCGATCTGGAACGTGTAGGGGCCGAAGACGAGCTGCTCCACCTTGGGCGTGGTCGCAGGGCCGCCGCGGCGCAGGATGTTGTTTATGCGCAGGATCAATTCGCGCGGATCGAAAGGCTTTGGCAGGTAATCGTCGGCGCCGGCCTCCAGGCCGGTGATGCGGCTGTCGGTTTCCGATAGCGCCGTCAGCATCAGGATCGGCACGTTCTTCTCGGCCCGCAGCGCCTTGGTCAGGTCGACGCCGTTTTCGCCGGGCATCATCACATCCAGCACAAGAAGATCGAAGTCGAGGCCGGCGAGCTTGCGCCGGGCCTCGCCCGAATTGCCGGCGACGGTGACGCGAAAACCGTTTTCGGTCAGATATTGCTTGAGCAGGTTGCGGATGCGGGTGTCGTCATCGACCACAAGCAAATGCGGCGCATCGTCGTCCGGTGCGGCCGCGTGATCAGCGCGTTCAGTGCTCTCCATGGCTTTTCCCTGACATTTTTGCGGACCCAACGTCGATCTGGGCTCTCAGTTCCGGATTGACCATTGCTTCGAGGAAGCGTTCCACCTGGGTCCGTTCGGCGGCTCCGGAATCTTCCAATGCAGCATGGATGCGGCGCGACTGTGGCCGTGCCAGCGCCAGCGCCAGCGCGCGGCCCTTGGCGGTCGGATACAGTTCGCGCTGGCGACGATCGCGCGGCCCTTGCAACTGCACGACATGGTCGGTGTCGATCAGCTGCTTCAGCACGCGCGCCAGGCTCTGCTTGGTGATCTTCAAGACATCGAGCAGTTCGGCGACCGTCAGGCCCGGCCTGCGGTTGACGAAATGCAGCACCCTATGGTGGGCGCGGCCGAAGCCATAGTCGGCCAGGATCTGATCGGGATCCGAGGTGAAATCGCGATAGGCGAAGAAAAACAGCTCGATGAGGGCGAAATCAATGCCATCCTCGATTGACATCGCGGTCCTGATCGGTGTCCCGGCTGCTCGGCTTCGATCCGTCATCTTTTCTCCATGAGTAGGGAAGATTATGTCAGTACTATTGACGTAATTTCCCTGCAATGGTAATTTTTGACAAGGTTTTGGGCGGATTGCGAACGAAAAGGCAAGACAGGCCGGGTTTTCCGGAACTTCCTGAGTTTGCCAGAGCACGATTATCCGCCTACCTTTCCAGACAGCGGCAGGCGCCCCAACCAGTTGGCGCGGCCGACAAGAGCACGCAACGAACAACGATATGCGGGCTGCCGCCCGCGGGAGGTTACCATGGCATCCGTTCCCTTTGATCAACTGGACGGCTTCATCTGGATGAATGGCGAGTTCGTGCAATGGGGCGAGGCCAAGATCCATGTGCTGACCCACGGCCTGCACTATGCCAGCGCGGTGTTCGAGGGCGAGCGGGCCTATGGCGGCGAGATCTTCAAGCTCAACGAGCATACCGAGCGCCTGCATGAATCGGCGCGGCTGCTCGGCTTCAAGATCCCCTATTCGGTGGCCGAGCTCAACGACGCCTCCAGCACCCTGCTGAAGAAGCAGGGCTTCAAGGATGCCTATGTCAGGCCGATCGCCTGGCGCGGCAGCGAGCAGATGGGCGTTTCGGCGCAGAACAACCGCATCAATTGCGCCATCGCCATCTGGCAGTGGCCTAGCTACTTCGATCCGGCGCAGAAGCTGAAAGGCATACGTCTCGATATGGCTGAGTGGCGCCGGCCCGACCCGCGCACGGCGCCGTCCAAATCGAAGGCTGCAGGCCTCTATATGATCTGCACCATGTCCAAGCATGCCGCCGAGGCCAAGGGCTATGCCGACGCCATGATGCTCGACTGGCGCGGCCAGGTCGCGGAAGCCACCGGCGCCAACATCTTCTTCGTCAAGGACGGCAGGATCCACACGCCAAAGCCGGACTGCTTCCTCGACGGCATCACCCGCCGCACGGTCATCGGCCTCGCCAAGGACCGCGGCCTGGAGGTGGTGGAGCGCGCCATCATGCCGGAAGAACTCGAGGGCTTCGAGCAGTGCTTCCTGACTGGAACGGCAGCGGAAGTGACCCCGGTTTCGGAGATCGGGCCGTACCGATTCGAGGTCGGCGAGATCGCCAAGACTCTGATGAATGACTATTCTGCGGCCGTTCAGCCGAAGCACGCGATCGCCGCAGAATAACGAAAGTCACAGCTTTTCACGCAAGCAGGGGCGGTTTTCGGGCCGCCCCTTTTATTTCAGCGTTTCTGCATTTGACTTTCGCCGAATTCAGCGTCTCCATGATGGTGTCGGCCCGGGAGGCTGGCAGCTATGGAGGGACTGGTAAGATGGACATGAATACGCTTCTTCCGATCATCGTTCAGATCATTACAGGCATCATCGGTGGTCAGGCGGTCGGCGCGGCGATCAAGACGGCGGCGCTGGGGCAGCTTCCCAAGATCCTGGGCGGCGCCATTGGCGGCGTCGGCGGCGCGGCGATCCTCGGCAGCCTGCTCGGCGGCACAGTCGATCCGGCAGCGGCTGCGGCAGCAACGAGTGGTCTGGGCAGCGCGCTCAACCTGCAGAACATCGTCGGCGGCGCCGGCGGCGGCGCGATCCTGACCGGCATTATCGGCGCGGTCATGGGCGCCATGAAGAAGTAAGCCTGCGATCTCGGGCTGGCCAAATGGGCGGCTTCGGCCGCCCATTTCTGTTTCCAGAGCGCGCCGCATGAATGCGTTTCGACGCGACGCGCTTTGGAACGACCGATCCCAAGGGTGGACGCCCTTCGCTCGCGCCTCTACATCACGGCGTGAACATCGAAAGGACGATCATGGGTCAGCTCAATGCCGGCATCGTGCCGGTCACGCCTTTCCAGCAGAATTGCACGATCCTGTTCGACATGGACGACAAGCACGGTGTCGTCGTCGATCCGGGCGGCGATATCGACAAGGTGCTGGCGGCGCTGAAGGACAATGCGATATCGGCCGGCGCGATCTGGATCACGCATGGTCATATCGACCATGCCGGCGGCGCGATGGAGTTGAAGGAAGCGCTCGGCGTCGAGATCATCGGCCCGCACGAGGCCGACAGGATGTTGCTCGACAATCTTGAGAACCAGGGCGAGCGCTATGGCATTGCCGGCGTGCGCAACTGCGTGCCCGACCGGTTTCTCACCGAAGGCGAGACGGTCTCGTTCGGCTCGCATCTCTTCGAGGTGCTGCATTGCCCCGGCCACGCGCCCGGCCATGTCGTCTACTACAATCGCGCGGCCAAATTCGCCCATGTCGGGGACGTGCTGTTTCGCGGCTCGGTCGGGCGCACCGACCTGCCGGGCGGCGATCATGCGGCACTCATCGCCTCGATCAAGGACAAGCTTTTGCCGCTCGGCGACGACATCGGCTTCATCTGCGGCCACGGTCCGGGCGGGCGTTTCGGCGAGGAGCGGCGGAGCAATCCGTTTTTGACGTGAAGCGCGTCGCGCCGAAGCCGGTGCCGGCTTGACAAAAAAAGCGCCGGCCTTGCGGTCAGCGCTTTTTGTTGAGGCAGGGAAGCCCTTGATCAGTTAGCGGTGCAGAAATGCTGCTCGCCGTCATTGCCGGTGAAGGTGCCGGTGCGGGCGTTGAAGGTGCGGTACCGGTCGGAGCAATAGTCGTACCAGCCGCGCGTCCACGGTTCGGCATAGCGGTCGGCGTAGACCACTTGCGGTTCGGCATAGTAGCGGCGGACCGGCGCCGGGCGAATCCGCACATCGCGATCGTAATAGCCATCATCGTAGTAGTCGCGGGGCGGCGGCTGCTGGTTGGCCAACGCACCGCCGATCAGCGCGCCGGCCGCGAGGCCGAGGACGCCGGCGGCAATGGCATCGCCATGGTCATGATGGTGGCGGTGACGCCAATCGCCCGCATTGGCCGCGGGCAAGGCCGCGAACGTGGTGGCAACCACTGCGGCGGACAGCACGGCTGTCTTGAAAATTCGGTTCATGTCGATCTCCTTCGTGCCGGCCCGTAAGAATTCCGGGGATGCGGTCCGGCTTTACGAAAGATTAATATGAGACCGTGGCTGAACGGGGGCTGAACGAATTTTTGCCTGACCGGAGGGCACGGGCATCAACTATCGAACGCTCCAGGGAGCGAAGCTGTCCTGCCAGAACAGCCGCCGTTCCGGAGCAGGCTCAGCCGATCGACAGGTTGACGGCCTTGGGACCCTTGCCGCGCTTGTCAGGCTCGGTGTCGAATGTCACTTTCTGCCCATCCTCAAGACCGGGAAGACCCGACGCCTGCACGGCCGAAATATGAACGAAGACATCCTTCGCGCCATCATCCGGTGTGATGAAGCCGAACCCTTTGGCATGGTTGAAGAATTTGACGGTGCCGGTCTGCGGCATGGGAAGCTCCTTTGATCCCATAAACTCCAGTCTCGGGCCGGCAAATGCCCGAATGGAAATTTGTCCTTTATTTTAGCGTCATCGGCAAGAGAAAGTTTTGCGGGCACTTAAAGCGCGTCGCGCTTTAAGTTTTCATTATGATGCATGTCGTTGACCCGACACCGGATCCACTTTGGGGCGACAGCATTTTTGCTGCGCTGCGACATGAAAAAGGCGCGACGAAAATCGCCGCGCCTTCAAAATTCGTTTGCCTCTTCCGAAGTCATTCAAGCTTCGGAGCCTCAGTCGCACGGCCAGGAAGGGCGTGCTGCTGGCCGATGGCTCAGGCGGCGCGGAGGTTGACGGCCTTGGGGCCTTTGCCCATCCGATCCGGCTCGACGTCGAAGGTGACCTTCTGGCCGTCGACGAGCGTGCGCAGGCCCGAGGCCTCGATCGCGGAAATGTGGACGAATACGTCCTTGGCGCCACCGTCGGGCGTGATGAAACCGAAGCCTTTGGTCGCGTTGAAGAATTTAACGGTGCCGGTCTGGGCCATTGGGGAAACTCCTTCACCCGTTCAGTCTTGATGGTCCTGCCCGCCACCTCGCGTCGAGGGCAGTTCCCGGTGGTAGCTTTCGGCAGTCATGCATTGGCGCATGGTCAAACCCCCCGCCGAAAAACGGGGCCGTCAGAGATTCACAGTATCGGGGAAAGGTCGTCCAAAACGTTCCGCTCTCCGGGTCGCAAATGCCCGAACACGGAATTTATCGCACGGAAAAGTGAAGGTTGCAAGATAGCGCCGCGGGCCGCCCCCGATGGGCGCGTCCCGACGCATGAATCGACCAATCCGAGCATCGACGCGCCGCAAATAGGCCTCGTTGCCTGAGGGGTCATCGGCCACAGCCCCGTCACGCATGGGCCAGCGGCGGCGACGGCTGGCGGTGCGAGGCGCCGGGATAATCCAGGCGACGTTCTTTTTAGCAGCCGGCTGCAAACGAGGGTTGCAATCGGCGATGGAATGCGGAGGATCGCAACAGCGCGACTGGTTTGAGCCTTTGCTTCGTGAATATCATTGTCCCGAACAGCTGCGTACTTGGAGCGGCACGCAGCGAGGCGAGGATCGAGGGAGAGACGATCATGAGGTTTCTTGCGGCAATCTTCTCGCGACAGGGTTTTGTCGTCCTGTTCCTGTCGGCTGTTCTTGCCGCCTGTACAGTGGTCGTCGACGACGGCCCGGGACCGCGGCCACGGCCGCCGCGGCCGGGACCGCAATTCTGCACCAAGCAGTACGAGCCCGTCTGCGCCAGGCGCGGTGACGACCGCCAGACCTTCGCCAATGCCTGTCTTGCCGACCGGGCGGGTTATGGCATCGTGCGCGACGGTCCCTGCCGTGACGGCGGCGAGGGTGGCGGCGAGCAGACTTTCTGCACCCGCGAATACGCGCCGGTCTGCGCCCGGCGCGGCGGAGAGTTGCGAACCTTCCCCAACGCCTGCGAGGCACGCGCCGCCGACTACCGCATCGTTGGCGGGGGCCGCTGCTGAAAGGCCGGGTGTTCGTCTTTTCCGCACCTTGGGAAAACGCGGATGCCGTCTAAAACAAATTTCGGGGACGTGTGACGGTCACAACGCGGATGGATAGGCGCCGTCGGCCGGCCCGGAGTAAAGCTCGCTGCCGTGCTCATCGCAGATGCGCACGCGATCGGGGATTTGCGGCATTGCGAGCGTATGGAAGAGCGCGGTGGCGCCCTGCCAGGCTGCGCGCAGGGTAGGGGCTTCCAGCGACACCTTGTCGAGCGTCGCTTCCTCGGCTTCGCGCGATCGGTAAAACTCGATGACGAAATTCAAGGACGCCTCCATGATGCGTTGTTCCGCCAGGGAGATTCTCCGGCAGGAGATTCTGCGGCAGGGATGGGCGCGGAAGAAGTCGTCCGCGATCAGCTCTTCGATTTCGGCTTCAGGCCGCTCTCGGCCTGCTTGACCGACGAGCCGAACGGGGAGGCGGGCTTGGCCACCACCTTGTCCTTCTTGGGCTTTCGTGTTTCGCGGTTGCTGCGCTGTTGACCCTTGGCCATCTTGTCTGCTCCTCGTGCTGGTGGTCTGGCGGCGCCGGGGTCTCAGACCGCCGGATTGTTGCCAACAGTCGGATTGTCACCAATCGGATTGTCGGCTGGTTCGAGATTGTCTTCCGTGGTGACCCGCTCGTGGGTCTCCTGCTCGCTGCGGATGCGGTACTGCGGGGAGCCGTCCTTGACCGGCAGCCTGCTCTTGATCTCGAACAGTTCCGTTGTCTTGTTGAGGAGCCCTGTGCGGCTCTTCATGCGCACGGTCTGGCCGACGGCGAAGAGATGCGAGGGCGTGTCGGTGCGCGGACGCGCATTCTGCTGGAAACGGATCATGCTGCATTCTCCCTGTCGCGCTTCAGCGCTGTTTCGAGGTCCAGGTAATCGATGGCGACGAGTTGACTGGTGGTCGGGTTTTTCACCGCCCTTGCCGGCAAATGGATGAAGGTGGCGACGCGGCGCCAGGCAAGCCGCGACATGCCCTCGATCAGCTCTTCGTCGTGATCGATGTCGTAGTCGCCCGCCGGCAGTTGCCCTTCCAGCCCGCCGAGTACGAAAGGAGCCATGAAATGTGCGACGGAATGGGTCGTGCGGTCCGGCATTGTCCTGCCTTGATGTTTTAAGCCCTGTGGCGACATGCGAGGCGGAGAGCCTCAAAGCAAAAAAGCGGGGACGAGCCCCGCTTTCCTATTTCCGGCAATCGCTGGAAATAAGCCATTTTCGAGAGCTGCCAGTACATCCGTGGTCAGCGGTCATCGAATTCGGCCGGATCAGATCAGTTGCAAATTGGCGGCCGACTCGCGGCCCTTGGCATCACGCTCCAACTCGAATTGCAGCTTCTGGCCTTCGGCGAGGCCAGGAAAGCCCGCGCGTTCCAATGCGCTGACGTGGACGAAAACGTCCTTGCCGCCGTCGGTTGGTTGAATGAAGCCAAAACCCTTCTGGCCATTGTAGAATTTCACGGTTCCGGTGTTCATGGGTGTCTTTCGAAGAATGAGAACGGTCGCGGAGCAAATGCGCCGCGCTGCCGATATCGATGATTTGGAGTGAGATTGGCGGGTCGAGAACCTCTGACGCCGCGAAATGCCAATTCTGGCCCAAACGCTCGTATATATGTAGCTCGACTTTGCATGATTTTCAAGAAGATTTGGAAAAATAAGTAAGCCAAAGGAAAAAGATTGCTGCGTTCATTTGAAAAACTCTGCTATGGTTTGATGATATTTTCCAAAAATTCTCAAAAAATCATTTTGGGGTCCACTCCCGAAATTTGCGTTTTATTTCTCCAAAAAGGACAAAAACCATGGTTTCTGCGAGAAGCTCAAGAGGTAATACCACAGCGATCAACCCGCCCATCAGGCCGGCCACCGCATATGCCGTCGCCATCGGGCGTACCGGCAAACCTATGATCGTCAAGTCGGCGCGGCTGACCGTCAGGAGCGACGAGGCTGAAAGGCGGACGATCGCCGATACTGACGGAACGGTTCGGCGCGCCAGGCAGACGGCCGAGACCAACCGGCTGATTTGATCTTGTCCGCGCCGATGGCAAGCGCAAGAAACCAAGCAAAGCCTTGAACCCGCCGCGCCAATGGCCTAGATCGCGGCAGGCGGACAAACACGGCAGGTTTCCCATTAACAGAGATCAGAGACGAGCGGCGGGTGCTGGCGCCAACTCCGGCTCGGGCGGACAGCCGCCGTCGAGTCTCGACCAGCATGTGCAGAGGGCGCTGCAACTGCATCAGGCGGGGCGGCGGCAAGAGGCCGAGGCGCTCTATCGGCAAGTGCTGACGCACAAGGTCAACCATGCGGCGGCTGCGCATTTTCTCGGTCTTTTGCTGCACCAGACCGGGCGCAGCGCCGAGGGGCTCGGTCTCCTCGAGCAATCGGTGCGCTTGCAGCCGAAGAATCCGGATTTCCTCAACAACCTCGGCACGGTGATGCGCGATCTCGGCCGTGTCGCGGCGGCCGCCGACTTCTTCCGCGGCGCGGTGGCGCTGCGGCCGGACCAGCTAGCGGCGCGCGACAATCTCGGCTCGTCACTGAAACAGCTTGGGCAGTTCGAGGGCGCCGAGGAGATCTATCGCGGCACGGTCGCGCGCAATCCCTTCCATTTCCGCGCCCGCATCGGGCTTGCCGAAACCTTGCAGGAAGCGGGGCGCCTGGACGAGGCGCTGGCCGTCTTTCGCGAGGCGCTGTCGATCCGTCCGAAGGACGCCGAACTGCTGCACGGGCTGGGCGTCGGGTTGATGGAAAAAGGCGAGCTCGACGAGGCGGCCGAGCTGTTCCGGCAGGCGCTGGCGGCCGATCCCGGCATGGCGCGCGCCTGGCTGATGCTGACGCAGGTCAAGCGTCAGAAGGAGCGCGATGCCGAATTGACCGGGATGGAGGCCCAGCACGCCAAGGCGCTGCCGGACAGCCTGGCGCGCATGCAGCTTGCCTTCGGCCTCGGCAAGGTCAATGACGATCTGAAGGATTATAACAGAGCCTTCGACTATTTCGCCGAAGGCAATGCCATCCGCCGCAAGGGCATCGACTACGACGCGGAAAGGACACGCGCCGAATTCGAGGCTATGAAAACGGTGTTCGACAGGGATTTCTTCCAGAAGCACAGGCCCAGCGCGATCTCCGACGATACGCCGATCTTCGTCGTCGGCATGCCTCGTTCGGGCACGACCCTGGTCGAGCAGATCATCGCCAGCCATCCGCAGGTCTACGGGGCCGGCGAGCTCGGTATCCTGAAAACGGCGGTCGGCAGGCAGTTCCCGGCGACCATGCCCGGCGGCTTCCCCTGGGGCGTTTCGGATGCGCCCGATACGGATTTTGCCGAGGCGGGACGCGCCTATCTCGACATGCTGCATGCCCGCTATCCGCACATGCGCCACGTCACCGACAAGATGCCGGGCAACTTCCTGCTTGTCGGCTTCATCCACATGATGATGCCAAAGGCCAGGATCATCCATTGCGCCCGCGATGCGGCGGCAACCTGCCTTTCGATCTACAAGGTGCATTTCCGCGGCGACAGCCACCGCTACGGCTATGATCTGGGCGAACTCGCCGATTTCCACAATCTCTACACGGACATCATGGCGCATTGGCACAAGGTGCTGCCCGGCGTCGTGCACGATGTGCGCTACGAGGATTTCGTCGCCGACCAGGAAGGCCAGAGCCGGGCGCTGATCAACTATCTCGGGCTGCCATGGGACGATGCCGTGCTGTCGTTCCACCAGACCGACCGGCCGGTGCGCACGGCTTCCGCCGCGCAGGTGCGCCAGCCGATGTATCAAGGCTCGGTCGACCTGTGGAAGCGCTACGGCGACAGGCTGAAGCCCCTGCTGGACAGACTGGCTTAATGCGGCTCGGCATTTCCGGCGGAGCGCTCCCGCTCCGCCCAAGTGCGTTGCCTACAATTCCATGAACGTCTGGAATCCGCCGAAGATCATGCGCTTGCCGTCGAACGGCATTGTCGACATATCCGGCTGCAATCGTGGATCGGCCATCACCTTGGCCATGACCGCGTCGCGGTCCTGCCTGGATTTGTAGACGATCCAGGAAAAGATGACGACTTCGTCGTCCTTGGCCTGCACGGCGCGTGGAAACGACGTGACCTCGCCATAAGGCACATCGTCGCCGACGCACTCGACATAGGCGAGCGCGCCGTGTTCCTTCCAGACGGCGCCGGCGGTGTTGGCCAGCTTCTTGTAATCGTCGAGTTTTGCCTTTGGCACGGCAAGCACGAAACCGTCGACATAGGACATGGCAATCTCCTTGTTTGCTGCATCCGGCGCCGGGCCGGCAGGGATGCGACCCGGGGCAAGTGGGCGCGCACTTCTCGCCGAGAGTGCTGACGCCCGCTATCGAATTGCGACGGTTATTGCTCCACTGGAGCGTTCATCGCCCATGCGACTCCGAAAGGGTCCTTCACCTGGCCCCAGCGGTCGCCCCAGAACATCACCTGCAGCGGCGTCACGATCTCGCAGCCGGCGTCGACCGCGCGCTGCCACCAGCCGTCGATCTCGTCGCTGCCGAGATGAAGCTGGAGCGTATAGCCCTGCGGCGCCTGGTGCGGGTGGCCGTGCTCGGGATAGGCGTCGCCCAACATCAGCGTCGAGCCGTTGATGTGGAGGTGGACATGCATCGTGCGGCCTTTTTCGTCTGCGGGGTAGGCAAAGGCCTGTTCGGCGCCGAACGCCTTCTGGTAGAATTCGGCAGCCTTGAAGGCGCCGTCCACCTGCAGATAGGGGGTCAATCCGCCGAGCACTTTCGCCTTGGGCTGAACAGGGGTCTGGTCGGTCATTGCGTGTTCCTCTTCACGTTTGATTTGGCCTTGCGGACATAGGACGCGTGAGGTGACGGCGGTCCTACATGGGCTTGAAATTTTTCTCGTGGGCCGGGCCCGGACTGGCCGGGCGACCGGCGAACTCCAGCAATAGACGCATGGCTCGGCCGTTCATATGACCCTGGCCGGGACGGCGGCTGAGCGGCGGCTGTTCTGCGCGTCGAAGAGTTCCGGAAAGCCGATGTCCTTGCGCAGTTCGACGGGCAGCGAAAGCAGGATGCGCTCGCTGCGATGGCGGGCACGCGCCGCCGCATATCGGGTTGCGATGCGGCCGATGGAGGAAAGGACGGACATGATGCATTCTCCCTGGGTTGGCGCCGGCATCATCGTGTCGGCATCCCAAGGACGAGGCAGGTTCAGGCGATCCGACAGGTCGTCGTTTTTTTTCTCGCAGCGTTTAATTTCTCATTCGAGCGCCACGGCCTACGCAACCTTGAGCGTCGGAATAGCCGAAACATCCACCTCACGTTCGGCATGCCAGGCATCGAAAGCTGCCTGCATGCGAAGCCAGATCGCGGTCCCGTCGCCGAACAGCTTCCCAAGGCGGGCGGCTACAGCCGGTGAAACCGGCTTCTTTTCGCGGATGATGTCATAGAGCTGCTGCCGGGAGATGCCGAGCAGGTTTGCAATTTCCACCTTGGTCTTTCCAGTTGCCGGGATAATGTCCTCAAGCAGCGCTCCCGGGTGGGAGGGACAGCGCTCGATAGGACGCGTCGGCTCGTGCACGCTCATAGGTCGAACTTCTCCAATCTGGCCGCCTCAGTGGTATTGCTCGAAATCGACGCGGGCGGCGTCCTTGCCGTCGAATTCAAACGTGATGCACCACGGGACGTTGACGTGGACCGTGTAACGGATGGGATCGAAGCCTCTCAGCGCATGGAAGGCAAAGCCAGGAAGGTTCATCTCCTCCGGCTTTTCTGAAGCTTCCAGGCGGTCAAGCCGGACAAGAATGCGCTTGTGCATCTTGGCGTCGATCTTGCCGGTTTTCCCGGTTTGAAAGAGCTCTGACAGGGCCTTGTTCCTGAAAGACTTGATCATGACGTATGTAAACAGATCGCTTACAAGATTCAAGGACCTGTAAGCGGATAATTTACAATCCGATCTATCCCGCCCCTTCAGCCACTGAGCGGAAGAACTCCTTGGGATCGTCGACTTCGGTCAGCCGCCGCCTCTCGATCAGCCAGAAGCGGTTGCCGATGGCACGGATGAAGGAGCGATCGTGCGAGGCGAGCACGCAACTTGCCTGGTGCTTGAGCAATTCCTCCTCCAGCGCTTCCTGGCCGTCGATGTCGAGATGGTTGGTCGGCTCGTCGAGCAGATAAAAATTCGGATTGGCGAGCCTCAGCGCCAGCATCATCAGCCGCGCCTTCTGGCCGCCGGACAGCACACCGATCCTGCGCTCCTGCATCTCGATGCCGACGCCGGCGCCGGCAAGCAGAGAGCGGGCGCGCTGTTCGCCGACATCGTAACGGCGCGACACCATCGCCAGTGGCGTATCGTCGCCGCCGATGCCGGACAGCGCCTGGTCGCTGTAGCCGAGCACCGTCGACGGCGTCACCTTCACGTTCTGAACCGTGTCGGGTTCGATAATGGCGTTGCGGATCAGGGTGACGAAGCGCGACTTGCCGACGCCGTTGCGGCCAAGCAGCACGATGCGGTCGCCCTGGCAGATGTGGCGCTTGCCGGTCCTGAACAAGAGCGTGCCGTCGGGCGTTTCCACCGCCGCGTCGTCGAGCGTGATCAGCACCTTGGCGTGCGTGCCGCGATTGGCCAGCCGGATCGCCCCCGCCGATTTCTCGTGATGCGCCGGGGCCGCCGCGTCCTCAAGTCGCTCCGCGCGCTGCTTGAGCTGCTTGGTCTTGACCGTGAGAAGGTCGCTGCCCGAATTGATGCCGATATTGTTGAGCTTGGCGGCCTGGCGTCGCAATTGCTGCGCCACCTTCATGTCGCGCTGGAATTTTCGCTCCGTCGAGGCATCGACCTCATCGAGGGCCTGCCGGGCGCGGGAGTAGGGAAGGGAAAACACCGGCGACTGGTCCGGGCGCAGGAACAACGTGCGGTTGGTGGCGGCGTCGAGAAAGGCGCGGTCGTGGCTGGCGATCACCACCGGCACCTCTCGCGGTAGCGCGTTCAGCCAAGTTTCGAGCTGGCTGATGCGGGCAAGGTCGAGATGGTTGGTCGGTTCGTCGAGCAGCAGCATGTCGGGATCGGTGACCCAGACACGCGCGATCAGTGCCAGCCTCTGCCAGCCGCCGCTCAGCGCCTGCATCTCTCGCTCGCGCATCGCCTCAGGAACGTCGAGCGAATCCAGCACCACATTGACACGCCATAGTTCGCTTTCGGCTTGCTCGGGCGGCAAAGCGTCAGCCACCACCTGATGAAAGCTGCGGCCAAGCAGGGCAGCAGGAACGGACTGCTCGACATGGCCGACGCGCAAGCCGCGCGTGCGGGTAATGTCGCCGGAGGTCGGCTCCATCTCGCCGGCCAGGCATTTGAGCAAGGTCGACTTGCCGCGACCGTTGGCGGCAACGATGCCGAGCCGGTCGCCGCTGCCGATGGTGAGGTCGAGATTGGAAAAGAGCGGCGCACTCATCGTGACGCCGAGGGATTTGAGGCTGATCAGGGCCATGTCGATTTCTCTGGTCTATCCGGAAAGTCCGGCTCAATGCACTTTGTCAGTGCGCAAGCGGCCATCAGGCTCGGCAATGCGCACCACGAAGGGCAGACCAAAAAATCGAAGCGGGAAAAACCCGGACCGTCCCTGGTCAGCCCTGCAAGCAAGCTCGCAGGGCGGAAATCGGGCCACGCTGACGATGGTGATCGATAAACACGCAGCCCTCCTTTCAAGACGTTTGAGTGTGGGGACTGAGTACACCAAAGGTCATGCGCTGGGCAAGAGGAGGGTAGTGTCGAGCGGGGCGCTGAAGCTGCCAATCTCCCCACTCGTGGGGGAGATGTCCGGTCCACCCTCCGCAGCTGCAGCGCAGCTGCTGCGGAGGACGGGCAGGACAGAGGGGGCGCCGTCCAGCCGGCATTTCGAACGAACTACTTTCCGGGCCTTCCTGTCTTTGCGGGCCGGCGCTTTTCGCGGCGGGCGTCGCCGGGGTCTTCATAAGAACCAATGCCGGCGCGTTGGCGCACGACGGGTTTGTCCTCGCGTTCCTTCGCGCCCCCGTCTGTCCTGCCGGCCCCAACAACGGGGGAGATCGGCTGAGGCTTCGCCGGCACTTTTCCCTCGACCGGTTTCTCGGTGCGGCGCACGGTCATCTCGTCGAGAGAGTTTTTCTTGAACAGCGGTTTGGTCGGCTCGCCGGGAATGCCGAAATCCGAGCCGTGTGCTTCGGACGCCGATTGTTTCTTGAACAGCGAGCGCGACACCGCACCGGCCGGCGTCGGCATGTCGGTGCCGGGACCCATATCGTCGATCGACGGTTTGGCGAACAGCGGCTTCTTCACCGGCACCGCGCCATCGGCACCCATCTCGTCGAGATCGGGCTTGCGGAAGAGATTGGGCCGGGCAGCCTTGGCTGCCTCTTCGGCGGCGCGTGCTTCGTCGAGCTTGCGGAAACGCTCCTGTTCCTCCGATGTACGATGCCTGGCCACGCCCTTGTTGTGCTTGCCTTTTTCGCGGCCCGAGACCGGACTTTCCATATCGGCGTATTTGGCCAGCGGATCGTCGGAGATCGACATCTCCATCTCACGCAGCCGCTTGATCTCGTCGCGAATGCGGGCCGCCTTCTCGAAATCGAGGTTGGCGGCGGCGTCGCGCATCTGCTTCTCCAGCGCGTCCAGATGGGCCTTGAGGTTGTTGCCCATCATGGCGCCGGCGCTGTCGGTGAACTGTGAGATGTCGGCGCGGACATGGTCCTTCTCGTAGACCGAATCCAGAATGTCGGAGATGCGCGACTTGACCGATTCCGGCGTGATGCCGTTGGCGGCGTTCCACTCCATCTGCTTTTCGCGACGGCGATTGGTCTCGGCCATGGCGCGTTCCATCGAGCCGGTGACCTGGTCGGCATAGAGGATGACCTTGCCATCGACATTGCGAGCGGCGCGGCCGATGGTCTGGATCAGCGACGTCTCCGAGCGCAAAAAGCCTTCCTTGTCGGCGTCGAGTATGGCGACGAAGCCGCATTCGGGGATGTCGAGGCCTTCGCGCAAAAGGTTGATGCCGACCAGCACGTCGAAGGCGCCGAGGCGCAAATCGCGCAGGATTTCGATACGCTCCAGCGTGTCGATGTCGGAGTGCATGTAGCGCACGCGCACGCCTTGCTCGTGCAGATATTCGGTGAGGTCCTCGGCCATGCGCTTGGTCAGCACGGTGACCAGCGTGCGGTAGCCGGCCTTGGTCGTCTCCCGGATCTCCCCGACGACGTCGTCGACCTGGGTCTTGGCCGGGCGCACCTCGACCGGCGGGTCGATGAGGCCGGTCGGTCGGATGACCTGCTCGGCGAACACGCCGCCGGACTGCTCCATCTCCCAGCCGCCGGGGGTTGCCGAGACAGCGACCGAGAGCGGGCGCATGGCGTCCCATTCCTCGAAGCGCAGGGGCCGGTTGTCCATGCAGGAAGGCAGGCGGAAGCCGTATTCGGCAAGCGTCGCCTTGCGCCTGAAGTCGCCGCGATACATGCCGCCGATCTGCGGCACGGTGACGTGGCTTTCGTCGATGAAGACCAGTGCGTTGTCGGGGATATATTCGAACAGTGTCGGCGGCGGATCGCCCGGCTGACGTCCGGTGAGATAGCGCGAATAGTTCTCGATGCCGGCGCAGGAGCCGGTGGCTTCCAGCATTTCCAGGTCGAAGCGGGTGCGCTGCTCCAGCCGCTGCGCCTCCAGCAGGCGGCCGGCGCGCTCGAGCTCGACCAGACGGTGCTTGAGCTCTTCCTTGATCGACTTGATGGCCTGGTTCAGCGTCGGGCGCGGCGTCACATAGTGCGAATTGGCGTAGATCTTGACGCTTTTCAGCTCGCCCGTCTTCTGGCCGGTCAGCGGGTCGAATTCGGTGATCGCCTCGATTTCGTCGCCGAACATGGAGATGCGCCAGGCGCGATCCTCAAGGTGGGCCGGGAAGATCTCGATCGTGTCGCCGCGCACGCGGAACGAGCCGCGCACGAAATTGATGTCCTGGCGCTTGTATTGCTGGGCGACGAGGTCGGCGAGCAGAGCGCGCTGGTCGAGCCGGTCGCCGATCTGCATCTGGAAGGTCATAGCCGTATAGGTCTCGACCGAGCCGATACCGTAGATGCAGGAGACCGAAGCGACGATGATGACGTCGTCGCGTTCGAGCAGCGAGCGCGTCGCCGAGTGGCGCATGCGGTCGATCTGCTCGTTGATGGAGGATTCCTTCTCGATGAAGGTGTCGGTGCGCGGAACGTAGGCTTCCGGCTGGTAATAGTCGTAGTAGGAGACGAAATACTCCACCGCATTGTCCGGGAAGAATTTCTTGAACTCGGAATAAAGCTGCGCCGCCAGCGTCTTGTTCGGCGCCAGGATCAAGGCGGGACGCTGCGTCTCCTCGATCACCTTGGCCATGGTGAAGGTCTTGCCCGAGCCGGTGACGCCGAGCAGCACCTGCGTGCGGTCGTTGTTTTGGACGCCCTCGACCAAGTCCTTGATGGCGGTCGGCTGGTCGCCGGCCGGCTCGAAATCCGACACCATCTTGATGATGATCCCGCCCTCGGACTTTTCCGGCCGGGCAGGCCGGTGCGGCGTCCACAGCACGCCGTCCTTGTGCAGCGGATTGCCGGATTCAATCAATGCCGAGAGAGCCGCCACCGTCGCGGTGACGCCGCTCGACGTCATCGTCTCGGCTTCCTCGAGCGAGACGTCGAGGCCGGCGACGGGATTGAGGCCGGCCGCCGCGCGCTCGCGGGCTGTCGCCGCGCCGCCCATCGAGGTGCCACGCGCCGTGCGCCCGGGCGCTGCGGAGCGCTCGGGGATCTTCTTCGACGGCTTCGGCGACTTGCCGCCGTCCTTGCCGGCCTGGCGCCCTTCGCGTTCGGCTTCCTGCTCGATCTGCTCGGCCCAGTCCGCGACCGAACCGGTGAGCGGCGTGCCCGACAGTTCGGGCTGCGGCATCTCGGCGAAGCCGCCTTTGTGCAGCGGTTCCGAGGCGTCGAGGAAATCGGTCAGCGGGCTGCGCCGCTTGGGCGCGGCGCGGTCGTCATTCGCCGTCGACGGCGTTCTCTTTTCGGTGGATTTGACCATGGCCGGAATATGGGAGGTCTTGGCGAAAATGGAAAGAGCGCGATCAGCCGAGGCGCATCTCCAGATGCAGCTCCTGACAGAAGGCTGTCAGGAGGAGGCAAGTGCCGGTGATGCCTGCCTATTGCGGTCAGGCGCCGCGTGCGTTGTCCGCCACGCGTGTCGGCGATCCGTTCAGGCGCGGCACCACGACGAGGCGCTTGATTTTGCCCTTCTTGAAGGCGGCGAGGAAGCGCGCATAGTCCTTGAAGGCGACGCATCCACTGGACTGTGCGTAGCGGCCCCGAAGCAGGTAGGTGTGGGCCAGCAGCCCGTCGCGGTTGTATTTATTGCGGCCATCGACGGGTGTCAGACGCAAAGCCTCGACACCATGAAAGCGCGACTCGCGCAAGGACAGATTGTAGGTGTTGGGCGGTGTCGGTCCGCGGTTCTTCTGATCGGCATAGCGCGGCTGGTCCGCCATGGCGCCGATGCCCGAATGCGCTTCGAGCCTCGAACCGTCGGGCATGTAGACGGTCTTGGCGCTGATGTCATAGATGGCGACACCGCTGCCGGCTCCGCTCCTGGAGCCGCCCGGCGCGTTGAACAGGTTCCTGAACGCCTGGCCGAGGCCGCCCGAAGGCGTGTCTGGCTTTGCATAGGCCAACGCGTCGCCGCCATCCGCCGGCCGGCCCTGCCGGGCCGGCTTTGCCGGCTGGGCTTGCTGGATCGGCTTTGCCGGCTGGGCTTGCTGGACCGGCTTTGTCTGAGGTGCCGGCTTCTGCTGCACGACCTTGGGCTGTTGAGTCGGCTTTTCCTGCTCCACGGACTTCAACGGCTCCGGCGCGTCGAATTGCGGCCGACGGGTCGGCAGCGGCACGTCATCGGTGAGCGCGTCGGGCAAGGCCGCGGCATCGCCCGGCTGTTCCTGCTGGGTTTCGACAGGCGAAACCGCGACATCGGCCGAAGAGTCCGTCATCGGCAATGGCGAGGCGAATGCCTCGTCCTCGACAGGCAGCGAGCGGGCAAGCGCGAGGGCCAGTTGCGAATTGTCCGGCGTGCCGGCATCCGGCTGGGCAAAATGCATCGGCTGCGGCGCTGTCTGGACAACCACCGAGCCGGTGTCGATCCGGGCGAAGCGCTCCGCCGCGGGTGCCGGCAAGTCTTCAGACAGGCTGGCGACGAGCTTGGCGCCCGGCACCAGCGATGCCTCGGCGACCTGTGGAGCGGAGGTCGAGATGATAGGACGGGCGGGTGCGCCGGCCGTGGCCACGGGCTTGGCCGCGTTGGCGAAGGCGGCGGCGAGCTTGCTTGGCGAGAGAGATGCTTCCATGCGCTCGAAGCGCTCCTGCGAGGTCGTCTTGGCGACCGGGACCGGGTGTGCCGTGGACGCGGCCACGAGGCGCGCCGACTTTTCCGCTCGAGGAGCGAGCGCGGCCAGCCTGAAGCATCCGGAGCCGCATTGCACGGCGTGGTTCTGCAGCGCCTGCGTGCCGCCATCGGCGTTGGCCAGTGCGAATGGCGCAGCGGGCATCAGAAAATGCTGTTTCAGCGGATCGGCAAGAGCGAGCGAGCCCGGCATGGCCAGCCTCTGTGGCAGGACGCTCGACGTCGACGACAGCGAAGCGCCGACGGAGCTCAGACCAGCCATTGTCCCGACCAGCCACAGGCCAACGGCAGCGCTGACGCCGGGCACGGCGACCCAGCGGACGATCCGCTTAGAGTTGAAGGATGAGGCACGTGACGCGTTGTCGGCAGCTTCGCCGTCCCAACGCCTGTCCCCGACAATTTTCTTACTCAAGAACGCCATTCAACCAATCTTGCTCCAATCGGCTCCCACGTCCGCGGCTGTGATAGCCGCGACGACCATTCTGTGAGTGATCCCAGGTGGTCCCCGACGCGTTTGCCGCGCCTGTCTTTGGTTGCCGATTGCTTCAAAATATGGACAAAGTTGGTTAACCAATCCCTCTCAAAACCAACCGAGAGACGTGGACTTTGTGCCAAAAAAGGCTCGTCCACGACCATGAACGCGGTATTGCAGCCCTTCCAAGAGTATTTTGCTGCCTGCTTTTAACGGCCGAGTCAAGCAAAACAGCTCTTGCTAATTGAAGCGAATGGCCGCTTCAGCGGGGCCGCGACGGTGGCGCGTGTCATTCCGTACTCCCGAGAAGGCCCAGCGCGTCGCCCCAAAACTGCTATCCGCCCGCAGCAGATAACCGGCCAGTACCGCGGTTTCGCGGCGACCATTGATCGGCCACCGTGTTGGCGCGGCGGTTCGCGCCGGAGGAGGCGGAAGCGGTGCTGTACCAGGGCGCGATTTTCTAGGGTTTGCAATGGAGCTTCTACCTCCCCCTTGTGGGGAGGTCGGAGCGCAGGTCCGGGTGGGGGGCTGGCGCCGACCGCCCAGGAACGCAGCCCTGTTAGGCCGTCAATTGAACCACAGCGCAAACGTCAGGAAACCACCGCCGCCGAATTCGCTCTGGATCTGGTCGAAATCGTCGCTGGTCAGGATTGTGCCGCTTTCGAGATACGGCGCGATGGCCGGGCCGGTGATCGACAGCACCAGGTCGAACGGTTTCGGCTCGTCGAAGAAGCGCTTCATATTAATGCCCTTGCCGGTGATGCGGAAATGCGGCAGCAGCACGCGGCCTTGGAGCAGGTCCTCGGCCATGGTCAAGGTGGCGAGCCAGGCCGCGACCTGCTGCTCTCCGACTTCGAGGCCGGTGAGCGGGTTTTCGCCCTTCTGTTGCGGTCCCGGCAGCCATTCGCGGTCATTGTCGGTCTCGGCGCGGATCGCCTTCCAGTCCTCGCGCGACAGCCGGATCATCTCCAGCAGGGGACGGCGCGCCGCCTGCCGCCGCTCGGGCTCGACCACCGGCCAGTTGACGAGATGCACCAGCGAGATGAAATCGGCGATGCGCCATTCCGAGGAGAAGATGCTGCTGCCCATGTCGCCAGCCGGCGGAACGAGGATGTCCTGCAACGGCAGTTTTGCGCGCGGGAAGAGCATGTGGAAGGAACCGTCGAACGTGCTCCTGAAATCGTGCGCCAGCCAGAAATCGGCCTGCGCCATCAGGAACTCGGCATAGCCCTGCAGCCAATAACCGTCGGCGCGGTCGAAGCGGAAGGTGAGCGCAGGCGCGGCATCGTCGGGAGCCACGCCGCCGCGCGACAGCGAGGCCATTATGGCGGCCATGCTTTCGTCCGGCGCGATCGTGCCGTCCTCGTCGAGGTCGATACCGACCTGGGTGAGGTCGATGACAATGCCGATATCGGCATCGGCAGGCACCGAGCCCAGCGTGGCTGCGGATTTCTCGAGCCGGTTGCGGAAGGCGACCAATATGGCGCGGAACTGTTCGTAGGTCAGCGGTTCGGGGTTCGGGTTTTCCGGCACAGGCAGCCGCATCAGCGGCAGCATGAAGGATCGCGGGCTCTCGAAGCCGTGGCGGTGCAGGCCGCTGGCCAGCAATTCCAGCGCGGTGAAGAATTCGCCGGCGCCGGCGGCATAGGCGGATGCCGGGTCGGTGGATGCGGCTGCCTCCAGCGTCGAGAGCGCCGTGTCGCGCGCGACCACGGTTTTGGCCTCGAACAGAGCGGCCGCGGTTTCGGGCATGGCGGCCTGCGCCGAAGACATCGGCAGAACCAGAGCAAGTGCCAATGCCAGCAGACTTGCCAGTGGTGTCATTTTCCCCCTCCCATGCGCGTCGTGCCGGCAATCATACACGCATTTGCAATGCCGCGTCTGCCGGGCGCTGATGCATGATTGCCATTGGCTGGCTTCAACGCGCCCGGCAGACGGTCTACACAGGGCAAACGATTGGACATCGCGTGTCGAACTATCCGCTCTCCTACAAACTGTCGTGGCTGCCGCGATTCCTGAAACCGTCGCTGTCCGGTGGTGTGCAAGGCTTCGCGCCCGTGGCCGGAACGATGGTGGATCGGGCGCCGAAACGGACGGTGCGGCTCGCCTTCGTCGGCGACATTTCGGCGGTGGCCAACCGCAGCGCGCCCGACTGTGATCCGGTGATCAAAACGCTGCTTGGCGCGGCCGACCTGGTGATCGGCAATTGCGAAAGCCCGATCGTGGACAAGCCAAGCGCCGTGCTCGGCACCAGGCTCGGCACCCATCACGCGATGAGCGAGCGCTTTCTCGGCGACGCGTTGGCGGCAGTCGGCATCTCGCGTGAAAGACTGGTGCTGTCGCTGGCCAACAACCATGTGCTCGACCAGGGCGTCGCCGGTTTCGATGAGACCGTGGCGGCGCTGAAGCGGCTCGGTATCGGCACTATTGGCCTCGCCGGCAACAGCCCGGTGCAGCCTGTCGAAGTCGGGCCGCTGACTGTCGGGTTCGCCGCCTTCACGCTGTGGCGCAATGCGGGCGAGGACCTGTTCGCCGACCGCGTTTCGATGGCCGGCGATATTGCCCACCTGCGAGGTGACGGGTTCGATCTCCTCTGCGCCGTGCCGCATTGGGATTGGGAGTTCCGCCACTTTCCGCGCGCCGAAACGCGGAGACTGGCGAGGCGCCTGGCAGGGCAGGGCGTCGGGCTGATCGCCGGCCACCACGCCCATGTCGTGCAGCCGGTGGAGTGGATCGGCGATACGATTGTCGCCTATGGACTTGGCGATTTCCTCGGAACCGCCCTTATCCGCCAGCCTTGGCCGGGACGCATTGGCGGGATTCTTGTCGCCGACGTCAGCGCCGATGCGGGAACGCGGGGGTCAGTCATTTCCTACCGGATGCATCCCTTTGTGCGGCTGCGCGCCGGGGATCATGAGCGGCTGGCGCCGGTGGAAGGATTGGAGGGCCGCATGCGTGACAAGGTGGAGAGGCGGTTGAGCGCGGTCTTTCCGTAACTACAGGTGGTGGACATTGGCCAAGATCGCCATGTCGGCGCTTTTCCAAGCGCTGATGATTGGCGAATGAAGAGGCGGCGCAAGCATCTGTTGAAGAGGCGCTACAGTCGATACTTCAGACAAAACCGGCTATCATGAACCGGTCCAGGCAAGCGGGGGTGGCGGTGGAAACAGCGGATTTCATACCTGGCGACGCCGTGGTTGCCGGCATCCGGAAAAACATCGAGGCTTATGAAGCGGCGCGGGCCTCCGTGGTGCGGCAGGTACGCTGGCGGGTGCCGCTGTTCGTCGGTTTGGTGCTGGCGACGGTGGTGCTGATCGCCTGGCTGTTCAACAAGGTCGCCGATCCCAACGAGCAATGGTTCTCGACGCCGCATGTGTTCCTCTATGTCGTCGGTTTCGCAGCTTCGATCCTGCTTTATTTCCAGGCGATGAAGCCGGCGACGCGGCTGCAGCAATCATTTCGCCAAACACTGCTGCCCATCATCTTCGGCTTCATCCGCGACGTGCGCTACGCGCATGGCGGGCGGCCAAATTCCTTCGACCGGCTGCCGCGCGAGGCGGTCGGGCCGTTCAACCGGGAGTCGTTCGACGATGTCGTTTCCGGCCGCTACGAAGAGTTTTCGTTCGAGCTCTACGAAGCGGAACTGCGGGAAGGGACAGGCAAGGGCTCATCGACGGCTTTCAAAGGCGTGATCGTCGCCTTCGAAGCCATCGAACCGTTGCCGGGAATCCTGGTGGCGACGCGGCGGACCAATGCCGTCGTCGGCTTCTTCCGTGGCATGTTCGCCAGCAAGATGCAGGAACTGTCATCCGGCGTGCCGGAACTCGATGCCGCCTATGAGTTCCGCACCGACAATGCCGAGGCGGCGCAGCCATTGGTGAGCGGCCGGTTGGCGCAAGCGCTGAAATGGCTGGGCGAAACCTGGCCGGAGGAACCGGCGCGCGTGGCCCTCAACGGCAGCGACGGTTTTCTGCTCCTGCCGCAGGCGAAGAATTTCTTCGAATTGCCCGCCATTTCGGTGCCACTGGACTACCAGACCCATGTCGCGCCGATGATATCGGATATGGGCGCGATGCTGGCGACGGCAGCGCTGGTGCGCAAGATCGGCGCCAGGGACGAAGCGGCTTGATCAGCCGGCGTTCCCGTCAGCAATCGAAGCCGTACTTTTCGCGCATGTTGTCCGCCTCTTCTTTCGACATTCGCTTGAACATCACGCAGATCGTGAAGCTGCCGACCTGATGGCCGTCCCGCGTATATCCCCAGTCGGAAATGTCGTCCCTGGTGAATTCTATGTTCTGGCCGAGCACGACGTTGTGCACTGCCTCCGGCTCATTGGCCAATATGCCGACAAACCCTGTCCCGGCACGGCGGAACGGTATGACCCAGAAGTGCTCGGTGACATGCCCATCCCGCACCTTGACCTTCAACTTGAACCTACCTGTGCCGGAGGGAGGCATTTCGGACAGTGCCAGGAATTCATCGAGGCCGGCGAGCGCCTGCGCGGTCGCCGCCGCCATGTCGGGATCGCCCGGAGCGAAGATGATCCCCTTGTCGTCACCCGGATCCACGCCTTGCGCGCCGACCGATCCCGGAGCAAGCGCCAGCATCAAGGCTGCCGCAGTTCGAACCGCTGGTTTCATGGAAGGCCCCCCTTCATCGTTGCGGTCGACACAATGCTGCATCCCCATCCGGTTTGCAACCTTTGCGCGAGTCTTGTCTCTTCAGGTCCAAGGTGGCGGCGACCGTTGATGACAGACCGGGATGGTGACGCCGGTGAAGAAAGTTTCGTCCCTACAGCTTGCTCGGCACCAGGCCAGCCAGCCAGTTGGCTGACCGCTTGGCCATGTCGGCGGTCGCCGATACAGCGCGGCCAAGATCGGTCTTGACGACGGCATAGCCGTTTTTCGTACGATAGAGCACGCCGGTGCCGCCATCGACCACCTGTTCATAGGCGACCGGCCGCGCGGCGGCCGCTTCCATCGCCGTCGTCGGCGAGCCGACCGGGACCGTCGGCCTGTGGCTCAGCTCGGGCGGCAGCGTCGGTTCAACGGCGCGGCTGGCGGGCCTCAGCTCCGGGCGCGAAGCGGTCGCGGCCAGTTGCGAGGAGGACGCGGAACCTTTCGCGCGGCAGATGCCAGAGACGAGCGGATAGTTGAAATTGCGCTCGTGCAGCATCTGGCTCTTCATCGCCGCTTCGCACTCGGCGATGGTCGACCACTTGGCCGGCGTCTCGCCGATATATTCGCAAAGCTTGGCGTCGCAGTCGCAGCCGACGATGGTCATGGCGACAAGGGCGGTCTTGATCACGGTCTCGTCCCCTCGATGTGCCCCTCGGCAGCCCATTCAGGTGCATGTCGCTGTCCAAACCGGTCCCTGAGCGGAGCCCGCGGGCACGCTTTGGGCGACATGCGACAGTCCATCGCGCGCGAACAAGGCGGGATTTGGCCGCGATTGTGAAATGAGCGTGGCGTGGCGCTCGACACGGCCGTTCTCCGCGCAGCGTGGCCGAAAGGCCTCAGTAGTCGTAGACGTGCTCCAGCCTGGCGCCTGACTTGATCAGCGCCGGCAATACCAGATGCAGCCTGGGTACGGCTACGACCATGCCGGTGCGGCGTGTCGATGGATCGGCCGGCAGCGGATAGCTGAACAGGATGCGCATGCCTTCGGGGACGGCGATCGAATCCGTGGAGAGCACGGTGATCATGATCTCGTCGTTGCCGCCGATCTCGACGAATGAGACGCCCTTGTCGATCAGGCGCGGAATCATGTCGGTGAACATCTGGTAGCGCTTGGTGACGAAAACGGTGCCGTCGGGGCCGTAGTCGCGTTCGAGCAAGGTGTCGGCTTCGTTGCGCGTCGCTTCGCCGACCGGTCCCTTGGCCCAGACGTGGATGTCGAGCAAGGCCGGATCGGACGTTGCCGCGAGTGCCTGCCTGATCAGGCTGGCATAGAACTGCTTGATCGTGTCGGCGAGGCCGAAGGCAAGCTTTCGTTCGCTGGAGCGCACGGCGCTGTCGCCCGGCGCCGGCTGGACCGCGAAAAGCCCGGCGCGCTTCTCGGCATAGGGAAACTGGTACCACGGCCCCTGGTCGAGGAAGGCGGCGTATTCGGCCGCCACCTTGCCCTGGTAGATGTCAGTCGCCGTGCGCCTGCCCGCAATCGCCTCGGTGATGCGGCCGACCGTGTTTTCATAAGCCCATTGCACGGCATGCTCGATCGTGTGGCTGGTGCCGATGACGACCGGCATCTGGTGGTTGGCGTAGTTGAACTTGTAGGCGGAGCTGGCGCGGATCACCATGGCGTAGTCCTGCCAGAAGCGGCCGACATAGGCGAAATAGGGAAAGCCGCTCGGCTGGTCCTTGGCGACGAAGCCGGCATATTCGCGCGCGGCATAGACGATGGCCCATTCCGGGTAGGTGAGGAAGGTCGATTCCTCAGGTCGCTGGTAGCCGGGGATTTCGGCGCGCACCCTGGCGGCGAGCGCCGGCTGCGGTGCACCTTCGGCGATACCCGGCAACGGTGTCTTGTCCAGCGACGGCGTCGTCAGGAAACCGTAGGCCAGCCCGGCGATCGGGATCAGGACAATGATGACGATCAGCCAGAGGATCGTCCTGATGATACGCTTCATGAAGCGAAACAGGACCATGGCCGGTCAGGCCGTGGCGGCGGCAAGCTTCTGGATCAATGTCATGAAGTATCCCCCTTCAGCGAATCCGCCAGCGCAAACGGACTCTAACAGGGCAATACTAACCGATTTTGGCGCGCGGTGAAGCGGCGCCCGCAACTTCGCCGGGAAGGCGCTTGAGCGGCAGGGAAAAAGACAGTCGGCGCCGGGATTTCTCCCAGCGCCTCCCTGTCAGACCAGGACACGGTCACGGCAGCAACTCCCCTAAAGTCGTCGCACCAAGCCGGCCTTGATTTTGACGGTCCTGCCAGTCGCCGCCCGAAGGCCGCGCCCGTTCCAGACCACGCCGGTCTCCACCCTTGCGGGCTTTGCCCTGCGGCCATCGAAGGTTTTTGCCGTCCTTCATGGCAGCATCGGTCCGCCGTCGGCGTTGGCACGCTTTCCGCGGCCCCGTAGGTCTCGGCTTCCGTCCCTCGAAGCAGGCGAGCCTGCTCTCGCTTCGGGCCGTACGGGCCTCAGGAAATCCGCCTTTCACCTTCGCCTTTCGGCTGGGCGATCGGTAGCCGCCTGAGATGGGTTAAACTTACGCCGGCCAAGGATGTTGGGGAATGCCCGCGGGCCTGTGGATAGCGGGATTATCGGGGACCATTGCCACAAGCCTCGGAATTTCAGGCACCAAGGCCTTAGACAGCCTGCCCTGCTTTTTCGGCACGCGAACCGAGAGCGCCTATTGCTCCGCCAACGGGCGCGGGCTTCAATGCCGGCAAAGGATCGGGCAGTGCGTGCCCGGCGCCTTGCGGGGAGGGATGCGCATTGAAGGTCGGGGTGGTGCTCAATCCGATTGCCGGCGGCGGCTGGCTGAAACGGCACTGGTCCGAGGTCGCCGCCTCGTTGAAAAATCACTTCGGCGATTTCGAACTGCGCGAAACGCAGGCCGAAGGCGATGCCGAAAGGCTGGCGCTCGACCTCGCGGCAAACGGGTTCGACCTGGTGATCGCGGCCGGTGGCGACGGCACGGCCAGCGAGGCGGCCGACGGCCTGTTGCAGGCGTCCAAGGAAAACGGCCGCGCGCCCGAACTCGGTCTGCTGCCGTGCGGCACGGGTATCGATTTCGCGCGCGGGCTCGGCCTGCCGAAGGAGGTGGACGCGACGCTGAAGCGGATCGCCGGGGCCAAGGGCAGGGCGGTCGATGCAGGGCGCATCTGCTATATCGACGACCATGGCGCGCTGGCCAGCCGGCACTTCGTCAACATTGCGAGCCTGGGGCTCTCGGGCGCTACCGATCGCGCCGTCAACGCCGACAAGCGCAAGGGCAAGGTTGCGGCCAAGACGTTGTTCCTGTGTCGCACCGTGGTCGAATTCGCCCGCTACCGGTTCCAGGATGTAACGATTTCAGTCGATGACGGCGCGCCGGTCGAGGCGCGCATGGCGCTGGTCGCGGTGGCCAATGGCAAATTCTTCGGCGGCGGCATGATGATCGCGCCGGACGCCGAACTGACCGACGGCCAATTCGACATCGTCATCCTGCGCGCGGCCAGCAAGCTGAAGCTGATCTGGGATATCCGCCTGCTCTATGGCGGCAGGCATCGCAACCATCCGGCCATCACCATCCTGCGCGGCAAGAAAGTGGTTGTCGAACCGCTCGGCGACGTGGAAAAGAACGGCGCGCTGGTCGACATCGACGGCGAGTCGCCCGGGCGCATACCAGCGACCTTCGAGATCCTGCCCGGCGCTCTGACGCTCAGATATTGAATCAAGACGTTGCGGCTTTGATTCAGGTCGCTCCGGTCCTGATTCCAGATGAGCGCTCAACCTTTTGAAACCGCTTCAAGTTTCCCGGATTCAGATTTCCAGTTTGGACGGAAAACCGGGCGCGCGCAGGTCGGCGCCGACAGCGTCCTCGAGCAATTTGACGATCTGGGTCGACCAGGCGCCGCCGCCGTAAGCCGCCTTGCCCTGCTCGAAAATCGCATTGACGCGCGATGCCAGTTCCACCGGCACACCGAAATCCCGACCCATGCCCAGCGCGAAGCCGAGGTCCTTCAGCGCCAGGTCCATGGTGAAGCCGATGTCGTAGGAGCCGTTCAGGATGAGTTGGCTTTCGGTTTCGTGGACGAAGCTGTTGCCGGAGGAGGCAACGATGGCGTGATAGGCTTGGGCGAGGTCGAGCCCGCCTTGCCTAGCCAGCATCAGCGCCTCACCGGCGGCGACGAGATGGATGAAGGCCAGCATGTTGGTGATGACCTTGATCACCGCCGCCGAGCCGATCGGGCCCATCAGGAACGACTTCGCGCACATCGCATCGATGGCAGGGCGATGACGCTCGTAGAGGGCGGCATCGCCACCGACCAGCGCGGTGATTTTCCCGGCCGCCGCCAGATGCACGCCACCGGTGACCGGGCATTCCAAGGTCTCGATTCCCCTGGCCGAGGCGAGGCCCGCGAGGCGCACGATCTCGTCGCGGCCATTGGTCGACATCTCAATCCAGGTGCCGCCGGCGGGGAGGCCGTTGAGCAGTCCAACAGGCCCGGCGAGAACCGCCTCGCTGGCCTTCGGCGACGGCAGGCAAGTTATGGCATTGCCCGCCCGCTCAGCCGCCTCGGCGGGGCTGCCGGCAGCAATAGCGCCGAGCGCCACGAGGCGCTGGACGGCGGTGGGCTCCCGGTCGAACACGGTGACGGCAAAACCGTTGCGCACCAGGCTGGCGGCAAGCTTGCCGCCGAGATGGCCAAGGCCGATGAAGGCGTAGCGTTCGCTCACGGCATCAGCGGCGTTTGCATCATCTGCAAATGCAGGTCCTTGCCGGTGTAGGGATAGGCGTCGCAGACGTCTTCATTCAGTTCGACGCCGAGGCCGGGCTCCTTTGACGGGATGACATTGCCGTCCTGCCACTCGATCTTCTTCTTGAGCAGCGTCGCGTGAAAACCGTCCCACTGCTTCAGCGATTCCAGGATCAGGAAGTTGGGTAGCGTTACCGCCAACTGGATGTTGGCGGCGCCGACGATCGGGCCGCAATAGCAGTGCGGCGCGATCTGGATGTGGTAGGCCTCGGCCATGGCGGCAATCTTCTTGGTTTCCAGAATCCCGCCCGAACGGCCGAGGTCCGGCTGCAATATGGTCGCGGCGCGGTTCTCGATGACGCGGGCGAATTCGAACTTGGTCGTCAGCCGTTCGCCGGTGGCGATCGGGATGGAGGTCGCGCGGGCGACCTGCGCCATGACTTCGGGCATATCGGGCGGCACCGGCTCCTCGAACCACAAGGGGTCATAAGGCTCGATGGCGCGCGCCAGGCGCAGGGCGCCGGAGGCGGTGAACTGACCGTGCGTGCCGAACAATATGTCGGCACGCGTGCCGACCGCCTCGCGGATCGCCTTGATCATGCGGGTCGAGACATCAATGTCGAGCAGGCGCGGCTGGTGGCCGTCAAAGGCGGTGTAGGGGCCGGCCGGGTCGAGCTTGACGGCATTGAAACCCTGCTCGACATATTCGAGCGCGCAGGCCGCCGCCATTTCGGGGTCGTTGTAGACATTCCTGCCGTCCGGGGCGTCCTCGGAATGGACGCTGCCGGTATGCGGATAGAGATAGGTGTAGGAGCGCAGCGTCTCGTGCACCTGGCCGCCGAGCAGCTTGTAGACGGGTTTGTCCGCTTCCTTGCCAATAATGTCCCAGCAGGCCATTTCCAGCGCCGAGAAGCAGCCCATGCCGGACACGTCGGGCCGCTGCGTGAAGCCGGAGGAATAGGCGCGGCGAAAGAAATTCTCGATGTCGTGCGGATCGCGGCCGAGGAGATAGCGCTCGGCCATGTCCTCGACCATCCTGGCCGTGACATGGGCGGAGAAGGTGGCGTTGTAGGCCTCGCCGTAACCCACCACGCCGCCATCGGTGGTAAGCTTGACGAAGATGAAATACTTGCCGCCGATGCCGGGCGGCGGATTGCCGACAACCCAGGTCTTGACGTCGGTGATCTTCATTCTTGGTCCTCCAGAACCAGTTCGGCGCCTTTCCATCCGGTCAGGATCGAGGCGGCGTTGGTGTTGCCGGTGATGTTGTCGGGAAAGATCGAGGCGTCGATCACGCGCAAGCCTTCTAGCCCATGTACCTTGAGCCGCGGATCGACCACGGCGCGCGCGGGATCGGGTCCCATGCGGCAGGTCGAAACCGGATGATAGACGGTGCCGGAGCGTTTCCTGAAATCCGTGATCAGGTCGGCGTCCGAAGTGATTGATGGGCCTGGCAAAACCTCCTCCGCGATGATCTCGGCCATAGCCGGCATCGAGGCGATCTTGCGCACGAATTTCACCGCCGCCAGCATCTCCTCGACATCGGCATTGGTCGAATAGGCGTTGGCGACGATCTTGGGATGGTCCAACGGATTGCTGGAGCGGATCATGATCTCGCCGCGGCTCGACGGGCGGCAGTTGGACAAGCCGATGGAGAAGCCAGGCCAAGGGTCCGGCGTCAGGATCGGGCGCTCGCCACTCTTCGGGATGACGGTCGAAAACGCCTGGAAATAGAGCTGCATGTTGGGGCGCGAAAAGGCCGGGTCGGTGCGGAAGAAGCCACCGCCGTGGTTCATCGACAGCGACAGCGGGCCAGAACGCGTCAGGATGTATTGCATGCCGACCATGAGCTTGCCCCACCAGGGACGCAGGATCTGGTTGAGCGTCGGCAGCCTGCCCTTGAAGGTGTAGTTGATGCCGACATGGTCCTGCAGATTGGCGCCGACATTCTCGTTGGCGTGAATGACCGGGATGCCAAACCCGTTGAGCAGCGCCGCCGGGCCAATGCCGGAGAGCTGCAAAAGCTGCGGCGAGTTGATCGAGCCGGCGGACAGGATGATTTCGCGGCCGGCGCGGGCCGTCTTCGTCTGGCCCTTCTGCAGATATTCGATGCCGACCGCACGCTTGCCTTCGAAAAGGATGCGGCTTGCCAGCGCGTTGGTCTCGACACGGACGTTTGCGCGCTTCATCGCCGGGCGCAGGAAGGCGCGCGCGGCCGACATGCGGCGGCCGTTGCGGGTCGAGATCTGGTAGACGCCGACGCCTTCCTGGGCAGCGCCATTGAAATCGGAGTTGAACGGCAGTCCGGCCTGCTGGCCGGCGGCGAGGTAGCGCTTCGCCAGCGGGTGGACGGCATCAGACGTATCGCTGATGTGCAGCGGGCCACCTCTGCCACGCCATCTATCGGCCCCGGCTTCATTGTCCTCCAGCGCCTTGAAGGCCGGCAGCAGGTCGTCATAGCCCCAGCCGGGATTGCCCGCGTCGCGCCAGTCGTCGAAATCCTCGCGCGCGCCGCGGATCCACACCATGGCGTTGATCGAGCTGGACCCGCCAAGCAACTTGCCGCGCGGCCAGTGGTCGACATTGCCGCCAAGACCGGGATCCGGCTCGGTCTTGTAGTTCCAGTTGACCGTGGGATCGAAGAAGGTCTTGCCGTAGCCGAGCGGCATCTGCACGTAGAAGCGGCGGTCGCTGCCGCCGGCTTCGAGCACAAGCACCGAAAAGCGGCCCGAGGCCGACAATTTATCGGCGAGCACCGAACCGGCCGAGCCGGAGCCGACGATGATGAAGTCGTAGGTCTGCATGATGGGTATGGCCGGCTCCGGAAATCTGGCCGCAGCCTAGACGGGGCGGGCTTGCCGCGTCGCTGGGCCTTCCGGCATGCGTTGTGAAAAAAGCGACCGCGATGCCGGATCCAGTTGCGGGGAACCCTTAACAATCCCGCTTGATACGCATGGGGTCGACAGCTTATGCGAGGACATCGGCCAATCTGCGCAAGGCAGGAGATCCCATGCGTGTCCTGTCGGATGCTTTCATTCCCGAACTGCCGGGTCACTACAAGGGCAAGGTCCGCGAGAATTACGACCTCCCGGACGGGAGGCGCATCATCATCGCCACAGACCGCCTCAGCGCCTTCGACACCATCCTGACCTCGATCCCGTTCAAGGGCGAGGTCCTGACGCAGACGGCGCGGTACTGGTTCGAGGAAACCGCCGATATCTGCCCGAACCATGTTCTCGAATATCCCGACCCGAATGTCGTCGTCGGCACCAGGCTCGACATCCTGCCGGTCGAGGTCGTCGTGCGCGGCTATCTGGCGGGCACCACCAGCACCTCGATCCTGACCCGCTATCGTCGCGGCGAACGGGACATGTATGGCATGCGGCTGCCGGACGGCCTGCGCGACAATGAGAAGCTGGCCGAACCGATCATCACGCCGACCAGCAAGGCCGCGCATGGCGACCATGACGAGCCGCTGTCCAGGACCGAGATCATCGAACAGGGCCTGCTCACCCAGGCGCAGTGGGACACCGTCTCGGATTACGCCTTGAACCTGTTCGCCCGCGGCCAGGCGCGTGCCGCCGAACGCGGCCTGATCCTCGCCGACACGAAATACGAATTCGGCATCGACCAAAACAGGACGATCATCCTGGCCGACGAAATCCACACGCCCGACAGCAGCCGGTACTGGATCGCCGGGAGTTACGAACAGGCCCTGGCGAACGGCACTCGGCCGGAAAGTTTCGACAAGGATTTCATCCGATCGTGGGTGACGGCGCGCTGCGATCCCTACAGGGAGCCTATTCCGGAAATCCCGGATGAGATCGTCGAACAGGCCTCCAAAGTCTATGCGCAGGCTTACGAGGCCATCACCGGCAAGACGTTCGTCCCCGACGTTTCCGGGCATACTGTTCTGGATCGCATTCGAGCGAACCTCGAGCGCTATTTCTAGAAGGCCGCGAGCCCTTGCGGGGGGACTCGAAATGAAGGTCCGAGCCGTGGATCGCGATCGTCTCGCGTTGACGCGTTGGCGCCTTGACGATACGGGATCAGGGCAGTCAATCTCTGGGGATAACTCGCATGGCGCATTACGCGGACGGGCGGCCGGTCGGCGATCTGACGCTGCGCACGCTGGCCATGCCTTCGGATGCCAATGCCGCCGGCGACATTTTCGGCGGCTGGGTGATGGCGCAGATGGACCTGGCCTGCGGCATCCGCGCCGCCGAGCGCGCCAAGGGCCGCGTGGTGACGGCGGCGGTCAAGGAGATGTCCTTCGCCAAGCCGATGAAGATCGGCGATACGCTGTGCATCTACACCCATGTCGAGCGCGTCGGCCGCACCTCGATGACGCTCAAGGTCGAGGCCTGGGCGCAGCGCTATCTCTCCGACCTGATGGAAAAGGTCACGCACGCCGATTTCGTCATGGTGGCGCTGGACGGCGAGGGCAAGCCGAAGGCCGTTCCGGCCGAAAGCTAAAGCCTGGGACCGCTGTGAAACTGTCTTTCAGCCCTGCGGCGGCGGTGCGGACACGAAGACAATCAGTCAATGATTGCTGAACGACTGTAGAATTTCAGCCATGCAGGCCATCGAATTTCGCACGCGCGGCCCGCACGCGCGTGGTGTTCCTGCGCGCCCATTCGCCGAGCGCGCTGACGGGGACCAGCAGTTCATGGCCGAGTTCGGTCAGCTCGTAGTCGACGCGCGGCGGAATGGTCGGGAACACGGTGCGGGTGACGAAACCGTCGCGTTCCAGCCCTCGCAAGGTGGTGGTCAGCATCTTCTGCGAGATGCCGCCGACAGCCGCGCGCAGCTCATTGAAGCGCAGCGGTCCGTCGCCGAGCTTGCCGACGACGAGCACGGTCCACTTGTCGCCGACGCGCTGCAGGATTTCCGAAACGGCACGGCAGTCTTCGGTGTTGTGCGGGTTCCTCAGTAACAAAAAGGTGCCTCCTTGCGCATGAAGTTGACAGGAACTCATATAGCCCCGGTATCCAAACGATACCAGTCTTACCTGCCCAGGAATTGCTTACCAGGAGAGCCCCTATGTCCAAACCCAAGATCGCCATCATCGTCGGTTCGACACGCGCCGCGCGCTTCGCCGACGTGCCCACCCAATGGATCGCTAAGATCGCCAAATCGCATGCCGATATCGAGGTCGATGTCGTTGACCTGCGCGATTTCCCGATGCCCTTCTTCGACGAGGTCGCATCCTCCGCCTGGGTGCCATCGACCAACGAGGTGGCGCAGCGCTGGCAGAAGAAGGTCGCCGAATATGACGGTTTCATCTTCACCGCCGCCGAGTACAATCACGGCCCGACGGCCGTGCTGAAGAACGCCATCGACTACGCCGCCAATGAATGGAACAAGAAGCCGGCCGGCTTCGTCGGCTATGGCAGCGTCGGCGGTGCCCGCGCTGTCGAGCAGCTGCGCCTCCACGCGGTCGAATTGCAGATGGCGCCGGTCAAGTCGGCCGTCCATATCGCCTGGGGCGATTTCCTCGCGGTGCGCCAGGGCGAGAAGAAGCTCGAGGAGATCGAGCACCTGAACCAGGCCGCGACCGCGCTCGTCAACGACGTCGCCTGGTGGGCCAAGGCGCTCAAGACCGCGCGCCAGGCCGACGCCATAGACGAGGAAATCAAGGCGGCCTGACCGCCTCGAAATCATCCTCCCAAGGATGTGGGGCGGCGCTTGCGCCGCCCTTTTCAATTGCGAAAGGCTGCTTGCTCGTCCCGCCCTGGCCGTGGCCGGATGACGCAGTCGGCAAGGCGATGCTTTTCGTTCAGTTCGTCGGCGTGGTGCTGGCCCCATTGGCACAGCGCCAGCAGGATGGGCTCGAGACTGAGGCCGAGCGGCGTGGCGGAATATTCGACGCGCGACGGCACTTCGGCGAAGATTTCGCGGCTGACGAGACCGTGCTCCTCCATTTCGCGGAGCTGCTGGATCAGCACTTTCTGGGTGATGCCCGGCATCAGCGCCTTGAGTGCGGTCAGCCGCCTTGGGCCGTCGAAGAGATGGTAGAGGATGACCGCCTTCCAGCGCCCTGCGATCACTTTCAGGGCACGCTCCGCCGGCAGCAACGGCAGTCTCTTGGTTATTCCGGCCATGGTCACCACCTGGTCAGCAGGGGACAAATAAGTGTGTAGTCGAGGTCTCGCAGATAGTGGCAAACTGCGGCCGATGCCATAGCGATCGGAGTTTGCCATGAAAGCCGCACAATTCAGCCGTTTCGGCGGCCCCGAGGTGCTGGAGACTGTCGACCTGCCGACACCGGAGCCGCAGGCCGGCGAGGTGCTGATCCGCGTTCATGCCGCCGGCATCAACTTCTTCGAGGTGCTGATGCGCGCGGATCGTTATGCGGTGACGCCGCAATTGCCGATGGTTCCCGGCGTCGAGGCGGCGGGGGTCGTGGAGGCCGTCGGGCAAGGGGCGGACGATACGCTGATCGGGACCCGGATCGCCGCGCCTTTGTTTGCCTCGACACGCTCTTTTGGCGGCTATGCCGAGTATGTGACGATCGACGCAGGCTTGGCAGTGCCCCTGCCGGATCCGCTTTCGTTCGAGGAGGCGACGGCGTTGATGGTGCAGGGGCTGACCGCCTTTCATCTGTTGCGGCAAAGTCCGCCGGCGAACAGGACGGTTTTGGTTCCCGCCGCCGTGGGCGGGGTCGGTTCGCTGCTCGTCCAGTTGGCGAAGCGCCAAGGCGCGCGCCGGGTCATTGGGCTCGCCGGCGGCAAGGCCAAGCTCGACGTCGCCATGTCGCATGGTGCCGACATCGCCATCGATCGTCATTCCGGAGACTGGGTGGCCGAAACCAGAGACGCGGCGCAGGGTGGTCTCGATACGATCTATGACACCGTCGGCGGAGCGATGACCGGGGACTTCCTCGATATCCTGGCGCCCGGTGGCGAGCTCGTGTTTGCAGCACTTGGCCGCTATGCGCTTGGCGTTGCCCGGCTTGAGGCGATGATCGGCAGGAATCAGTCGTTGAAGGGCTTCGCGCTGCTCCCGCTGCTGTCCCCTGGAGTGCTGAGAGCGAGCCTTTCGGAGCTTTTCGATCTGGCTGCCAGCGGCGACATTGTCGTCACGACTGGCGGGCGCTTTCCGCTCGACCAAGCCGGCGAGGCGCATCGCCTGCTCGAAGAGCACCGCTCGATCGGCAAGGTCGTGCTGATGCCTTAGTGTCGGGCTGCAGGGCAATCCGCTGGGGATGGAAATAGCCTTCGGCCCAAAATCGTGCGTGTCAAACGCCGGCGATCGCGAACAGCCAGGCGAGGATATCGAACAACAAAAGAACCAGCGCGATCTGCAATGCTACCCGAAGCCGCTGGATGATGCGCCAGTTGCTGGCCATGTCGGCCTTGATGCGAAGGGCAAGCGCGCGCTGCATGGCCGATATCTTCAGCGGCCTGTCGCCATCGACATATTGATGGAGCAGCTCTTCCGGATCGAAGCGGAACGTGTATTTGTGATAGGGCCAAAGCAGGAAGACGATCAGTCCGCCGATGCCGAACAGCAGGGCCACTGCGATCCAATCCCAGAGCCCGAGCCCGTCGGAAAGCGCCCTTGCGCCAAGCAACGAGTTTACAAACGCGGTGGCGAAGATGAGGCTGCCCGCGCGCGTGTTCATGTTCTCGACGAGATTCTGCTGATGATTGAGGCCTCGCACCGCCTCCTGATAGATAAATGCCAGGCGAGGATCGTCGTCGGCAGGATCGCTTGCGACTGCCGTGTTGCTGTCTCCGGCGCCGGTACGTTCAGTCATGAGAATGCTCTATGCCGCATCGGTGATGCGTCACCTTAGCTCAAAATCCCTTGGCGCTAAAACGTGCCGGAGCATCAGTGGCGAGGTGAAACCACTTGGCGTCGCAGAAAAGCCGAACCAGGCGGGAAACGCCATGCACGTTTCCTGGAGTTGTTCTAGCCACCCCATGAAAGCGCGAAGCGCCGATCATTGTAGTCTTTGAGATATCGGGAGTGGATCGGCGCGGCGAGATGCCGGGATTTCATGTAGACATATGCCGAGACAGGCGGCCCGCCATCGACAGGCTCTGCTTCGATCAGCACGCGCAAATTTCCGGGCTTGCCAACGGATTCGATCCTGTCGAGGTTTGCCAAGGCGCGATCGTCCACGGCGTATAGTTCGCCGCCGACCTGGAAGCCGACGCCTGGTTCATTGAACATCATCGGAGCGAAGCGAGGTCCAGCGATCAGCATCGGGAAGCGCTCTCGCGTCCTGTAGGCGCCCAGAAATGCGGCTTATCCGGGCTGAGGCGTGGAGCTGTGAAGGTTGCTTTCGCGCGATGCCGGACCGATACGGGTTGGCCCTCCATATGGGCGGAGCTGCCATCTGGCTCGGCCGTTCTGCCCTGATATATCCGGCCGCGATCCAGCACATGAGCAAAGCCCCGTGAAGTCATCCAGCCTGGCAGGCGTCGTTTCCCCCATGATCCCGGTGCTGGTGTGCGCGCTCGGCATCTTCCTTCTGTCGGGGATGGATGCAGCGATGAAGGTTCTGGTCATTGCCGTGGGCGTCTACAACACGGTGCTATGGCGCAGCATGCTGGCAACCGTGGTCGCGGGCGCCGGCTGGTCGGCAGGGTCGCGTTCATTTCCCGCCCTTTCCGTGTTGAGGCTGCATGCGCTGCGTGCCGTTGTTGTCGGCATTGTCTTGCTGTCGTTCTTCTGGGGGCTTGCCAGGCTGCCGCTGGCGGAGGCGATCGGCCTCAGTTTCGTGGCGCCGCTGTTTGCGCTCCTGCTGGCCGCACTGTTGCTGGGCGAACGGATACAGCGACAGGCGATCTGGGCATCGCTGGCCGGCATTGCCGGCGTCGCAATCATAATAGCCGGACAGTTCGGGCATGCGACCTATGCCGAGGATGCCCTGCTCGGCACGGCCGCCGTGCTGGTATCGACGGTGTTCTACGCCTACAATCTGATCCTCGCGCGGCAACAGGCGCTGCTGGCCAAGCCGATCGAAATCATGCTGTTCCAGAACCTTTGCGTTGCCGTCATCCTCGGTCTCGCGGCACCCTGGCTTGCCATTGCGCTGCCAAGCGAGCTCTGGCTTCCTCTCGCCGGGGTGACGGCGCTTTCGCTCGCCGGCCAATTCCTGATGAGCTGGGCCTACGCGCGCGCCGAAGCGCAATATCTGATCCCGACCGAATACTCCGCCTTCATCTGGGCGATTGCGCTTGGGTGGTTCTTCTTCGACGAGGCGGTGACCTGGACCACGCTGGCGGGAGCGGGCCTCATCGTGGCCAGTTGCCTGATCGCCTCGCGCTCGAACCCGAAGCTTTCCGAACCGATCGAAGCCGCGGTTTGACGGTGTTCCCCTGCGACAAATAGCAGGCACTGCGCCGCCGGCCCGAGGCCTGTTCCCTCGCTCGATGCGCCAGCCCTCGAATTCGCCCATCGCTCCAGAGCGGCAATGTTACGGCCCGCCAGAAAGCCGGAATCGCTTTTTTGTGACCTACGCCAGGCGTGGCAGCAAGTATATCGCCGTTTTCTCGGTATAAGCGAAAATTTTATTAAAAGTTTTACTGACTTCATTACGATTTATAGACCATTTCTTGGCCTCTAGTGCTTTCGTTTCGAAAAATGTCACCCAACAGTCGATGTAATGCTGAACTGTGTGGCAAGCTCCTGGAACGACATCGTGCATGGCAACGTTGCTCCGTAAGCGGTTGCCGTTTCGAATGACCTGAACAGGCGCGAGGAAAGGATTTCCTGATGAGCACCGTCGTGAACGCCAAAGGCATCCCTCTCCCCTACACGGGCACGTCCACCCATTGGTTCTCGGCGACCGGATCCGGGCCGGAATTGCACGGCACCTCCGGCAACGACTCCTTCTGGGGGGACGCCAGCGTCAACGTCACCATCTATGGCGGCGCGGGCGACGACTACTATCACCTCTATTCCACCAACAACAAGGTGGTGGAGGATCCCGGGGCTGGCATCGACACGATCGACACATGGATGAGCTACAAGCTCCCCGACAATTTCGAGAATCTCGTCGTCACCGGCAACAATCGCTATGCGTTCGGAAATGCGTTGGACAACATCATCAAGGGTGGCTCGGGCCATCAGACGCTGGATGGCGGTCAGGGCAACGACGTGCTGATCGGCGGCAGCGGCGCCGACACTTTCATCATCACCAAGGGCAATGGAAGCGACCTGATCACCGATTTCGGCGCGGACGACACGGTCCGCCTCAATGGCTACGACTTCATGTCTTTCGACGACGTCAAGGCACATATGACCCAGGCAGGAGCGAACCTTCTGCTGAACCTCGGATCCGACGAGGTGCTGGTCTTCAACAACACGACGGTGGACAAGCTGGCGCCCAGCCAGTTCGAACTGCCGATCGACAAGTCCGGAATGACGCTGTCCTTTTCCGACGACTTCAACACGCTCAGCCTTTGGAACGGCCATGATGGCACCTGGAATTCCAACTTCTGGTGGGGAGCGCCGAACGGAAGCACGTTGAGCAGCAATGGGGAGCTGCAATGGTACATCGACGCCAATTACGGCCCGACCAGCTCAGTCCACCCGTTCAGCGTGGAAAACGGGGTGCTCACCATCACCGCGGCGCAAGCGCCCGAAGACATCAAGCCACTGATCAACAATTACGAATACACCTCGGGCATCCTGACGACCCACGAAAGCTTCTCGCAAACCTACGGCTATTTCGAAATGCGGGCGGACCTGCCCGAAACGGCCGGAGCCTGGCCGGCCTTCTGGCTGCTGCCGGAAGACGGCTCGTGGCCGCCGGAACTGGACGTCCTGGAAGCGCGCGGGCAGGATCCGAACACGCTCATCATGACGGCGCACACGAACGAGACGGGACAGCACACCAAGGTCTCTTCCTCGGTGAATGTTTCGGACACCGACGGCTTCCATACCTATGGCCTGCTGTGGACACCGGATACGCTCGTCTGGACCTATGACGGCGTAAAGGTCGCCGAAGCCGCGACGCCGTCCGACATGCACACGCCCATGTACATGCTGGCCGATCTAGCCGTCGGCGGTTTTGCCGGCGCGCCTCCCGACCATCTCGCCACGCCGGCGGAGATGAAGATCGACTATATCCGCGCCTATACGCTGGATGACCTGCAGCACCACCCCCTGGACGTTGCGGGCGACCACTCGGTCTGAGCGCCGATGTCTCGGGACATGAGCCGCCAAGGGAGCGCGGGAACGATGGGACAGTCAGGTCTGCGGGCGGTCTTGTGGCGCGCCATCGCCGATGTCGGCGTTTTCTCGTTGCTGATCAACGTCCTGCTGCTGGTGATCCCGCTCTATCTGTTGCAGGTGTATGATCGGGTCCTGCCTTCCTCCAATGTCGAGACGCTTGTCTACCTGTCGGTCATCGCGGTTCTCGCGCTGGTCTTTCTGGGCTTTCTGGACGCGGTGCGCTCCATTTACACGCAGCGCGTCGCGGCCAGCATCGACAGCAAGCTCGGGGCGGAGACGTTCGCCGCTTCGCTTGGCGCCGACCACGCCTCCGCAGGTCTGTCGCCATTGCGTGATCTCGCCTCGGTATGCGCCTTCATCAGGTCGCGCGGCGTGGCGGTCCTGTTCGACCTGCCGTTTGCTCCGTTCTTCCTCGGACTGCTCTACCTGATCCATCCCGTCCTGTTCTGGCTCACCCTGGCTGGCGTGGCGATGCTGCTTGCACTGGTCCTGGCAACCCAGCTTGCCATCGGCAGGAACGACGCTTTGTTTTCACGACGTTCGGCGGTCGCCAGCCAGTCGGAGCAGGCCTTTGCCCGCGACGCCGAGACGCTGCGCGCCATGGGCATGGTCCAGAACGCCGCGCGGGCTTGGGGAAAGCACGTCGCCGAAGCGCTGATCGTTCACGACCGCGCGTCGACGGCTAATGCGATCTTCAGCGGAACGTCGCGGGCGGTGCGGATGATGCTGCAGCTGGCGATACTGGGCGTGGGTGCGTGGCTGGTCCTGCAAGGCAAGATGACGGCCGGGATGATATTCGCGTCTTCCCTGGTATCGTCGCGCGCGCTGCAGCCGCTCGACCAACTGATCGGCTCGTGGCGGCAGATCGTCGACGCCAGACGATCGTGGAAACGGCTGGAGGCAACCCTTTCGGCACGTCCGTCCGCGGTGCAAAAACTGGCCTTGCCTGATCCGTCAGGCGCGATTTCGGCGCAGGATCTGATCTACGTCGCGCCGAATACGCCCGGCGGTCCGCCCATCGTCAAGAGGCTGAATTTCCACATCGGGGCCGGCGAGGCGGTGGCGATCGTCGGCCCGAGCGGAGCCGGCAAATCGACGCTCGCCAGATTGCTTGTCGGTGCGCTCCAACCGGTCAGCGGCTCGGTCAGGATCGACGGTGCCGATCTCAGGACCTGGGACGAAAAGCAGCTTGGAAGGCATATCGGCTATCTCGCGCAGGAGGTGGAACTGTTCCCGGGATCGATCGCGGAGAACGTCGGCCGCTTCGACCCCGACGCGGATGACGCCTCGATCGTCGAGGCGGCAAAGCGTGCCCAGGCCCATGAACTGATTTTGACGCAGCGCGACGGCTACCAGACGATGATCGGTCTCTCTGACAGGGCGCTGTCGGGCGGCGAGCGCCAAAGGATCGGGCTGGCGCGCGCCCTGTACGGCAACCCCAGAATTCTCGTCCTGGACGAGCCCAACGCTCATCTCGACGGCGCCGGCGAAGCGGCGCTCGAAGCGGTGCTCTCGGATGCGCGGTCGGCGGGGATTACCTTGATCGTGATCACGCACCGCCCTTCGATCGCAGCGGCCTGCGACCGCGTGATGCTGCTGCGCGACGGCGCGATCGAAGCCTTCGGCCCGAGCAGCGATTTGCTGCGGCAGCCGCTCGCCGGCAATTCTTCCCGGCAGAATACAGTGGTGACGGGGTCGTTCGCCACGACCCTCCGCAGCGCCCCGCAAAAAACCCGCTTTGGATCGTAGATGATGGCAGTGCACAGCCTCGCCGGGGAACGCAATCCACGCACCGACACAGGGCGCGTGGCATTCGGCGGCTATGCGGCGATAGCGATATTTGCAGGTTGCTTCGGCTATTGGGCGGCCTATGCCCCCTTGTCCGGCGCGGTGATCACGCAAGGCACGATCTCGGCGATGGGCGGGAACATCCTCATCCAGCACCCCGAGGGCGGCATCGTCCAAGAGTTGCTGGTCCACGAAGGCGATCGCGTGCGGCAGGCGCAGGATCTGATCGTGCTGGATCCAACCGCCGCGCAGGCCGAGCTCAACCGGCTGACGAGGCAGTCGATCGCGCTCAGGGCAAGTGCGGCGCGGCTAGAGGCGGAGCGGGACGGGCTGGACAGGCTGGCGCCGATCACAACAGCGGCGCCGGCGCCGCTTCAGCACGATTTCGAAATGCTGGTTCGCGAACAGCAGAAGGAATTCGACGCCAGGCTCGCCCGGTTCCGGTCGGAACGATCCATCCTCGCGCAGCGGGTCGCCATGCATCGCCAGTCCGTGGTGGGATTGAACGCCCAGAAACAAGCCATCCAGCAGCAGGTAGACGTGGTGAAAAAGGAGCTCGGCATCAAGACCAGCCTTTTGGACAAAGGCCTGACCAACCGCACCGAATACTCCCAGCTTCTGCGCAGCGAAGCCGACCTCGTCGGCCAGGCGGGAGCGCTGGAGGCCAGTCTTGCATCGGCCAGCACCCAGATCGTCGAGGCGCAGGAGCAGACCGAGCGCTTGACCACGCAACGGGTGGAGGAGGCGCTGACGAAGTTGGACGAGGTTCGCTCCAACCTGGCCGACGTCGAGGAACAGATCAGGGCGGCCGCGGCGGTGCTGCGGCGCACGACAATCAAGGCGCCGGCAGCGGGCATCGTGGTGTCGTCGACCTACAATTCCAAGGGCAGCGTAATTGCCCCGGGCGAAAAGATCATGGAAATCCTGCCGACGGCATCGGGGTTGGTCGTGGACACGAAGCTGCGGCCGAAGGACATCGATCAGGTACGCGTCGGCCAGCCGGCGAAACTGCGATTGTCCGCCTTGAACGCGCGGCTCACGCCCGAGGTTCCAGCCACCGTGACACAGGTTTCCGCGGATCGGCTGATCGACGAGGCTACGCGTGAACCCTATTTCCGGGCGAAGCTGAAGATCGACGCCCTGCCATCCCGCGTGAAGCCCGAGCAGCTCTATCCCGGGACGCCGGTCGAGGCGTTCATCAGCACCGGCGACCGGACTTTCCTGGAATATCTCGCGCGGCCGATGCTCGATTCGTTCGCCCGCGCCTTCACGGAGCAGTAGGCGCGGACGGACGGCCAATGACCGCTTGACTCGAGGCAACGTTCGAACAGTCAGCGCACCACTTCGCGGTGGCCGCTGGGCAGGCGCGTGGCGATCAGCTTGTCGATGCGGCGGCCGTCGAGATCGACCACCTCGAAACGCCAGCCTTGCGCGTCGACGCATTCGCCGGTCGCCGGCAGATGGTGCATGTGCGACAGCACATAGCCGGCGACGGTCTCGTAGTCGCGGTTTTCCGGCAAGTCGATGCCCAGCACCTCGGCCATCTCGTCGGCCTGCATATAGCCGGCAAGCAGCCATGAGCCGTCGTCGCGCTTGACGGCATTCTCTTCCTCGCCGGCTTCGAGGTCCGAACGGAAGACGCCGGTGATGGCCTCCAGGATGTCGGCGGGTGTGACGATGCCTTCGAAATGGCCGTATTCGTCATGCACCAGCGCCATCGGCACGTCGGATTCCTTCAGCGTCTGCAGCACGTCGAGCGCGTCGGCCTGATCGTGCACGATGGGCGCGGTGCGCACGTGCCGACGCGGGTCGAGCGCGCGGCCGCCCAGCAATGCCGCGAGCACGTCGCGCGTCTGGACGACGCCGATCATGGCGTCGACGCCGCCGTCGCCGGCGGGCAGGCGCGAATGCTGCGTGTCCATCAGGAGCTTGCGGATGGTCGCATCGTCGGACTGGAGGTTGATCCAGTCGACCTCGGTGCGCGGCGTCATGACGGCGCGCACGGCGCGGTCGCCAAGCCGCATGACGCCGGCGATCATGCGGCGCTCGTCGGATTCGATGGTGCCGTGATGCTCGGCCTCGGCGACCAGCATCTTGATCTCCTCGTCGGTAACCTTCTCCTCGCTCTCGCCGCGCTGGCCGAGCAGCCAAAGCACGGCGCGGCCCGAAATATCGAGCAGGAAGACCAGCGGCGCCGAGACGGTGGCGAGGACGGTCATGGCCGGGGCGGCGCGCACGGCGACCCGCTCGGGGTCGCGCAGCGCGATCTGCTTGGGCACGAGCTCACCGATGATCAGCGAGGCATAGGTGATGATGGCCACGACGATGCCGACGCCGAGCGGATCGGCGATGTTTTCGCGGATGCCGTTCGAGGCCAGGAACTGCGCCAGCCTTTCACCGAGCGTGGCGCCGGAAAAGGCGCCGGACAGCACGCCGACCAGGGTGATGCCGATCTGTACCGAGGACAGGAACTTGCCGGGGTTGGAGCCAAGCGCAAGCGCCCGGCCGGCGCCCTTAACCTCGCGATCGATCATTGCCTTGAGGCGGGCCGGCCGCGACGAGACGATGGCAAGCTCGGACATTGCCAGAAGGCCGTTCACGCAGATGAGGACGACCACGGTGGCGATTTCAACATATAGCATCAGGGGTCAATAGCATTGCCGTGCTGGATTGGAAAATAGTCAGCAGCCGTTTTCAGGAAGATGACAGCGCATGCGGCCCCGTCAGGCGGCATCCCAGGGCGGCGCCGAAAAATGCTCGACCAGCGCATCGACTACGACGCGGACCTTCGGCGTCACTGCTCGCGTCACCGGCCAAACGGCGTGGACGGCAATGTTTTCGACGAGGCGGTCCGACAGCACCATTTCGAGCGCACCGCTCCTGAGGCTGTCCGCCGCCAACCATGTCGGCAGGAAGGTGATGCCGCAGCCGGCAAGGGCGGCGTCGAGCATCGGCTCGCCATTGTCGAGGACCAGCCTTGCCCGCGGTGTGAACTTTCCGATTTGGCCGTCGGCGTGCCTTATGGTCCAGGGATGGGCGACGCCGTTACGGGTGTAGCCGATCAGCTTATGAGCGGCGAGCTCCTCGATCGTTCGCGGCCTGCCGTGCTCCTCGAGGTAGGCGGGGGCGGCCAATACGCACGAGCGTTGGACATAGAGCCGCCGCGCCGCGAGCGACAGGCTGTCATCGAGCTCGCCCATGCGAACTGCCAGGTCGATGCCTTCTTCGATGAGATCGACGCGACGGTCGTTGAAGGAGATCTCCATCGCCAGATCGGGGAAGCGCTTGGAAATGTCGAACAAAACTGGGGTAACGCAGCGCTGGCCGAAGGCCGACGGCAAATCGACCCGAAGCCGGCCCGAGGGCACTTGCCGGTGCGCGGCAAGCAGCGACTGGGCGGCTTCGATTTCGGACAGCGCCCTGACGCAGGCTTCGTAATAGCTGAGGCCTTCGCTTGTCGGGCTCAGGCTGCGGGTGGTGCGATTGAGCAGACGCACGCCAAGCCGATGCTCCAGCTGTGCGATCGATTTGCCGACCGCCGATTTCGTCACGCGCAGCCGTTCTCCCGCACTGGTGAAGCTGCCGGCTTCGATCGTTTGAACGAAGGCGACAATGCCCTGCAGATCGGCGGATTCCATGGCTGTGCTATTGTAGAATAATGATCTTCAATTCGTTTCCAATTATGCCACATAGAAGCACTTTTTTCCATAGTGGAATGACGTAAAGATCTCGCCAGCAACTCAATCCGGAGCAGACGAGATGAACAGGGACATCAACAGATCCTGGCAAATGACCGGTTTTGGCCTGTCCAAGCTGCAACCGGCGCAGGGAAAGGTACCCGCACCCGGGCCTCGTGAGCTGCTGGTGCGGATCAAGGCCATATCGCTGAATTACAAGGATCGAATGATCCTAGACGGGGTGCTGATCCCGGACCTCGTCTTTCCCTTCGTGCCGACATCGGATGCGGTGGGCGAGGTCGTGGCGGTCGGCGGCGGCGTCAGCCGCTTCCAGGCCGGGCAACGCGTGCTGGGCCAAGTGATCGCCGACTGGCCTGACGGCGATGCGCCGCCGGTGCTTCACCAGCACACGCTGGGATTGTCACTGCCCGGCACCTTGTCCGACTACGTGCTGCTTCACGAGGATGCCGTCGTGCTGGCGCCGCCTTCGCTCAGCGACGCCGAGGCCTCGACGCTGCCGATCGCGGCGCTGACGGCGTGGTTTGCGTTGGCGGAGGCGACGAAGCCGGTGCCCGGCCAGACCGTTCTCATCCAGGGCACCGGCGGCGTGTCGCTGTTTGCACTGCAATTCGCGGCTGCTTTCGGCGTGCGCGCCATCGTTACCTCGAGCAGCGACGACAAGCTTGAGCGGGCCAGGAAACTCGGCGCCTGGCAAGTGATCAACTACCGCACCCAGCCGGCATGGGACGAAGCCGCGCGTGACCTGACGGGTGGAACCGGCGTCAACCATATCCTGGAGATGGTCGGCGGCGACAATGCGCGGCGATCGCTCGATGCCCTGGCCGCCGACGGCCGCCTGTCGGTCATCGGCCTGCTGGGCTCGATGGAACTCAGCTTTCCGATCGTGCCGTTCCTGCGCAATCGCATCGTCGTGCAGGGCATATCGATCGGCCATCGCCGCGCCTTCGAGCGGATGAACCAGGCGATCGAGGTGCTCGGCATCCGGCCGGTGGTCGACAAGGTCTTCGGTTTCGAGGAGGTGGCGCAGGCCTTCCAGCATCTGGAGAAGGGACCGTTCGGCAAGGTCGTGATCGCCACGAGCTGACTTCAGGCATCATGGCAGTTGCTTCAACACGCCGAGCACGGCCTTGCCGTCGGTGAAATAGGGGTCGCCGCCGCCATTGCGCCCGTGCGTGGTGGCGCCGATGCCTTCCAGGTCGCTGGTTGAGATCAGCATTCCGGCGGCAGTCAAATCCTGGATAAGAAAGTCGCGTTCGGCATCGATGTCGGGGCCGATATGATGGGTGATGGCGCCGGTGTCGTGGCTCAGGCCCACGCCACGGTCGAAACTGGCCGAGCCCAGCCATAGCGGACGGCCATCGTCGCCCGTGGCATCGGTCTGCCAGAAGCGCACATGATGACGGCGGTCGGCGCTGCCGCCGACCGGCTTCTCGAAAGCAAGATCCTGGGCGCGGCCTTCGAACAGCAGCCGGCTGACGGGCGCATCGGGGTAGGGGCGCGAGAACAGCACGCTTTCGCCGATGTCGATCGCTGTCCTCAATGTAATGGCGTCGGCCGTATCCCAGCCGGCGACGGCGAAGGCGTGGACAACCTCTTTTTGCGTGCCGATCAGGCCGATATTGATGGGGTCGCCCGGAATGCCTTGCGGCGTGTGCGTCACCATCTCGAAGCTTTGGCTGCGAAAGCCGCGATCGTGAAACGTCCAGAATTCCGGCGCGGCGACATAGGCGAGCCCCAGATAGGTCGCCATGAGCAACACCAGCCAGGTCGCAGCGCGTCGTCGGAAGCTTCGTTGGCTCATCGATGCCGCTCGAGTTCTACGACGTCACTGTACGCCGCGAAGCCGCCGCCAGGCAAAGGGATCAGCGGCAGGCGCGATAGCCGCTCTTGCGGTTCTTGATGTCGAAGTGGAAATGGTTGCGGTGGTCGTAGTTGTAGCCGGGGCCGAGCACGGTGGTGAAATACTGGCAGCCGTCGGCGCGCACATTGTTGAGGAAGCCGCGGGTGCGGAAGGCGAACAGGCCGGGCTTGCGCACGTCGATGTCGTCGCCATTGTTGAGTTCGATGCTCATCACGTCGAGCGCGTTGCCCTTGCCGTGTTCCGACAGCACGCCTTCGCCGGCGATGTTGCGGCAGGAATAGCTGGAACCCTGGTGGATGGTCCTGACGCCGGAGAAGTAGCGCCAGCGGGCGGAAGGAACGAGCTCGTTCTTCGTCCACGCGGCGAAGCTGGCGGCCATGTCGCAGGTCAGCGTCGCGGCGGGGTTCATCTCGACGCTGCCGATGGCCGAAACCTTCACCGGATAGTCGATGCCGCACTGGCCTTCATGGATCGGCGCCAGGTCGGTGAAGGTGACGCCGAGGCGCCTCAGCTGCTGACGGCAGTCGGTCTCGCTGGCCGGCATCTGCTCGACCGGCGACATCGGCTCGTCCATGCGTGGATAGGCGGCCTGCGTCATGTAGGGATTGGAAGGAACCAGCCGCTGCATGCCTGAATATTGCGGCACGGCCGCGGTCTGCGCGCCGACATCGACGGCCGGCTCCAGTGCCAGCACGTTGCCGGTGTTGCAGGCCGACACCGCGGCCAGCGCAAGCAGGGCGGCCACCCCGCCGGCAGCGGCGCGCGCGCGTTTCGATTGCCGCGCAAGCGCCAGCGCGGCACGAAATATCCCGTCCATAGGCAGTCCCTTTCCCGATAGGCGGGATTTTAACGATCAACGGTAAAGGAAAAATCAGCGCCGGCGTTCATGCCTGCGGCCGAATTGCGGCATCGCTTCTGAGCCGGCCCTACTGGCAGAAGGTACCGCCGTGGCGGCGCGGCTCGAGGTCGAGGTGCAAATGCAGCGAATGATCGGCATCGCTGCCCGGGCCCAGCACGGTCTTGAACGGCCCGCAGGCGGCCTTGCGCACCGCGTCGAGGAATTTGGCGTCCTTGTCCGGTGGCGCCGGGCCGACCTCGATCGTCCTGCCGTCCGCAAGTGTGAAGCTGGCAATATCGAGCGCATTGCCGAAGGCATGTTCGGACAGTTTGCGCGTGCCGTTGCGTGGCCGGCACACAAAGGCCGATGCCTGGCCGATCGATTTCAGGTCGGTGCCGAATTCGGCTTTCGCCGCCGGCTGGATGACGTTGCCGGCAAAGCGTGCCGCCGCCTCGGCCATTGCGCAATTGAGCTCGGCGCCCGGGGCAATGGCGATCGACTTGCCAAGGCTCTTCAGCACCAGGGGATAGGGGATCGAACAGCCGATATCGCGATCGCTTTCAGCCTTGTGCTCCTCGAATTCGACACCGAGACCCCTCAGCCGCTCGCGGCAGGCGACTTCCTCGGCAGGCATTTTCGCGTCTGGCAGGTCAGCCGAACGCGGATCGGGAAGCATCTCCTTTTTGTCCGCGTCCGCCGGCTTTGGCGGCGGTGGCGGGGCGAGGGCCGGCGGCTCAACCTCCGGTTCCGCAGTCTCAGGCCTTTGTGTCGGCGTCGGCGCCACGGCTGGCGGCTCCGGTTCGCCTTTCGCATCGGCTGGCGGCTCGGGCCGGGCTTGTTGCTTCCGAGGGGATCCTTCCTCCTGAAACCGGTCGGATGTTGCGGCTGGATTTTGCGTGTTCGGTTCTGGCGCGTCAGCGGGGCGCGGTTCAGGCACGGGGACATCCGCACGTACCGGCTTCGGATTTTGCGTCCTCTGCCGTGCCGGCTTCGGCTTGCGATGCCTTTCGCCGCGCGGTTTCAGCTGCCGGTCAACCCGCGGCGTCAGCGGCTGTTCCACCCGTGGTGAAAGCGGCTCGTGATGCCTGTGACGATGCCTGGCATCGGCCGGCGTCACCAGCAGTGCTGTCACGACCATGACCAATGCAATCCTGTATTTTCGGGAAAAGCTCAGTGTTGCCATCGCCTCGAAACGGTGCCGGGATGCTCGAAGTTGCCTGGAAGGCGCTTAGGCCCGATCACAATCGATTACCGGCGCGTTACGCACCGATCGCTTCCAGCCCTTCCTCCAGCCAATCGGCGAGCAACGGCAAGCCGAGCAGGTATTTGGCCGTGTGCTTGTTGGCGCGCTCGCGCGCGGCGGCGACGGCGTCGGCCCATTCCGAGGCATCGTAGTCGCCACGGCCGACCCAAGCGAGTGCGACGAGCTCGGCCGCCTCGTCGACATTGAGGTCGTTGATCAGCTCGCGCAGTTCCTCTTCGGTCAGGTTTTCCGAGCTTTCCTCGGCGAGTCCGTCATGATGATGATTGTCACGGGTGTTTCCATCGAACTCGATTTCGTGTTCGGCGCCGTCGGCATAGTCTTCATTGATCGCGGCGCTCAACGCCTTGCATTTGAGGATGAACAGCCGCACGGTGTCGGGCCCGATCGTCAAATCCCAGTTCTTTTCAAGCCGTCGCTGCACTGGCGGTCTCCGCTGGCTCAGCTTTCATCGCCGCCGATGATAGCGGATTTCGAGCATCCGTCACCTCATGTTAGCCCCTTGCTTTTTTCCGGGATGAAACCGCCGACACGCTGCGTTAGTGTTGCATTCTCACCCCTCCAGGAGGCTCCGATGCATAAAAGAGTGCTGATCCAGGCGGCGAGCGCGCTTCTCGCTCTGCAGTTCCTTGCCGTTCCGGTGTTTGCCGCAGGCAGCGGTGACGACACCAGTACGACCACCAAATGCAAGAAAGGCATGGTCTGGGACAAGAAGAAGAACAAGTGCGTCGCACCCCAGGAAGGCATGCTGGACGACGACAGCATCTATGATGCCGGGCATGACCTGGCGATGGCCGGCCGCTATGACGAGGCGATCGCCGTGCTCAGCCTCGCCGCCAACAAGCAGGACCCGCGCATCCTCAACTATCTCGGCTATTCGCACCGCCATTCCGGCCGCGTCGCCGTTGGCCTCGGCTATTACGAGGAAGCGCTGCGCATCGATCCCAACTACACGCTGGTGCGCGAATATCTCGGCGAAGCCCATCTCCAGATCGGCGACCTGGCCGGCGCCCAGCAACAGCTGATGGAGATCGAAAAGCGAACCGGCAAGGGTTCACGCGAATACGGCATGCTGGCCGAACAGATCGACCATTTCATGAGGAGCTGACCCCCCTCAATGCCTTTTCGAACCGGCCGCGAGCAATCACGGCCGGTTTTTTGTTGCCATGCCGGCTCCTGCGACGGCGCGCGCGAAAACGGTGATGATTTCTTCAGAAACCGATTTTTGCGCGTGAAAAGCCCGCAAAGATTGCTATATTCAGGGAAATTGCGGTGAACGGTTCCGTTAGCCCGAGGCTGCCGGACCGTTTTCTTTTTGCACCATCGATAAGGCTTTCCCCGAAATGCGGGGGTGGCGGCAGGAAAGGTCAGGTATCATGAACAAGGTCCCGATGACAGGCGAGGGGTTCGCGTCATTGAAGGAAGAACTGCGCTGGCGCCAGCAGGAGGAGCGGCCGCGCATCATCGAGGCGATCTCCGAAGCGCGCTCGCACGGCGACCTATCCGAAAATGCCGAATACCATGCCGCCAAAGAGGCGCAGAGCCTCAATGAGGGCCGTGTCAACGAGCTCGAGGATCTCATCGCCCGGGCCGAAGTCATCGATGTCACCAAGCTCAGCGGCGACAAGGTCAAGTTCGGCGCCACCGTGGTGCTGGTCGACGAGGACACCGAGGAGAAGAAGACCTACCAGATCGTCGGCGATCAGGAGGCGGACGTGAAGTCCGGCCGCATCTCGATCTCCTCGCCGATCGCGCGGGCGCTCATCGGCAAGGAAGTCGGCGACGCCATCGAGGTCAACGCGCCGGGTGGTGCAAGGGGATACGAGATCGTCCAGGTGCAGTTTATCTAAGGGGTTCGAGGGGCGCTGATCTGCGCGTTTTTAGCCAAGGTTGGCGCCGCCCCTCATCCGCCTGCCGGCACCTTCTCCCCGTATAGTGACGGGGAGAAGACGGCTGAACGCGAAGTCGGCGTCTATTCTGCAAACGCTTAAAATTGGCGCAGTCATCGGTGAAGGTGTCCTTCTCCCCGGCAGGGCGATGAGGGGCAGCGCCAGCTTTCCGATTGAATAGATCAGTTCTTGCCAGCGCCGGCCTGACCATGCGTCTGGTGCTCCAGCAGCCTCTCAGCCTCAGCCACCACCCTCGCGGGCGACACTCGCTCACCGGGCGCGGCCTGCAGCGTCGATGCATAGGGGCCGCGCGGGCCGGTCAAACCCGGCTCCGTGGCTAAAAACACCGCGACCGTCGGCAGGCCGAAGGCGCTGGCGAGATGCGTGAGCCCCGTATCGGCGCCGATTACCAGCCTCGAGCTGCCCAGGATCGCCGCGATGTCGGCCAATGGTGATTTTGGCACGATGCTCGTCGATGGAACTGCCCGGGCGATCGCTTCAGCCACCGCCTGTTCGCGCTCGTCCGACCAGGTCGTGACCGGCGTCATGCCGCGCTCAACCAGCAGGCGGCCGGTTTCGATCCAGTCTTCAACAGGCCACTTCTTGTCCTCGCGGCTGGTGCCGTGCAGCAGGAAGGCCGTGTTGCCGGCTATGCCGGTCAGATTGCCGGGCGGCGGCACAATGCCCGAATCCAGTATCGAAAGATCGGGCCGGTAGCCCAACGCCTGCCCGAAAAGCCGTCGCGTCCGCTCGATGGCGTGCAGGTTGCGGGGGACGGCGTGGCCGACGTCGTAAAGCAGCGTTGCCGAAGGCTCGCGCGCGCTTGAGCGGTCGAAGCCGGCGATCGGCGCCTTCGCCTGCCTGGCCACCAGCGCCGATTTCAACAGGCCTTGCGCATCGATGACCAGATCATAGCGGCACGCACGCAAGGCGCGTCGCAAGGCGGTCGCCTCGCGCCAGGTGGCCTTGTCGAAGAGATGTTTTCGCCAACGCCGGATGGCGACCGTGTGGATGGTTCCGACTGCGGGGTGCAGCGCGACGATGCCGGCGAAAGCCTCCTCGACGCACCAGTCGAAGGCAATATCGGGCCGTGCGCGGCGCGCATCCTGGAGCGCCGGAAAAGTGTGGATGACATCGCCCATCGACGAGGTCTTGACGATCAGCACCTTCATGCGGAGGCCGGGATGTCCAGCAGGCGGTCCGCCGCCGCCATGACCCGTGCGACCTCGAGCGTCTTCAGGCAATTGAGGTGGCCGAGCGGACAGATCTTGCGGTGGCAAGGCGAGCAGGAGAGGCCGAGCCAGACCAGTTCGCGCCGTTCGGCCAGCGGCGGCGTATTCTGTGGCGAGGTCGAACCATAGACGGCGACAACCGGCGTGCCGACCGCCGCCGCAACATGCATCAGCCCGCTGTCGTTGGAGACCGCCAGCCGCGCGGCCGCGATCAGGTCGATGGCGTCCTCCAGCCGCGTCTGGCCGGCCAGGTCGACCACGCCAGGAGCGAGGGCTGCGATCTCCGCGGTCACGTCGCGGTCGTTCTTCGACCCGAACAGCGCGACCTTGAACCTTCTGGCCATGAACTCCCGGGCAAGCCCGGCATAGTGTTCGCTCGGCCAGCGCTTGGCCGGGCCGAACTCGGCACCTGGCATCAGCGCCACGAATTTCTGCGGCCCCAGGCCGAAAAGGTCGAGCAGGGTGGCCTGGTTATTGGCGTCCACCGTCAGATGAGGTGCCCGGAAATCGCCACCCTGTGCAAGGCCGAAATAGGCCTGCGCCGTGCGCCGTTTCACGGCCTCCGGCAGCGGAACGATGTCGGTCAACAGGCCGTAGCGCATTTCCCTGAGATGGCCGAAACGCCGCGGAATGCGGGCAAAGAACGGGATCAGCGCCGACTTCCAACTGCCCGGCAGGATATAGGCGCTGTCGTAACGGCCGCGCAGCAGGCGGCCGAAGCGGCGCCGATGTGCGAATTCGAGCGCGCCGGGTTTCAGCGGGAAATCGATCTGCTGGCGGACCTCAGGCATGCGCTTGACCAAAGGGGCCGCCCAGGCCGGCGCCAGCACGTCGATGGCTGCATTTGGATGAAGCTCCTTCAGCGCCGAGAACAGGCACTGCGCCATCACCATATCGCCCACCCAGCGTGGGCCGATCACGAGGATCGCTGGGCTTTCAGCCATTCGACATAGTCTCTGACGCCGGTTTCGACGCTGCGGAATTGCCCGTTGTAACCGGCGGCGCGCAGACGCGACATATCAGCTTGCGTGAAGCTCTGGTAGCTGCCCTTGAGGTGGTCGGGAAAGGGGATGTACTCGATCTCGCCCTTGCCCAGCGCGTCGATGACGGTTTCGGCAATGGCGCGGAAGGGTTGCGCCCGGCCGGTGCCGCAGTTGAAGATGCCGCTCGCGCCGCGCTTCCACAGCCACAGATTGACATCGGCGACATCGCCGACATGGATGAAGTCGCGGCTTTGCTCGCCCGGACCAAAGCCGTCATGGGCGCCGAACAGCTTTGGATTCTCGCCACGCCCGACCTGGTTGAACAGATGAAAGGCGACCGAGGCCATGGCGTCCTTGTGCGCCTCGCGCGGCCCATAGACGTTGAAGTAGCGCAGGCCCGCGACCTGCGAATGATCGGTATCGAAGACATTGCGCCTGACATAGTCATCGAACAGCTTTTTTGAATAGGCGTAGACGTTGAGCGGCCGCTCAAGCTCCGCGTCCTCGCGGAACTCGGAGCCGCCGCCATAGACCGATGCCGAGGAGGCGTAGAGGAAGGGCACGCGCAGCGCCAGGCAGGCATGCAGCAGCCGCTTCGAATAGGCGTAGTTCACCTCCATCATGAACTTGCCGTTCCATTCGGTGGTGGTCGAGCAGGCGCCCTGATGGAAGACGGCCTCGATGCGGCCGAGCCCGCCGTCCTCGAGGCGGGCCAGGAAATCGTCCTTGTCGAGATAATCGGCGATCCGCAAGTCAGCAAGGTTGGCGATCTTGTGGCCATCGCTCAGGTCGTCGACGACCAAAATGTCGTCGTGGCCCTCCGAATTGAGCGCGGCGACGATGTTGGAGCCGATCATGCCGGCGCCGCCCGTGACGATGATCATGAACGCCTCTGGTTGCTTGCGATTCCGGCCCTTATAAGGGAGGCTTGCGAAGCTGTCGACAAAGCAGCGTTGCCGGGCGGCACTGGGATCCGCAAGAACAATCGAGGGGTGGACCCGCCCGCGATTGTCCTGCACGGCACAGCGCGCCACAGTGGCGCCGCAAAGCTGACGCTTCAGTCGGCTCGCGCCGCCGGACGCGATCATGAGGGCCAGGAATGCCATCGACAGAGCTGCTCGTCGCGTTTTTCGCCACCACGGCGATCTTCGCCTATATTCCAGGCCCGGCCATGCTCTATGCCGCCGCGCAGACGATGGCGCGCGGCCGCTGGTCCGGCCTGACGGCGGCGCTCGGCATTCATCTGGGCGGCTATGTTCACGTCTTTGCCGCCGCCGCCGGCCTGTCCGTGCTTTTCCACGCCGTGCCGCCGCTCTACATGGCGGTCAAGCTCGTCGGCGCGCTCTACCTGATCTGGCTCGGTGTGGCGCTGTTCCGCAAGCGCGCGGAAGGCGACATGGCACTGCCGGCGATCGAGCGGAAATCGGCTTACCGCGCCTTTTTCGAGAGCATCGCCGTCGAGGTGCTCAATCCGAAGACCGCGATCTTCTTCATGGCCTTCCTGCCCCAGTTCATCGATGCCTCTGCCGCATTCCCGGTCTGGCTGCAATTCGTCGTGCTGGGCACGACAGTCAACCTGATGTTCTCCTCGGCCGATATCGTCTGCGTGTTCCTGGCTGGTGCCGTGATCGGCAGGCTGCGCCGCTCCAGCAGCGCCCAGCGCATGATGCAGCGAGCCGGCGGCGCGGTGCTGGTCGGGCTTGGCGTCCATGTCGCCTTGCAGAAGAGTTGACGAGGCCAGCCGGCGTTGCGCTGGCTCGAATTGCGGTATATCGGCATCGCCATGAACGACCGATCCCGGCCAATTTGTCCTCCATGCATCTTCAAAACCGGTTTTTGCGCGTTGCCAGTGACATGACCAAGCACGACCCACTTTCCCCCGAGCCCTTGCACCGCGCCATCGCGCACTTCGGCCAGGCCACCGTGCTGGTGGTCGGCGATCTCATCCTTGACCGGTTCGTCAACGGCATCATCGAGCGGATTTCGCCTGAAGCGCCGATCCCGGTGCTCCATGGGCGCGGCGAGAGCCTGGCGATGGGCGGCGCCGGCAATGTCGTGGCCAACATCATCTCGCTCGGCGCCGCCGCCATTCCGGTCTCGGTGATCGGCTCTGATACGGCAGGCGACAGCCTGGTGCGCATGCTCGGCGAGCTTGGCGCCGACACGACAGGCCTGGCGCGGGAGCGCGGCCGCATGACGTCGTCCAAGAGCCGCTTCAGCGCGCTCAACCAGCAGGTGCTGCGCTTCGACGAGGAAGAGATCAAGCCGCTCGGCGCGGCGGAGCGCGCGGCGCTGGTCCGGCATTTCCGCGCCGCGCTGGCGCACGCCGACATCGTCATCCTGTCGGATTACGGCAAGGGCATCCTGCTCGACGGCGTCGCCGGCGAATTGATCGCGATCTGCCGCGAGGCGGGAAAGCCGGTGCTGGTCGATCCGAAGGGCCGGGATTATGCACGCTATGCCGGCGCGACCGCCATCACGCCCAACCGCAAGGAACTCGGCGAAGCGGTCGAACGGCCGGTGTTCAGCGATGACGAGATCGTGGCCGCTGCGCGCGAGCTGCTTGCGGCGCATGGCTTCGACTTCGTCGTCGCCACGCGCAGCGAAAAGGGCATGAGCGTCGTCAGTCCGACGGAGGCGCGCCACATCGCCACGCAGGCGCGCGAAGTGTTCGATGTGTCGGGCGCCGGCGATACGGTGATCGCGACCTTCGCGCTGGCGCTTGCCGCCGGCGCCGATCCGGCCGCGGCCGCCTCGATCGCCAATGCAGCCGGCGGCGTTGTGGTGGGCAAGCGAGGCACGGCGCGGCTGACGGTCGAGGAACTCAACGGCGCGCTGTTTCGATCGCACGGTCCGAGCGTCCACAGGGATGCCATCCTCGACGCCAAATCGGCCGCACGGCTGGTGGCGGCGTGGAAGGAGGAAGGCCTCAGCGTCGGCTTCACCAATGGCTGTTTCGACATCCTGCATGCCGGCCATGTCAGCCTGCTGCACGCGGCGCGCAGCCAGTGCGACCGGCTGGTGCTCGGCCTCAACAGCGATGCCTCGGTGCGCCGGCTGAAGGGGCCGGAACGGCCCGTCAACGACCAGCACGACCGCGCCTGCGTGCTGGCGGCGCTCGCGTCGGTCGACGCGGTGGTGGTCTTCGACGAGGACACGCCGCTGGCGCTGATCGAGGCGCTTCTGCCCGACATACTCGTCAAGGGCGCTGACTACACGGTCGACACCGTGGTCGGCGCGGACGTGGTGCAGAAAGCGGGCGGGCGCGTGGTCCTGGTCGATCTCGTCGCCGGCAAGAGCACGACCGGCACCATCGGCAGGCTGCGCTCGGCCGGCAACAAGAATTGAGGGTTTCATGTCCGAACTGAACGATTACCTGGTCCGCTCGGCGGCCGCGATCACGGCGCTGGTCGAGCGCGATCTAACAGGCGCGATGGAACGTGCGGCGAGCGCGATCGTCGCCGCCCTTTCGTCGGGCAAGGCGCTGCTGATCTGCGGCAACGGCGGTTCGGCCAGCGACGCCATTCACATCGCCGGCGAACTGGTCGGGCGCTTTCTCAAGGAGCGCAAGGGCTACAATGTCATCGCGCTGCCGGCCAATGCCGCGGTGCTGACCGCCTGGGGTAATGATTACGGCTTCGACACCGTTTTTTCGCGCCAGGTCGAGGCGCATGGCGCGGCCGGCGGCGTGCTTCTGGCGATCTCGACCAGCGGCAATTCGCCGAGCATCCTGGCGGCCGCCGAACAGGCACGGACCATGGGCATGACGGTGATCAGCCTGACAGGCGACACAGGCGGCAAGCTCGCGCCGCTCACCGACATCCTGCTCAACGTGCCCTCGACCTCGACGCCGATCATCCAGCAGGGGCATCTGTGCCTCTACCATCACCTGTGCGAGGTGGTGGAAGCGCGCCTCAGCAATGGCTGACAAGGCGCCGCACCCGTTGGCCGAGCCGGGCCTGTGGGTGGAGCGGATAGGCGGCAGGGTTTTTCCCGCCGGCCAGCCGGCGCTGTTCCTCGATCGCGACGGCACCATCAATGTCGATACCGACTATCCCAGCGATCCGGCCGAGATCGAGCTCCGGCCGCAGATGCTGCCGGCGATCGCCGCCGCCAACAATGCCGGCATCCCGGTCGTGGTGGTGACCAACCAGTCCGGCATCGCGCGCGGCTATTTCGGCTGGAGTGCCTTCGCCGATGTGAACCGCCGCGTGCTCGAGCTGTTGCGCGATCAGGGCGTTGTCGTGGACATGGTGCTGGCCTGCGCCTACCACGAGGCTGGCGTGGGGCCGCTGGGCATATCGGATCACCCGATGCGCAAACCCAATCCCGGCATGCTCTTCGAGGCGGCGAAACGCCTCGATCTCGATCTCCGGCGGTCGGTGATCGTCGGCGACAAGCTGGCCGACATGGAGGCAGGCCTGGGCGCCGGCCTGCCGCAGGGCTGGCTCGTCGACGGCGAGGCGCAGCTTCGCTCCGGCTTCGTCATCAGGCCCTTGCGGGACAGCAGCGACCTCGACGGTCTCATCGCCGCCATAGGGCGGCTCGATGGCCGGGATAAGCGGTCTTGATCCGGACCTGACCGCTCACGCCGGTTCGCTGCCTTGCGAGGCCTCATACAGTTTGGCCTCGGTGGCGAAGGAATAGATCATCACCGACATCGAATAGACGAAGCCGTGCCGGCCGCACAGGAAGTAGCGCTTGGCCAGATAGAATTTCAGGAAGTTGCCGAGCGGCGAAAGCACCAGCCGCACCAGGCCCGGCTTCTTGCCTTTCTCGACCAGGGTGGCCGCCTTGAGGCTGGAATAGGCATTTGCCCGGGCCAGATCCTCCTCGACCGATATTTCGCGGCGATGCAGCAGCACGCCGCTTTCGATCGTGCTGGTCTCGCCGGAAACGCCGAAGGATTCATGGACCCGCGCGGTCACGTCCATGGTCGCACCTTCCCGGCGGAAAAGCCGCAACAGCCTGTTGTGCAGCACCCAGCGATGGGCATAGCCGTAGCCCTTCAGCCAGTCGCGGCGGCGGATGTACCATCCGCTGATGCCGGCATTCGCCGTCTCGACCGCCGCCACGATCGACTGCCGCAGCCGGTCGTCGACGCGTTCGTCCGGGTCGATCGAAAGACACCAGGGCTGCGTGGCGTGGTCGAGCGCGAATTGCCGCTGATGCGGAAAACCCGGCCAGCCATTGTGCAGCAGCTTTATCGGATAGCCCTCAGCGACAAACTGCCGAACGATGTCCAACGTGGCGTCGGTGGAGCCTGAATCGACGATGACGATCTCGGCGCAAAAATCGATGCTTTCGAGGCACGGGCCGATCATATCGGCCTCGTTCATGCAGATGATGAGCGCCGAAATCGGGCTTGCAAACCTGGTCATGGTCCCTTCCACGGCGGATTGTCCTTGGAACTTACGCTGCTTGGGCAAGGAAACCAATCAGGCGCCAAATCGCACAAGACGATCCGGCTGCCTGCGCCTGTCCGTTATCAACGCGGCGGCGATGTGGCGAAATTCCGGAATTCGCTTTGGCCGGGCGCCGCAATCGATCGGCGTCACGGCCGCTCGAACGAGACCAACCCTTCATCCTTGACCCGGCGGATGGTGAGGGCTGTGCGCACCGTGTCGACGTTCGGCGTGGAGGTCAGTTCCTCGATGACAAAGGTCTGGAAGGCGCCGAGGTCGCTTGCCACGCAGTGCAGGAGGAAATCGGATTCGCCCGACACCATCCAGGCATCGCGTACGACCGGCCAGCCGCGCGTGCGCTCAGCGAAGATGCGAAGCTCGGCATCGGCCTGATGGTGCAGGCCGACCAGGCAGAAGGCGACCACGTCGAGACCGAGCGCCGGCGCGTTGAGCAGCGCCCGATAGCCGCGAATGATGCCGGCTTCCTCCAGTCGCTTGACGCGGCGCAGGCAAGGCGGTGCCGAAATGCCGACGCGGTTCGACAGTTCGACATTGGTCATGCGCCCATCTGCCTGCAATTCGCGAAGGATCTTCCAGTCGATTGCGTCGAGGTCGGCCTTGAGCGGCATTTCGGGGCTTTCGATGATTACGGGTGGCGAAAGAATCTTGCGGGATTTTGTAATTAAACGACTTTGCTGTCCACGCCATCCCCCACGCGGAAATCCACGCAGCACCAGAGCGGTTCGCCCGGTGCGACAAAGCTTTCCGGGGACGAGCGCCAACTTGCCTTGCTGGTGTCGTGGGCAACACTTACATTACGCGCGACATCGACGAGTTTTCCATGCCGCAAACGCCGGCAGCCCTCCGCAGAGGCTTTTCATGACCACCAAGCACGCGCCTGTCCTCATCATCGGTTCCGGCCCGGCCGGTTATACCGCGGCGATCTATGCCGCCCGCGCCATGCTGAAGCCGATGCTGGTCGCCGGCCTGCAGCAGGGGGGCCAGCTGATGATCACCACCGACGTCGAGAACTATCCCGGTTTCGGCGAACCCATCCAGGGTCCGTGGTTGATGAGCGAGATGCTCAGGCAGGCAGAACATGTCGGCACCGACATCATCGCCGACATCATCACCGAGGTCGATCTCAACGTGCGGCCGTTCCGCGCAACGGGCGATTCCGGCACCGTCTACACGGCCGATGCCCTGATCATCGCCACCGGCGCGCAGGCCAAATGGCTTGGCATTCCGACCGAACAGGCGTTCATGGGCTTCGGCGTATCGGCTTGCGCCACATGCGACGGCTTCTTCTACCGCGGCAAGGATGTCGCGGTGGTCGGCGGCGGCAATTCGGCAGTGGAAGAAGCACTCTATCTGTCGAACCTCGCCAAGAGCGTGACGGTCATCCACAGGCGCTCGGACTTCCGCGCCGAACGCATCCTGCGCGAGCGGCTCTTGAAGAAGGACAATGTCCGCGTCATCTGGGACACGGTTGTCGACGAGATCACCGGCCGTCCGGGCAAGACGCCACTGCCGCCTTCGGTCGAAGGGTTGAAGCTGCGCAACGTGGTGACGGGTGTCGAGACGCAGCTCGAGGTCGACGGCGTGTTCGTCGCGATCGGCCATGCGCCGGCGGTCGAGCTGTTCGTCGGCAAGCTGAAGCAGAAGCCGAACGGCTATCTGTGGACGGCGCCGGATTCGACCCGCACCGACGTGCCCGGCGTGTTCGCCGCCGGCGACGTGACCGACGATATATACCGCCAGGCGGTGACTGCGGCGGGGCTGGGCTGCATGGCGGCGCTCGAGGCGGAGAAGTACCTGGCCGGCATCGAGGTGCATCGCGAGGCGGCCGAATAGCGGTTCGCAAACTGTTGAAAGAACGGCTTAGAAATGCCGTGTAAAAGCCTGATTTTTCATTCAGACGCCAAACAGGAACGAGGGGAATCATGGCGTTGGACTGGGACAAGCTACGCGTGTTTCACGCTGCGGCGGAAGCGGGGTCGTTTACACATGCGGCCGAGACGCTGCACCTGTCGCAATCGGCGATTTCGCGCCAGGTCAGCGCGCTCGAGCACGATGTCGGCGTGCCGCTGTTCAACCGTCACGCCCGCGGCCTGGTGCTGACCGAACAGGGCGAGATGCTGTTCCGCACGGCGCATGACGTGCTGATGAAGCTCGAGACCATCAAGTCGCGGCTGACCGAGACCAAGGACCGCCCCTCCGGCGTGCTCAGGGTCACGACCACGGTCGGGCTCGGCGCCGGCTGGCTGACCGAGCGCGTGCAGGAGTTCATCGAGCTCTATCCTGAAATCAGCCTGCAACTGATCCTCGCCAACGAGGAGCTCGACCTCACCATGCGCCAGGCCGATTGCGCCATCCGGCTGCGCCAGCCGCAGCAGCCGGACCTTATCCAGCGCCGCCTGTTCACGGTGCATTTCCACCTCTATGCGTCGCCAGGCTATATCGCCAAGCATGGCAGGCCGGCTTCGGTGGCCGAGCTCAAGGCGCACCGCATCGTCACTTTCGGCGTGCCGGTGCCGGCGCATCTGTCGGAGCTGAACTGGCTGGAGACGGTCGGCGATTTCGAGGGCGGCCAGCGCGTGCCGACGCTGCAGATCAACGATATATTGTCGATCAAGCGCGCGGTGCAGGGCGGCGCCGGCATCGCCATGCTGCCCGACTATGTCATCTCCAAGGATTCCGGCCTGGTGCAGCTCCTGCCGGAAACGGAGGTGCCTTCCTTCGACACCTATTTCGCCTACCCGGACGCGATGAAGAACCAGGCGAAGCTGCACGTATTTCGCGACTTCATCATCGCCAAGGCGCGGAGCTGGTCGTATTGACCCCGGAGATCGCGCAGACTCTCACCCCCGCCAGCGCGTCAGGCGGGGCAGCCAGGCGGGCACGTTGCGGCGGTAGGTTTCGTATTCATCGCCATAGCGGCGTGCGAGCGTCGGCTCCTCGTACAGCTTGACGAAGGTGGCCATGGCCGCGGCTGCCATGGCGGCGTAGGCGACAAGCGTCCAGCTTGAAAACAGCAGTGCCTGGCCGATGATGATCGACAGCACCGCCACATACATCGGATTGCGGACATGGCGGTAGAGCCCGCCGACCACCAGTCTCTCGGTCGGAGCGACCGGAGCAGGCGTGCCGAGGCCTTCAAGCGCAAAGCAGGCGAATGCATGCAGCAGCGCCGCCACGGCGACGGCGATGAGGATCCAGCCGAGCGGGGCAAGACCCGGCAGGCTCGACCATGGCCGGTCCCAGCGATCCGTCAGCAGCCACGGCACGAGGCCGGCGACGATACAGGGTGCCGCGATGAAGAACGCAGCACTGCCGGCGATCGCCGAAATGGTCCGCATTGCTTGTCTCCCGCCTGAAGCATGTCACGCCCAAACCGATTCCCGCGACGCGCTCAAGTCTTTGTTGTTCACGTCGCTGCCGAACCGAGGACACTTTGCGCGACATGCATTAGTTGCCTCGGAAATAAACGCCTGCTGCCTCATTCCACGCCATTGCGCGTTTTTGACATTTCGGGATGAAAACCGAGCGTGATTCGCGATTCCGCCGTGACAATTGTCTCATTGCGGGTTCCGCTTCGGTGATTCTGCTGGTCCTATTGGGTCCAGAAATGGCTTAGACCACAGCCTGCGTCTTTTTGCATGCGTGTGTTGCAAAATAGATGCTTGTTTCTTGGGCATGATGAGCACATATATAGTTCATCTCCTGGGCGCGTTCTCCTCCCATTAGCGCCCTCGAGTGTTCCCCTCTGGAGGTTAGCCTTAACAGGCACTTCCAATCAAACTCAGCCGGATCTTCATTGATCCGGCTTTTTTGTTGCCCGGACGCTGCCGGAAGGGCGGGAAAATCCACCGAAATAGCCACGTAACAGTGACATGTAACCTCTGGTAACATGTCAAAGGCGCTCGGCTCCTGCTAAGCAGATCATAGGACGCGGTGTGGTCGGACGGGAGATGGGGGCATCACTCGGACGATCCGGGCTCAGGCGGCTACCGCGTCCGAACCTTCTTCCGCCGAAGCGGCGACTTCAAGATGCGGCGGACCTGCCGTTTCTCCTCCCAAGAAAACGGTCCGCAAACAAAACGGCGTCCGGCCCCCCCCGGGCGTCGTTTTTTGTTTTTGTTTGCGCCCTCTCGAACAAGATTCGAGAGGGCACTCACCCAAATCTTTGTGGATGTCGATGTCCCAAAGCCGAGATCACTTTAGACGACATGCATCAGTATCAGGCTGCCTTGCCGTTGGCATTCATCGCTTCGTCGGCGAGCCGGCCGGTGAGTTCGGCCATGTGGTCGAAGACGGCGCGGTAGCTGGCGACGCCCGAGGTGGCCGAGCGCAGCTCGATGATCAGATCGCCGATCTCGGATTGCGGCATGGTCGCCTCGACGACATCCCATCCTGGCCAGCCGGGCCGCGCGTCGTAGCCGAGGATCTGGCCGCGCCGCTGCGGGATCAGCGCGATGATCTTCGAGGTCGCATCGGAGGGCGTCACGATCTCGACCTTCATCACTGGCTCCAGGAGCACGGGCGAACAGCCCGCCATGCCTTCCTTCATGGCAAGCTTGGCCGCCATCTGGAAGGCCATGTCGGAGGAATCGACCGCGTGGTAGGAGCCGTCCGACAGGTTGACGGCGACGTCGACGACGGGAAAGCCGAGCGGGCCCGACTTCAGGTAATCGCGTATACCGCTTTCGACCGACTGGATGTAGGTCTTGGGCACCACGCCGCCGGTGATGGTATCGGTGAACTGGAAACCTGCGCCGCGCGGCAGCGGCTTTATCTCGATCACCACATCGCCGAACTGGCCGTGGCCGCCGGACTGCTTCTTGTGGCGGCCGCGTTGCTGCGCCGATTTGCGGATAGTCTCGCGGTAGGGCACCGCCGGCGGATGGCCTTCGACCGGAATCTGGTTCTTGCCCTCGAGCCGTTCGCGTACGACGCGCAGGTGCATTTCTCCATGGCCCGACAGCACGGTCTCGGCCGAGTCCTGGTTATGATGCAGGCTGAGCGAGGGATCTTCTTCGGCCAGCCGTTGGATGGCGGCCGACATCTTCACCTCGTCCTTGCGCTCCTTCGGCCGCAAGGCGAAAGCGAAGACAGGCTGCGGCGGCTCGAACTGGAGCAGCGGCTTCATGCCGCCCTTGGCCGAGGTCAGCGTCTGGCCGGTCTTGACCGCGTCCAGCTTGCCGAGCGCGACCGTGTCGCCGGTCTTCGCCGCGGTGAGCTTCGACTGGTCCTTGCCAAGCATCCTGTAGATGCCGGACACCTTTGCCATGTCGCCGCCGGGCAGCCAGAGCTCGGAGCCATCGGCGACCTGTCCCGAAAGGATGCGCGACACCGACAATTTGCCTCCGTGCGGCGTATGGATGGTCTTCATCACCTGAACCACGGTCGCGTTGCCTTCGGGAGCGCCGAGCCGTTTGCGGGTCGCGTCGATGTCGGGCGCATCATGGCGGATCGCCTTCAGGAGACGCAGCACGCCATTGCCTTTCTCCGCGGTGCCGATCAGCACCGGCGTGACGGCGCCGTCGCGCAGGTCGGCGGCAAGATCATCGAAGACCGCGTCCTTGGGCGGCTCGATCTCCTCGAGCAACTGTTCCATCAGCTGGTCGTCATGGTCGGCCAGCCGTTCCAGCATCGAAAAACGGGCTTCCAGCTCGCGCGCCTTTTCGTCGCCAGGGATCTGGGCCACCTCGCTCTCGGCATATTCGCGGTAGATGTAGGCGCGTTCCAGCGCCAGGTCGATCGAGCCAATGACGACGCCGTCCTTGCGCAGCGGTATCTGGCGCAGAAGCAACGGCACCGCACTTGCAGGCTGCAGCATCTTCAACGTGTCGCGCACGCCCGCAATCGCCTTGTCGACCTTGTTGAGAAACAGGATGCGCGGCACGCCGAGATCGTCGAGCTTGCGCATGATGAGCTGGAGGGCGGGGATCTTCTTCTCGTCGGCCTCGGCGACGACCACCGCGAGGTCGCAGGCGGCCAGCACCGGTTCGGCCTCGAAGGAGAATTCGATCGATCCGGGACAGTCGACGAAGGTGAACTGCTCGCCCATGAATTCCGTGGTGGCGAAGGTCGCCTCGACGCTCATGGCGTGCGCGCGCGCCTCGGGCGAATGATCTGAAACGGTGTTTCCCGAGGAAACCGGGTTCTGGCGGGGAATGGCGCCCGTGCGGGCCAATATGGCTTCGAGAAGTGTCGTCTTACCGCTTGCGAAGGGACCGACTATGGCAATGCATTTCGGTCCCGTGCGTCGTCCTCCGGCGCGATTACCCATGACTGACCTCCACTCAGGCGTTTCCCTGGAGACCGACTGGCATTCATGGTTCAGGCCAAGGTCAGTCGGTCCTGAGCGGCGGCCGGCCTGTTCGACCGTCGCGGGCGGGCTTGTCTTCAACCGGCCCAAAGGTATCGTCCCACTTGTTTGCCGGCAGGGCAAGGAAAATAGGTAGCCTCAGGGGCTGAGCGCGCGGGGCGGTCACCGCTGCCTTGCAAGCCGAACAGACCCGGTTGCGTCGCCGGCCATATCGGCCGAAACTAGGGTCTCGAAAGAGGAGCGGCGTCGCCGCCGCCCGCATCGCCACCAGTTCCAGGGATCGAACGATGAAGATCATTGCCTGCGGCAGCACGCCGACCGTCATCGCACCGGAAAAGTACTTCACCGGCCGGGTGCTGCAGACGCCGATCATCGAGAAGGAGGCTCCGGCACGGCTGCGGGCGACATTGGTCAGCTTCGAGCCGGGCGCGCGGACCCACTGGCACACGCATCCGCTTGGCCAGACGCTGTACGTCACGTCGGGCGCCGGCCTCGCCCAGACCTGGGGCGGTCTCATCCAGGAGATCAGGGCAGGGGACGTCATCTCGTTCGCGCCAGGCGAAAAGCACTGGCATGGCGCCGGGCCGAAAACGGCCATGACGCATATAGCCATGCAGGAAGCGCTCGAGGGCGTGCATGCCGACTGGCTGGAAGCGGTGACGCCGGCCCAATATGGCGGCTGAGTACCGTGTCGAGCCGATCTAAAAACCCGGCGTTTGGCCGGGTTTTTGTTTTCACGATCAGGTCAGTGATGCCGTAAAGCGCTGGATGCGCGTGCACGCCTCCTCCAGCAGCGTCTCCGACGTGGCGTAGGAGATGCGGAAGTTCGGACCGAGGCCGAAGGCCGAACCGAATACCACCGCCACGCCCTCGGCCTCGAGCAGCTCCGAGCAGAAGGCCTCGTCAGTGTCGATCACCTTGCCGGCCTTGGTCTTCTTGCCGATCAGCTGGGCGCAGGACGGATAGACGTAGAAGGCGCCTTCCGGCGACGGACAAGAGATGCCGCGCGCCTGGTTGAGCATCGAGACGACGAGATCGCGGCGCCCCTGGAAGATCGCCTTGTTCTTGGCGATGAAGTCCTGCGGGCCGTTCAGCGCTTCGACCGAGGCCCATTGCGCGATGGTGCAGGCGCCCGACGTCTGCTGGCCCTGGATCATGTCCATCGCCTTGATCAGCTGGACGGGACCCGCGGCGTAGCCAATGCGCCAGCCGGTCATGGCATAGGCTTTCGACACGCCGTTCATGGTCAGCGTGCGCTCATAGAGTTTCGGCTCGACCTCGGCGATGGTCTTGAAAACGAAGTCACCATAGGTCAGATGCTCGTACATGTCGTCGGTCAGCGTCCAGACATGCGGATGCCTGAGCAGCACGTCGGCGAGCGACCGAAGCTCGGCCTCGGTGTAGGCGGCACCCGACGGGTTCGACGGCGAGTTCATCAGCAGCCACTTTGTGCGCGGCGTGATGGCCTTTTCCAGTACTTCTGCCGTCAGCTTGAAGCCGTTGTCGATCGAAGTGTCGGCAAACACCGAGGTGCCGCCGCAGATCGCCACCATCTCGGGATAGCTGACCCAATAGGGGCGTGGGATGATGACCTCGTCGCCGGGATTCAGCGTCGCCATGAAGGCGTTGAACAGGATCTGCTTGCCGCCAGTGCCGACGATGGTCTGCTCCGGCTTGTAGTCGAGATTGTTCTCGCGCTTGAATTTCTTCGCGATCGCTTCGCGCAGCGGCGCGATGCCCGACACCGGCGGATATTTGGTCTCACCACGGCGGATGGCCTCGATCGCCGCATTCTTGATGTTGTCGGGCGTATCGAAATCCGGTTCGCCGGCACCCAAGCCAATGACGTCGCGGCCGGCATTTTTCAGCTCGCGGGCTTTCTGCGTCACTGCGATGGTGGCGGAAGGCTTCACGCGGGAAAGGGTGCCGGCAAGGAAGGCCATGACCTTTTTTCTCTCCAGAAAGGATCAGCGCGGCCAGGAGCGGCCGCGGCGCTTCTCATGTCGCATCATTCCCGTGAGTGCAAGCATTGTCGGCTGGGCCAGTGCCGCAAGGAGGTCAATGAGCCGTGATCGGCAACAGAAAGTTCATTAACGGGCGGTAGAGGCTTGCGTGGCAGGATCGTAACCCAATTGCGCCAGTTCGCGGAGCGAGGAACCTTGTCGCGCAGCATCGGGCTTGCCCATATCATCCGTCATGATGACGGCACCTCGTCAGGTGTCTGGGGCATTTATACGTTGCAAAGCGCCTTCCAGCCGATCTTCGCCTTCAGGGAAGGCAAGCTGTCGGTTGCCGCCTTCGAGGGCTTGATCCGGCCGTTCCGCGACGGCGAGCCGCAATCGCCAATGAGCTTCTTCAGCACCTGCCCGGCCGCCGACCGGCTTCATGTCGAGGCGCTGACCAGGACGCTGCATCTGCTGAATGCCGGCGCCTGCCTGCCGCAGGAAGCGTCGATCTTTGTCAATTTCGATCCGTCGGTGTTCACCGAGCGCGCCGTTGCCGACAATGCCTTGCGCGAAATGCGCCTGGTGCTGCACGAGGCCGGCATCGATCCGGGCCGTGTCGTGTGCGAGGTGACCGAGCAGCGTCCAGCCTCGCAGGAGACCCTGCACGGTTTCGTCGCGGCGTTGAAGGGCAACGGCTTTCGCATTGCCGTCGATGACTATGGCGCCGACGATTCCGACATCAACCGCATCAAGGAGTTGAAACCCGACATCGTCAAGTTCGATGCCCACTGGATCACGCAGTTGATGGAGTCCGGCGCCGGCTTCGCGCTGCTGACGTCCATGGTGAAAAGCTTCGAGGCACAAGGCATCCGCACCGTGTTCGAGGGCATCGAGGAAGGCTGGCAGCTGGAGCTGGCCGAGAAATCCGGGGCTTCGATGGTCCAGGGTTTCGTGCTGGCACGGCCGGAACTGGCGCCGACCAGCTTCCGCGTCTTCGGCGAGGACGGGCCATCGCCTGCCGCCGACAGTGCATCTTCCGTCCCGGCAGCCGCGCCGCATACCGCGCGGGCGGCGAAAGCCTTTGGGCGCAGGGGCACACGATGAGGCCCGAGCGACGGCGCGATGTCGGCGATGCGATCTTCATGGACGAGGTCGGTATCGAATATGGCGTTTATGGCGACTTCCGCCTGCGCAGCGCCTACCAGCCGATCTTCGCGCCGCGCGGCCGCTTCCTGCACGCAATCGCGGTCGAGGGCCTGATAGAGCCGCATCGCGCCGGCCGGCCGGGCGCCGCACGGGCGTTCTTCGAAGGCGTCGCGGCCGAGGACCGGCTGTTCGTCGAAACCATGTGCCGCGTGCTGCATCTCAGGAACTTCCGCAACATCGGCGTCGACGGGCTCGATCTGTTCTTCAACTACAATCCATTGGTCAACGCCCATCGGGGCCGGGCCTTGGCCGAAATCCGGCTGATGAGCAGGCATCTCGGCGAGCTCGGCCTGGCCCCCGGCATGCTGGTCTGCGAAATCACCGAACAGGCGGCCGACGACACGCTGCTGGCCAGGCTGGTGCGCGAGATGCGCCGCGACGGCATCCGCATCGCCATCGACGATTTCGGCACCGGCCACTCGACCGAGGAGCGGGTCAGCCTGCTCAAGCCCGATATCGTCAAGATCGACGGTGGCTGGTTCGCGCAATTCTGCCGCCACGCCGCCGCCGAGCGGTTCTTCCGCCCGCTGGTCTCCAGCCTGCACGACCGCGGCGCCAAGGTCCTGGTCGAGGGCATCGAACAGCCCACCCATCTGCGCGTCGCGCTCGATGGCGGCGTCGACCTGCTGCAAGGTTTTCTACTCGCCCGGCCGGCGCTGGCCGGGGTGATCGTCGACGAGCGACCGCTCGCCATCGACGCGCTGCTGGGCAGGGACAGCAAGGTGGTGCCGCTGTTCGGGTAGCGCCGTGTGCTACACATCAGCGGCGCTGATCGTCGCGCCAAAACTAATCATTGGTGAGGACGGCGCGGCTACGATAATCGCGTCTGCACATGGCAGCGCTCGGGGACCAGCGATGATACTTTACAGCATGATCGATAGCGGCAACTGCTACAAGCCGCGCCTGCTGATGGCCAAGCTCGGCCTCCCTTTCACCACTGTCGAGGTGAGTTCGCACACGGGCGATACGCGAAAAGCGGATTTCGTCGCCAAGAATCCGAACGCCATGGTGCCGCTGCTGGAGCTCGACGACGGAAGGCGGATCGCTGAATCCAACGCCATCCTGCTCTACCTCGCCGAGGGCACGCGCTTCCTGCCCGCGGACAAGTATGAGCGCGGGCTCGCCTATCAATGGCTGTTCTTCGAACAGTACAGCCACGAGCCCTATATCGCCGTGCGCAAGGCGCTGCTGACCTTTCCCGAAAGGGCCAAGGACGCGACGCCGGAGCGGCTGGCGGTGACACTGGAGCGCGGCAACAAGGCGCTCGGTGTCATGAATAAATACCTGGAGAACAACGCGTTCTTCGCCGGAAGCGCCTACAGCGTCGCCGACATTGCGCTCTACGCTTATACGCATACGGCGGAGCAGGGCGGCTTCCAGCTCGACGCCTACCCGGCGGTGGCTGCGTGGCTAAAACGAGTGGAAGCGGATCCGGGGCATGTGCCGATGGAGTGGGTGGGGTAGCTTTATCCTCAACCTCGTCGCCGCCTCGCGGCTCTTTGGGGGCGGGGCACGCGTCAACAGGCGCGAGGCCCGGCCGCCCATCGTCCGGGAAGCTGCGCGGGAGCTATTTCAACAGATGGTCGTAGTCGGCATAGGGTGCCGATCCAGAACCAGATCACATCTTCATTGTTGCGTATGGCAACAGCCGGTAGTTTCGTCGACCCGCGCCGACCAATAGCAACCGACCTGCTTGAAATGTAAGGAGGGATGAAAAGGATCGGAACGCAGTCTGAGAAAACTCCCTGTCCGCCTTTGCTTTGATCGACGATGACAGTTTTTCATAAGCCTTCCAGAATGATGGAGAGGCGCCGTGATTCACAGAGGGCGAGTCCGGCCGGCGCGATGGTCAGCCAATGCCTGTTCGGCAAGCTTGTCCAATCGCCCCGCCCTCACGTCGGTCTCGATCTGCCGATCCCACAGGTCCGCCTGGAGCGCCTCGAACCATGCGGCAAACGCCTTCAGCTCCTCGGGGCTCAGTTCGGTGATGGACTTTTCGATTTGCTCAAGCTTGGTCATGGCCGGATAATACCACTCTAGTGGTACCACAGGTGGGACTCCAGGTTCGGCTTTACATGCCTGGAATCCAGGCAAATAAAAAGGCGGGACAATGCCCGCCTTCCCATTTCGGTAGCCTGATCGGGAGCGTCCGGTCCGGGCTGGCAGCTATCTGCTGATCCGGCTTGTCGGGTCTTTCCGCTCCGGCGCGCTTCTCGCGCGACCGTCAGTACATCCGTGACTTGCCGCGCGCCCCGGGCTGTCGCCCGGCGCGCGCCATTTTCAAAATCAGGCTGCCTTGCTCAGAGATCCAGCGGACGACTTGCCAGTGCGGCGGTCCTGCTCGATCTCGAAGTTGATCTTCTGGCCTTCGACCAGGGTCGACAGCCCAGCGCGCTCGACAGCGGAGATGTGGACGAAAACGTCCGCGCCGCCCGCGTCAGGCTGGATGAAGCCGAAGCCCTTGGTGGCGTTGAACCACTTGACCGTTCCAGTTGCCATAAAAATAGTCCTTCACATTTGCTTTGGTTTGACCGAACCGAGGTCCAGCCGGTGTGCATCGAGATTTTGGAGATAGACGTCAGCAAACGCGAAGATCGCGAGGCCCGGATCGATCGGCCGAAATATCAATGGGGCTGATATAGGCTGCTTTCGCACGAAATACAAGACTGCGTGAGAAAGCCGTGATCGAGGGACCGCCCAATGGCCGCCCCAATCCGGTGAAACCGTTGCGTCAGATGGCGCTGTCCGTGAGCCGCGCATCAGGGGAGAGGACCATGAAGACCATTCTGCTGGCAGCATGCCTGACGCTGATTGCCGCCGAGGCGCAGGCGATCTCGCGCTACGATCCGACGCGGATGGAGTGTGGCCGCGTGCAGGCGACGATCGCGCGGCAGGGCGCCGTCATCCTGCGTTACCAGTCGAGGCGGGTACCGGGACTGCCACTCTACGACCGCTATGTGCAGAGCCAGCAATTCTGCACAACGGGCGAGGTGAGGACACGCGCCTATGTGCCGAGCGCCGATACGAAATCCTGCCCGGTCTATAATTGCAAGCGCCCGGACAACGATCGGCATTTCCGCCGGCGGTTTTTTCATAACGACTAGGCCATAGCCTGGCGCGGCGGCTATCGTTTCAAAATCCGAATGAGACCTGCGCGGGCGGCGGCGGGCCGACGCGCACGCCTTCCATGGCCAGCATCTTTTCCTTGGTGGTCGAACCGCCGGGCGCCGAAAAGCCGCCGATCTTGCCGCCGGCCGCGAGGATACGGTGGCAGGGAATGACCAGCGGCACCGGATTGGCGCCAAGCGCGGCACCGGTTTCGCGCGGCAGGCCGGCATGGCCGGCGCGCTTGGCCAGTTCTCCATAGGTGGTGGTTTCGCCATAGGCTAGCTTTCGCGCCGCGCCATAGATGGCGAGGCGGAAATCGTCGATGCCGTCGAGATCGACCGGCACGCCGGAGAAATCGATATCCTCGCCCGCCGCATAGGCCTTGATCGAGGCGATCAGCTCGACCACCCACGGCGGCTGCACGGTAGCGGCCGAAACGCCGGCGTGGCGCATCAGCCGCCGCTCGACCGCCTCGCGGCTGCGTTCGGGCAGGCAGAGCCGGATCAGGCCCTTTTCGCTCCAGGCAATACCCATGAAGCCGATCACTGTTTCTAACACTGCGTGGCCGGCTGTGATCTGCGACGGCGTTTGCATGGCGTGCTCCTTTCGCAAAATAGCCAGAAACCGGCATTCGTGCCGGTACATATCAGGAACAATATGGCATTTCGGCCCGAGTCTCGCCACCCGAAAACCACCTGAGCGCCCCGATTGCTCGCCAGGAATCGCTGGTGTAAGGGATTTCTTAACATCCGACGAACCGGACCCGAACGCGGCTTGCCAGCAAAACAAACCCTTATCGCGCTCGGCGTGATCGCGGCCATGGCCTGCGTCAGCGGTTGCACGTCGACATCGCAGATGAAATCCGCGTCTTCCCTCACCGAAACAGCGACCGTCGCCGGCACCGATGCCGGCTTCACCATACCGTTGCCGGAGACGGTTTCGGTGCTGCCGGAACCGTCGGGGATTACGCCCGTTCAAACCGCTGAATTGCCCGCCGGCCCGACCACACAGGCGGCCGTGGCAACCGCGGCCTTTGCCGGAGCGACCCCAACCGCGCCGGCCGTGATGACCGCCAATGCGTGGCAGGCGCCGCCGCCGGCTGGCGCCGGCGCACCAATCAAGGCGGCAGCCACCTACGCCACCGCCGGGCTCATCGTGCCGGCGATCGCCAGGAACGATCAGAAAGCCATGCCCGGCGTGCAGCAGGCGGCCTATGTTGTGCCGCAGAATCCAGCTGCCCTCGTCCAGTTTCCTGCCGCTCCGGTGCAGGAAGAGCATGCGACCGGCGTGCGCGGCGATATCGACCGGCTGATCGTAAAGTACGCCGCGTTCTATCAGGTGCCGGTCGACCTTGTGCGCCATGTCGTCAACCGCGAAAGCACCTTCAATCCCAAGGCCTACAACAACGGCCATTGGGGGCTGATGCAGATCAAGCACGCGACGGCGCGCGGCATGGGCTATGACGGACCGGCCAGGGGCCTGTTCGATGCCGAAACCAACCTGAAATACGCCGTCAAATACCTGCGTGGCGCCTGGCTGGTGTCGGACGGTAACGCCAAGCGCGCCGACTGGCTCTATCAGACCGGCTACTATTTCGACGCCAAGCGCAAAGGCCTGCTCGAGGCGACCGGCCTCGGCGTCGACCGCAAGCGGCGCCGCCTGCTGCCCGACGCCTGAGCGAAATGCCCGAACCGCGCCCGCCGGCTCCGAACGACATCCGGCTGCGCAAGATCCTCAACGAGACGCTGGTTCCCGCGCACTGGTCGGATGGCTTTGTCATGCGCACCCTCGAGCCCGGCGATGCGCCGGCCTTGCATGCGCTGCTGACCGAAGTGTTCGACGATGGCGCCGACGGCCCGTTCGACGAATGGTGGCCACGCATCTCAGGCGACCCCGAATTCGATTCTGCGCTCTGTTTCCTCGTCATCGACGCCAAGGGCCTGCTGGTGGCGGCGGCGCTGTGCTGGACGAGCGCCTTCGTCAGGGATCTCGCCGTGCATCCGCAGGCGCGCGGCAGGGGCATCGGCGAGGCGCTGATGTGGCACGCCTTCGCCGTCTTTCGCGAACGCGGCGCAGACCATGTCGACCTCAAGACCAACACGGTGGAAAACGCCGCCGCTGTCAGGCTCTATCAGCGGCTTGGGATGAGCCCTGTCGCCTGGGAAGGCTGAAGCCGCGGCCCGGCCCACCGCCGCTCGCGGGCATCGCTCGGGAACCCAGAGCGCCGCTCCGCATTCAAAGAATGGTGGAGGGGTCCGACGAGCTTCCGGAGCCTCGAAGGCTTGCGTCGCCGTTCCGAAAGGAGATCCTCCGCCGCCATGAGGCTCTTTCACGCATTTGCCACGTTGGTCGCTGCAGCGATGATTGCGGCTGTGCCTGCGCGAGCCGTCGAATTGTCGATCGTATCGGGCGACACAGGAATCGGCATCAAGGTGCTGCGTGAAATCCTCGACCGCTATGAGAAGGACAGCGGCAACAAGGTCAGCATCGTCGTCATGCCGGCATCCGGGACCGACCAGTTCGGCCAGTACAGGCTGTGGCTTGCCGCCGGCAATAGCGATATCGACGTCTACCAGACCGATGTGATCTGGGCGCCGCAGCTCGCCAGCCAGCTTGTCGACCTGACCGCGGCGACCAAGGATGTCGTCGGCGCCCATTTCCCCTCGATCATCCAGTCGCAGACCGTCAACGGAAGGCTGGTGGCGCTGCCGATCTTCACCGATGCGCCGGCGCTCTATTACCGCAAGGACCTGCTCGACAAATACGGCGCCCAGGTGCCTGCCACCTGGAAGCAGCTGGCCGACACCGCCAGGCTGGTCATGGACAAGGAACGGGCTGCCGGCAACAAGGATATGTGGGGCTTCGTCTTCCAGGGCAATGCCTATGAGGGGCTGACCTGCGACGCGCTGGAATGGGTGATGTCGAACGGCGGTGGCCAGATCATCGAGCCGGACGGCACCATCTCGATCAATAATCCAAAAGCGGCGGCAGCGCTCGACACGGCCAAAGGCTGGGTCGGAACCATCGCGCCACCCGGCGTGCTGGCCTATCAGGAAGAGGAATCGCGCGGCGTGTGGCAGACCGGCAATGCGGTCTTCATGCGCAACTGGCCCTACGCCTATGCACTCGGCAATTCCGAAGGCTCGCCGATCAAGGGCAAGTTCGACGTAGCGCCGCTGCCGGCCGGCACCGGCGAAGGCGCGCGTCCGGCGGCGGTGCTGGGTGGCTGGAATCTTGCCGTGTCCAAATATTCCAAGCACCCGGACGCGGCGATCGGGCTCGTCAAATTCATCGCCTCGCCCGCGATGCAGAAATACCGCGCGCTGAGGAACTCCAGCCTGCCGACCATCCAGGCGCTCTATGACGATACCGACATCGCCAGACAACAGCCGATCGTTCCGCGCTGGAAGCAGATCTTCCTCAATGCGGTGCCGCGTCCCTCGGCCGCGGCCAGGATCAAGTACAACGAGGCGTCGAGCCAATTCTGGAACGCCGTCCACAAGACGCTGTCGGGCGATGGCGCCGCGGGCGACAATCTGGCCGACCTCGAAGCCATGCTGACCAGGCTGAAGGGGCGTGGCTGGTGACGCCACAACGCGCCTCCATGTCCCGCCCGGCGCGAGGGATGACAGAAGCGGAGCCGAGGACTGAAGCCGTCGCGACCCGCCGCCCGCGCTCGCGGCTGATGCGCCAGCGCGTGCGTTCGGCCTGGCTGTTCCTGGCGCCGATGCTCCTGGTGCTCGCCGCCGCTGCCGGCTGGCCGCTCGCCCGCACCATCTATTTCAGTTTCACCGACGCTTCGCTGGCCGATCTCGACGCCCGCCAGTGGGCAGGTTTCGCCAATTACTTCTCGGTGCTGCGCATGCCGAGCGGCCGGGTGCTCTATGATGGCGTGCTGGCCGATCCGGTCTGGTGGAGCGCCGTCTGGAACACGGTGCGCTTCGCGGTGATTTCGGTGACTTGCGAGACGATCCTCGGCATGGTCGTCGCGCTGGTGCTCAATGCCGAATTCCCGGGCCGCGGCATCGTCAGGGCGGCGATCCTCATCCCCTGGGCGATCCCGACCATCGTCTCGGCCAAGATGTGGCAGTGGATGCTCAACGACCAGTTCGGCATCATCAATGTGGTTCTGCTCAATCTCGGCCTGATCGACACCAAGATCGCCTGGACGGCCAACGCCGACACGGCGATGGCGGCCGTGCTGGTCGTCGACATCTGGAAGACGACGCCGTTCATGGCGCTGCTCATCCTTGCCGCGCTGCAGATGCTGCCGCGCGAGATCATCGAGGTCGCCAGGCTCGACGGCGCCAATCCGTGGCAGATCTTCTGGCGGGTGACCTTGCCGCTGATCCGGCCTGCGGTGATGGTGGCGGTGATCTTCCGCGCGCTCGACGCGCTGCGCATCTTCGACCTAATCTATGTGCTGACGCCCAACAATGTGCACACCAAGTCGATGTCGGTGTTCACCCGCGAGAACCTGTTCGAGTTCGACAAGTTCGCCTACGGCTCGGCCGCCTCGACGCTGCTGTTCCTCATTCTTGCCCTTCTCACCATGGCCTATATCCGGATCGGCCGGATCAGCCTCGAGGGGGGCCGCTGAGATGTGGATCCTGAAGCGGACGGCTCTCTACCTGCTGGTCGGGATCATCGTGCTGGTCGCGGTATTCCCCTTCTATTACGCCATCGTCACCAGCCTGAAATCGGGGACCGAACTGTTCCAGGCCGACCTCTGGCCGAAGACGTTCAGCCTCGGCAATTACAGGAATGTGCTGACAGAAGGCGCTTTCGTGCGCAATCTCATCAACTCGCTGGTGGTCTCCGGCGCGGTCGTCGCGCTCTCGCTGTTGCTCGGTGTCACCGCGGCTTACGCGCTGGCGCGCGTGCGCTTCCGTGGCCGCTCGGCACTGATGCTCGCCATCCTGTCGGTGTCGATGTTTCCGCAGGTGGCGGTGCTGGCCGGGCTGTTCGAACTGGTGCGGATGTTCGGCCTCTACAATTCGCTTCTCGCGCTGATCTTCTCCTACATGATCTTCACCTTGCCGTTCACCGTCTGGGTGCTCACCGCCTCCGTGCGCGACCTGCCGGTCGAGGTCGAGGAGGCGGCGATCCTTGACGGCGCGACGCCGTGGATCATCATCACGCGCATCTTCCTGCCGCTGATGTGGCCGGCGCTGGCGACCACCGGGCTTTTGGCGTTCATCGGCGCGTGGAACGAGTTCCTGTTTGCGCTCACCTTCACCTCCAACAACGCCCAGCGCACCGTGCCGGTGGCGATCGCGCTGCTGTCGGGCAATTCGCAGTTCGAGATCCCGTGGGGCAACATCATGGCCGCATCGGTGATCGTCACCGTGCCGCTGGTGCTGCTGGTGCTGATCTTCCAGCGCAAGATCGTCTCCGGCCTCACCGCCGGCGGCGTGAAGGGGTGAGGAGAAAATGTCGGAACCGGCCGCAGCGGCGCGTCCTTAGGTCTTAGAGCAACCGCGCCGGGACGCCGGCGCTGTGACCAAGGAGCCGATCATGATCACCTTCCCCAACGAATCCGCCAGATACCGCGCCGCCCGCGAAAAGCTGCTGAAGAAGGAAATCGAGCTGCGCCGTGCCATGGAGGATGTGGCCGTGGCGCGCCGCGCGTTGCCGCCGGGCGGGCTGGTGCCACAGGATTACGTGTTTGATGGGCTGGATGCCGAGGGCAGGGCGGCTGAGATAAAGCTGTCGCAACTGTTCGCACCCGGCAAGGACACGCTGATCCTCTACCAGATGATGTTTCCGCGCCATCCGCAGGAGACGCGCGACGTGGCAATGACGGGCGGCACGGCGAAGCTGGCTCGGCCGGACCAGCCATGCCCGTCCTGCACGGCGCTGCTCGACCAGTTCGACGGCGCCGTCGGCCATCTCCAGGCGGCCGGCTTCAACTTCGCCGTGGTGGCGAAAACGGCGCTCGAAAACCTCGTCACGCTCGGCCGCGACCGTGGCTGGAAGAACATGCGGCTGGTGTCGTCGGCCTCCAACAGCTTCAAGCGCGACTACAACGCCGAGGATGCCGACGGTGCGCAGATCCCGCTGCTCTCGGTGTTCCACCGCGACGCTGACGGCATCAGGCATTTCTGGTCGTCCGAACTCGGCTTCGCGCCGCCCGAACCCGGCCAGGACCCGCGCGCCATCGGCACCTGCGAGATCCTGTGGAACCTGATGGATTTCACCCCGGAGGGCCGGTCGAACTGGCACGAGCAGCTGCAATATGGCGAGGCATGCTGCCATTGACGGCAAGGCGCCCGGCGCAACTTCCGTGCATCTGCGGCGTTGGAATCCCGAGGGAACCATTCCGATCGGAGATTGCAGATGAAAACGCTTCTGACCATGACCGCCGCGGCCTTGCTCGCCGCCGCGCCCGCCGCGCTTGCCCAATCCACCGCCCAAACGACGCCGCTGGCGGCCGACAGCAAGGTCGACACGCAGACCTTCATCAAGACGGTGCCCGGCGCCAACGAGTTCGAGATCCAGTCGAGCAAGCTCGCCGAGCAGAAATCGGCGTCGGCCGACGTCAAGGCCTTCGCCAAACAGATGATCAAGGACCACACCAAGGCCGGCGAGGACTTCAAGGCGGCGCTCGCGCAGGGCCAGACCACCGCCTCGACCAAGCCGGCCGGCCCGGCGCTTCAGCCGAAAGAACAGGGCCAGCTCGACGAACTCAAGGCCGCCAGCGGCAAGGACTTCGATACCAAATACATCATGATGCAGACAGCAGCTCACAAGGACGCCGTCGCGCTCTTCAGCACCTACGCCCAATCGGGCGATGATCCGGCGATGAAGGAATTCGCCAAGAAGACGCTGCCGACGCTGAAGATGCACGAGAAGCATGTGAAGGAACTGGGCGCGGCGCATCAGGGGTGAGGGTGTTTCGACAGGAGCTGAACGGCAGACGATAGCATTCTACGGCGCCCCCCTTTGTCCTGCAGGACATCTCCCCCTCAAGGGGGGAGATTGGCTGTTGCGAATGCTTTCGCCAAATTTTCGGCGTGGGCAGAAAGAGCGCCGGGGCCGAAGCTGCCAATCTCCCCCCTTGAGGGGGAGATGTCCGGCAGGACAGAGGGGGGCGCCGTAGGGCGCGACGGCTCACATATCGCAACAGGGTTCTTCCCAGGCATGCGTGGCACTACACTGCCGCACCACCACCCCGAGAGCACCCATGCCCAAACTCGGCCTCGCATCCCTGCCCATCCGCAAGGGCTCGGGCTACCCCGCGCCCTTCGATGCCCCTTGCGTCGATCGCACGCGCCGCCGGCTTGGCGATGCCGGCGGGCTCACCGATTTCGGCGTCAACCTGATGACGCTGCCGCCCGGCGGCTGGTCCAGCCAGCGCCACTGGCACAGCCACGAGGACGAGTTCGTCTACGTTTTGGAAGGCGAGCTGACGCAGGTCGAGGATGGCGGCGAGACGCTGCTCAAGCCCGGCGACTGTGCCACCTTCGCCAAGAACAGCGGCAACGGCCACCATCTCATCAACCGGTCATCCACGACGGCGCGCTACCTTGAGGTCGGATCGCGGAACCCGGACGATGTCATCACCTGCTCCGACATCGACATGATTAGTCCGAGTTCGGATGGACGCTTCCTGCACAAGGACGGCACGCCTTATCCGGGGCAAGGGTGAAGGCTGGACAACGCGTCGGCGCCAGCCCCCCTCCGTCCCGGCTTCGCCGGGCCACCTCTCCCCCACCTTGTGGGGGCGAGGAACCCAAGCGTTCCGGTGTCGCGACCTCAGTGATTGGCTTTTCCTCGCCCCCATGAAATGGGGGAGAGGTGGCCCGGCGAAGCCGGGACGGAGAGGGGGAGCGCCCGACGAGATTTCGCAGGCGAGGGACGAGTTCCGGCTCTGGACTGCGGGTCGGCGCTGGCGTTCCCCGGCCGGCACTATAAGCTCCCCCAAACCCAGGGAGCACCACCATGAAGAAAGAACTCATCGAAGTGCCCGTCATGTCGGCCAAGGTGCGGGCGCTCGGCCTGCCCTGTTCGACAGCGGTCAAGGCCAACGGCTTCGTGTTCATCTCGGCGACCCCGCCGGTGGACATGGTGACCGGCGAGATGGTGCGCGGCGACATCGAGACGCAGACCGAGGCATCGCTCAAGGCGCTGAAGCACTGCCTGGAGGCGGCCGGCACCTCGCTCGAAAATGTGGTGATGGTGCGCATCTACGCCGTCAATTCCGGCTTCTACAACGCGATCAACCGGGTCTATGCGAAGTACTTCAGCGTGAACCCGCCAGCGCGGAGTTTCGTGCCGGTGGCTTCTTGGCCGATGGAGTTTGACATCGAGATTGAGTGTGTGGCGGTGGGGTGAGGGGAAATTTTTCTGTCGGGTGCAGGCTGTGAGTGAATAGGATTACCCTCGTTCTGCCTTGTCAACCCGCGCCATAGCCTAAATGGTTGGCAGAAAAGCTTGCCGGTGGACGAGCTTGCCTTCTTTCAACCGAGATTGCGGCGCTTCGGTCCCCTCGCTATGGTGACTTGCAGCAGAGCAGAGACGTTGCGCAAATGGGGGCGGATAGTAAATCTTGATGTATTTGGTCTGAATTCTCAAATGAGCCCAGATGAGAATAGGCTTATTAAGAAAAGAGATCTAAGAAATCTATTGACTTCGTACGCGGATGAGGCAGACGTTTTTACAGAAATAATTCAAAACGCTATGGACGCGATAAGGACAGCTTACGATACAGGTCTTTATCAAAATAGGTCGCCTAATCTTACGATATTTCTTGGGCGAAGGAGTAACGAGTCTCATTATTTTGCAGTCCAAGATAATGGGATCGGCATGAGTCCCGAGACTGCGGCGAAATTCACAGCTCCCGGTTTTTCATCCTTGAAAAAGATGGGCAAAACCGTTGGCTACAAGGGAGTCGGGGCCTCTTTTTTCTTCGCGGCGTCCAATCGAATAAGTTTTCGTACAGTCGATCCTACAGGGACCGCCAGTGCTGCTGGCATTATCGGTTCGCTCCAATGGGTCCTTAACGATACCGCCCCGTTGCCAATAGTGAATGGGGAGTTCGATGCTCCCCAAGCCGTTGTCAATCGAAATTCGGCGGAGCATGGCACTGCAGTTGTCTATTATTTTGACCCAGCATGGAAACCTTCAAGCCTAACTTACGTCGTTCGGAAAGAGGATGACGCCAATCTAGAAATAGAGCACTGGGCTTTTTTCCTTTGCTGTCGAACATCTCTAGGGCGCACCCGCTCGGCCGGTGGTGTAGAGGTAGAGATTGAAGTTGAGTTTGTGCTGGATCGCGGAGACGGAGATGTGCATTCTGCGACGTGGCGTACAGGAGAATGGAATCCGCAGGAAAAAAAGCTAGGATATCCGTTCCCTCACAAGGTTTTAAAGGTTGCTCATTCCATAAAAGATATCGAAAATACACCGGATCATTCTAAAACAAGACATAATAGAAAGTATCAGGCTGTACATGAGGTTCTGGCAAAAGATCAGATACTTAACATAGAACCTAAAATTGATTTTTCAGATGATGAAGTAAATTTCATAGAGGATCACCTGGATTTCGTTGAGATATTCTTTGCGTACTCGACGGACGTCCTAAAGGAGATCAATAATAGAAGCGGCTGTCGGGCCGCGCCTATAAGATATGGATTAGGCTATCTGTAGACGGTGTTCCTCAGGGCCGTTCCTTGGATTTTGACCTCACATCCAATCAAGGACTTGGACGCCAAGCCCATTGTGTTATTGGATTTTCGAGGTTGGAGCTGGATGTTGGTCGAAAGATACCTGCCAATGAGTCCGTTGCCGAAGTCGTGAGAAAAATTGGCGTTCGTATGATGACTGTCGTCAGCGAGTTCCGATGGGCTATGCGAATTAAGGATCGCCCGGACATCGCGACCGATCTATCCGCATGGCTGTCGAGTGTCGAAAACCGTTCCAAGCAATCCATTGTGCGCCATTTATTCAAGCTTGCGGATTCGCCTTCACCCCTTGAAGTGGATCCGGATAGCGAAAATGACGTTATTTATTTGTTTGGCGCGATGATAGCTAAGCAGTTCTTGAAAGGTTATCGGGTCAGGGCACTATCGGGCTCTGCGCGATATGACGGTTTGCTCGACGTTAATCATGGAGACGGCACGGATTCATACAGTGATCCGCTTTCACGGAGAGATACGGAAAACACCGTTGATGGCGTGGGCAAGGTGCTCGAGTTCAAATATGCATTTTCGGCATTAATTGATGATTTTGAGAGTAAGAAGAAAAACCCCAGAGAGATAGACATTGCAGTAGTATGGACGCTTCCAATACTTGGTGTTAACCGTGGATCCATAGAGTATTGCTATGGTGACAAGGAAGATGTTCGGCCAATTTATGGCGGAACACATATCTGGCGAGATGAAAACGATACCTCAAGAATTCCGATAATCTGCCTCCAGCATGTTTGTGCTCTCTTGTCGAAGATTTTGGAATCGAAGGACCGAAAACCGGGGTTTGGAACGAGTGTGTACGAGAAGTTCTTGGAAGAGGATCGAGATCAATCGATATGAGCGCTTGAAGTAAGCGACGTAACGTAGGTTGGGTGGATAAGTTAGCGCCCAGTCTGGGCCTTGATGGCTCCTCACTCGGATTTTTTAAGCCAGCTAATCCTCAAGCAAAATACTCCTGCAGCGGCCGCACCTCCAGGCTCCCCGCCTTCAACGCCGCAATCGCTTCCGCCACCGCGGCGGCACCCGACAGCGTGGTATAATACGGCACCTTCTGCATCAGCGTTGCCCTGCGCAGCGACTTGGAGTCCGACACCGCCTTCTGGCCATCGGTCGTGTTGAAGACGATCTGGACCTGGCGGTTGCGGATGGCGTCTTCGATGTGGGGGCGGCCTTCCAGCACCTTGTTGATCTTCTCGGCGACGACGCCGTTTTCGGCGAGGAAGCGGGCGGTGCCTGAGGTGGCCATCACCTTGAAGCCGAGGCCGGCGAGGCGCTTGACCGCCGGTAGGATGCCTTTCTTGTCCTCGTCGCGCACCGAGACGAACAGCGTGCCGGAGCGGGGCAGATCAACACCCGCCCCGAGCTGGCTCTTGGCGAAGGCCAGGGCAAAATCACGGTCGAGGCCCATGACCTCGCCGGTCGAGCGCATTTCCGGACCGAGCAGGATGTCGACTCCGGGGAAGCGGGCGAAGGGGAAGACGGCTTCCTTGACCGCGATGTGGCCAGGATTGCGCGGGTCGGGCATGGCGCCATAATGGGCGAAGGCGTCTTCCAGGCTCTCGCCGGCCATGATGCGGGCGGCGATTTTCGCTATGGGACGTCCGATGGTCTTGGCGACGAAGGGCACGGTGCGCGACGCGCGCGGGTTGACCTCCAGCACATAGACCGTGCCGTCCTTGATCGCGTATTGCACGTTCATCAGACCGCCGACATTGAGCGCGCGGGCAAGGGCCGCCGTCTGCCGCTCCAACTCGTCGACCAGCTCCGAAGGCAGCGAGTGAACGGGGAGCGAACAGGCCGAGTCGCCCGAATGGATGCCGGCCTCCTCGATATGCTCGAGAATGCCAGAGACAAAGGTCGCCTTGCCGTCGCAGAGGCAGTCGACATCGACCTCGATGGCGCCACTGAGATAGGTGTCGAACAGCAGCGGGTTCTTGCCCAGCAGCGTGTTGATCTGGCCGGTCTTGTCGTTGGGGTATTTCTGCTTGATGTCCTCCGGCACCAGGCCGGGCACGGTGTCGAGCAGGTAGGATTGCAGCATGCCCTCGTCATGGATGATCTGCATGGCGCGGCCGCCCAGCACATAGGAGGGGCGCACCACCAGGGGGAAGCCGAGCTCGCCGGCGACGAGGCGGGCCTGCTCGACCGAATAGGCAATGCCGTTCTTCGGCTGGCTGAGGTTGAGCTTGTGCAGCAGCTTCTGGAAGCGGTCGCGGTCCTCCGCCAGATCGATCATGTCGGGCGAGGTGCCGAGGATCGGGATGCCGGCCTTCTCCAGTGCGTCGGCGAGCTTCAGCGGCGTCTGGCCGCCGAACTGGACGATGACGCCGACCAGCTCGCCCGACGCCTGCTCGGCGCGCAGGATCTCCAGCACGTCCTCCGCCGTCAGCGGATCGAAATAGAGCCGGTCCGAGGTGTCGTAGTCGGTCGACACCGTCTCCGGGTTGCAGTTGATCATGATCGCTTCGTAGCCGGCGTCGCGCAGCGCAAACGCGGCGTGGCAGCAGCAATAGTCGAATTCGATGCCCTGGCCGATGCGGTTCGGACCGCCGCCGAGGATGACCACCTTCTTGCGCGACGACACCTGCGCCTCGTTGGCGAGCGCGCCGGCGAAGGGCACTTCATAAGTGGAGTACATGTAGGCGGTCGGCGACGCGAACTCGGCCGCGCAGGTGTCGATGCGCTTATAAACCGGATGAACGTCGAGCTTTTCACGAATCTTCTGAACGACTTCCACGTCGCTCTTCGTCAATGAGGCGAGGCGGGCGTCCGAAAAACCCATGGCCTTCAGCATGCGCAGATTGGCGGCGTCCTCAGGCAGGCCGTGCTCCCGGATGCGGGCTTCCATGGCGAGGATGCCTGCGATCTGCTCGAGGAACCACGGATCGATCTTGCACATAGCGTGCACGTCTTCCAGCGAGGTGCCCATGCGGATCGCCTGCGCCACCATGCGCAGCCGGTCGGGCGTCGGCGTGCCCAAGGCGGCGCGGATCGCGTTGCGGTCGTCGGCGCTGTTGGCGGAGCCAAGGCCGGGGATCTCGATCTCGTCGAGACCGGTGAGGCCGGTCTCCAATCCACGCAAAGCCTTCTGCAGGGATTCCTGGAAGGTGCGGCCGATGGCCATCACTTCGCCCACCGACTTCATGGCGGTGGTCAGCACCGGCTCGGCGCCGGGGAATTTTTCGAAGGCAAAGCGCGGGATTTTCGTGACGACGTAATCGATGCTCGGTTCGAACGAGGCGGGTGTGGCGCCGCCGGTGATGTCATTCTCCAACTCGTCCAGCGTGTAGCCGACGGCTAGCTTGGCGGCGATCTTGGCGATGGGGAAGCCGGTCGCCTTGGAGGCCAGCGCCGAGGAGCGGGAGACGCGCGGGTTCATCTCGATGACGACGAGCCGGCCATCGGCCGGATTGACGGCGAACTGCACGTTGGAGCCGCCGGTCTCGACGCCGATCTCGCGCAGCACCGCGATCGAGGCGTTGCGCATCATCTGGTATTCCTTGTCGGTCAGGGTCAGCGCCGGGGCGACGGTGATCGAATCGCCCGTGTGCACGCCCATCGGATCGATGTTCTCGATGGAGCAGACGATGATGCAATTGTCCGCTCTGTCGCGGACGACCTCCATCTCGTACTCCTTCCAGCCGAGCACGCTCTCCTCGATCAGCACTTCGGTGGTCGGCGAGGCGTCGAGGCCGGACTGGACGATGTCGAAGAATTCGGCCCTGTTGTAGGCGATGCCGCCGCCGGTCCCGCCCATGGTGAAGGAGGGGCGGATGATGGCGGGCAGGCCGACATGGTCGAGCGCCTGGGCGGCGATCGCCATGGCGTGGCTGATGTAGCGCTGCTTGCGGTCGCCTTCGCCGAGGTTCCAGCTTGTCTCCAGCGCGTCGAGCGCGGCGTCGAGATTGTCGGGCTTTTCGGCCTTCAGCGCCGCGCGCTCGGCCTCATGCGTCTTGCGGTCGGCATTCTTGACGTCGGTGGCGTTGGCCAGCATCGACTTCGGCGTTTCCAGGCCGATCTTCTTCATCGCCTCGCGGAACAGCGCCCGGTCCTCGGCCTTGTCGATGGCCGTGGCGTCGGCGCCGATCATCTCGACATTGTAGCGCTCCAGCACGCCCATGCGGCGCAGCGACAGCGCGGTGTTGAGCGCGGTCTGGCCGCCCATGGTCGGCAGCAGCGCATCCGGGCGCTCCTTGGCGATGATCTTGGCCACGACCTCGGGGGTGATCGGCTCGATATAGGTGGCGTCGGCCAGTTCCGGGTCGGTCATGATGGTGGCCGGGTTGGAATTGACCAGGATGACGCGGAAACCCTCTTCCTTCAGCGCCTTGCAGGCCTGGGTGCCGGAATAGTCGAATTCGCAGGCCTGGCCGATGACGATGGGGCCGGCCCCGATGATCAGGATCGACTTGATGTCGGTGCGTCTTGGCATCTTTATGAATTCCGTTCGGCGAGCGGCTTGCACGAAAAACCGGGACGGGAGACCCGGCCGGTTGTGCTTGCGATTCTGGTATCAGGCTAGGAGGGCCTTATAGGGAAGAGTTTTGCGGGATGTAACCCCGAAAATGAGGGCAGTAGGGCAGTAGGGCAGTAGGGCAGTAGGGCAGTAGGGCAGTAGGGCAGTAGGGCAGTAGGGCAGTCACTCCAGGCACTTCACATATTGCCTTACTGCCCCACTGCCCTATTGCCTTCCAAACTAATCCCCAAACGCCACCGCGTCCGTAATCTCGAATCGCTCCGAGATGCCGACGCGGATCATGCTGAGGCTGCCTTCGCGGGTGAAGCGGAAATCGCTGTCGCCGTCGGAACCTGCGGGCAGGCCGCCGTAGAAGGAGATGACGCGGCTGCCGCCGTCCGGCCAGGTCACGGTGACGTCGGCCTTGTCGCTGCCCTTGTGCTCGACGCTTGCCGCGCAAAGGGTCATCGGCTGGCCAACATTGCGCGCACAGGGAATTTCAATGGCGGCGCCTCCGGCGCTGGCCTCCGCCTGAGGCGGATTCTCCCCAGTGGGCGGCGGTTCATTCGCCACCAGCGCCAGGCCGTAAGCATCCTGCATGGCAACTGCCGCCGCGGATTTCGGCGTGGTTGCAGCCGCGTTGTCGGCTCCGCCCAGCCTCGCCGTCAGGTCGGGCGGCAACGCGGGCGGCGGAGCGGCCGTCGGGCCGGCCGTTGCGTCGAGCGCCTGGCCTCCATCCGCCTGATCCGGATCGGGCGGCGAAGCCGGATTGACGGGGTTCAGGTAGCGGGCAGGGGTCCAGCCGCTGATTTTCGGGTTCTCGGCCTCGACCTTGCACCATTGCCGGCCGTCTACGTCGATGCAGCCGAGATTGTTCACGCTGGCGCCATTGGCCAGCCGCGCCTCGGTCTTGCCGATCGGCGACGGATGGGCGCGGACGTTGAGGAGATCGTCGGGAGCGAGGCCGGTGACGATGGAGATGAACGGCCCATCTTCGGCATGGGCCACCGTCAGAAGCACAGGAGCGGCGATCAGCGCGAAGAGCGTCGTTCGGAACGTAGACCGGCGTTTCATCGCTTCGCCGTGGCCGATAGATTGCATTGCCAAAGGCACCGCCAGATACGAAAACGCCGCCACACGCGAAGCCGATTTTATAGGCGACGACGCTGCGCCATGTCCAGAAGCGAGATTTTCTTCCGGCAGGGACGGATCTGCGTGAAGGCGATCATCGGAGGAGCGGGGAGAGAGCAGCCTGGCGGCATGAATGCGAAGAGCATTCAGCCGGGCATGAAGCCGGTTCGCAGCGCATGGGCCCATTCGGGCCGTCCCGCCTGTTCGGCCTGGCCGGCGGCCGCCTCGTGATCATAGTCGACGGCGATGGCCTCGAAACGGTCGGGCCGGCCGGGCTCGCCTGAAGTGACGATGCCGTAGCGCGCATGCGGCGCGCCCTGCTCGGAGGAATGCGCCGGCGGCGTCGAGTCTTCATAGGCGGGACAGCCGACGCTGCCCGGGTTGAAGATCACCGGACCGCCTGGCAAGCGGATCAGTTCGGCCCGGTGGCTATGGCCGCACAGGGCCAGGCGGCAGGCCGGATCGAGCGCCTTCAACCGCCGCCGGATCGCCGCCAGCGGCGCACGCACCAGCCGGCCATCGGTGATCGCATCGAGCAGGTATTTCTCGTCATGATCGGGCCTGGCATGGAAAGCGATCACGCCGGGCGCGATCTCCAGCGTCAGAGGCTGCGCGAACAGCACCTCGCGCTGCGCTCCGGTCAACCGTTCCCGCGCGTAGATGTCGGAGGCCCACATGGTCTCATCGGCCGGATCGGCGGCGATGCGGCGGTCATGATTGCCGCGCACGGTCGGCAGGTTCAGCGCTTCCAGCCGCGCAAACGTCTCGCGCGGCCAGAGCGGACCCGAAACGCTGTCGCCGAGATTGACTGTGAGGTCGGCACCGCCGCGCCGCTCGAGGTCGGCGAGCACGGCGTCAAGCGCCAGCACATTGCCGTGGATATCGGCGAGGACAGCGATGCGCATGGGGAGCTCCGGTTGTGAGGCAGCGTTTCCTCTCCCCACTACCGTGGGGGCGATAACCCAGATCCCGCGAGTCAGGCCGTCACTTCGATATCATGGCCGCCGACCGCCGGCAGCGCCGGATCGTCGCCTGCGGCGGCAATAATGCTGTCGAGCAGGCCGGGGAAGCGGGCATCGAGATCGGCGCGGCGCAGCGTGATCATGCGGTTGGTGCCGGCCACTTCTGCGCGGGTCACGCCGGCCTCGCGCAGCTTTGCCAGGTGGTAGCTCAGATTGGTCTTCGAGGCGAGATCGAGGAATTTGCTGCAGTTCAGCGGCACGCCTTCCTTGCTGGCGAGATAACGCACGATCGCCAGCCGCGTCGGGTCGCCGAGCACGGCGAGCACGATCGGCAGGCTGATCTGGTCCGTATTGGGATGTGGCAGGCTCATGGCTGCAACCTAAGCACAGTTCCGGCCGATTTCAACGCACCCGCTCCGCGTCTGCCGTGCACACCGCTCTCCCTTTCACGACCGTGCTGACACAGGGCTGTCAGGATGGTTGTGCTATTTTTTCCTGGCTTCATTGACATCCTGCCGGGTTATGTCCAATTGTTCAATAACCTTTGAACTAAGGACACATCGCCATGGACAAGCGGATCTTCTGGCTTGCGCTCGGATCGTTTGCGATCTCGACCGAAGGCTTCGTCATCTCCAGCCTTCTGCCCGACATCGCCAGGGATGCCGGCATCTCCGTTCCGCTCGCCGGCACGCTGATCACCGCCTTCGCGCTCGCCTATGCGGTCGGCACGCCGATCCTGGCGACGCTGACCGGCGAATGGGACCGGCGCCGCGTCATCCTGTGGACGCTGGTGTTCTTCGTCATCGGCAACGTTGCCGCGGCCTTGAGCTCCTCCTTCGAAGTGCTGCTCGCCGCGCGCATCATCATGGCGCTGTCGTCTGGCCTGTTCGCGGCGACCGCGCAAGGCACGGCGGTGGCGCTGGTCGATGACCATCACCGGGCCCGCGCCATTGCCGTCGTCGTCGGCGGCACCACGGTGGCGGTAGCGGTGGGCGCCCCACTCGGCGCGCTGGTCGCGGCGATAGCCGGCTGGCGCGGCACGTTCTATGCCATCGCAGGCCTTGGTGCGCTCGCCGGTGCCATCCTCTGGTATCGGCTGCCGCGCGGCATCATCGGCACCAAGCTGCCGCTGAAGCGCCGGCTGGCGGCGGCAATGCGTCCCGGCGTGATGCCGATCCTGGTGACGACCACACTTGCCCTCATCGGCGCCTTCACCGTGTTCAGCTTCATCGCGCCGCTGGCCATCGAAGCCAGCGGGCTCTCCCCGATAGCGCTGCCCGGCATGCTGCTCGCCTTCGGCGTCGGCGCCGTCATCGGCAACATCGCCGGCGGCCAGGCCGCGGACCGCTTCGGCGCTACGCGCACCGTCGGCTGGTCGCTGGCGCTGAGCGCTGCCATGCTCGTCACCTTCTCGCTGATCCCGGCCTTTCTGCCGCATCATCTCGCCGGGCCGGCGCTGATGGGCATGATGGTGCCATGGGGCATCGTTGGCTGGGCCTTCCCGCCGGCGCAGGCGAGCCGCATCATCAAGCTCGCCCCCGACGCTGCCCCGATCGTGCTGTCGCTCAACGCCTCGGCGCTCTATCTCGGCGTGGCACTCGGCGCGGTGGTTGGCGGCGCCGTGCTGCGCTATGGCGGTCCGGCCGATCTCGGCCTCATCGCGGCCGTCTTCCCCGTCGTCGGGCTCGGCATCGTGCTGGCCGGCCGGATGCTGGCGCGGCCGGTCGCCATGCCGGCGGAGTAGAGGGCGCCGAGCTTTTCGTCACTGGTTCTTTCGCGGCCGCTTCAGCTTGAGGGAGCGGCCGCCGGCGTTTCGAGATCCAGAGAGGCCACATCATCCAGCGTCGCACGCAGCTTCGCGGCTTGCTCCGCGCCGATCATCTCCTCGAAGCGCTGCTGGGCGACACTCCACAGCCTGATCGCCTCTTCGAGCTTGGCCTGGCCGTGCGGCGTCAGCCGGACGCGCTTGACGCGGCGATCGTCCTTATCGGGGAAGGTTTCGACATAGCCGTCGCGGACCAGCGGCTTCAGCGTATGGCCGAGCGCCGAGAGATCCATGATCAGCGCCTCGGCAACGGTCCCCATCGCCGGTTCGCTGCTGGCACTGATCTGAAAGAGCAGGCCAAATTGCGTGCCTTTCAGCCCGGAAGGCGCAAGCGCGTCGTCGTAGAAGCGGCCGAGCCTGCGCGCGGTGCGCCGCAAGGTGGCATTGTTGCACCGGCTGAATCCCGGTTGCTGAAGATCGGTCATGTCAACTCCTCGCTGGCAAAGCCTGTGCCAGCCTGCCGCAGAAATAGTTTTCGCGGCCGCCGTTGACAAGATAGTGGCATATACCTACTTCGCCGAAAGTGGCATATGCCACCAATTGACGATCGAGAAGCTCGGCAGCCGGCGCATCCGTCGAAGCCGAACCAGAGCGAAGAGCGCGAAAGGAACAGGACAATGAGCAAGAATGAGAACAAGGGCACCGCCGTCATCACCGGCGCTTCCTCCGGCATCGGCGCTGTCTATGCCGACCGGCTGGCGGGGCAGGGCTATGACCTGGTGCTGGTGGCGCGCCGCGCGGACCGGCTCGAGGAATTGGCTGAAAGGCTGCGATATGCCTACAGCCGCAAGGTCAGCGTGATCAGTGCCGATCTGGCCGACGACGATGATGTGCGGCGGGTGGAGCGGGCGGTATCGACGGATGACAGCGTCACGCTGTTGGTCAACAATGCCGGGCTTGGTGGTGCACAGGTGGTTGCGACGGCGGACGCCGATGCGGCTGAACGCATGATCAAGGTCAATGTCATCGCTTTGACGCGCCTGACCCGCGCGGTGCTGCCGGGATTTCTGGCGCGCAACCGCGGCGCTATCGTCAACATCGCCTCGGTGCTGGCCTTCGACACCTCGTTCGGCGGCATCTACAGCGGCACCAAGGCCTATGTCGTCAACTTCACCGAAGCCCTGCAGCGCGAGGTCGCCGGCACCGACGTCCAGGCGCAGGTGGTGCTGCCGGGGGCGACCCGGACCGATTTCTGGGAAGTCGCGGGAAGCGATATCGACCAGCTTCCGAAGGAAATCATCATGACCGCCGACGATATGGTCGATGCTGCCCTTGTCGGCCTGGCCAGGGGCGAAGCCGTCACCGTGCCCGCGCTTGCCGATACGGCCAAGCTGGACGCCTTCCTTGGCGCCCGGCAGACCTTCTACGGCAGCCTGCACGCCGACAAGCCAGCCGCACGCTACGCGGCTTGACAGGATTCGGGTTCCTCGCCTCGCCTTGCGGGGGCGAGGAACCCAGGTTCTGCAGGCCCATCTTACGCCTGCCGCCACATCGGAATGATCGATGCCGCCAGCACCAGGCCGAGCAGGATATTGAGCGCGCGCCATTGCTGCTCGGTCTTCAGCAGCCGGGCGAGCAGCATGCCGGCCACACACCATAGCGACAGCGAGAAGGCGGCGGTGAGGCCGAAGGTGGAGCCGAGCAGCAGGGCCAGCCGCGCCGGCCCGTCGGCGAGTGCGGCGAAGGATGCCGCGGCTCCAAGCCCCATCGCCCAGCCCTTGGGGTTCAGCCACTGAATGCCGGCACCGCCGAGAAAACTGTTCGGTTTGATCATCGTCACATCGAGCTTGGGCGCCCCCGCACGGCCGATCTTGAGCGCCAGCCAGACGAGGTAGAGCGAGCCGGCGATCTTCATGGCAAGCTGCAAGGACGGCATGGCGAGAAGCAGGCCGGCCAGCCCGGCGGCCGCCGCCCCAGTGACTGTGGCTAGGCCGGCCGCGCTGCCGACCACCAGCGGGATGGAGCGGCGAAAGCCGAACTGCGCGCCCGACGCCGTCGACAAGGTGGTGGCGATGCCGGGCGTGCTGGTCGCCACCAGGGCGAACAGGATCAGCGGGATGACGGGTTGGAGCATGCGGCGTCCTCTGTCGAAGGCCCCATGTTAGATGCAGCCGCATATCAGTAAATGCAATGTTTACGATGACAGGCATTAGCATCTATAATGCAGGACATGATCCGCAACCTCGATACGACGCTCATGCGCACCTTCGTAACCGTCGCCGACAAGGCCAGCATGACGGCGGCGGCCAATGCGCTGCACCTGACGCAAGGCGCCGTCAGCCAGCAAGTCCGGCGGCTGGAGGAGGCGCTCGGCCGCAGCCTGTTCGAGCGCGACCGGCGCGGCTTGCGGCTGACCTCTGCCGGCGAGCGGCTGTTCGGCAAGGCAAAGCTGCTGCTCAGCCTCAACGACGAGATCTGGGCCGAAATGGCTGCCAATGTCGTTGCCGGCCAGGTGCGGTTCGGCGTGCCTTACGACCTTGTCGGCACGACGCTGGCGCCGGTGCTGAAGGCCTATGCGCAAACCTATCCGCAGGTCGAGATATCGCTGGTCTGCGCCTCCTCGCCGGAATTGGCCGCGGCGCTCGCGGCCGGCACCATCGACCTGGCGGTCATCGAGGAACGGGTAGGGGCATCGGATGGCGAGTGCCTCGCCATCGATCGGCTGGTGTGGGTCGGCGCCAAGGGCGGTGTCGCGCGTGCCAAGCGCCCCTTGCCGGTCTCGATGGTCGCCGACAGCTGCGCCTTCCGGCCGGTGGTGCTTTCGGCGCTCCACGAGCATGGGCTGGAATGGCGCACCGTGTTCGAGAACGGCAATATCGACGCGACGACGGCTACGGTGCGTTCCGACCTGGCCGTCACCACCTGGCTGGCCTCCGCGGTGCCGGCCGATCTCGACATATTGCCGTCCGGGTCCGGCCTGCCGCCGCTGCCGAATTTCTCGATCAACCTGCATCTGCCGAGGCACGGCGTCGGCCCGGCGGCGCAAGCGTTCGCACGGCACATACGCGACGGGCTGGCGCGCCGGCCGCAGGCGGCTTGAGGGACTTCTCAGAACCTGGTTCCTCTCCTCCACGTTCGTGGAGGAGAGGAAAAGAAGCGTTTACTTCCAGGTCCTGCGCCGCTCGAGCTCGGCGTCGGATGGCTCCCCCGTGACAAAGGAACCGGTCTTGATTTCGCCGGCGCGCTCGTAGATCGCCATGATGACGCCGGTGCTGGAAGTCTGCGAGCGGGTCAGCTTGAAGGCAGCCGGCATCGCGTCATCGCCGAACAGCCGCTTGCCCTTGCCCAGTAACAGCGGGAAAATCATCAGCCGAATTTCGTCGATCAGCCCATTGGCGAGCAGGGTCTGGATCAGATTGGCCGATCCCTGGATGAGCAGATCAGGTCCCTCTTCCTGTTTGAGGCGGCGCAACGCCGGGACGATATCAGGCCCAAGCGATTGCGTGTTCTGCCAGGTGAGCGAACCCGGATGATGCGTCGCTACGTATTTGGTCGCAGGATTGAAGGCATCCGCGATCGGATCTTTCTGGTACGGCCAGTACGCGGCGAATATGTCGTAGGTTCTGCGGCCGAGCAAGAGGGCGAAGGGCTTGGAGAATAGTTCATCCATCGCCGCGCCCGCCACTTCGTCAAAATAGTGGAACGTCCAGCCGCCGAACTTGAAGCCGCCGACGGGATCCTCCTCCGGGCCGCCCGGCGCCTGCATGACGCCGTCGAGGCTGACGAATGTCGCCGCTATGATCTTTCTCATGGGATGCTCCTCCTGTTTCGATCCATGCCGTCAGGGCCGGACTTCAGTCCAAGGACGGATGACTGGCTGGCCGTCCGACAGGGCGTGCCGAATTTCGGTTCGTCAGACCCGAGGCCGCGCATCGAGGCTGCGTGACGAAAACCAGACATGCTCAAAGATCGCGGTGGCGGTGCGGTCCGGCAACTTGTCCGCCGTCAGCCAGATCGAGCGACTGCGCGCGGCCTGGTCGCGCGTCGGGATTTTTGCCGCGAGACTTGCAACCGATGCACCGGAGCAAGGGATGAACCAGGAGCGCATGAAAGGGTCGCAGGCAAAACCTTTTTCGGTGCGGGTCACCAGAGCGGCCAAGGGAACGCGCTCGGCCGGGCGCCACGGGAAGATCATGCGGCCGTCCGGCTTCAGCGCCTTGAGCCAGCCGGGTGGAGGTGCCGCGACGCCGGCATTGACATAGATGGCATCCGATGGCGGCAAATCCGATGTGACGGCATCGCCAGGAATGACAGTGACGTTCTCGTAGCCCGCAAGGTTTGCCTTTGCCCGCGAGGCAAGATCGGCGTCCAGTTCGAAGGCGGCAACGGTGCCGCCAGGTGAAACCAACCTGGCCAGCAAAGCCGTGTAGTAGCCGGTGCCGGCGCCGATGTGAGTGACAGCCTCGCCGGGCCTGGGCGCGAGTTTCCCGATCCACATGGCGTGCAGGAACGGCTCGCCATTGTTGATGCCCTTGTCGGCATCGAGCACCACCAGCACGTTCTGATAGATGAAGCGCGGGTCGGCGCTCGGGGTCTCGACCGCGCCTTGGCCGGCGACGATCATCCATGGGCCAGGACCGAGAAACGCCTCGCGCGGCACGGCCGCGAACACCTCTTCAAGACGCGGATCGGCGGAACGCGCCTGCGCAGCCATCAGCTTGGCATAGAAGCTTCGAGATTGGGCTATCGTGGTCATGATCGACCGAGAAATAGCGCGGGCCGCGTCTTTGTCGCGGCCGATCTCAGCCGATCCCGAACAGCGTGTCGTAGAGCAGCTTGAAGTTGAGCACCAGGATGATGGCGGCGACCACCCAGGCGAGCGCCGCAACGCCGCGCGGGATGGCAAGGCTGCCCATCTTCTTCCTGTCAGAGACGAACTGGACCAGCGGGATTACCGCGAAGGGCAGTTGCATCGACAGGATCACCTGGCTGAACACCAGCAACTGGCCGGTGCCCTTTTCGCCGTAGAGCGCGGTGACGACCACCACGGGGATGATGGCGAGGCCGCGCGTCAGCAGGCGCCGCGCCCATTGCGGAATGCGCAGGCGCAGGAAGCCTTCCATGACGATCTGGCCGGCAAGCGTGGCGGTCACCGTCGAGTTCAGGCCGGAGGCGAGCAGCGCCACGGCAAACAGGATCGAGGCGATGCTCAGGCCGAGCAGCGGCGACAGCAGTTCGAAAGCCTGGCCAATCTCGGCGACGTCCTGGTGGCCGGTGTTGTGGAAGGCGACCGCCGACACGATCAGGATCGAGGCGTTGACGAACAGGGCCAGCATCAGGGCGATGGTCGAGTCCGTCGTTGCCCATTTGATGGCGTCGCGCTTGCCCTCGTCGGTGCGTTCATAGGCGCGGGTCTGCACGATTGAGGAGTGCAGATAGAGATTGTGCGGCATGACGGTGGCGCCGATGATGCCGATGGCGATGTAGAGCATCGCCGGATTGGTGACGATTTCGGATGACGGCACGAACATCGAATGCAGGATCGTGCCGGCCGGTGGCGCGGCGACGAAGATCTGGATGGCAAAGCAGCTGAAGATGATGACCAGAAGCGCGACGACGAAGGCTTCGAGATAGCGGAAGCCCTTGTTCATCAACAAAAGCACCAGGAAGGCGTCGAGCGCGGTGAGCATGGCGCCGCCGATCAGCGGAATGCCGAACAGGAGCTGCAGCGCGATCGCGGTGCCGATCACTTCGGCGAGGTCGCAGGCGATGATGGCGAGCTCGCAGGCGATCCACAGCACGAAGTTCACCGGACGCGGGTAGTAGGCGCGACAGGCCTGGGCGAGGTCGCGGTCGGTGGCGATGCCGAGACGCGCGGCCAGCGCCTGCAGCAGAATCGCCATCAGGTTGGACAGCATGATGATGAACAGCAGCGTGTAGCCGAACTGGGCGCCGCCGGCGAGGTCTGTCGCCCAGTTGCCCGGGTCCATATAGCCGACCGAGACCATATAGCCCGGCCCCATGAAGGCAAACAGGCGACGGAACCAGACGCCCGAATTCGGTACGGCGATCGAGGAGTTGACCTCGCGCAGGCTCGGCTGCTCATCGCCTGGCCTGTCGAACCGCCACGCTGGTCTGGCTATGGCGGTGGCGTCGGTCTCGGACATGGCGAATTCCGCGTGATGCAATGGATGATGTGTCCTATCTATGCCACGGCTCAACATTATGCAATATGCTATATTTCATTGATCATGCTTTTGCGATGCGATCGATCGTGCTCCGACGCGGCGGCGATGCGGTTGCGCCTGGGCCCGAATGCAAATAAACGCCAGGATTGTCGGGGCCCGTGCTATGAATGCGGGCCGATTCAATCTTCGGGCAGCCAAGGAGGAGCGCATATTGGCGCTGAAGAACAGACCGGTCCCGCGTGAGCCGCTGCCCGATGCCGATGTCCATTCGGAAGGGTTCCGGCAGACGCGCGAAGCGCGCCGCAGCGCGCTGGTCGAGGACTATGTCGAGTTGATCGCCGACCTGATCGAGGACGGCAACGAGGCCCGCCAGGTCGACATCGCAGCCAGGCTGGGGGTCGCTCAACCGACAGTGGCCAAGATGCTGACCAGGCTGTGTGCCGACGGGCTGGTCTCCAGAAAGCCCTATCGCGGCGTGTTCCTCACCGAAGCCGGTCGCAAGGTCGCGGAAGAGAGCCGCATTCGCCACCAGACGGTGGAGGCTTTTTTGCGTTCGCTCGGCGTCAGCGCCGAGACGGCGCGCATCGATGCCGAGGGCATAGAGCACCATGTCAGCGCCGAGACGCTGGAAGCGTTCCGCAAGGCGATGACGGCGGGCTAGGGACTTTGCCAAGACGCCGGCCCCGTTTCGCCGGCGATACCATAGACATTCCACAGTCGCGGCCAGAGCAGTGGAGCCATCATGCCAGCACGGCCACGGCCGCGAAAAATGCTGTGACTTGGCGCAACCATTGAGATAATTGTTCATGAGGTGGAGCCGGCCTCGCGCCGGATCGACCAGTAAATTCGCAGCGCGGGGAGTTGCCATGCTCTGGAGAGGCCGTCGTCAGAGTGACAATGTCGAGGACCAGCGCAGCAGCGGCGGCGGCGGATTTGGTGGCGGCGGACCCGGCCAGTTCCGCATTCCGATCGGCGGCAGAAGCGGCGGCGGCATGTCGATCTCGACCATCATCATCCTCGTCGTGCTCTATTTCGGCCTGAAAGCCTTCGGCATCGATCCGATCCAGGTGCTGAGCGGCGGCGGTGGAGGCCTGCTGCCTGGCGGCGGCGAGATAACGGACAACAGCGGCGGCCAGGACGGCGGCACCGGTGCGCCGGCTTCCGACGAGATGAAGCAGTTCGTGGCAACCGTGCTGGCCGAGACCGAGGACACATGGACCGGCATTTTCAAGGCCAACGGACTGACCTATGAGGACCCTAAGCTAGTGCTGTTCAGCGGGCAGATCCGCTCGGCCTGCGGCTTCGCCTCGTCGGCGGCCGGACCCTTCTATTGTCCCGGCGACCACAAGGTGTATCTCGACATGACATTCTTCCAGCAGCTGGACCAGCAGTTCGGCGCCTCGGGCGAGTTCGCGCGGGCCTATGTGATCGCGCATGAGGTCGGCCATCACGTGCAGAATCTGACCGGCATCATGTCCAAATTCAACCAGATGCGGCAAAGCATGGGCGAGGCCGAAGCCAACCAAATGTCGGTGCGCGTCGAGCTTCAGGCCGACTGCTTCGCCGGCGTCTGGGCGCATTACACGGCGCAGAAGGGCATATTGGAGCAAGGCGATATGGAAAGCGCGCTCAATGCCGCCAGGCAGATCGGCGACGATACGCTGCAGAAGAAAATGCAGGGCTATGTGGTGCCGGAAAGCTTCAACCACGGCACGTCGGCGCAGCGGCAGACCTGGCTGGCGCGCGGCTACAAGAGCGGTAAGCTTTCCGACTGCGACACGTTCAACAACCCGATCTGAGCGTCCGGTTCTTTCACGGGTGACCTGACGGCAAGGATATCGTCAGGGGATGTCAGGATGCGAACGTCCTGCTTGTTCCCTCATTGTTCCTGACGGCGGGCTCGCCTATAAGTGCCTCCGCCTGCGCGCCAGGCGCCGGGAAGGAGCAGACGAGCCCATGATGGATCCCAAAACCGCCAAGCGGGGCCTTGCGCTCGTCTTCACGACGCTGCTCCTCGACATCATCGGATTCGGCATCATCATGCCGGTGCTGCCGGCCTATCTGCAAGAGTTGACCGGCGTCGGCGTCTCGCAGGCTGCGATCGAAGGCGGCTGGCTGTTCTTCGTCTATGCGGCCATGCAGTTCTTCTTCGCGCCCATCATGGGCGGGTTGAGCGACCGGTTCGGCCGGCGGCCGATCCTTCTCGCCTCCGTGCTGACGTTTTCCATCGACAATCTGATCTGCGCCATAGCCTGGTCCTACCCGATGCTGTTCATCGGGCGCGTGCTGGCCGGCATTTCAGGCGCCAGCTATTCGACCACATCAGCCTTCATCGCCGACATCTCGAACGATGAGAACCGGGCCAAGAATTTCGGCCTGCTCGGCATCGCCTTCGGCGTCGGCTTTGTCATCGGGCCGGTCCTTGGCGGGCTGCTCGGCACCTTCGGGCCGCGCGTGCCGTTTTATTTCGCCGCCGGACTTGCCTTTGTGAACTTCCTGATCGCGCTGTTCCTGCTGCCCGAAACGCTCGATGAAAAGCACCGCCGGCGCTTCGAGTGGAAGCGCGCCAACCCAGTCGGCACGCTTCTGCAGATGCGCCAATATCAAGGCATTGGCTGGATCGGGCTGGTCTTCTTCCTGATGACGCTCGGCCACATGATGTATCCGGCGGTCTGGTCGTTCGTCTCCAACTATCGCTATGGCTGGAACGAGCAGCAGATCGGCCTTTCTCTCGGCGCTTTCGGCCTGTGCGGCGCCGTCGTCATGGCAACGGTGCTGCCACGCATCATTCCCAGGCTTGGCGAGTGGAGGACGGCGGTGATCGGTCTTGCGTTCACGGCGCTCAGTGCTTTCGGCTACGCCTTCGCGACGCAGGGTTGGATGATTTATGCGGTGATCGTCGTCGGCTGCCTGGAAGCGCTGGCCGACCCGCCGCTCAGGAGCCTCGCCGCCGCCAAGGTGCCGCCTTCGGCGCAGGGTGAATTACAAGGCGCGATGACGTCGATCTTCTCGATCACATCGATCGTCACGCCGCTGCTCTATACCGCGATCTTTTCCTGGTTCACCGGGCCAAGCGCGCCAGTGACCTTCGGCGGCGCGCCTTACCTGGTTGGCGCGGTTTTCCTAGTGCTGGCGCTCGTTGTCTTCGTTACGAAAGTGGCGAGGCCCGCGGCACTCGGAACCGTCACCAAAGGCGTCGCGGGAGATGGGGCACGAGTATGAGGATCTGTCGGAACTAAGCCCGTTCGGCCAGCAGTTCCTCGCCGCGCTTTTCGCGGATCAGGTTGACGAAGCGGCGGAACAGATAATGCGAATCCTGCGGGCCGGGCGAGGCCTCGGGGTGGTGCTGGACCGAGAACACCGGCCGGCCTGTCAGCGCGATGCCGCAATTCGAGCCGTCGAACAGCGAGACATGGGTTTCCTCGACGCCTGACGGCAGCGAGTCGGCGTCGACGGCAAAGCCGTGGTTCATCGAGACGATCTCGACCTTGCCTGTGGTGTGGTCCTTGACCGGATGGTTGGCGCCGTGATGGCCCTGATGCATCTTGGCGGTCTTGCCGCCCAGCGCCAGCGCCAGCATCTGGTGGCCGAGGCAGATGCCGAACACCGGAATCTCGGTCCTGAGCAGGTCCTGGATGACCGGCACGGCATAGGCGCCGGTGGCTTCAGGGTCGCCGGGGCCGTTGGACAGGAAGATGCCGTCCGGCTGCATGGCGAGGATTTCCTCGGCGCCGGTCTTGGCCGGAACCACGGTCACCTTGGCACCAAGCCCCGCAAGCAGGCGCAGGATGTTGCGCTTGACGCCATAGTCGATGGCGACGACATGCATGGAGGGCTCGTCCTGTTCGCCAAAGCCCTCGTCCCACACCCAAGGCGTCTCGCGCCACACCGAGGACTGGCCTGACGTGACCTCCTTGGCGAGGTCGAGGCCGATCAGGCCGGACCACGCGGCGGCGCGGCGTTTCAGGTCGTCGAGATCGAAGACGCCGTCGGTCGCATGCGCGATAACGGCGTTGGGCATGCCCTTTTCGCGGATCAACGCGGTCAACGCGCGGGTGTCGATGCCCGAGAGGGCGACGATGCCGCGCTTCTTCAGCCATTGATCGAGATGGCCGGCAGCGCGGTAGTTGGAGGGATTGGTGACATCGGCCTTGAACACGGCGCCGACGGCACCGGCGCGAGCAGCCGGATTGAGGTCCTCGATGTCTTCGCCGTTGGTGCCGATATTACCGACATGCGGGAAGGTGAAGGTGACGATCTGGCCGGCATAGGACGGATCGGTCAGGATCTCCTGATAGCCGGTAAGCGCGGTGTTGAAGCAGACCTCGGCGACCGCCGAACCCGTTGCGCCGAGACCGCGACCCTCAATGACGGTGCCGTCGGCCAGCACCAGCAATGCCGTCGGTTTCTCGGTGGCCCAAGCGGGGGTGGACGCGGTGTCGGCCATGGCGGCACTCCTATCAGGCCGCGCGCTTCAAACAGGCCCGGCGGGCTATTTGCGCGGCAAACGGCGCGAGCGGCGAATTCGCGGCCTCCACGCACTCAAGCTTCAGTTCATGCAAGGCCCAGTACATAGGGGAAGGGGGCAGGTCGGTCAATGATGATGGGAAATGCCGCTGCGATTTATTTCATTGAGCAATATCATAGGCTTGCCTCGACATATCAGGGTTTGCGTTGGCCTGCACCCGGCGCTATTGTCCGCGCCGACCGAAGGAGAGAGCACGATGCGCGCAAAAATCGCCGAATCCCTGAAGAGCGCGATGAAGGCGCAGGACAAGCACCGGCTGCCGACATTGCGGCTGATACAGGCCGCCATCCACGACCGCGACATCGCCAATCGCGGCGCCGGCAAGGAGCCGGCCAGCGACGAGGAGATCCTGCAGATCCTGGCCAAGATGGTGAAGCAGCGCGAAGAATCGGCCAACGCGTTCGAGGACGGCAAGCGGCCGGAACTGGCCGCGCAGGAGCGCGGCGAGATGGAGATCATCCGCGATTTCCTGCCGACGCAACTGGACGATGCCGCCATCACCGCTGCGGCACGCGAGGCGATCGCGGCGACCGGTGCCGCCAGCCAGAAGGACATGGGCAAGGTGATCGCGGCACTGAAGCAGAAATATGCCGGCCAGATGGATTTCGGCAAGGCAAGCGGCATCATCAAGGGACTGCTGCAGTAGCCGGCGCGACCGTCGGTGCTTGCCTGCCCTATGGAACAACCTTCTGGGGCTCCAACGCGCGGCGCAATGCCGGCGCCTCCTGCTGGACATGATCCCACAAACGGTTGGCGACCGGCCCGTGGGGACGGTCGCGGCGGCGCGCCACCACCAGTTCGTCGGTGCGGCCCGGCATATGAGGGCCGGCGATGGACCGCAGGCGTCCATCACGCAGCTCCTCCTCGATCAGGAAGCGTGGCAGGTGGCCCCAGCCGAGGCCCTGCAGGATGATCTCCTTCTTCATGCCCTGGTCGGCGACCAGGCATTGCGGCGCGCCTTCGACCATGAAGTAATCTTGTTGCGGTGAATGGCGGGCAGTGTCGCGCATCACGCATTGGGTGAGCGCCTGCATCTGGTCGGGTGTGATCGGCGGCTCGATGCGCTCCGGCAGAAAGCCCGGTGCCACCACGGGAATGAACGGCACCTTGCACAAGTCGATCCATTCCACCCGCGCATCGCCTTTGTCGATCCAGTGCAGGACCAGATCGGCCTCGTCGTCGAAAAGACGCTCCCAAGGGCCGCCGACGGCCTCGAAGTGCAGGTGCAGACGCGTGCCGGGACATTGCGCGAAGAACCGCCCGAGCAGGCCCAGCACCTGCGGTCGTGGGCAGAGGTCGCCGATCACCACATGGATTTCGCTTTCTTCGCCGATCGAGAGCTGGGCGGCATGCACGCGCAGGCCTTCCAGTTCGCGCAGCAGCGATTGCGCCCGGCGGTGGAACGACAGCCCGGCCTCGGTCGGGCGCACGCGATAGCCGCTGCGGTCCAGGAGAACGAGGTCGAGCTGCCGTTCCAGCTTGGCGACAGCGGCGAATACAGCCGGGTGTGAACGATGCAACAGGGCCGCCGCCGGCTGAAAGCCGCCGGTGCGGATCACGGCGTCGAAGCACTGCAGGTCGTGCAAGGTGAAGTCAGCCATGTCAGCTTTGATTACAGAGATTGTCCTGACTTTGTAATATCAACAAAACAACGACATGGCTACGCTCTGTCTCATTCAACCCTTCCAGAAGGATCTTTCATCATGAATGAGCTGAATTTCGTAACTGTTGGCGATGGCACGCGCATCGCCTACCGCTTCGACGGCGATGCGGCAAAGCCGGTGCTGATGCTGTCGAACTCCATCGCCACCACGCTGCATATGTGGAATGGACAGGTCGGCGAGTTGTCCAGGCATTTCCATCTTCTGCGCTATGATTTTCGCGGCCATGGCGGATCGAGCGTGCCGGCCGGCGCCTATTCGCTCGATCGGCTCGGCGGCGACGTGATCGAACTGCTCGACGCGCTCGGCCTTGGCCGCGTGCATTTCCTCGGCCTGTCGCTGGGCGGCTTCGTCGGGCAATGGCTCGGCATCCACGCGCCGGAGCGGATCGACCGGCTGATCCTGAGCAACACCTCGTCCCATCTCGGACCGGCAAGCTATTTCGACGAGCGCATTGCCGCCGTCCGGCAGGCGCCCGACATGGCCGAAACCGCCGAAACGTTCCTCAACAATTGGTTCCCGGCAAAAATGGTGGCGGCCAACGAGCCCGTCATCGAGGAATTTCGCGCCATGCTGCTCGCCATCGACCGGCAAGGCCTGGCGGGCCTCTTTGCGGCGGTGCGCGACGCCGACCTTCGCCGCACCGTGGCGCTGATCTCGCGGCCGACGCTGGTGATCGCCGGCGAGCACGACACGGTGACGGCGGCCAGCCACAGCGAACTGATCGCCGCGGCGGTGCCCGGCGCGAAGCTGGTCGTCCTGCCGGCGGTTCACCTGTCGAATGTCGAATATCCATCCGGTTTCATGCAGGCGGTGTTCGATTTTCTGCGCTGAGGGATGCGATCCCGTAGACCCCGCATCCCCGGAGCCGGGACGGACCTCAAGGCTCCTTGCAGATCGGCACCGGCTGCGGCGGCGGTGCCGGGTGGTCCTTCCTGTATTGGGCGATGATCGGCTCGAGCGTCTTTCGCGGCCAGAATTTCGGAGAGCCGATTTCCTTCAGGCAGGATGCGTTCCAATAGGGCCCAGCGTCCGACGGCGAACGACCCGCCGCCACGATTTGCGCGACGGCGGCGATGTCGCGCGATTCAGGGTAGATGTAGAGCGTCGTCGGATTGTCCTTCACCATCGGGATGATCTGCCGCGCATCTGCCGCCGACCAACTGGTGCAGCCATTGCTGCGGCCGCCGGCATAATCCACCAGTTTGCCGAACGGCACGTAGCCGTCATGGTCGGCATGCGAGCTGGCCGGGTCTTTGCGAAGACACATTCCCTTCAGCACTTCCGCCGGATGCCCGCCGATCACGCGCTGCCTGGCGTTCGCGGCCTCGCCCTCGCCATCGAACTGCACGAAGGTACGCATGAAAGCCACGTCCTGCTTCGCCGCGGTACGATAATAGCCCTTGAACGAGGTTTTCGCCTCGCCGGTCATATAGGCGCCGCCGGCGGTCAGTGACGAATCCAGCGCATTGCCGAAGTTCTTCGCGCAGCGCTTGCCATTGGCGAAATCAGCGACGCCCTTCAGATTCCGGCCGCTGCCGTGGCCCGCCGAAACGGCGCGAAACGCCTGGCTGGCCTCGCAGATGATGTAATAACGGTGACCCAGTTTGTTGTTGCCCAGATCGCTAGGGCGCGTCGCATCCATGGCGAAGTAGCAGGGATTGTTAACGGCTCCTGCGCCGACTTTCTTCAGGTAAAGCGCTCGGGCCCGCTCCAGGACCACAGCTGAGATCTGGCCATCACCTTCGCCGACATGGGCCTGCAGCCAGGCCGGAATGGCCGAGGGCGCTGCAAAGGACCGTGCCGTCAAAGCGACGACAACGAGGAAGAGGCTGGCGACGACACCCAGCGGGATAGATATCAACCGCACCAGACCCGTTCTCCTGTCGAAGCGTTTGTGTTTTGGCGGTGAATCACCCCCGGCACGATCATAAATCGGCTTATGCCGGCCGGCGAAACACATCTTGTTCAGCATTCCCGGCACGTATGCGCGTTTTCGACCCGTCAGCATTGGGGTATTGTCTGATTCCGGCGCGCCCACGCCTCCTCCCTCCGTCGGGAAAGCATCATTCATGCGGGGCAATCCGATCATCGAACCGACTGTTCGAGCACCAGGCATAAGGAGGGGTTGCGAAGACTGCTCGCACCAGGAGGTTTGCGATGATTGCGCCCATTTACCATCTGAAGCGTCAAGCCAGGCTGTTGTCGCGCGAGGAGAAGATTCCGCTCCATCAGGCGCTCGACCGTATTGCAGCACGCGAAGGTTTTGCGAGTTGGAGTCTGCTTGCGGCGAAGGTGGTCGAGAACAAATCCCCCGGCAGGCTGTTCTCGCGGCTGGAGCCTGGCGACCTGGTTCTGGTCGGTGCGCGACCAGGCCACGGTAAGACGCTGATGAGCCTCGAACTCGCGGTCGAAGCCATGAAGCGTGGCCATCGCAGCGTGTTCTTCTCGTTGGAATACACGCATCGCGATGTGCTGGACCGGTTTCGCGCCATCGGGGCGGACCCCGCCCAGTTCGACCGATTGTTCGCGTTCGACACTTCCGATGGCATCAGCGCCGACTACATCGTCGAGGTGTTGGGATCGGCGGCGCGCGGGACGCTCGCTATCATCGACTATCTGCAACTGCTCGACCAGAAACGGGACAATCCGGAGCTGATGGATCAGGTGCGCACGCTGAAGGCTTTTGCGCGTGACACGGGCGTGATCCTGGTCTTCATCTCGCAGATCGACCGCTCCTACGATCCGTCGACGAAGCCGTTTCCCGATATCAGCGACGTTCGGCTACCGAACCCGCTGGATCTGTCGCTGTTCAGCAAAGCGTGTTTCCTCAACAAGGGCGCGATCCGCTTCCAGCCCGCTTGAGCGTTCCAGTGGCCATCGCTATGCCTGCTTGGCCTGCGAAGGAGCATGGATCATGATCGAAATTGTCAAGCCCGGGCTCAAGCATCTGGCGTCCTACAAGGCTGCGCTCGAGCGCGGCTGGTCGCCCGACAATGTACGGCTCATGGAGGCAGCTCGCGAGCAGCTTGCCGCAATCGAGGAGGATCCGGCGGCGTTCCTGGCCGGCCTCGATGATCCCGAGGCCAAGGGGCCGCCGATCACCTTGCCTGACGGCAGACAGGTCCCGCGCCTGCCGGGGTTCAGGCGCTGGATGTGGGACGGCGAGACGTCAGGCTCGATCGGCCTGCGCTGGCAGAAGGGCACGTCGGCGCTGCCGCCGCACGTGCTTGGCCATATCGGCTACGCCGTGGTGCCGTGGAAACAGCGACGCGGCTACGCGACGGAAGCGCTGCGGCTTATGCTGGATGAGGCGAGGGCGGTCGGCCTGGCTCATGTCGACATCACCGCAAAACCTGGCAATCCGGCCTCGCACAAAGTGATCCTGGCCAATGGCGGCAGACTGGTCGAACGTTTCTTCGAGGATGCCGCCTATGGCGGAGCGGAGAGCCTGCGGTTCCGCATCGATCTGTAATGCGTTGGAGCTGCGCAGCCGCCAGGCGAGACATGACTGTTCATCGCGTCGTGCTTGCGCCGGTGGACGCCCGGATCAGGCATGATCGGTGGTGGATGTCGTGGCGCGGGTAATCTACTCCGCCGCTGCCGTCAGTGGTGGCGTGGCGTTGCTGCGCCACTCCCAGATGTGCGAGGCGAGCGCCACCGCGACGGCGATCAGCATCGCCAAGGCGCCAAGCAGTGGCAGGCTGCGATAACCGTAACCGCCATTGAGCATGGCGGCACCGAGCGATGCCGCGAGCGCTATACCGACATTGAAGCCGGATGGGATCAGCGAGGAGGCCAGGTTCGAGGCATCCGCAGTCCAGGACAGGATGCGGGTCTGGATCGGCGTACCGATGGCAAAGTTGAGGCCGCCCCAGATGACGATCGCCACGACCATCGGCACGGGATAGGGGCTGACGGCATAGATCACCGCAAGCGTCACCGCCTGCAGGGCCAGCATGGTGATCAGCGAGGGCATCAGCTTCCAGTCGGCTAGCCTGCCGCCGAGGAAGACGCCAAGCGTGGCGCCGACACCGTTGAGCAAGAGCACCCAGGGCACCAGGTTCTCGTCGAGGCCGGTGATATCGAGCAGTGTCGGGGTGATGTAGGTGAACAGGCCGAACTGGCCGATCATCAGCATCAGCATCAGGATCAGCGAGGTCCAGACCTGCTGGCGGGCAAGCACGCGGACCTCGCGGGCGAGGCCGGCGGGTTTGGCCTGATAGCCTGCGGTGCGCGGCAAAAGGGCTGCCATGGCAAGCGTGGCCGCCACGCCCAATGCGCACATAACCCAGAAGGTCGCGCGCCAGCCCCAGATGTTGCCGATGGCAGTGCCCGCTGGCACGCCGATCACGTTGGAGACAGTGAGGCCCGACAGGATGACGGCCACCGCCATGCCGCGCTGGTCCCCGCGCACCAGCCCGACCGCAACCACCATGGCGACGCCGAAATAAGCGCCATGCGCGACTGCGACGGCAATGCGCAGAAGCAGCATCGAGGTGAAGTCGGGCGCCAGCGCGCAGGCCGCCTGACCGATGGTGAAGGCGACCGCGAGGCCGAGCAGCAAGGTCTTGCGCGGCAAGGACTTGGTGGCAAGTGCCAGAAGCGGACCGCCGATGGCGATGCCGCAGGCATAGCCGGAGACGAGATAGCCCGATGTCGGAACCGAAACGCCAAGCCCTTGCGCCACCTGCGGCAGCACGCCGGCGATGACGAATTCGGTGGTGCCGAAAGCGAAGGCAGCGATGAACAGGGCGATGAGCGGAAGCGACATGGCGGGAATTAATCCTCGAATGCAGGCCTCAAACCACGGATGCGCGCTGCCGGCAATCCAGAAATTTTTGTCGCCGCTTTAGCTTTTCTTGATCTCCGGGTTCAAAATCTTGACCCCGGGTTCAGAACGGGGTCTTGCGTCCATAAGGAACCTTCAGCCATGCCCGCTCATGAAAATAATAGAGCAGCGACTTGGTGAAGACTTCTGTCACGCCGATGGCGGCCGCCAGCTTGACGCTTCCGGTCACCACCAGCGAGATGATCATCGTATCGATGGTGCCGGTCACGCGCCACGAAAGCGCCTTGGCGAAACTGCGCGAATGGGTGTCCATCGATCTCCTCCGAAAGCTTTGGCTGATATGCCTAGCCCGAGCGATGGAAACGCGGCAATGGCAATTTGCCGCCGAAGGACCGACGCCATGCAATTCTGCCGCAATACAATTTTTTCGACAGAGTGCGGCGCTCTTCCTTCTGCCCTTGTTTGTTGGGAGGTGGCGTCGCAAAGCGAGGTGGGATGAGGTGTCTCAAAGAAGGGAGAGATGTCGTTGATCAGCTCGCCTTCAACCTGGATCCACCGAGGAGGCCGCGTTCTTCCAGCACGGGATAGGCCATCGATGCCAGCAGCGAGTTGATCTGTTTGAGATCGCGGATGGTGTCGAGGTGGATCGAACTGGTCTCGACGCTTTTGGCAGTGCCTTCGCGCAGCCGCAGGAAATGGCTGGCGCTGGTCTCTTTTTCGGCGTCGCGCAGCCGTTCCTTCTCCAGCACCAATTGGCGAGCCGTCTCGGCATCGCGCGACACCAGCACGTTGAAGGCAAGCCGCGCATTGGCGAGCACCGAAGCGTGGAAGGCGCACAGCTCGCTCCAACCCTCGTCGGTGAATTCCAGTCCACGGTCGAACTTCTTCTTCACATGTACCAACATGTTGCGCACGATGATGTCGCCGACCTGCTCCAGCTTGACGCAGGCGCCGATCAGTTCCTGGCAGCGCAACGCCTCGTCCTCGGTCAGCGGGTTCTTGGTGACCTTGGCGAGGTAGAGCTTGATCGCCGCGTGCTTGCGGTCGACGCGGTCGTCAAGGGCGGCCAGCGCCTTGATCTTGTCGGCATCGGCGCTCTCGTAGAGCTCGATGATGCGCTTGAGCATGATCTCGACCGTCTCGCAGACCCGCACCACCTCGCGGGTGGCATTGGCCAGCGCCTGGCTCGGCACGTCGAGCGCGCTTTCGTTGAGCGCCGAGAGTTCGACGACGTCGAGCGTGGCGGCTGGCGTCTTGGTGCCGAGCGCGACGATCTTCTCCGAGGCGCGGTAGACGAGACCCGCCAGCGGCAGGCCGGCGAGCAGGATCAGCACATTGAACAGGATGTGGGCATTGACGATCTGGTCCGCTGCCGTCGCGCCAAGGAACGCGAAATGCGGCCTGAAGATCATGACCAGGATCAGCATGACCAGCGAGCCAAGCCCGCGCATCAAGAGGTTGCCGATCGGCACGACGCGCACTTCGGGGCCGGAGGAGCGGGTCAGCATGGGCGCGATGATCGACGAACCGAGATTGACGCCCAGGATGAGGACGACGCCGAGTTCGGGCGTGATCAGGCCGCGGCCCGCCAGCGTCGCCATCAACAGGACCGCGGCGATGCTCGATTGGAACAGCCAGGTGATCAGCGCCGCCAGCAGATAGGCGGTGATGGAATCGCCGGAGAAGTAATTGATGATGACCGGCATCAACTGGCTGTTGCGCAGCGGCTCGGATGCCTGACCGATCATTTCCAGCGACAGGATCAAAAGGCCGATGCCGACCAGGATGCGACCGGTCTGGCGCCAGTCGCGCCGCTCGGTGGCCATGAACATGACCGTGCCGGTGATCAGGCAAAGCGGCACCAGCAGCGTGAGATCGAAGGTGAGCAGCTTGACCACCAGAGCCGAACCGATCTCGGCGCCGCGCACGGCCAGTTGCCCGGCCGCGCCCGAGACGATGCCGGAGCCCGCGAAGGAGCCGACCAGCAGCGTGACGGCGGTGGAGCTCTGCAGCGCTATAGCGAGGCCGGTGCCGGCCAGCACCGCCATGACAGGATTGCGCATGGTGGCGCGCAGCTTGTGGCGCAGCACGTCGCCATAGGCGCGCTCGACGCCGGTCTTCACCATGCGCGTGGCAAACAGCATCAGCGCCACGGCGCCGGCCAGATGCAGGAGAACCACGGAGCCGCTCATTGCGGCGCACCGATACGGACAAAGCCGGCGACACGGGCAGCGCGGCGGCCGGGGGAAGGACGAGGGGTGCGAATCATGATCATGGCGTTGGCCGATAATAGCTCGAATATTTTAGCCGGATAATAAAAATTTGTCGATTTCAAGGGCTGCCGGCGCGCGACGGGGCGTGTCGGAGAATGGACGGATGCCGAAATGGTTGCATGAGCCCCGCCGCCCTGACGCAGCGGATCGGCCGATGTTGCCCCCCGCCCTTCGCCCGGAATTTGCGAGGATGTTCAACCAATCGGCCTAAAGCTTCGGATTTATTACGGAATTGTAATGCTCATGTTCAGTTTCGGTTCATTCTTCGACGGCTATTTCTGCGGCATTGACAACCAAGGAGATTCCTTCATGAAGCGCATTGTTCTTTCCGGTCTTGCTTTCTCGATGCTGGCCGCCACGTCCCTGACGGGCCAGGCCGCACCGCTCAATGCGCCGGTCGCGCCGCAGTCGAACTATACCAATGTCGATTGGCAGAAGCCCACCAACCGGGATGTGAGGAAGCGCGTCATCCAGAAGCGCGTTATCCAGAAGCGTATCATTCAAAAGAAGGTCGTCGTGAAGCGGAACAACTGGCGCAATGGCCAGAAATATTCCGGCTGGCGGCAGCATCACCCGGTCCGCGATTATGGTCGCTACGGCCTGCATCGTCCTGGCCGTGGCCAGGAATGGATCCGCGTCGGCAACGACTATGTGCTGGTCGGCGCCCTCTCCGGCATCATCTTTGGCGCCATCGCCGCGCAGTAAAGTCCCGATAGTGCCAGACTGGAGGAAGGGCGGCCCGCAACGGCCGCCTTTCCTTTTGCCCTGTGGAAACCGGGCATCGTCAGCATTAGGGGTCGCCGGACTTCGCGGGCATGATTATATGGGGGATAAACGAGTTCCCCGATGCGCTTTCCGCCCGCCTTCCTCGACGAGATACGCGACCACGTGCCGATTTCGCAGGTCATCGGCCAGCGCGTCGCCTGGGATCGCAAGAAGACCAATGCGTCGCGCGGCGATTATTGGGCCTGTTGCCCGTTTCATGGCGAGAAGAGCCCGTCCTTCCATTGCGAGGACAAGAAGGGCCGCTATCATTGTTTCGGCTGCTCGGTCTCGGGCGATCACTTCAAGTTCCTGACCGAACTTGACGGACTGAGCTTTCCCGAGGCGGTCGAGAAGATCGCAGACATGGCCGGCGTGCCGATGCCGGTTCGCGACGTGCAGGAGGAGCGGCGCGAGAAGGAACGCGCCAGCCTTACCGACGTCATGGAAATGGCGACTGCTTTTTTCCAGGAGCGGCTACAGGGCGCGGAGGGCGCCAAGGCCCGTGCGTATCTGCGCGACCGCGGACTGACGCCCGCGACGCAGCATGCGTTCCGGCTGGGCTATGCGCCCGACAGCCGCAATGCGCTGAAGGAGCATCTGGCCGCAAAGGGCGTGCCGAAGGCCGATATCGAGGCCTGTGGGCTGGTGCGCCATGGGGATGACATTCCGGTCTCCTATGACTGGTTCCGCGACCGCATCATGTTCCCGATTCCGGATTCGCGCGGCAAGATCATCGCTTTCGGCGGGCGAGCGCTGGCGCCGGATGCGCTCGCCAAATATATGAACTCGCCCGATACCGAGCTCTTCCACAAGGGCAACGTACTCTACAATTTCGCCCGCGCGCGAAAAGCGCTGGCCAAGGGCGGCACGGTCATCGCCGTCGAAGGCTATATGGATGTCATCGCATTGGCGCAGGCCGGCTTCGAGAATGTCGTGGCGCCACTCGGCACGGCGCTTACCGAAAACCAACTCGAACTGTTGTGGCGTATGGCCGCCGAGCCGGTGCTGTGCTTCGACGGCGACAAGGCCGGGCTGAAGGCCGCATGGCGGGCCGCCGACATGGTGCTGCCCGTAGTCCAAGCCGGGCGCACGGCGCGTTTCGCGCTGCTGCCGGAAGGCAAGGATCCCGACGACCTGGTCAAGGCGGAGGGGCCGGATGCCTTCCGCGCCGTGCTGGCGGAAGCGCGTCCTCTTGCCGATCTGTTATGGATGCGCGAGACGGCGGGCGGCGTCTTCGACACGCCGGAGCGGCGGGCCGAACTGGAGAAGCGGCTGCGCGAACTGACCAGCCGCATCCGTGATGAAAGCCTGCGATATCACTACCAGCAGGAGATGCGCGAGCGCGTGCTGAGCTTCTTCGGTTCTCAGCGCGCAACGCGGCAAGGTCGTCCGGACTGGAAACCGGGGCAGGGCAAGGCGCCCGCTCCCGGCGGACAATTCGCTAAAGCCGGCGGTGGTCGCATCGCCATCACGGAAAGTCTCGGCCAGTCGGCACTGGTCAAGCGCGGCAACGAAGGAATGTCGGTGCGCGAAGCGACGATCATCGTGGCACTGGTCAACCACCCGGCGCTGATCGACGAGAATTTCGCCCATGTCGAGTTCCTTGATCTCGCCAACCCCGAGCTGAGGCGGCTGCACGGTGCCATCCTCGACGCGATGGCACATGACATGGCCAATGACCGCCACGCCGTGGTGGCGACGATCGAGCGCGCCGGCTGCGCCGAGATCTGGGAGCGTGCCGTCAGCCTGATCAGGCGGGCGCGGCAGTGGCCGGCGCTGGAGACGGCGGCGCTCGAGGATGCCCGCGACGCTCTGAACCAGGCGCTGCACTTGCAGCGTAGCGCGCGCACCTTACATAAGGAGCTGAAACAGGCGGAAGCGGCGATGGATGCGGATCCTTCGGACGAGAATTTCCGCCATCTGATCGAAATTCAAGCGCAATTTCGGGATGTACAAGCGACGGAAGCGCTGATCGAAGGTTTCGGTGTTTCGTCGGGCAGGGCTGGTCGGGCCTGAAGCATGGTTCCGAAAAGCGGGACCCGGTTTTCGGGAACGATCATACTCCAGCAGAAGAAAGGCGGAGCTCATTTCGGCCCGAGGGTTGGGACGGGCTCATGCCAGCAAGTGCAGGAATGACGGCGTTGTCATGGATCTTCTAGAGCCGGACCGCGCTAAGTCGGGTAATTGATTCGCTTTTTTCATGCGAATCATGCGAGAGGCGCTTGACCTTCCGGCAGAATGGCGGAATCAGGACGATTCGAAACGTTAACCCGCACCCGCGTCGACGGGAAAAGCAGCGATGTGAGGTCTTGGTCACTGGACAGGCAGCCAGCCTGCCACAGATATCAGGGTTAATCTGGACTTAATGCATGTCGCCCAAAAATGGAAACCGGTTTTGGGCGACGACAGGGCACCAACAAAGAGATGATGCAGTTATTGGCCCGGTGAAGCGCGTTGCAAAAGCGAGCCCAGCCGATTTGACCGGTCCGACAGCTTGCGCGGCCTCGATGTCGGGCCGCTAGGAGAAGATAAAGACTATGGCGACAAAGGAAAAGGAAGAGGTCGAGACCGAACGCGAAGGCGCCACCGATGGCCCTCTGCTCGACCTTTCCGATGATGCTGTCAAGAAGATGATCAAGGCCGCCAAGAAGCGCGGCTATGTCACCATGGACGAGCTGAATTCGGTGCTGCCCTCCGAGGAAGTGACCTCCGAGCAGATCGAGGACACGATGGCGATGCTGTCCGACATGGGCATCAACGTCGTCGAGGACGACGAGCAGGGCGAAGAGGCCGAGGCCGGCGACACCGCGGCGGATGCCGAGGAAGACGCCAACGAGCTGGCCGAGCAGACCGGCACCGCCGTCGCCGCCACAACCACGAAGAAAGAGCCGACCGACCGCACCGACGATCCGGTGCGCATGTACCTGCGCGAAATGGGTTCGGTCGAGTTGTTGTCGCGCGAGGGCGAAATCGCCATCGCCAAGCGCATCGAGGCCGGCCGCGAGACGATGATCGCGGGCCTGTGCGAAAGCCCGCTGACCTTCCAGGCCATCATCATCTGGCGCGACGAGCTCAACGAATCCAAGATCCTGCTGCGTGAGATCATCGACCTCGAAGCCACCTATGCCGGCCCCGAGGCCAAGCAGGCGCCGGTGGTGGAGCGCGTCGAGGAAGCGCCCAAGGTCGAGGAAAAGCCGCGCCGCGGACGCGACGATGAAGACGACATCACCAATGTCGGCGCCGACACGCGCGGCATCGGAGATGACGACGAGGAGGACGAGGACGAGGCCAGCCTGTCGCTGGCGGCAATGGAAGCCGAGCTGCGCCCGCAGGTCATGGAAACGCTCGACGTCATCGCCGACACCTACAAGAAGCTGCGCAAGCTGCAGGATCAGCAGGTCGAGAACCGGCTGGCCGCGGCCGGCACGCTGTCGCCCAGTCAGGACCGCCGCTTGAAGGAGCTGAAGGATCAGCTCATCAAGGCGGTGAAGTCGCTGTCGCTCAACACGGCGCGCATCGAGGCGCTCGTCGAGCAGCTCTACGACATCAACAAGCGCCTGGTGCAGAACGAGGGCAAGCTTCTGCGTCTCGCCGAAAGCTATGGCGTGCGCCGCGAGGAGTTCCTGAAGGAATATCAGGGCTCCGAGCTCGACCCGAACTGGACGCGCTCAATTGCCAATCTGACCTCGCGCGGCTGGAAGGAGTTCACCAAGAACGAGAAGGACGCGATCAGGGATCTGCGCGCCGAGATCCAGAATCTGGCCACGGAAACGGCCATCTCGATCCTGGAATTCCGCAAGATCGTCAACCAGGTGCAGAAGGGCGAGCGCGAAGCGGCTATCGCCAAGAAGGAAATGGTCGAGGCCAATCTGCGCCTCGTCATCTCCATCGCCAAGAAATACACCAATCGCGGCCTGCAGTTCCTCGACCTGATCCAGGAAGGCAATATCGGCCTTATGAAGGCCGTCGACAAATTCGAGTATCGCCGCGGCTACAAGTTCTCGACCTACGCGACATGGTGGATCAGGCAGGCGATCACGCGTTCGATCGCCGACCAGGCGCGCACCATCCGCATTCCGGTGCACATGATCGAGACGATCAACAAGATCGTGCGCACCTCGCGCCAGATGCTGCACGAGATCGGCCGCGAGCCGACGCCGGAGGAACTGGCCGAGAAGCTCGCAATGCCGCTCGAAAAAGTGCGCAAGGTGCTGAAGATCGCCAAGGAGCCGATCTCGCTCGAAACGCCGGTCGGCGACGAGGAGGATTCGCATCTGGGCGACTTCATCGAGGACAAGATGGCGATCCTGCCGATCGACGCGGCGATCCAGGCCAATCTGCGCGAGACCACCACGCGCGTGCTCGCCTCGCTGACGCCGCGCGAGGAGCGTGTGCTGCGCATGCGCTTCGGCATCGGCATGAACACCGACCATACGCTCGAGGAAGTCGGCCAGCAGTTCTCGGTCACCCGCGAGCGTATCCGCCAGATCGAAGCCAAGGCGTTGCGCAAGCTCAAGCACCCGAGCCGCTCGCGCAAGCTTAGAAGCTTCCTGGATAGCTGAGGCCTACCGATTGTGAAGAGATCAAGGGCGCCCATCGTGGCGCCCTTTTTCTTTGGCGCTCGCCATTGCGGCACGCGCCCTTAGGGAGGATAATTTCGTGTCGGATGCATTTTTCTGGGCGACAGCCCGGGAAGCCCGCCCCGGTCGAGGCCGTGTCGACATCGCCATGGCCTGAGCACCGTGCTCCGTGGCCCCGGAGGAGGCGTGCCATGACGACTTACATCATGCTGATGAACTGGACCGAGCAGGGCGCGAAGAACGTGCGCGAATCCCCCAAGCGCCTCGATGCCGCCAAGACGCAGCTGGGCGAGATGGGGGGATCGTTCAAGTCGTTCTACCTGACCATGGGCGAATTCGACATGGTGGCGGTGGTCGAAGCGCCCGACGATGCGGTGCTGGCGCGTTTCGCGCTGATGCTGGCCGCGGGCGGCAACGTCAAGTCACGGACCCTGAAGGCTTTCCCGGAGCTTGCTTACCGCGAGATCATCTCGTCGCTTGGATGATGCAAATCGGGACGTTCCGGAGCCGATGAGCAGGTGCCGGCTCGACGGCGCCTTGCGGCAAGACGGTGCGCTCCATCGTGATAGAGTGCAGCCAGCGGAGATCGCGATGAAGAAAGTTTCGATATTGGCTATCAGCCTTGCCGCGTGGTCGTCGATGCCGATCGATGCCCACACTGCCCCGCAAAAACCGGTCGGCATGTCCAATCCCGCATCGGTCCATTGCGGAGAGATCGGCGGGCGCCTGATGATCAAGAAGGACAAGGCTGGCAATGAATATGGATTTTGCCGCTTGCCCAATCGGCGGCTGTGCGAAGAGTGGGCGCTGTTTCGCGACAACAAATGCGTCGGGTCGAAGACGGCGATGGGCCTGAAGTGATCGATAGCAGAACCAGGCCATTGCTGACCGTCTGGTACAACACGCGCTGCCCGGTCTGCGATGCCGGCATTGCCAGGCAGAAGCGGCGGTTGATCGAGGCGGTCAAGGCCGGGCGGATCGAATTTCGCGACATCAATCATGAACCGGCAGCCTTGGCCGGATTTGGCGCTTCGCTGGAAGACATCCGCCGCCGGCTGCACGCGACCGATGCTCAGGGCAGGCTGCTGGTCGGCGCCGATGTCGCCATCGCCGTGTGGGCGCTGACGCCGGGCGAGGGCTGGCTGGCAAAGCTGCTCGGCAACGCCCTTACGCTACCGCTCGCTCGCTTCGGCTACGACCGCTTCGCCGACCTGCTCTATGCCTGGAACCGGCGCAACGGCCGCTGGTAGCGCCGGCTACTCCAATCATGATGAACGCATGTTCGAGCGCGACCGACGGATCGGCGTCCGACAGATGCTGTTCGCTTCCGGCCCGATACATCGTAAGATATATCTTGACTCCACGCTGACGTGTGCCTAGCTAAGATATGTCGTAAGATATAACTCAAGGAGCAATCAATGCACGGACACAATCATTTTGGCGATCGCGCCGAGCGCGTCTTCATGCACATGGCCGGCAAATTTGGCGGCAGAGGCGGGGGCGGCGGCTTTGGCCCGTTCGGCCATGGCAGGGGCGGCGGACGCGGCGGCCCGGGCGACATGTTCCGCGCCGGGCGCATGCTGGCCGACGGCGACCTCAAGCTGATCACGCTGTCGCTGCTGGCCGAGGCGCCACGCCATGGCTATGACATCATCAAGGCCTTGGAGGAGCGCACCAGCGGCATCTACAGCCCGAGCCCGGGCGTGGTCTACCCGACGCTGACCTTCCTGGAAGAGGCAGGCTATGCCGTGTCCTCGAGCGAAGGCAACAAGAAGGTGTTTTCGATCACCGAGGCCGGGCAGGCGCATCTTGCCGACAACCGTGAGATGATCGACGGCGTGCTAGACCATCTCGAGCGCTTCGGCCGCAAGATGGCCAAGGCGCGCGACTGGTTCGGCTGGAACGACGATAGCGAGGATCGGCGCGACGGCCGAGGCGGCCGTTCGGAAAAGCGCGACGAATTCCGTGCGCTGCGCCACCGGCTGCGCGCCGCGCTGAGCGACATCGTCGATGCGCCGGCGGACAAGCAGGCCGAGGCGATGAGCATCCTCGAAGACGCCGCCGCGGCGCTCGAAGCGCTGTCGCGCAAATAACCCGGCTTCGGTCCAACCGGCACGGCCCTTGCCCGTTCAGGCAAGGAGCGATAGTGAAATTCATCCCGCGCCAGATTATGTGGTGCGGGATGAATGCTGTTGGAGGAAGTCCGATGTCTTTTCTGAAGCGTCTTTTCGGCGGTGGCGGTGATGAAGCGGCCGAGCCAAAGAGCGCCGCACCGGCCAAGCAGGTCGAGCACAAGGGTTTCACGATCAGCGCCACGCCCTACAAGGCCGATGGCCAGTACCAGACCTGCGGCGTCGTCTCCAAGGATGTCGACGGCGTCCTGAAGGAACACAGATTCATCCGCGCCGACCGCTTCGCCGGGTTGGACGATGCCGTCGACATCTCGATCAAGAAGGGCATCCAGCTCGTCGACGAGCAGGGCGAGCGGATGTTCGGGTAGGCGCCGACGAACAGCTCAAGAATTCGACAGACCCGAGGGCCGGCCCAGATCCTGGGCCGGCCCTTTCGTTTGCTCCGCTATGCCGGCTGCAACGCTCTGCGCGGCAGTGGCGGGAAGGCGATGGCGATGCCTGCCGCACCCAGCCCGATGAGGGCCGAACCGATGAACAGCCAATGGTAGTTGGCGTAGGCGTCGAACACCATGCCGCCGGCCAGCGGGCCGAGCGCCATGCCGAGGCTGGACAGCATGGTCGCGGCGCCGAACACGGTGCCCAGGATGCGCTGGCCGAAATATTCGCGCGCCAGCACCGCGTAGAGGGGCATGACGCCGCCATAGGTGGCGCCGAAGATGACGGCCAGCATGTAGAACTGGTCGAGCTGGCTGACCGAGAGATAGGCGGCGATCACCACGGCCTGGATCAACAAGCCGGCGATCAGCACCGGCTTGACGCCAAGCCTGTCGGCGAGCACGCCATAGAGCAGACGCCCGCCAAGCCCGGCAAGGCCCTCGACGCTGTAGATCGAGACGGCGGCCATGGGCGCCACGCCGCACAGCATGGCATAGCTGACCATGTGGAAAATCGGCCCCGAATGCGCCGCGCAGCAGGCGAAGAAGGTCAGCCCCAGCACGATGAATTGCGGCGAGCGCAGCGCTTGGCCGACGCTCAGGCCGGCGCCCTCGGCAACCGGCGAGGAGCCGGTGTCGGTCACGACAGGCTTCGGTGGCTGGCGCACCAGAAGCACCGCCGGCAGGAGCAGCACCCAAGCCATGATGCCGATGTCGAACATGGCGGTGCGCCATTCATAGGCCGAGATCAGCCAGCGGGCGAAGGGCGAGATCGTCATCGGCGCGACGCCCATGCCGGCCGAGACCAGCGACACGGCAAGGCCGCGATTGGTGTCGAACCAGCCTGTTGTAAGCGCGATCATCGGTGCGAAGAAGGCGCTGGCCGCGAGCCCGACGAGCACGCCAAAGGTGATCTGGAAGGTGACAAGCGAGCCCGCGCGGCTGGCCAGCACCAAGGCCAGGCCGAGAAGCAACGCGCCGATCGTGACGACGATGCGGGCGCCGAAGCGGTCCGACAGCGCGCCCCAGGCGAAGCCGCCAAGGCCCATGACCAGGAAATTGAGCGTCATCGCGCTCGATATGCCGGCGCGTGACCAACCGGTATCGAGCGCCATCGGCTCGAGGAAGATCGCCAGCGAAAACATGGTGCCGATGGCGACACAGGACATCAGCGCGCCGGCCGCGACAATGACCCAACGATAGGAAAGGTTCATGGTTTTCTCCCATGCCGTAAGGCATTTGTTGTGCGGCACGGCCTGACTTGGCCTGCCGCTTGCGTCCGAAGGACGCCGGCGCCGGCACCAATCCTACAATCCGGTTGCATTTTTTATCCAGTCCGGGATGGGCCATTCCCCGGCGCCTAGATCGGCAGTTCCGATGTGTATTTGATGGTCTGGCTGGGAACGTCGGTCTTGACGTTCTGCACGCCCCTGATGCGGCTGAGATGTTCCGACTGGAAACGGCGGTAGTCGTCGATGCCGGCCGCCACCACGCGCACCATGGCGTCGCAGTCGCCGAGCATCAGATAACATTCCATCACCTGCGGCAGCTTGGCCACTTCGGTGGCGAAATGCTCGATCGTGTCTTCGTCCTGCGCTTTCAGCCAGATGCGGGTGAAGAAGGTCAGGCCCTTGCCGATGCGGGCCGGATTGAGCACTGCGACGTAGCGGTCGATGACGCCGGCCTCCTCCAGGAGCTTGACGCGACGCAGGCACGGCGACGGCGACAGGCCGACTTCAGCGGCCAGTTCATTGTTGGCCATGCGCCCGTCGCGCTGCAGTGCCCGCAGGATGCGCCTGTCGATCTCGTCAAGTTTCATGGCTCTAAATTCCGTTTATCTGTTGATTCATGGCATAAGATGCCAAAATCTGGTAAAAGACAACAATCTTCGCAACCAAATTGCGAGGCCTGGCGGCTATGGTTGCCCTGACATCAGCGGCATCCAACGGAACCGGCAGAGGCGGCCGCGCGGCGCGGCCGGAGGAAGATCATGAGCATTGCAGAGACCAGATCGGCGGCGGGCGGCGGACTGAACTCCGAGTTCCGGCGCGGCGTGGCCTCCTGCGCGCCCGTGCTGTTCGGCACCATCCCTTATGCGCTGGTGCTTGGTGCACAGGCCACACAAAGGGGGCTCAGCACCGCAGAACTGTCGCTGCTGACGGGACTGAACTTCGCCGGCGGCTCGGAATTCGCGGCGATCCAACTGTGGACGTCGCCGCCGCATGTCCTGCTCATCGTCGCCATTACCTTCCTGGTCAACAGCCGCCATCTCCTGATGGGGGCGGCACTGGCGCCGTTCCTGCGCGACCTGCCGCGGCGCAAGGCGTTTTCCGCGCTGTTCTTCATGTGCGACGAAAGCTGGGCGCTCGGCCTGGCCGACGCCAAACGGCGCGCCGCCGACGGCGTCGCGCCAGCCTTCAGCCCGCGCTACTATATGGGCGCGGCAGTGGCGATGTACCTGACCTGGGTGGCCTTCACCACAATTGGCGCCTTGCTCGGGCCGGTGCTGGGCGAAGCCGAGACCTACGGCTTCGACATGGCGTTCGCGGCCGTCTTCCTGGTACTGCTGCGCGGCATGTGGAAGGATGTTGCCGCTGCGCGGCCGTGGCTGGTCAGTCTGATCATCGCGGCGCTGACCTACCTTTTCGTTCCCGGCGCCTGGTATGTAGCGGCGGGCGCGCTGGCGGGGCTGGTCTCGGCCTGGCTGTTGTGGAGGGATGAGGCATGATCGACGCGCAGACGCTTCTCACCATCGTGCTGATGGCCGGTGTCACGTACCTCAGCCGCGTCGGCGGCTATGTCGTGCTGCGCAATCGGGTGCTCAGCGCGCGGGCAACGGCCGTGATGCAGGCGGCGCCCGGCTGCGTGCTGATCTCGGTGATCGCGCCTGCCTTCGTCTCGAAAAACCCGGCCGATCTTCTGGCTCTGGCCGTCACGCTGATTGCCGCCACGCGATTTTCGATGCTGCCGACCGTGCTGATCGGGGTCGCTTCGGCGGGACTGCTGCGGCACATCATTGGATAGGCCAAAAAAGGCAGGCGCGGGCGCCTGCCTTCGATCTGGTTGGCAATCAGAGCTTTTACGCGGCTGCCGCGACATCCCGGCTGGCAGCCACCACGGCGTCGACCTTGGCGGTTGCCTTGGCGAGCGCTTCGCTGACTGCGTCAGGACCCTTGGCGACGCCTTCGATGCGGATGACGTCGACGTCGGTCATGCCGATGAAGCCGAGCACCGAGCGCAAATAAGGAACGGCGTGATCGAACTGCACAGCCGCGCCTTCCGAGTAGATGCCGCCGGATGCCAGCACGATATAGACCTTCTTGCCGGTGACGAGGCCTTTGGGTCCATTTTCGCCGTAAGCAAAGGTTTTGCCGGAGCGGGCGACATGGTCGACCCAGGACTTCAGCGTCGAGGAGATGTTGAAGTTGATGAAGCCTGTCGCCAGGATCACCGTGTCGGCGGCAAACAGTTCGTCGAGCACGGCATCCGAGACTCCGACCACTTCGGCCTGACGCGGCGTGCGGGCTTCGGCAGGCGTATATATGCCGGTCGCATAGTCGGTATCGATATGCGGCAGCGGATTGGCGACGAGGTCGCGCACGACAAGCGTGTTCGACGGGTCGGCGGCGAGCAGCTTCTGAGCGAATTCGGTGGCGATACGGGTCGAGTGCGAGGCAGCGCCGCGCGGGCTCGACGTGACGAGAAGAATGGACATGTTGGGTCTCTCCAGTGGAATTGGATTGTCCCGCTACATATGGGCCTTCAACCCATCAGATAAACTGGTATATTTTCTATATGATCCATCCATTAATTAGATAGAATGATGCAGCCTAACCCAACACTCGACCAGCTTCAGATCCTCTTGGCCGTTGCCGACACCGGAAGTTTTTCCGCCGCCGGCCGCAAGCTCAACCGGGCGCAATCCGTCATCAGCTACGGCATCGCCAATCTCGAGGCGCAACTCGGGCTGAAGCTGTTCGAGCGCGAGGGCACGCGAGAGCCGCAGCTGACCGAGATCGGTCGGGCGATGCTGGAAGACGCGCGGCGGATGATCAGCGTGCTGCACCGCATACGCTCGCGCGTCGATGGTCACCATCGGGGGCTGGAGGCGGAAGTCGCGCTGTCGGTGGATGCGGCGCTGCCTTCGCCAGTGCTGGTGCGGGTGCTCAAAGCGTTCGAGGCGCAATTTCCGACCGTGATGCTGCGCCTGCACATCGGCACACTCGGCCTGATCCCCGACCATGTTGTCGGTGGCCAGGCCGATCTCGGCATTGGCGGCCTGCTAGGCGATGTCGACGTCCACTTGGTGGGCATAGGCTTCATGTCGATAGTGCTGGCGGCCGCGCCCAGTCACCCGCTGGCGCTGCTGCCCAAACCGGTAGCGATCGAGGACGCGCGCGAACACACGCAACTCGTCGTCACCGACCAGTCGGAGCGTACCAAGGGGCGCGATTTTGGCGTTTTCGCCTACCGAACCTGGCGACTGACGGACCTGCGCACCAAACATATGTTGATGCGTGAGGGGCTGGGCTGGGGCGGGCTGCCGCGTTGGCTGATCGCTGACGATCTGGCTACCGGCCGTCTCGTGGAACTCGACCTCGAGCCTTTCAGGGAGGTGCGTTCGCCGCTCTATGCCATGCACCGCGCCGACCGCAGCCCGAAGCCGGCGGCGGCCTGGCTGATCGACCAGTTCAAGCGCCAACTTGGCTGCTTCAACGAGTTCGAGCCGGGCGAGGTGCCCGACGAAGAGCCGGAAATTTCCAGCGCACAGATTTGATTCCAACCTTTGCCCTGGATCTCATCGGCGGGAAGCCTCGGATCACGCGCGGGACAACCCATCGATCAGTGCCGTGAGAACGGTGCGGTAGTCTTCGGCCGAACCGCCCGCCTCAATGGCAAGTGCCGCGCGGTCGAAGGCGGCGGCGAGCAGGGCGGTCGTCGCTTCGGCCGGAAGCTTCTTTATGGTCCGCGCCCGCATCGCCGCGACCAGCCCTTCGCGCAGCGAGCGATTGCCATGGCGGTTGTCGATGGCGTCCATTTCGGCGCGGCCGAGCACGGCCGGGCCGTCGAGCAGCAGTAGCCGCGTGCGGCCGGGCGCGCGCATGGCGGCAAGATAGGCGTCGGAGCCGGCAATGAGCGCGTCGCGGGCATTGAGCGAAGGCGGCGCTGCGCCCTCGATCTCCCGCGCCACGGCCTCTGCCTCCTGCTCGACGACGGCGCCGAACAGCGCCTGCTTGTCGGAGAAGTGGTGGTAGAGCGCGCCGCGCGTCACGCCGGCCGCGGCGACGATCTCTGGTGTGCCGGTCTCGGCGTAGGATTTTTCGATGAACAGTTTTCGCGCCGCGGCGATCAGATCGGCGCGTGTCGCCTCGGTGCGGTCACGGTTGGAACGGCGCGCTGATCTCTGTTGCATACATGCAGCCTGTATGTTAATTCAATTTACATGCAGACTGTATGTTGCTTGACGGGAGAAGGAAAGTTGAAGACGACCAGCTATTATCCGGTGCTGATGACCGGGGACGTTGCCGGCACAGCGGCGTTCTATGTCGAACATTTCGCCTTCCGGCCGCTGTTTACGAGCGACTGGTACGTGCATCTGCAATCGGTGGAGAGCAAGCGCGTCAATCTCGGTATCGTGCAAGGCGACCATGAGACGATCCCGGAAGAGGGACGGGGTCGGAGCTCGGGCCTGCTGATCAACTTCGAAGTCCGTGATCCCGATGCGGTCTATGAGCGGATCACAGCCGCCGGCCTGTCCATCCTTCGGTCCCTGCGCGACGAGCCTTTTGGCCAGCGCCATTTCATCACCAGGGATCCCAACGGCGTCCTGATCGATGTCATCAAGCCGATCCCGCCAAGCGAGGAATTCCTGGCACAGTATGCGCAGGGTGCAGTGAGCGCCTGAGTGGAAACTCAACCAGCCCTTGCCACTGGCGTCACTGTCACCTGGCTGACACCGGTGCGGCGCACCACCGTGCACCGCGTCTCGCGGCCGATCCGCTCGGCGTCGAGCAAACGCACCAGGTCGTCGACGCCGGTGACCGGTCGGCCGTCTATCGCGGCGACGATATCGCCTTCCCTGAGGCCGGCCCTGGCCGCAGGGCCCTCCTTCTCGACGCCGCGCAGCCGAACCGCGGTCTTGCTCGACACTTGCGACAGAAGGGCCGCGCGACGGGGCAGGTTCACGGTGTCGGCCGACACCCCGATGAAGGCGCGGCGTACGCGGCCGAAACGGATGATCTCCGAAATGACGAAGTTGGCGGTGTTGGAGGCGACGGCAAAGGCAATGCCTTGCGCGCCATGGATCATGGCTGTGTTGACGCCGATCACCTCGCCCGCCGAGGATACCAACGGTCCGCCGGAATTGCCGGGGTTGAGCGCGGCGTCGGTCTGGATGACGTCGTCGATCAGCCGCCCGGTGGAAGCGCGCATCGAGCGGCCGAGCGCCGAGACGACGCCCGAGGTGACGGTCCATTCGAAGCCGAGCGGGTTGCCGATGGCTATGGCGATCTGGCCGCGCCGCAGGCGCTTGGAATCGCCCAGCGGAGCGACATCGGCAAAGCTGCCGTCGGCGCGCACCAGCGCTATGTCGGTGTCGGCGTCGCGGCCGAGCACGCGGCCTTCGCTGGAGGCGCCGTCGGGCATCGACACGCGCACCGTTCTGGCATCGCCGACGACGTGGAAGTTGGTGACGACGAGCCCATCATGCGCAATGACGAAGCCCGACCCATGCCCGCCCTGGCCACCGATGCGCTCGATGCGGCAGACAGCCGGGCCGATGCGGTCGACAGCATCGGCCACCGTCGTCGAGTAGGCGTCGAGCAGCGCGTCGTCGGATTGGAATTTGGCGGCAGCAACGGCCATTGGCAGGCTCCATGTTTTCAGGCGCAACGATGACTATATGTGCGGAGCGGCTTCATCCGCCGCGACCTGACCAGATGGCCAGTCGCCCGGCCGACTAGCCGTCAGGCGAGTATCTCCAAGCGCGCTGCCGCGCGATATCTGGGGCATGGATGAACCCAGGAGACTGCTATGAGCGAATTCAATCTAAGTGCCTTTTCGGAAGCCATTGCCGATCTGGCAGCCAAGGCGGCGCCGGCGACCGCGAGCTTCACCACCCACAATCATCGCACAGCGAGCGCTTTCCATTGGCGCGACGGCTACTTCGTTGCCGCCGAGGAAGCCGTCGAGGCCGGCGAGGAGATCGAGCTGACGCTGGCTTCGGGCGAGACGGTGAAGGCCGATCTTGTCGGCCGCGATCCCTCGACCGGCGTCGCCCTGCTCAAGCCGGCCGGTGCTACCAATGCCGAGCCGTTGGCCAGGGCGGATGCGGTGCGGCCCGGCAACATTGCCGTCGCCATCGGCAACAGCCGGGGTTCGGCGTTGGCAGTTTCAGGCTCGGTCGGCGAAGTCGGCCCGGCCTGGCGCTCAATGCGCGGCGGCACCATCGACCGGCGCATCAACCTGGCGGTGGGCGCCGGCGGCCGTTTCGAGGGCGGCCCGGTGCTCGATGCCAAGGGCGCGCTGATCGGTATGCTGTTGTTCGGGCCGCGCGGCCGCGCGCTGGTCATGCCTTACGAGACGATCGAGCGGGCGGTCGCGACGCTGCGCGAAAAAGGCCATGTCGCCCGCGGCTATCTCGGCGCCGGCTTGCATCCGATCCGCGACGGCGAGGCCCGCGGCGCCATCGTCATGAGCCTTGATGACAACGGTCCGGCCAAGGCCGCCGGCCTTTCCCTCGGCGACATCATCGTCGCCTGGAACGGCGAGGCGGTGAGCGGCCCGCGCGAGCTGATCCGCAGGCTCGGGCCCGACAGCGCCGGAGCTTCGGTTACGCTCGGTGTCGTGCGCGGCGGAGAACAGCGCGACGTGGCGCTGACGGTCGGCGAAAAGCCGCTCAGCTGAGAGGATTAATGGACGCGATCGCGACAGGCGAGATGACGCAAAGCGGCACCGGCGAGCGGCAGCTGGTCGTGCTGGTCGCGCTCGGTGATGCCGCGCGCGCCGAGCGGCTGTCCGCGTCGCTTGCCGCGACCGAGGATCTGCTGCCGGTCACAGCCGGCAGCAGCGAGGCGGCCGACGTCGCCATCGTCGATGACACGGCCGGCCCCACGGGTGCGGGAACAGGGAAGGGCGACGCCGTTCCCGCCGCGACCGCGCGGGTGCTGTTGTCTTCGCAGGCCGGCCTGGCACGGCCGCAGGGGCAGGTGTTCGCCGTGCTGCCGACGACGGCGGATGCAATGCTGATTGCGGCCGCCGCCAGGCTGGCGGCGGCCGGCTACCGCGTCTTTGGCGACAGCGGATCCGTTCCTGGCCGCCGCGATGATTTCCAAGGCGGCGATATTGGCGGCGACGGCCTTTTCGACGAGGAGCATCCCGACGAGCATGCCGCCCGCCCGGCGCTGTCGCCGCGAGAAGCGGAAGTGCTGGCGCTGCTGGCCGAAGGCGCGCCCAACAAGGTGATCGCGCGGCGGCTTGACATTTCCGTTCATACAGCGAAGTTCCATGTCGCCGCGATTCTGATCAAATTGGGCGCTGCCAACCGCACCGATGCCATCGCCATTGCGATGCGGCAGGGGCTGGTGCTGGTCTAGGATGACGTCTCAGCCAGGATTTGACGATCATCGTCAAAGTGAGCGCTGCCCCTATAGCTCCAGATCATTTGCAGCGGCAAGGAACGGACCCTCCGCAACGTCACCATCAGCCGTTGCCGCAAGCTCTTGTATCCGGGACCGCCACAGGCAAGGATCGCGCTACGAGACAAGCAAGCGGAGGAAAAATGTCGCTCAAGGGAAAGACGCTGTTCATCTCCGGCGGGTCGCGCGGCATCGGGCTCGCGATCGCTTTGCGCGCCGCGCGCGACGGCGCCAATGTGACGATCGCGGCCAAGACCGCCGAGCCGCATCCGAAGCTGCCGGGCACGATCTACACCGCCGCTGAAGAGATCGAGCAAGCCGGCGGCAAGGCGTTGCCGGTCCTGTGCGACATTCGCGAGGAGGCGCAAGTGGCCGAAGCGGTGTCCAAGACGGTCGAAAAATTCGGCGGCATCGACATTTGTGTCAACAATGCCAGCGCCATCCAGCTCACCGGCACGCTGGAAACCGACATGAAGCGTTACGACCTGATGCACCAGATCAACACGCGCGGCACGTTCCTCGTTTCCAAAATGTGCATTCCGCACCTGAGGTTGGCCGGGAATCCTCATATCCTGAATCTGGCGCCGCCGCTCGACATGAAGCCCAAATGGTTCAAGAATCACGTCGCCTACACCATGGCCAAGTTCGGCATGTCCATGTGCACGCTGGGCATGAGCGCGGAGTTCGCCAAAGACGGCATCGCGGTCAATTCGCTGTGGCCGATCTCAACTATCGATACCGCGGCGGTGCGCAATCTTCTGGGCGGCGCGACGGTGGCCGCGATGAGCCGTTCCCCCGACATCATGGCCGATGCCGCGCATGCAATCTTCATGCGGCCATCGCGCGAAGCGACCGGCAATTTCTACATCGACGAGGAAGTGCTGCGCGCCGAGGGGACCAGCGATTTTTCGGTCTATGCGCCGGATGCGGCCGGGCCGTTGGCCGGCGACTTTTTTGTCCCGGACGAGGTGTTTGCCAATTCCGGCACGAAGATCAGGACGGCTTTCTAAGCTGTCTCGAGGCGCAATTCCGGATGAAACTCGGTTTCAGATTTTCCTGGAGTTGCTCTGAGCAAAAAGCCCCGCCGGAGAGGGCCGGCGGGGCTCAGTGCGTCCCGCTGGAGTCGGGACGGGGCAGGGAACGCCCGATCCTGAATCTGGGGTAGGCCACCTCGCGATTCAATGAGCGGGATCTAACGCCAGGACAATTCTTGTTGAACTTGGGGCCGTTGCCCGCGATCTCGCCCATCCCGGTTTAGCCGGGATGGGCCTTTTACCGATCCGATTCCAGAAGCCTGCTCAAGCGTCTGGAAATGCAGACATTTGATGGATCATGATCTTTTCCGAAAGCCGGTTTCCAGCTTTCCCGACCATGGTCAGTTGTTGCTCGCCACCGGCGCCACCAGCGAGGTGATGCGGCGGATGGCGACACGCCGGTTCTCGCGGTTGGGGCCTGAGGTGTCGACCTTCAGATATTCCTCGCCATAGCCCTGCGTGGTCAGGTTTTCAGGCGGTATGCCGAAGGCGTTGGTCAGCGCTTCGGCCACCGCTTCGGCGCGGCGGTCCGACAGAGCGAGGTTCGCCTCCGGTGTGCCGACAGCGTCGGTGTGGCCTTCGATCAGGAAAGTCTCGGCCGGGTTTTTCTTCAACAGCTTCTCCATGGCCGTGGCGACACCCTCGAGCTTCTGCACCTCGGCATCGGAGATCGAGGAAGAGCCGAATTCGAAGTTCAGCGTGTCAAGATCGATGCGCCGGGCAATGTCGCGCACCCGTGCGGAACGCTTGACCTCGTTGATCGAATAGAGGCGCTGCACCTTCTCCACCGGCGGTTGCTCGAGGAAGGTGTAGTAGTCGTCCGGGCTTTCGACCTCTTCGGAGTCAAGGATGTAGTCCCGGCGCGGAATGGTCAGCCGCATCGGTGGTAGGTCGTCGCCCGGATCGCGCCAATCGTTATCGTCGTCGTAGCTTCGTTCGTCGACATAGCTCAACACATACTCATGACCGTCGGGCATGATGCGCGACCGCTGGATGATGTCGCCGTAGCGGTTGCGGATGGTGACGATCTGCACGCCGTTGTCGCGCTCGACTGTCTCGCGCGTGCGGCCTTGCGACAGATCCTCATAGTAGACATCCTTGGCGCCGCGGGTCAGGCGCGGCCGGTCACTGCTCTGAACGTATGTCTGATCGTTGAGCTGAATGATGACGCGATCGCCGATCTCCTTGAGCACGTCGACACCCTTGGGGCGGCGGCGGTCGCGGATGTTCTCGTCCGGTGCGCGCTCGAGGCGTTTGCCCTTCTCCTCGGTAACCGGGACGATTTTTTCCGGTTTGATCTCCTGCTGAGCAGCTCTATCGTCGGTCGGGGGCGGACCCTGGTCGACGGGAGCGACCGCGGGTTGGCGGCCCTGAGCACCGCCCTGCCGGGCGTTTTGCCCACCATTCTGCTGCTCGCCATTTTGCTGCTCGCCATTCTGGTTGGCGGGGTTCCTGCTGGCCTGGCCGTTCTCGCCGCGGCCGCGGCGTCTGGCATCCTTCTGGCTGTCGAGAATGGGGGCAGCGTTCTTGTCGGCGGACGTCTCGGCCTGCTCGGGGTTTTGCCCCTGGACAGGCGCGGCCTTGCCGGCACTGGGCTGTTCACCCGTGGCCGGCTGCTCGCCCGTTGCAGGCTGCCTGCCGGTTTGCTGTTGTTCGCCATTGGCCGGCTGCTGTTCGCCATTGGCCGGCTGCTCGCTAGCCGGTTGTCTGGCGTTCTTTTTCCTCTTGTCCTGGGGTTGTTCGCCCTGGGCTGCCGGCCTCTCGCCTGAGGGTGCCGGTTCTGCCTTGGGTGCTTCTGCGGCAGGTGCTTCCTTCGGTGTCGGCACGGCGCTGGGCTCGGCCTGCTGCTCCTGTTTGCGCTTCTTGCGCTGGTTGTCGTTGGCAGGTTCCGTTTGGCCCGCCGGTGCCTGTTCGGTCTGCTGTTGTTGGTCGCGCTTCTTCCTGCGCGGCTGCTGTTCCTCGGTGGCGGGTGCTGCCTCACCGGCTGGCGCCTGCTCGGTCTGCTGCTGCTGGTCGCGCTTCTTCCTGCGCGGCTGCTGTTCCTCGACAGCGGGCGCGGCTTCACCGGCGGGCGCCTGCTCGACCTGCTGCTGGTCGCGCTTCTTCCTGCGTGGCTGTTGTTCCTCGGCAGCTGGTGCGGCCTGCTGCGCGGGGGCTTGTTCGGTCTGCTGTTGCTGATCGCGCTTCTTCCTGCGCGGTTGTTGTTCCTCGACGGCGGGCGCGGCTTCACCAGCGGGCGCCTGCTCGACCTGCTGCTGATCGCGCTTCTTCCTGCGTGGCTGTTGTTCCTCGGCGGCTGGCGCGGGCTGCTGTGCGGGTGCCTGTTCGGTCTGCTGTTGTTGCTGATCGCGCTTCTTCTTGCGTAGCAGTTCCTGATCGCTCTGCTGTGCATCGTCAGTCTGGGTGTCCTGGGCCAGGACCAGCGGCATTGCGCTGTCTCGCATGGGGCCGAACGCGGCACTTCCCTGAAGCGGGGATGCGCCCAACGGCGCGGATGCCATCAGCAGGCCGAGTGCGGTGCCTGCCAGAATCCGTGGTTGGCGTTTCATCGAAATTCTCCTTGTGGGGTCCCATCCTTGCCGAAACCGATTTTAACGAAATTGGTTCCGGCGGCTCATGGTTAGGGACCGTACGGGGCGATTGGCCGGCCTTTTGAAGGCAACTTCATGTCTTTCGACGGGGGTGCCGCCCCATTCCAGCCTTTGCCCTGCTTGACCTTCGCGGCGGCTGGGGCCACATGCCGGAGATGGAAACGCCGTTCTGGAAAACAAAGACGCTGGAAGCAATGAGCCCGGCCGAGTGGGAATCGCTCTGCGACGGCTGCGGCAAATGCTGCCTGTCGAAGCTCGAGGACGAGGATACTGGCGACATCTACTGGACCAGCGTCGGCTGCCGCCTGTTCGACGCGCAGACATGCCGCTGTTCGGACTATCACAACCGGCTGGCGCGCGTTCCCGATTGCGTCGGGCTGACGCCGCAAAATGTACGCACCATCAGTTGGCTGCCCAGCACCTGCGCCTACCGGCTGGTCGCGGAGGGGCACGATCTCTACTGGTGGCACCGTCTGGTGTCGGGCAGTGCCGAGACGGTGCATGAGGCCGGCATGTCGATGCGCGGCCGGGTCAAGGCCAACGAGACGGATCTGGCCGAGCCGGAGGATTATTTCGACTATATGCTTGACGACGAGCCATAAGCTCGCATCGGGATGGCGAGCCATGGCTCGCATCGGGATGCGGAGCCTGGCTCGCATCGGTATGCCGAGCCCTGAGGCCGGTGTCCGCAAGGGCGCGCAGGAACCAGGAACCATGCGAGACGTTTGGGGCACATTGTTGGAAAACCGGCAGAAGCTTCCTTTTTCCGCCACATGAACCGCGGATGAACGGCGGGTTCGTAAATAGTTCAGACAGGCGGGTGCATTCTCCCATCATCGATTTCAAGAGGACGGGCGAGAGCCCGCAACAAGGAGAGAAGACCATGTTCAACACGGTGAAAACGGCAGCCCTTTCGGCCCTCGTCGGCCTCGGTACGCTGGCGGCCGTTCCCGCCCATGCCGACAGCCTTTACCTGGGCTTCGGCAACAACAACGATCCGCGCTTCGGCGTCTATGCCGGGGATGACGGCTATCGCCACCGCCGTGATGAACGCCGCGACGACTGGCGCCGCGGCTGTTCGCCCGACTGGGCCCTGAACAAGGCCGAACGCATGGGGCTGCACCGTGCCCGCGTCGTCGACGTCAGCCGCCGCACGGTCAAGGTGATGGGCCGCCAGTATGGCGACCGCGTCGTCATCGTGTTCGCCAATGAGCGTGGTTGCCCGATCATCAACCGCTGAGCCTCTTAAGGCGCGACCTTCTGCGAGGGTTGGTAGCGGCATGATCCTCTGCGGGGTCAGTCGCAGACACCACCCTCTGCGAAGATCCGTCTGGAGACATGATCCTTTCAGGATCAGTCTGGAGACACGACCTTCTGCGAAGGTCGGTCTGGAGTAGTGGAGCCGCTTTCCTTCGGGAAGAATGCGGCTCAAAAAACCCGCGGGAGCGATCCCGCGGGTTTTTCATGCACCACGGCGGACGGTTCAGGGTCGGGCTCGGCCATGGACCATCGAAGACGCTTATTTCAGTTCGAAGGTAACGGTGACCTGGACATTGTAGGCGTTCTCGCCGGCCTGCACCGGAGCAGCACCGACGGCCGCGTCGAAGGCCTTGGCGTTGATCGGTATCGGTGGCGGCGCGATGTTCTGGTCAGTGATTTCGATCACCCGGCCTATGCTGACGCCGGCGGCTTCCGCCAGCGTCTTGGCCTTGGCCATGGCATCGGCCACCGCCTTTTTGCGCGCTTCGGTGACGGTGGCAGCCGGATTGTCGTTGGTGAAGACGATGCCGCCGCCCTGGTTGACGCCCAGCGATACCGCCTTGTCGAGTATCTCGCCGGTCTTGTCGACGTCGCGCACGCGCACCGACAGCGTGTTGGTTACCTGGTAGGCAATCAATTCGGCCTCCTGGCCGCCGTCGGGCTTGTTTGTGTAGTTATAGCGCGGATTGATCTGGATGCCCGCGGTCTGGAGGTCGCGGTCCTTGATGCCGGCCGACTTCATCGCGGCGATCACGGCCGCCATGGCGTCGTTGTTGGCATCCAGTGCGGCGCGCGCCGTCTTGGCTTCGCGCATGACGCTGAGCGTCAGGACCGCCAGGTCGGGCGCTACGGTCGCCGCCCCTTCGCCCGAAACCACGATACGGGGCGGTGTCGGCGACTCAGCGGCCGCGGCCAGCGCCGGAAAGGCGATGGCGGCGGCGAGTGCGAGGGGCAAAAGAGGTCTGGTCATGAAATCTCCTCGGGTAAGCATATCCGCGCCCAGCGGGCGCACGCGGCTCCTTATGGCGCGATTATGGGCTGATTTGGACGATTGTGACCAGCGGTCCCGGAAAGCCTTGTGCCGCGATGCGAAAAACATTAATCCAGCCCGCGTGGGGCCTGTAGCTCAATGGTTAGAGCCGGCGGCTCATAACCGCTTGGTTGGGGGTTCGAGTCCCTCCGGGCCCACCATTATCGTTATTGTACGGCCCGGAGACATAGGTAACAGAATGTACCTAAGACATGGGTGACAACCTCGTGCCGAACGGGTTGTCGATGGTCTGCAAGGTCCTCTGTTCCAAGTCGATATATCCCAGATCATAGTGCATGAAGGAGACGAGCCAAATGCCGTCGTCGACTTCGCTGATGCCGAGCCTTTGGCCGGCGAGCACGGTGGAGATGTTTATCTTCTTCCTGTGCATGCAGATGCGGCCGCAGGCGGTGACGAGAATGTCCTTGTCATGGAAGGGATATTCCAGCCCGGGGAGGCCTTGATAGGCTCTTGAAGAGCCTCTGTAGAGCTCGGCTGGCACCTTCATGCCGATGGCCTCGTGGGGCCTCTCGTCATTGAATTCGCTCATGAAAGCATCGAACCTGGCCTGCTGCTGGAGGGTGTTCATGCCCGGCGGCCGGGTCGTTTCGGCCTTGAGCGTGCGGTGCATACGCCCATGGCGAGCGTTCTCGTGCGGGTTGCCAGGCCGGATGCGCTCGATGGCGATGCCGAGCCTCAGCCAGAACACCGACAGCCTCGATAGATTGTAGAGGCCGTTGGGGCTTGCGAAGGGAAGGCCATTGTCGCTTCTAATCGCTTCCGGCAGGCCACGTTCCTTGAAGAGCCGGACGAAAGCCTCGATGACTGGAACTCCTTTGTCGCTTCAAGGGCTTCGCAGGCCAGCAGATAGCGCGAAGCCTGGTCGGTGACGGTCAGGGGGTAACAGTAGCGGCCGTTGCCGAGCTTGAACTCGCCCTTGAAATCGGCGCACCAGAGATCGTTGGGCTGCATCGCCTGTGACAGTTGCGTGCCCGCGGCCTTGTTCGCCCGGTTCCTCTTGCGGGCCTGGCTCACAAGGCCGTGGCGGTCGAGCACGGCATGAACTGTGCTCTTGGCCGGAATGCGCACGTCGCCGGCCAGTTTCCTGATCAGCAACTCCCTGATCTTCCTGGCGCCCCAGTGCGGCTTCTCTTGCTTGTTTTCCACAATCATCCGCTCGATCTGGACCGGCAGTTGGTTGGCATAGCGCACCGGCCGCCGAGAGCGGTCCGTCAGTGCCTCAAGGCCCTCATCCTTGTAGCGATTGAAGATCTTGTAGCCCGTCTTGCGCGAGATGCCGAACTCCCGGCACACATCGCTCATGCCTTCCCCGTCCAGAAGACGGGCCACGAAGCGTAGACGTTCCTCCATCACCGAACACTCTCTCCACGGCATCAACACCTCCGGCCAAAAGCCAAAAGTGTTACCCATGTGTCCGGTACAAAACGTCACCTATGTCTCGGGTCGCTCATAACTAGGTTACTGGTTTTTTTCATCTATTATTTCTTTGCCCACGTCATGGACTCGAACCTCCGATAAAAGTTAGATCGGATTGCGTTCGAGAGCGATTTCGGGCCCTGTCGCGAAGTTCACTTTCAAGCCGTTCCGGATCACTGGATCGGATTGTGATTTGCGGGTCTGACTTGGAGCCAACCTACCCTAGCCCCCAAGAGGCGTCTCGGCTTCGTGCAGGACTTCGACCCCAGGAATACGGCAACCATTCCCTGCGTCGCACCAAGGCTTCGATTATCTACAAAGCGGTGGGAAATCTGGGAGCCATCCAGACTTGCTCGGTCATAGCAAGATCGTGAACACGGTCCGCTACCTGGGAGTCGATGTAGAAGATGCTCTCGAACTTGCCGAGGCAACTGAGGTGTGATCAAGAGCGGCTCCACTTCACGAGTGGAGCCGTGAACAATTTGCGCGTGCATCTCGGCCATTTGGTGAACGCTGCCAGTGGCTGAAAGCTGGCATTCGACGCATGCAGAGAAGGCTTTCTGCTCATCGTTCGTCATGTGATAGGGTGATTTCAATTCGATAGGAAGATCATCCTTATGGCTGCGTCGCCGCTCGTGAGGTCCCGCCGTAGCCGGTGAACAGACATGCACGCTTTCAACTATCCGAGCTGGAACAGGATCGTCTTCGACCGCAGCCGTGGCACGCCGTTGAACGAGCAACTTTTCGAGCAGTTACGCCGCTGGATACGGGATGGCATCGTGGCGCCAGGAGCGCGCCTGCCGCCAAGCCGCGTCATGGCCGAGGAACTCGGGCTCTCGCGCAACACCGTTGTCCTCGCCTATGAGCGACTTGCCACGGAGGGCTATGTCGCACGTCGGATCGGCGCCGGCACCTTCGTCGAAACCATGCTGCCGGAAGACAATCACCCCCGAGCCGAGACGGCGGTCATACCGGTGTCAGGTCCAAATGCGCTCCCGGCACCCTCGCGCCGCGGCCAGGCGCTGCTCGACATGAACCTGCCAGCCGAACGCATCGAGACCTACGATCTCAGCGCCGGCGTGCCGGCGCTGAACGAGTTCCCCTATGACGAGTTCGCTCAGATCGCTAGCCGCCGCTGGCGCGAGCACGCCAGCGCCCACACCGGCTATGACTATTCGCGCGGCGCGCCACTGCTGGCCACCCGCATCGCGGGCTATCTGGCGGAGGCTAAAGCGATCAACTGTCGTCCCGAACAGATCATCGTCATCGGCAATACGCTGCAAGCGGCCGCTCTCGCGTCTCATGTTCTGCTCGACCGCGGCGACACCGTTCTGGTCGAGGATCCTTGCCACATGCCCGAGATCGCCACGCTGGAAGCCTTCGGCCTTGTCACCGTTCCCGCCCCGCTCGACAGGCAAGGCTTCGATACAGAAGCCGCCGGCGTGATGGTCCGAGAGGCGCGTATGGCCGTTGTCTCCCCGACCGAGCAATGGCCGTTCGGCTGCACGATGACATCGGATCGCCGGCAAAAGCTGCTTGATTGGGCGGCGGACCGGCCCGGCTGGATATTCGAGGATGATTCCAATAGCGAGATCCGCTGGTCGGGCGAAGCGCAGACGACGCTCTACGCGCGCGATCCGCGGCGGGTCATCTATGCCGGCTCGTTCAACCGCATGCTGGCGCCCGGCCTGCGGCTCGCCTATTTGATCGCGCCGATGCCGCTGGTCGAGGCGTTCGCCCTCGCCCAGCGTATTTTCTCCTTCTACGCACCGCTACCGGACCAGGCGCTGGTCGCCGACTTCATGGACCAGGGGCGACTCGCCTCGCACCTTCGGCGTATGCGCACCATCTACCGCGATCGCGCCGCCTGCCTGACACAATGCCTGCGCGCAAAGCTGCGAGACGGCTTCGACGTTCCCGACGTTCACGCCGGCCTGCACCTGACCGTCCACGCACGCGAACCGTTTGACGACGTGGCCGTGTCGCGAACACTGCTCCAGAAGGGGCTGGACTGCCCACCACTCTCGCGCTACGCACGCCGGGAAACCAAGCCGAGGGGTCTTGTGCTGGGCTTCGGCAACACGTCGGTCCGCCGCATCCCGCGTTGCGTCGACATCCTCGCGCAGACTATCCTCGAACACGGTTGACGACGCATTCACAGCCCACGGGACTGGAATTGGTCCGCTGCCCGTCGGCGAAATTGGCTCTTTGGGCAGCCGCGCTTCCGGGACAATCTCCGTGTCCAGCCGATCGGGAGGCAAGGGCACCAAGTGGACATGGACCAAAACACCGTCCTGCGGGCAAATAACATCCGTAAGAGCTTCGGCGCTCTGGAAGTCTTGAAAGGCGTCGACCTGGTCGCCCATGCCCATGACGTGATCACCATGATCGGCGCCAGCGGGTCGGGCAAGAGCACCTTCCTGCGCTGCATGAATCTTCTGGAAATTCCCGACGCCGGCACGATCGCGGTGGAAGGCGAGGAATTGACGCTGGATCGCAGTTCGGGGCGCGCGAAGCTGAATGCGCGCCAGATCAATCGCATCCGCAGCCGCATCGGCATGGTCTTCCAGAGCTTCAATCTGTGGAGCCAGCGCACCGTGCTCGACAACGTGATGCTTGCACCGATGAAGGTGCTCGGCCTGTCCAAACAGGAGGCCCGGCAGCGAGCCGGGGCCTATCTCGCCAAGGTCGGGCTGTTCGAGAAGCGCGACCACTACCCCGCGCATATTTCCGGCGGCCAGCAGCAGCGCGTCGGCATCGCCCGCGCGCTGGCGATGGAGCCGAAGCTGATGCTGTTCGACGAGCCGACCTCCGCGCTCGACCCGGAACTGGTCGGCGAGGTGCTCTCGGTCATGCGCACGCTCGCCGAAGAAGGACGCACGATGATCGTCGTCACCCATGAAATAGGTTTCGCGCGCGAGATCTCGCGCGAGGTGCTCTTTCTCCACCAGGGCATGGTGGAGGAGCGTGGCCCGCCGGGACAGGTTCTCGGCGATCCGCAATCGGCGCGCTGCCGGGCCTTCCTGCAGCGCGTTCTTTGAACAGGACAAACAACAGGGGAACATGATGAAAAAACTTGTCTTGATGCTTGCGGCCGGCCTCGCCGCCTTCGCCACGCAGGTCTCGGCGCGCGACCTGCGCGTCGGCAGTGAATGCACATACCCGCCGTTCAACTACAAGGACGCGAACGGCGAGTTGCGCGGCTTCGACATCGATGTCGCGAAGGAAGTTGTCAAGCGCCTCGGCGCCGACGCCTCCTTTGTCTGCATGCCTTTCGATTCGCTTATTCCGGGCCTTGTCGCCGGCAAGTTCGATCTTCTCGCCGCGTCGATGTCGATCACCGACGAGCGCAAGAAGAGCATCGACTTTTCGATCCCGTACCGCTCCTCCACCGCCCGGTTCGTCGGTCCGGACGGAAGCGATGCCAAGCCGCTGACGGACGACGGCAAGCCCAACCCCGATGGTCTCAAGGGCAAGACCATCGGGATCGAGCGTGCCTCAACTTACGAGAACTACATGCGAGACAACTTTCCTGAGGCCACGATCCAGCTCTACGACACGGCCGACAACATGCTGCTCGACCTGACCTCGAAGCGGACCGATCTCGTCTTCGCCGGCCCGATCAAGCTCGCCAACGACTTCCTCAACAAGGACCGAGGCAAGGGTTACAAATTCATCGGTCCGGAGATCAAGGACGTGAAGTATTTCGGGCCAGGCGTGGGCATCGGCATGCGCAAGGACGATGCCGGCCTTCGCGACGAGCTCGACAAGGCGATGAAGGCCATGATCGACGACGGCACGTTCAAGACCATCAACGACAAGTACTGGTCGTTCAGCGTGCTGCCGGCATCGAACTAGGCCGAGCCGTACGGTTCATCGCCGGCCATTTCACCCGATGGCCGGCGTCTTTCTTCTTGCCACCGCAGGAGCGGCAGATGGACATTTTCCAGGGATGGGGTTTGGAGGTCGCGCGCGGGCTCATGACCACCGTCGAGGTCGCGCTGCTGTCGCTGGCGGTCGGCCTCGTTTGGGGCATTCTCGGCGCGCTGGCACAGCTCTCCTCGAACTGTGTGCTGCGCGCCATCGGCCGGGGCTTCACTCTGGTCGTGCGCGGCACGCCCGAACTCCTCATCATCCTCATCGCCTATTTCGGCGGCACGGTGGCCCTGACCGGCTTGGCGAAGATGATTGACCCCAGCATCCGCTTTCTCGAAGTGCCGGCGATGCCGGCCGGCGTCTTCGCGCTCAGCCTGGTCTTCGGCGGCTACGCGGCCGAGGTGCTGCGCGGCGCCTATCTCGCCATTCCCAAGGGCGAGATCGAGGCGGCAGATGCCTTCGGCATGTCGGCCGCGACCAGCTTCATCCACATCCGCCTGCCGCTGATGTGGCGCTACGCGCTGCCCGGCCTCGGCAACAACTGGATCTCGCTCATCAAGGACACGTCGCTTATCTCCATCGTCGGGCTGGAGGAGCTGATGCGCATCTCCACCATGGCGACGCAGGTCAATGGCGAACCCTTCCGCTTCTACCTCGCCGCGGCGCTGATCTACCTCCTGCTCACCATACTGAACACCTCGATTGTCGACGCGCTGGAACGGCGTGCGACGCGCGGCGAGAGGAAGCTGGCGCGATGAACTTCGAGCTTATGGTCGAGAGCCTGCCGGCGCTGCTGTCGGCCACCGTCACGACGATCGAACTGCTCGTCGCCTCACTCTTCTGCGGCATGGCGGTGGCACTTCCCGTCGCCATCCTGCGCGTCAGCGGCCCGGCGCCGGTGCGCCTCCTGCTGCACTGGTACATCTACTTCTTCCGCGGCACGCCGCTCCTGGTCCAGATCTTCCTTGTCTATTACGGTCTCGCCCAGCTCGAGGTCGTTCGCGACAGCTTTCTGTGGCCATATCTGCGCCAGGCCTGGGTGTGCGCCATTCTGACCTTCAGCCTGAACACGGCCGCCTACACCGCCTACATCCTGCGCGGCGCCATCGAGGCGGTGCCAGCCGGTGAGATCGAGGCGGCGCGTGCCTGCGGCATGTCGACGGCGTTGACCTACCGCACGATCATCCTGCCGGGCGCCTTCCGCATCGCCCTGCCGGCTTACGGCAACGAGGTGGTCAGCATGCTGAAATCCACATCACTCGCCTCGACCATCACCGTCATGGAGCTGACCGGCGCCGCCAACACGATCGTCGCCCGCACCTTCGCGCCCTATGAGCTCTTCATCACCGCGGCGCTTATCTACCTCACCATTACCTACGTGCTCACCACGGCGTTGCGCGCCCTCGAATACAGGCTTTCACGACACACGCGTCCTCTGGACGAACCCGCAACCCCACTCATAGAGGGAGCCGACAATGCCGGCATCTGACCCCAAGACCTTTACGGCTTTCGCCGGTTCGCTGGCAGACGTCAGCCGGGCGACAATCCAGGAAGCGCTCAGCGAGCAACACGGCTTCGTTTCCAAGGGCGATGCAAGCCCTGTCACCGCGGTAGACCGGGAGGTCGAGGAGAGGCTGCGCGCGCGCATCCAGGAGGCGTATCCCGACCACGGCATCCTCGGCGAGGAATTTGGGTCCGTCGGCCTCGACGCGGAATGGGTCTGGGTCATCGATCCGATCGACGGCACCAAAGCCTTCATCACCGGCATTCCGACCTTCGGCACGCTGATCGCGCTGGCCCGCAACGGCGTTCCCATGCTCGGGGTCATCGACAATCCCGTCACCAACGAGCGCTGGCTGGGCGCCGACGGTTCGCCGACCACCCTCAACGGCAAGCCCGTACGCACGCGCGCCTGCCAGGACCTTAGCGAGGCCCTTGTCGGCAACGGCAACCCGGAATCCTTCGACGACAAGGATACGGCCGCCTACAAGAGGCTGCGCCGCCAGGTGCGCTGGAGCGTCTATGGCGGCGGTTGCCATGCCTATGGCCGCGTCGCCGACGGCGCGCTGGACATCAATGTGGACGGGGGGCTGGACGCCTTCGATTATTGCGCGCTGATCCCGATCGTGCGTAACGCCGGTGGCGTCATGACCGACTGGCAGGGCGGCGAGCTGACGATCCGTTCCGGCCGCCGTTCCGTCGTGGCCAGCGCCACACCTGAGTTGCACAGAACTGTGCTAGGCATCCTGGCCAACGCGACCTCACCGGCCCGCGCGGCTTCCTGAAGAAGAGGAATCGTACACACATGCAGATCGAAGAATTCACCCTCGAACGCATCCAGTCGCTCTACGAGAACATCGTCGAGTACAACCTCTCCGATAGCGGGGTACACCCCTATTCGCTCAACGAACTGCTGAGCCCGGAGGAACGCGAAAAGGTGCTTGCCGCCGAACTCGGTTACGGCTGGACGAACGGTGCCGTCGTCCTTCGCGAGGCGATCGCGGCCACATACAAGAATCGTACGGTCGACGAGGTGATGGTCACCAACGGCTCGGCCGAAGCCAATTTTCTGATGGCGATGACGCTGCTGGAGCCGGGCGACGAGATCATCGTCGTCGTCCCCAACTACCTGCAGATCAGGGGATGGGCGAAGGCGCTCGGCGCGGTGGTACGTGATGTGCCGCTGCGCGAGGAACTGGGCTGGCTGCCCGATCCGGCCGACATCCGCGCGGCGATTTCGCCCCGCACCAAGGTCATCACGCTCTGCACGCCCAACAATCCGACCGGACGCGTGGTGCCGGCGGACCTGCTCGGGGAAATTGTGGCCATCGCACGCACCAACGGCATCTGGCTACATACGGACGAGGTCTACAAGGGAGCCGAATACGGTACCCTCGAGCCGCCGAGCAGCGTCGACCTTTATGAGAAAGCCATCGTCACCAGCGGCTTGTCGAAGGCGATGGCGATGCCGGGCCTGCGCATCGGCTGGCTGGTCGGCCCCGCTGCCGAGATCTATGCCTCCTGGCAGCGCAAGGACTATACCTCCATCACTACCGGCGCGGTCAGCGAACTGGTCGCGTCGATGGTGTTGCAGCCGGCGCGCCGCAAGGCGATCCTCGACCGCAGCCGGGACCTCCTGTCACGCAATGTCGACATGATGGTGCGCTGGGTCCGCGCCAACGAGGGGCTGGTCTCGCTGGCGCCGCCGCAGGCAGGCGGCATGGCATTCGTGCGCTATCACTTGCCGATAAATTCGACCGAGCTGGCGCATCGCGTCAAGGACGAGCAGGGCGTGCTTGTCGCGCCGGGCGACGTCTACGGCATGGACGGCTATTTCCGCGTCGGCATCGGCGCGCCGGCGCATGTCCTGGAAGGCGGGTTGGAACGTGTGCAGCTCTTCCTGCGCGGCCTTGCCCGCTCGGCGGCCTGAACGGAACGACCATGGCTAGGCCAGCCGCAAACATGCCGCTCATCCTCGACCGAGCGGAGATCCTGCGGCGGCTCGACCACGCCGCCGGTATTGCGGCCGTTCGCGAAAGCCTCGTCGCCTACAGCGCCGGGGCAGTCCAGCAGCCGCCCGTCGTCCACATGGGATTCGCGGCGGCGAACGGCGATTGCCATGTGAAATGCGCCCATGTATCGGGCGCGTCGATCTTCGTCGTCAAAGTCGCGACTGGGTTCTACGACAATCCGACCAAGGGCCTTCCAAGCGGCAACGGCATGATGGTGGCGCTGTCGGCCACGACAGGCGAACCGGTAGCGCTGCTGTTCGACCAAGGCATGCTGACCGACTGGCGCACTGGCTATGCCGGCGCGCTGGCGACCCGGCTGTGCTGGCCCAAGGGCGCGACGCGCCTCGGCATCGTCGGCACCGGAACCCAGGCACGCATGCAGTTACGCGCGCTGCGAGCGCTGGCTCACGGCGAGCCGCTTTCGGTCGCGGTATGGGGCCGCTCCCCAGCGGCGGCGGGACGCTTCGCCGCCGACGTGGCCGACCTTGGCCTCCAGGTATCGCCAGTCGGCTCGCTCGCCGGCCTTTGTTCCGATTCACAAGTGATTGTCACCACGACGCCCGCGACCGCGCCGCTGGTGCGCGCTGAATGGATCGCGCCCGGCACGCACATTACAGCCGTCGGAGCCGATGCGCCCGGCAAACAGGAATTGGAGAATACGTTGGTCGCGCGCGCCGACACGTTGCTCGCCGATTCGGCCCTGCAGAGCATCGACCATGGCGAGTTCGCTCATGCCATCGCGGCCGGCCTCGTCGAGCCAGAGCGGATCGGTGAGATCGGCGTATCGCTGCGGACTGGCTCATTGACGCGCAAGCCTGGCGACATCAGCATCGCCGACCTGACCGGCCTCGGCGCAGAGGACGCGGCAATCGCCAGCGCCATCCTCGCGAGCGCCGGCACAGCCGCAAACTCTTGACCCAGGACAGAACCATGTCGAACGAAGGTGACATCGCCGCCGCTGCCGCGCGTTCCGTGCGGGCGCATGCCCGCATCCGCGGTCATATCGCGAAGACGTCGCTGCTGGGCGCGTCCGCCGTCGGCGACGCGATCGGTAGCACCGTTTTGTTCAAATGCGAAAATTTCCAGTTCACCAACTCCTTCAAGGCGCGAGGCGCCTTCTCGAAGCTGACCGCGATGGACGATGCGACCGGGGGCCGGCCGTTCGTCACCGCCTCGTCCGGCAACCACGGCATAGCCTCCAGCTTCGCGGCGTCGCGCCTGTTCCGAAAATTGTCGGTCGTGCTTCCGCACAATGTCACGAAGGCCAAACTGGCGCGCATACGGTCCTTTGGCGTCGACGTGATCCTGCATGGCGACGAAAGCGGCCAGTCCGAGGCGCACGCGCGCCGCCTGGGCGAGGAGAAGGGACTCGTCTACGTATCTCCGTACAACGATCCCGATGTTGTTGCTGGCCAGGGCACGATCGGGCTCGAACTGCTGGAAGAGCATTCGCATATCGACAATGTCTTCATCGCCATGGGCGGCGGCGGGTTGATCGGCGGCATCGGCGCCGTGATGAAGGCCTTCAGTCCGCGCACGCGGATCATCGGCTGCGCGGCCGCCAACAGCATGGCGCTGGCAGCGTCGATGGAAGCGGGCAAGGTGATCGATGTCGAGCACTTGCCGACGTTGGCCGACGGCGTCGCCGGCGGCATGGATGAGGATTCAGTCACGCTCGGCCTCGCCCGGTCGGTCGTCGACGATGTGGTCATCTGTTCCGAAGCCGAGATCGCCGGCGCGCTCGCCCGTCTCGCGATCGAAGAGCATCTATTGGTCGAGGGTGCAGCCGGCCTAGCGCTGGCAGGGCTGATGAAGCACCCGGAACGGTACCGCGGCCAAGTCAATGCGATCGTGCTGTGCGGCGGGAATTTCGACTACGACGAACTGACGGCCGCGATCGCGGCGGTGCGACCGACCTGAAAGGGAATTCCATGACGACTGGACGATGGGACATCGAGGCGGTGCGCGGGGCCTTCCCGGCGCTGGCGATCACCGACGACGGCAAGCCACGTATCTATCTCGACGCGCCGGGCGGCTCGCAAGTACCGGCACGCGTGGTCGAGCGCATGAGCGAGGTGATGCTGCGAAGCTGCGCCAACGAGGGCGGTGCCTTCCACACCTCGCGTGATAGCGACCGCATCTTGGTGGGAGCGCATGCAGCGGCGGCCGCCTTGCTCGGCGCACAGCCGGACGAGATCGTCTTCGGCCTCAACAGCACCTCGCTGATCTTCCATTTTTCGCGCATGGTGGCACGCGACTGGAAACCGGGCGACGAGATCGTGCTTACCCGCATGGACCATGATGGCAATGTCGGCCCGTGGATCATCGCAGCCGAGGAACGTGGCGTCACCGTCCGCTGGCTCGAGTTCGATACTGAAACCTTCGAATATCGCTACGACATGCTGGACGAACTGATCGGCCCACGCACGCGTCTGATTGCCTGCAATCACGCGAGCAACATCTTCGGCACCGTCAACGACGTTGCCCGTATCGTGGCTGCTGGTAAAGCTGCCGGCGCCGTCACCATGGTCGATGCCGTGCAGTCGGCGCCGCATTTGGCCCTCGACGTGTCGGCGATCGGCTGCGACCTGCTCGCATGCTCTGCCTACAAGTTCTTCGGTCCGCACGCCGGGGTCATGTATATACGGCCGGAGCTGCGCGACCGGCTCACGCCGCTCAAGGTGCGGCCCGCCTCCTTCGACATGCCGTGGCGCCACACCCCCGGCACTCCCTCCTTCGAGGCGCAGGCCGGCACGCAGGCGGCGATCGAGCACATCGCTTGGCTCGGCGAGCAGTGCGCCGGCGTCGACGTTGCCGCGCCGCTGCGCCAGCGCATCGTGGCGGGATTGGAGGCGGCGACCGACTACGAAGCCGGACTGATGGACCGGTTCCTGGCGGGTGTTGCCGGCATTCCCGGTTTCAAGCTCTGCGGCATCGCCAGCCGCAACCGGCTGGACGCCCGTGTGCCCACCTTCAGCTTCCGGCTGGCCAAGAGGTCGCCGCAGGAGATCGCAGCCGCGCTGGCGGGCGAAAACATCTTCGGCTGGGCCGGCGATTTCTACGCTTATGAAGCCTCCGGCCTGCTCGGTCTGCGCGAGCAAGGCGGAGTCGCTCGGCTCGGCCTATCGCATTACACCACAGCAGACGAGGTCGACCAGGCCGTTTTGGCCGTCGCCCGGCTGGCAGCCTGACGGGGGAAAGCATGGACTACGCACGCATGGTGATCGAGAAGGAATCACCGGAGGAATACGGCTATGACCGCATTCGCTTCAACCTGTCGGAAAGCTCCGTACGAGACCGTAAGCTGTCCGATTTCCATCTCTCCGTCCCTGACCTGCTGCTGCCCTATGGTGAGCATCGCGGCGACCCTGAGCTTCGGGCGTTGGTAGCCGCGCAGGGCAAGGGCCTCGGTCCCAACGACGTTTTGGTGGCCGCCGGCGCGGCCGGCGCGCTGTTCATCATCGCCACCACGCTTCTATCGCGCGACGACCATCTTGTCGTGGTGCGGCCGAACTATGCCACTAATATCGAGACGCCGCGCGCCATCGGCTGCGGCATCACTTTTATCGACCTCAATTTCGACAATCGGTTCGGCCTCGACATCGATGCCGTCGCGAGCGCGCTGCGCCCGAACACCCGCTATGTCAGCATCACCTGCCCGCATAACCCGACCGGTACGATGATCGGCCGCCCTCAACTTGATGCGCTGATCGCCTTGGTCGAAAAGGCGGGATGCAGGCTACTGGTGGACGAAACCTACCGCGACCTGACCCATGGCGAGATGCTGCCCCCCGCCGCCTCGCTCAGCCCCGCCGCGATCAGTGTGGCTTCGCTGTCCAAGGCTTACGGCGCGCCGGGCATCCGCGTGGGCTGGATCATGACGCGCGACGTGCACTTGATGGAGCGCTTCCTGGCGGCGAAGGAGCAGATCGGCATCTGCGGCAGCGTCGTCGACGAGTGGATCGGCGCCCGCATCCTGGAAGGCCGCGACGCCTTCCTCGCCGCGCAGGCGCCAGTGCTGGCCGGACGCCTTGCCATCATGCGCGATTGGATTGAGAGCGACGAGCTGATCGAATGGGTCGAGCCCCAGGGCGGCGTGGTCTGCTTCCCCCGTTTCCGTCATGGTCCGGGATTCGATTTCGACGACTTTTACGCCGACCTGCTGGAAAGCTATGGCACCTATGTCGGTCCGGGCCACTGGTTCGAGATGCCGCGCAACCACATGCGTATCGGCTTCCTCTATCCTCTTGAGGACGAACTGCGGGGTGGCCTGGCGGCGATCTCAGCAGCGATTCGCAAGCATTCTTCCCGGCAAAGGTCGTGACATATACGGCGAGGTCCTGCCGCCGAAGGCAGATGTAGTCCCGCCTCTGGGACGTGGCACGCTTTTCAGAGCCCTTTGGAAACTCGATCCAAGGCTTGTCGGCCTACCAGCCGCTCCAAGGCTGCGATCCGCGCTCATACGTCTGCATCGTGTCAGCCGCCGCCACGTCTCGTCGAAGGAGCCGGCCTCGTAATTCAGGACCCAGATGCGGATCAGGTTTACGCGGCAGTTCGTGCCGCCTGGCGAGACCATGCAGCGTCTCGCCAGAGAGGAACTCCTGCACTACTTGACGTTTGAACTCGATGCTGTGCGTGCGATAAGTCACCATCGCTTCCATCCTTCGAAAGCCCGGCTTCCAAGTCAATTCTGCTGTTCAATTTGTCCGGTCCCAGGGGCGAACTCCAGATGGAACGCGAATTTCCGCAGCCTTGGGTGCGATTCAGTCAGCTCGTGACATTCGTGAACGCGCTCAGCAAAGAGACCGTTTATTCTCGGGGCATCCCGAAACGGTCGCGAATTGTCCTTAACGGGTACCGCTTTTGACGATCTATCTACTCGCCATCCAGGAGCATAGATTGCAGGAACGGCAGATACTCTCGGATCCGCCACTCTGCGTGTGCAGCTCTACGCACGGGCGAGATCATTTCGGGTCACTTAGGCAGGGGGCGGCGTGGCTATTGCGTGAGTTTTCGAACACCAAGTCCGCCAGGGGCGAAAGGAAAATACGCTATGGGCTGTCGCACAAGGAGAATGGATCGGCCACCTAAGAAGGCCGCGCGAGGGCCGTCCAGTGTGCGTGGCCCCAAATGTTAGTGAGCCGGACAGCGGCCGTTTAGCAGTACATGCAGGGCTCAGAGGCCGGGTGACAGTGAAGGGAAGTGGCCGCACCAAGGGGAGTTGTTCTACGAGCAACTCACAATGTCCTACTCACGCATTTGTGGCTGTCATTATCCCTGCCTACAACGCAGAACAATTTATCGAACGCACCTTGGCGTCGGTGATAAACCAGACCTACAGAAACATCGAAATAATAGTCGTTGATGACGGTTCGACTGATGAAACTGCATCAATCGTCCGCCGACTATCCAATGACGACCCGCGTATCAAGCTGCTCCAACAGAAGAACAGTGGCGTCGCGTCGGCGCGGAATACGGGGATACGTGCAAGCAAGGGTATCTATATAGCACCTATAGACGCCGACGATCTCTGGCACCCAACCAAACTCGAAAAGCAGCTGCGTGTTTTCGCTGCAGCAGGCAATGATGTTGGGCTTGTCTATACGCTTTACCGGACGATTGATGCCGATGATAAGGCGATCATTACGCCTAAGCGCATGCACCCGCACGGATGGGTATTCATGCAGCATCTCGGACAGAACTTTATCGGTCACGGAAGTTCGGCAATGTTCCGGCGCGATGTCTTACTCGAAATGGGTGGCTATTCCTCGCGACTGCGCGAAAACGGTGCGGAGGGTTGTGAGGACTTCTTCCTCCAATTGAGTATCGCCTCGAAATACCGATTCGATGTCGTCAAGGAGCACTTGGTCGGATACCGCCGAACGCCAGGAGCCATGTCGCAAGATTTCGTCCGAATGCTCATCTCGCGTCGGATGGTGCTCGAGAGCCTCTTTGCTCGCTGCAGCGAGATGGTGAGCCCGATCCTATCGGATGTGATGTTCCGTAACGATGTCGAGATCGCCAGGCTCGGGCTTAAAAGGCGCCGCTTTGCTGCCGTCGGCATGAACTTCGCCAGAGTGCTCTGGCGATCGCCCTCGCAGTTCGCGAAAGTCGTCGGTGCGACGCTTGCCATTTTCCGGCGCAAGGCGAAACAAGGAACCAAACTGGAACGCGAAGGCCGCAGCTCGGGGATCGGGAAACCGTTCTGGGACTACGCTGTCGATGAGCTTTTCGATCGCGGCGAGAATACCGATTACCGTGCCTTGCTCAACAATCTGGCTGCAATGGACAGCAAACTTGGACCCTGCGGAGGCTATTTGGCGCAGCATCCCGAACGAGGAACCTTTGCAATGCCCCAAGAGGGCAGCGGCTCAGACAGCCCGTTTCTCCTTAGAGGCTTGGAATGAAGAAGCTGCTGCTGTCGGAAGAGCAGATGTCGTCGGGCCGCAATTTGGCTCAGACGGCAGAATGCACTTTTGAGCGGACAGTGAATGAACCGACGGTCAGTGTGACCGTGCTCATTGTCACCTACAATCACGCTCGCTACGTAGCGGCAGCGATCGACAGCGTTCTCATGCAAGATACGGAATCCGGTGTCGAGATCCTGATCAGCGAAGATTTTTCGACGGACGGTACCCGGGAGATCGTGGAGCGGTATGTATCCGATTATCCCGAAAGACTATCGGCGATCTATTCTGGCAGCAATTTGAGATCCAACGAGGTCGTTGCGAGAGGACTCCGGGTTGCGCGCGGGCGCTATGTCTCGATCCTTGATGGCGACGACCTGTGGACATCCAAGACCAAGCTGCGAGATCAGGTGGCCCATCTTGACGCGCATCCTGAGCTCTCGGCCATATTTTACAATGCGCTCGTGGCGCACGGCGACGAGATCACGTCGCGGCGGTGGACGCCACGGGATCAGAAGCCCTTAATCACACAAAGGGAAATTTGGGAAGGCAATCCCTTCGCCACTTGCGGCGGTATGATGCGAACCGCGTGCGTTCGGGATGTACCGTCTTGGTATGCAGATTTCTTTCCGATTACTGATTGGCCGCTGTATGTGCATTGCGCAAAGACAGCAGACCTCGCCTTTGTCGACGAGGTGGCGGGTATCTATCGTCTGCACCCGGGTGGGCTTGTATCGGCGCTGCCAAGCCCGCTCAGGCTTGATGCGATCGAGGGATTCTACCGGCGAATGGCGAATGTCATGGATGCCCGTGGGGCACAGTTTGCCCGTGGCGGCTGTTCCCGCTACTTTTACGAATGGTCGAAGCAGTATCTGAACGGAGGTGACTTGCCGTCGGCCAGATCGTGCTTCCTACGATTGCTGCGAAGCGGCACTGGCGGAAACAACGTGCCGAAACGCGATATCGCGCGGTTGGCACTGCTCCTGCTGAAATCCTCGGTGCTCGGGAGATGACGGCTTTCCGCAACTTCGAGAATCGCGATCCGGTCCCGTCATTGCCACAGGCGGCTGTTCGTCCGAAGTGGTCGGTGATGATCCCCGTCTATAATAGCGCCCGCTTTCTTGCCTCAACGCTGCAAAGCGTGCTCGCGCAAGCCCCTGACCCGGCTCATATGCAGATCGAAGTGGTTGACGATTGTTCGTCCGACGATCCGGAAAAAGTCGTGAACGAAATCGGGGGAAGGCGTGTCGGCTTTTTCCGCCAGCCGCAAAACCTCGGCCACATCGGCAACTTCCATACCTGTCTGAGCCGAGCCCAGGGGGAACTTGTCCATCTCCTGCACGGCGACGATGCCGTCCGACCAGAATTTTACGAATTGCTCGGTCGGGGTTTCGATGCGGATCCGAGAGTAGGAGCGGCGTTCTGCCGGACGGTCTTCATGGACGCCCACGGACAGCAGTTGTCGATCGAACCTGCAATGCAGTCAATCTCCGGAAGGCTTGAGAATGCGGTGGTCCGATTGGCGCTCGAACAGCGCATCATGACGCCGTCCATCGCGGTCCGACGCGCGGTCTACGAAGAACTCGGCGGCTTCGACCGGCGGCTGAAATGCAGCGAAGACTGGGAGATGTGGATACGCATCGCTTCTCGTTTTCCTGTCTGGTACGAACCGCAAGCCCTTGCGCTTTATCGGATGCACCCGCAATCGAACACAGGGCGCCATATCCGGAATGCCGCGGACATGGCCTACACGCGAATGGCGATTGATATTTTCAAGAGCTATCTTCCAAGCGAACTCGCGGACGATGTCGCCGCATCGGCTCGGCGGACTTATTCGCAAAGCGCTCTCGAAACCGGACGGCGACTGCTTGGCTCTGGTGATTGGGCTGGATGCCTCGCGCAAATGAGTGAAGCCTTCCACCTCGATCCGTCGCTCAAGACAATTGGACGTATGCTGCGGCTCGTTGCGAAGCAGGGAGGCGAGATTGTCCGCCCAAATTGAAACTGTGCAACGGCAGCCGGCACGGCTGCGGCAAGGTGAGCCTGTCCGTCTCGTTTTGGCCGGATGTGGCGCCGTCACGAAGCTCTACTATGCGGAAGCGCTGTCGCGCCTTCAAGGCAGAGGCCAGATCGCAGTCGCAGCCATCTTTGATCCCGAAGCGAAATCCGCCGCGGTCGTACAGGCGCGGCTGCCCGGAGCGAAGGTTGCAGCCAGTTTCGACGGCCTTCTGGCTGTGGGCGCCGATGTGGCGATCATCGCTTCCCCGCCTCGATACCATCTTGATCAGTCGATGCAGGCGTTGCGGGCCGGCATGCATGTTCTATGCGAGAAGCCGATGGCCACGAGCAGCTCCGACGCGGACCTTATCCTCGCGGTAGCGGCAGCCAACAATCTGCATGTGGCAACAGGCCTCGTCAGAAGGCAGTTCCCTGCCACCCGATCGATAAAGGCCATGGTCGAGGGCGGATTGATCGGAAAAATTCAAGGTGTCTGTTGTTTTGAGGGTGGCCCTTTCCAGTGGCCTGTCGCTTCGACGAGCTATTTCAGCCGCGCGGAATCCGGCGGTGGCGTGCTTCAGGACATAGGCACGCATTGCCTTGACCTCCTGACCTGGTGGTTCGGAGAGCCCCATGAAATCCACTACGCCGATGACGCAATGGGCGGCGTCGAGGCGAACTGCCTTGTCCGGTTAGGTTTTGGCGGCTTCGAGGCAACGGTCCGGCTGAGCCGTGATTGGGCTCGTCCCAACCTTTACCGTCTTGAGGGCGAACGTGGCTCGATTTCTTGGGCAGTCAATGAGACTGAGCTTGTAGAGATCGCCTTGAAAGGATGCCGCACGGCAGCCACCGCCTCCTTCACCGACACCGACGACCGGTCGCGCGATTTCGTCGACGCGTTCTGCGATCAGATTTCGGACTTGGTCGACACGGTCCGAAATGGAACCCTCCTTTCCGGGTCAGCCACAGCGGGGCGCAACGTGCTCAAGCGAATCGAGGAATGCTATGCCAGACGGAAACGGCTGGACATGCCTTGGCTCGGAGCAGAAGACTTTCGCCACGTCATTGCTTCCGCCGAGACCAGACAATGACCGGCACTGTTGCCGTGCTTGGCGCCAACGGCTTCATAGGTTGCCGGACAGTGGAGTTGCTGCATCTTTCCGGCTGGGCTGAGGTGAGGCCGATCGTTCGCAGGCCAAGTGCTTTCGCCAGCCTGTCCCGCTTTGCGATCGATGGAAGGGTGGCGGACGCGCATGACGTTCCGGCTCTTACTGCGGCCCTTCTTGGCTGTCAGTCCGTTGTTCATGCAGTTGCCGGTGATAGTCGCACGATCGTCGATGCCGTCGAGCCTGTCTATCGTGCCGCCGCCGCTGCGGGCGTCGTTCGCCTGGTCTACCTCAGCAGCGCATCCGTTCATGGCCAATCGCCGCCGCCCGGAACGGACGAAACGAGCGCGCTGCACGACGGCCAGACGGTCGAGTACAACAATGCCAAGGTTCGTGCTGAACGTCGTCTCGGGGAATTGTCACGGGACGGTGCAGTCCAGGTGGTGGTGCTGCGGCCCGGAATTGTCTTTGGCCCGCGCTCCAGCTGGACGGGGGGCTTCGCCAACGATCTCCTCGACGGCTCTGCCTATCTGGTGGATGGCGGCCATGGCATCTGCAACAGCGCTTATGTCGACAATGTCGTTCATGCGATCAAGCTTGCCATCGAAGTGCCCGAGGCGGCTGGGCGAACCTATCTGGTCGGGGACCGCGAAAGGATAAGTTGGGCAGATCTTTGCCGCCCGATCGCCGAGGCATTGGGCTTCGACCTGGCTGCGATTTCGGTTTCCGCGCCATTGTCATTCGCGCCGAACTGGACACAATGGCTGAGAGATGGCGACCTTTACCGGCGGCTTGTCCGAAGCCTCCCGAGACCCGTTCGTAGCGGACTAAAGGTAGGCTATGCCGAGTGGCGGAAATCAGGGCTCGATCAGAGGCCACCTATGGCTCCAAAGATCAAGGTATCTGAAGAACGTGCGCTGTTGCACCGGTGTCGGGTGAAACTCCCGTCGGCCAAGGCCGAGCGCGAGCTCGGATACCAGCCGGTGGTCGGCTTCGAGGAGGCATGTCGGCGCTCAGTCGCATGGCTAACCTTTGCCGGCTACCCGACTGCGCAGAGCCAAGTGGGCGAAAGATGACCGCCAGACCCGCCCCAGCCTGTGTCTCGGTTGTCATTACGACCTATAACCATGCTCGATTTCTCGCGGAAGCGATCGACAGTGTCCGGAACCAGAGCGTGCGGCCCGATGAGATCATCGTTGTGGACGATGGTTCGTTCGACAATCCCGAAAATGTTGTTCGCCGGTATGTCGACGTCCACTACATCCGCCAAGAAAACCAGGGTTTAGCCGCTGCCCGCAATACGGGAATGAAGGCAGCACGTGGCGAATTCATCGCGTTCCTGGATGCCGATGACAGGCTGCGCCCGACGGCGCTCGCTACCAATCTTGCTTTGTTCCATGACAGTCCGGATTGCGCCTTGGTCTATGGAGCCTATTGCTACATCGATGAGGCCGGCGCAGTCAGGAATTCAGTTCCGCTGAGGCCGGTGGGAGAGGACCCGTATGCCGGATTCTTGACCGGCAACCTGATTGGAATGCATGCGACAGTGCTCTATCGGCGTAGCACATTGGATGCCGCTGGCGGATTTGACCGATCCCTGCGGGCTTGCGAGGACTACGACGTCTACCTTCGCCTGTCTCGGGCAAACAAGGCCGCATGCACCCCGGAGTGTCTCGCAGATTACCGCAGGCACGCAACGAATATGTCCAACAGCAATCCGATGATGTTGCGCGCGGCGCTCAAAGTCCTTGGCCGGCAGAGGAATCTTGCGCGGACCAATCCAGACTGGACGGCCGCCTACCATCAGGGCGTCGAAAATTGGAAACGCTATTATGCGCACATGCAACTGGGACAGCTTAGTACAGCGGTTCGATCCCGTTCTTCGCTCGGCGGTCAGCTCCTGAACACCATTGCCGTTTCGCTCGCAGCGCCATTGCAGACCACCATGATGCTGCGGCAGCGTTTCAAGGGCTGGTCAAGTCGGCGCCGATCGGGCGTCCGGTTCGGTGACCTCAGCCGCCCGCTGCCCTTCAGTACAAATTTCGGTTTTGATCGCGGCAAGCCAGTGGACCGCCGCTATGTCGAGACTTTCCTCGCATCATGTTCGCTGAACATATCCGGCAGGGTTCTGGAGATCGGGGACAACGCCTATACGACCCGCTTCGGAGGCAGTCGAGTTGCCAGGAGCGACGTTCTAAACCGATATGAAGGCCACCCGCTGACGACCTTCGTTGGCGATCTGGCCAACGGCGACGACCTGCCGCTCGAGACATTTGACTGCATCGTGCTCACCCAGACCCTGCACCTCCTTTTCAACATGCCTGTCGCGGTTGCAACCCTATGGCGGATGCTGAAACCGGGAGGCGTGCTTCTGGTCACGGTCCCTTGGGTAAGCCCGATTGACCGAGGAGAATGGGGCGAGAGCTGGTTCTGGTCGATAACCCCGGCGGCGCTGGGCCGGCTTCTCTCAGACAGGTTCGGGGTGGAGAATGTCGAAGTCCGCCACTATGGAAACGCCTATTCGGCTACCGGGTTTCTCTATGGCTTGGCGGAGCATGAGCTGAATTCGGCAATGCTCGATGTGCATGACCCATGTTGCCCGGTGATTGTCGCCGCGCGCGCTTTCAGGCGACGAGCGGCGTGACAGTGCGTGAAGCTCTTAGCAAGCTCCTGCGACGGGGCCGATTGCTTGCCGGTTACAACCGGCCGCTCGTGCTGATGTATCATCGCGTCGGAGAACCACGCGTCGATCCTTGGGAACTCTCGGTCTCGCCACAAAATTTCGCACGCCAAATCGAAATCCTGACAAAGGCGCGCGATATTGTTCCCCTGCAATGGCTGGCACAACGGCTTCGGGACGGAAAGCCAGCGAGAAATGCCGCGGCAGTTACCTTTGACGACGGTTATGCGGATGTCGTGCAAAATGCCGTGCCGGTCATGCTACGCATGAACGCTCCTGTGACCGTCTTCGTCACTACCCACGCGCTCAGCGACCCCTCAGTGTTCTGGTGGGATATTCTGTCGCGCATCACTTTGGAAACGCCTGCTCTCCCGGAGAGGCTCGCGATCCAGATCGCAGGCCGAAACTATGATTGGCTCGTGACGGAGGACGCCACGCGCGCGAAATCGAATCTCGTCATCAGCCGCACGGCGCTCCATTTCGGCTTGCACGCACTGCTGAAGCCGTTGAGAGTTCACGAACGGAGGAGGGCGCTGCAGCAGCTGGCAAGATGGGCAGGAACCGACGCCAGCCCCCGAAGGCGTGACCGCGCCATGACTCATTCGGAGCTGCGGCATCTCGCCGACACCGATGGCGTTTCGATCGGTGCCCACACCTGCACGCATCCATCCCTGCCGTTGCTGAAACGGGACAGTCTTGAACGCGAGATCTCTGCTAGCCGCCAACAATGCGAAGAGATTACAGGGCGGAGGGTGGCGGGATTCGCATACCCCTTCGGAGACTTCGACGACAGCACCGCCGAAGCGGTAAGATCTGCTGGCATGGACTATGCAGTAACCACCCTGCCGCGTGAAGCTGGGCTCAGGGTCGACCCTTTCCGACTGCCGCGGGTCACGGTCGCTGATTGGGGTGAGATAGAGTTCCGGCGCTCGGTCCTTTGCCATGGCTGACCATGCATGCCGAGAACCGCGCGTCACGGGAATCATCGTCGTGTTCAACGGCGAGAAATATCTCCGAGAAGCTATTGACAGCGTTGTAGGTCAAAGCTTCACCGACTGGGAACTCCTCGTCGTCGACGATGGCTCGACGGACCGGTCATCTGTCATCGTGCGCGACTATGCGCAGCGCTTGCCAGGCAAGGTGCGACTACTCTCCCATCCCGACAAGGGCAATCATGGTATTAGCGCGTCGCGCAACCGCGGGCTGGCCGAGGCGCGGGGCGCCTATGTCGCGTTTCTCGATGCAGACGATACATGGCTGCCCGAAAAGCTGTCCGAACAAGTCTCCATCATGGAAAACGATCCGACGCTCGGTCTAATCTACGGCCGGACGTTGATCTGGCATAGCTGGGCAAAGCTTGCTGGTCGTGCGGACTACTATTACCCGCTCGGAGTCGAACCGAACGCCCGATACGATCCGCCCGTGCTGCTGGAACTGCTGCTGCAGAACCAAGCCCAGACGCCGACAACTTGCAACGCCCTGATGCGTTCAAGTTTGTTGGCAACGCTCGGGGGATTCGAGAACAGCTTCCGCCTGATGTTCGAAGACCAGACCTTCTTTGCGAAGGCGCTCGCATTCGCGCCCGTCTACGTGTCCGGCCAGACCTGGGCGAGATACCGCCAGCACGTCGAAAGCTGCTCTGCCGCTTCTGCCAGGGCAGGCGCTGACGAAGCCGCGCGTATCACGTTTCTCAGATGGCTGAATGGGGTGATGGCGGATCAGGGCGCCTCCTTCCGCATTCGTTCCGCAATCTGGAAAGTGCTCGCGCGCGAAACCTGGAAGACGAGCAAGCGAAGCATCGTAAGACGGCTGCAGCGATGACTTCCGTGCCGCGGGTGACGATCATAACCCCCTTCCTCAATGCGGCGTCAAATCTGGGTGAAGCGATCGCCAGCGTCCGGGCCCAGACGATTGCAGATTGGGAGCTCTTGCTGGTTGACGACAATTCGACGGACGACAGTATCAGGATCGCCAATGATGCCGCGGCAATCGATCCTCGAATTAAGGTGCTGCGCAGGCCTCCCGGATCCAAGCGTGGCGCCGCGGCAGCGAGAAACGCCGGAATAGCGGCCAGCTGCGGCGATTTGCTTGCCTTCCTGGATGCAGATGATTTGTACGAGCCGCATATGCTGCAGACGGTCCTGGCGGCAGCCGATGCCAACCCGGATGCCGCAATGATTTTCGGGCCGACCAAATGGTGGTACCCGGATGGAGCGCGCTCCGACTGGGTCGAGCCGACGGATGGACTTGCCGCACGCTTACATCAGCCTCCCCGGCTTTTGGGTCGGCTGCTGCTGATGCAGGACGGCCACGTGCCGTGCACCTGTTCCGTGCTCTTGCGGAGAAGCGCGATTAGCACGGTTGGTGGCTTTGAGGAGCACTTTGAGCTCTATGAAGACCAGGCTCTGTGGGCGAAGCTATTCCTGCGATTCCCAGCCTTTATCACTCCTGTAACTCTCGCACGTTACCGGCAGCATTCCTGTTCGGCCTCGGCGATTGCCACTCAGCGAGGGCTCTACGATCGGATGGGGAAACACCCCGCCCGCGCCGCTTTTCTGGACTGGATCGCGGAGCATATGATGGAAAGTGGAACGCGGGATTTCCGCCTCCAATTGGCGCTGCGGCTGGCACGCGCGCCCTATGTCACGCCTGCAACGATCGGAAGCAAAGCCGAACGGCTTGCCCTGAAGATCATGATGTGGACAGCAAAGCAGCGGCGCAGGGTTTGGCGACAGCTTGCGCACGTGGCCAGGTGAAAACAGGCGTCACTTCCTGACCACCCATCGATGCGGGAAGCTGACATTGCCAAAGCCAGGCTGGGCGCTGACCGGTCGATCGTCGAGCAAACCGGGCATGACATCGAACACAGCGGCCGTCTCGACATGGTCTTCGACCACCCTGTCGTCCGCCACCAGCGCTACGTCAATCCTGTAGCGCCCTGGTCTCAGCATAAGGCTGTCCACATGTACCGTGTAGACTTCGCCGTGACGGTCATGCAGGGAATGCTCCCGGCTATCAAAGGAGGTCACAGGATCCCCCAGATCATCAATGATAGTCACAAGGCACTGCAATGTTTCGCGCGGCCCATCAACCTGAAGCCGAAAAGTTGCCGGCTGCCCGGACGCGACGGGACCCATTTCATTGAAAACTTCGATGCCGACCACACGGAGGCGGCCGCGCCCGGTGCGCGTGGATCGCACACTCAGATCGGTTCCTGCGCGGGCCTCAAGCGTCTGGAGATAATCCCGGACCACGTCCTGAGTCGGACCGTCCGCCTGGATCGTCCCGCCGTCGATAAGGATTGCGCGGGTGCAAAGTCGCTGCAGAACCGGCATCTGGTGACTGACGATCAGCACGGTGCGGCCTGTCCCGGCGATGCTCGCTGCCTTGGCGATGCATTTCTTCTGGAACGTGGCATCGCCGACGGCCAAGACCTCATCGACCACCAGAATGTCGGGATTGACGTGGGCGGCAATCGCGAAGGCCAGACGCAAGTACATGCCGCTTGAGTATCGTTTGACAGGCGTATCGAGAAACGGCTCGACCCCGGAGAAATCCACGATCTCGTCAAGCTTGGAATTGATCTCGATGCGCCGCATGCCGAGTATGGCCCCGTTGAGATAAATGTTCTCACGGCCGGTCAGTTCGGCATGGAACCCCGTGCCGACCTCCAGCAAAGCTCCCAGCCGTCCATGTATCGTCGCGCGGCCGGAAGTCGGCTCCACGATCTTCGCCAGTATCTTGAGAATGGTGCTCTTTCCTGCACCGTTGGGACCGATCACGGCAAGGACTTCGCCTGCGTGCACCTCGAAGGAGACGTTTTTCAACGCCCAGAACGGCTCGTCCGCACCTTTGCGGTGGCTTGTATCGGCCTCCCCGCGAAGACCCCGCCTTTTGCTGGCGAGCGCGTCTCGCAGCGTGGGGAAGCTGTTGTTCGCCACACCAAGTCTATACGCCTTGGAGAGATTGGCAGCCTGGATCACGATGTCGGTCATCACTCAGATCAGGTCCGGAAACGCGCGTTCGGATTTTGAGAAGATAGTCAGTCCGGCAACGAGAAGGGCTAGCGAGGAGAGCGTTGATATCGAGATCATGAGCCAGTCCGCAGGCGTGCCCAGCACGCTCCAGCGGATGGCCTCGACTGTCCCAACCATTGGGTTCAGACTATAAAGCGGCCGCCACAATTGAGGGACGAGATTGGCTGGATAGACGATCGGGGTCATGAACAGAAGTATCTGAAGGCTGAACGGCAACAGATAGCCCACATCGCGAAAGCGAACGTTGATCGCCGACAATGCCACGCCCACTCCAGTCGCTGACGCAGCCATTACGAGCACGAACAGCGGCAAGAAGACTGCTTGTGGTGCCGGCCAGTTTCCGAATGCCAGCATGGCGGCGAACAAAAGAGCGAAGCCGACGAGCATATCGGTCAGGCATGAGGCCATCGTGGAGATGGGAATGATCAGACGCGGGAAATAGACGCGTTTCACCAGTTCCTGGTTTCTGACGAGGCTGCCCGTCATGCTGGCGACGGCTCGCGAAAAAAAACTCCATGGCACAAGCCCACACAGAACAAATAGCGGGTATGGCGCGCCGTTGGACGAAATGCCTGCGAGCTTGCCGAAGAAGATGCTGAAGACCGACATAGCAACGAGCGGCTGCAGCATTGCCCAAAGGATGCCCAGATAAGTCTGCCGGTATTTGACCTTGAAATCACGCCAGGCCAGGAAGAACACAACTTCCCGATATCGCCAAAGCTCGGAAGGTTCGAACAGTCCTCGCTTGCGGGACGGATCGATGATTGTCACGACAGCTGATTGCGCGCCTGTCCGATCTGACACGATGATGGCGTCCGCCTCCCTTGACAGCCCCATTGAGGCCTACATTTCCGCGCAGTGCAATCAGCACTTTTGATGGTGCCTGCCGTTCCACGAACCTCACCATTCGAGAGCGCAAGCAGCCGCCCTTAATGCTCGACCAGATCCTCCGGGGGCGCGAGATCGCGCCACATATCCCCGTTGTTCGATAAGAAGGAGGGCATTTCTCGCACACGGACTTTACGTTCGATCCGGATGCGAACGAACACCTGCCCGGGCCGTCTGAGTTTCTACCGCTACTCTCCCACCTGTGCTGGGTTTGTCGAGGATACATTTCCCATTGAACTTGTGGTGATGTTATGCCCATCGAAGATAGTCAGGCTACAGAAATCTGTCGTTTTTACAGTGTAGTGTATGCACTGCACCGCTGGTGACAGGGTCCTTAAGATGTGCCATTGTCCAATGGGGTGGTACTATTTGCGCGGATTAGGGTTGTTCGGGCGATGCGCGTTGCGCGAACCATCATTGCGTGGAGGGAGTGACATCTCATTGGAAATTCAGACGGCTTGACGAGTCAGCGTTCATAGCTCCTGAGCAAGCTGCAAAGCTTTGGGTCGGAAATGAAAAGTGTTCTTGTCGCGGGAGCAGCCGGGTTCATCGGATCCCACCTGGTTGATCGACTGTTGTTAAGGCAAGAAATCAATCGAATTGTTGCTGTTGACAATTTCTGGACTGGTACGCGTGCCAATCTGGATCATATCGCCGACCCTCGCTTGGTCGTGATAGATGTGGCTGTTGAAGATTTTCAGCAGGGGAGCCTTTTTGACGAGATCTATCATCTCGCCTCGCCTGCTTCGCCTCCCTGGTATATGCAAGATCCGGTACGAACCATCTCGGCCAACGTAATAGGAACTATGCGGCTTCTGACCCTTCTTCGCGCCGGGGGCCGCTTCTGTTTCACGTCCACGTCTGAGGTTTACGGCGATCCGCTGGTAACGCCGCAACCGGAAACTTATAGGGGCTCCGTTGATTGCACCGGGCCGCGTTCATCGTATGACGAAGGTAAGCGTTGCGCCGAGGCCCTGCTTTTTGAGAGTAACCGATTGAGCGGGCTCGACATTCGAGTTGCAAGATTGTTCAACGTCTACGGACCTAGGACACGACCTGACGATGGACGTGCAGTATCAAATTTCATCACGAATGCGCTGTTCGGCAAACCTATAATCGTTTTTGGCGACGGCTTGCAGTCGCGGAGTTGGGGATACGTCAGCGATATCGTGGACGGCCTAGAACAATTCTTCTGGGGGAAGGAGCATGGTTATATTGGTCCCCTGAACATCGGAAACGATCGTGAGATTTCCGTTGTCGATGTTGCCCGTTACGTCGCTGGCTTGGTGCCAGGCACCAAAATCGTGCATGTTGATCCGATTCCCCAAGATCCGACGAACCGCTGTCCGGACTTAACCCTAGCGCGGAGGATCATCCCCGGCTGGGCCTGTCAAATACCTCTTGAAGAGGGTGTGCGCCTCACCCTGGACTGGTTTCGCCGCCAGCAACAGAACGACTTGTCCAGTGTCTCCTCGGACTCGATGGTTGCCGCATCGGTGTGAGTGGGATCCGCCCCGATAAAATGTGACCGAAAAAGGGGAGAAATGTGCTCGCCGCAATCCGGATTCTTCGACCAACGTCGCGGTATGCTCAACCGGCCAGTTCGATGCTGTGAACGCGCGCTTCCGCGCATCGTTCAGGGCCACCGAAGGCGACATACAAGTGCGGAAGGCTCCTCCCGCGGCAATGCATGCTTCCCCAGCAACTCCTCCAACGCGTGGTCGGCAACCTTATGGGTGTTCGAGCGGCGCGGATGGTCTCGGCGACGATCCCAGTTCGTGATGGTCACTCACATCTTGCGCTGGCAGGTAATAAAGCCCGTACGATCGGAAGGCTGGGCGATCAGAGGCAGTGGCATGTCTTGATCAGGAAGATTACTCCCACGGAGTAAGGCAGGGCTAAAAGCCCCAAGGCGATCCAGAAGCCGGATTCGGCCATTGCGGCGAGATCTGACAGAAGTTGCTTCATGTCGCCTCAGTCCTCGCCCCTGATCGCTCCGCATCCGATCCACAAGGAAAGAGCCCGCTCTTGAGGGAGGGGGAAGCGGGCTCTTGGCTGGGGCTTATGACCCAGCAGCACGGCGGACTTGAATTTGTACTGTGCCGGCTGCTGTCCAAACCATAATCGGGCAGCTTTGTTCCCCGGTCGTCGGCTATGGTCCTGGGCACAGCCCGTGATCCCGCCGAGGCGGCGGTCTATCTCAAAGCATAGAGATAGGCGGCGATGTCACGCGCTTGCTGCTCGGTGATGCCGGTGGAGGGCATGGCGGTGTGCGGATTAACGTCCCTTGCTGATCGTATCCAGCGGATCATGTTCTCCGGATTGTTAGCCAGCACGCCGCCAACATAGATCCTGTCAGATAGACTGGCGTCTAAGCGCGGGCCGACGTGGCCTACCGCACCGGGTACACCGGTGATGGTGTGGCAGCCGGCGCAGCCATTCGCCAGCATGATCGGTACCGCACGTGCGCCGACGCCGCCGGTAGCGGCGTCCGCCTCTTGCTGCACCCGATGGGCTCGGTCGGCCCACAATGCGAGCGCGCCGCCCGCGACGACCAGCAGAATGCACACGGCGATGATCAATTTAGATGGGCCAGGGCGCATGCGCGACCTTCCTGGTTCCGCTCGTCGTTATCCAGAGGCCGGCCAGCAATAGCGCTGCCCCGCCATAGATAAGGCCGGCCGGGACCCACATAACGAGCCCGGCAAGCTGCTGGTCTTCGATCGGGCTTAAATTCCACACTGCCGCCCCGGCAGCATTCTCCGGGTACCAGAGCTTCGGCGATAGAAGAAGCAGGACGCCGAGCAGGCCGGTGTGCAGGGAGGTGAAGAAAAGATGCATCACGGCACTTCCATAGGCCTGCTGTTGGCCTTGGCGCGGCAGCAACGCCCACCAGAAGAGCAGGCCGGTGCCGAGGAAGCTCGCATGTTGCGCATAATGCAGCACGCCATGCTCGAGCGCTGCCTCAAACAGGACCGGAATGTGCCACACCCATATCGCGATCCCGTGAACAATCGTTGCGGTGACAGGCCGGCTCGCAAAGGTCCAGAGCGTTCGCAGCGATTTGCCATGCCCGACCGTGCCCAGGGCGCGCCGGAACGTTACGGGAAATGCCCACAGCAGAGCAGGGGCGGGGCAGGCGATGACCAGCAACGGCGCCGCCACTGCCATCAGCAACTCGTGCTCGATCATGTGCGCGACAAACAGCCGCTCGCCGAGAGCATGGATCGGACTGACCAACGCTGCCGTCAGTACGCTCCAGCCGGCGGCAAACAGCAGCGCCTGACGCATCCGTAGCGGACGGCCGCGAGTGCTGCGGCGCCACAGCCGCATCGCACCGGCCATGTAGATGAGCGCGACGGCCGTCAGCGGGGCCGTGATGGGAAGCGCAAGTGTCCATCCGGCCTCGGGCGCGCCGGAGCCATAGCAGATCGAGGTGGAGAAGAGAGTGGCCAGGTTCATCGCAGACACTCGTCCAGGATAAGTGCGGCGCTTCCCTGCATGATGATGACCAGTGCAAACAGGAGAGCCGCCAGCATGCCGAGATCGGCGACGAAATGCTCGGTACCGCGCGTGCGTTCTGCTTTGAAAGCAGCGCCGCCTTGCCGCTTTGCCTGCCAGGACAGAGCACCGCCCAGAAGCGAGAACAAGGCCAGCAGCAACGCTAAGGGAAGCACGACCGGCACCTGGTGATTGCATTGCCAGGGAACCAGCGAGTAGTTCAGTTGCGTCGAGACCGCCCAAGCCAACGGGCCCGACAAAAGCCCACCCCAGGAAGTTCCCAACCGGACCGCGCGCATGTCAGCCGAGCCTCGGTACCCAGTAGATCAGCAGATAGATCGGAAGCCAGGTTGCGACCACGAAATCCCAATAGAAAACATTGTCGCCGACGTCGCCGAAGCGTCGCCCGCTATAGCCATGGCGCGTGAACATCAGCACCGTCAGCACGATCGTATCGCCGACATCTGTTATCAGATGCGTGGTGTGGAGCCCGAGCAGCACCCAAAGCATCGAGCCGTAGGCGTTCGTATCCCAGTAAACGTTCAAGGCCGGAAACTCGAACCAGCGCACAAGGAGCGGGGCGAGGCCGAGCAGCGACATGACAACCAGTCCGATCCGCACCGGCACGATGGCGCATTGCTTGGCATAGCGATCGAGGATGTGGTTCGGCACCAGGCTGGCGATCAGCAGCAGCGTGACGATCGTTCCTGGCCAATGGTTCGGCTGCGGTGCACTCAACGGCCATTCAGGCCAAGAGACCGCCAGGTAGAGATAGGCGGCTGCGGCGAGCGCAAAGCCGGTGCCCTCCAGAGCCATGAAAGCGAGCGTGCCCCACCAGGTCGGGCTGCGCGAACCATGCCCAAAGGTGGGGAGACCGGAAACATCTGTGACGGGACGCTCGTTCATTCCTCGTCCTCCAGATCACCTTTTGGCCAGAACCAGCCGATCAAGGTGACGGCGATTGGCAGGGCGCCCCACACGATGGCCCAGGGGGTGAAGATCGAATAGAGAAACGTGCCGCCTACGGCGAACGCTGCAAAGAGCGGCCAGATCGACGGTGTCGCCGATTTCTCGCGAATGTCGGGATGCGCTTCAGCGACTGTCGAGACCAGCAGCTCGCGCGCGTCGACGCGAAGCCCGGTCGCTACGGGAAGAGCGTCGCGCTCGGCCCAGAGTGGCTCCGCGTTGGTGACGACCGGAATGCGCGCGAAATTATAGCTCGGCGGCGGCGAGGGCGTTGCCCATTCCAGGGTGCCGGCCTCCCAGGGATTGTTGCCTGCCGCTGCGCCTTTCAACGCGCCATGCACAAGATTGAAGGTGAACAGGACGAAACTCAGGAAGAAGACCACCGCACCTGCTGTTATGAACAGGTTGATGTTCCCCCAGCCAAGCTCGGCCGGATAGGTGTAGACCCGTCGCGGCATGCCCCACAGCCCCACGATGTGCATCGGGAAAAAGGCGGCGTTGAAGCCAATGAAGGCCAGCCAGAAATGCAAGCGGCCCAGGCGCTCGCTCATCATGCGGCCGGTGATTTTAGGAAACCAGAAATAGGCCGCACCCAGCAGCGGGAATACCGATCCGCCGATCAGCACATAGTGGAAATGCGCGACGACGAAGTAGGTGTCGTGCACCTGCAGATCCAGCGGCACGGAGGCCAGCATGACGCCGGTGAGACCGCCGATGACGAAGATGAAGAAGAAGCCGAACACGAACAACATTGGCGCGCGGATCACCGGTCTGCCGTCCCACATCGTTGCCAGCCAGCAGAAGATCTGTACGCCGTTGGGAATAGCGATCATCATGCTGGAAGCGGTGAAGAAGCTGGCGCCGAGCTTGGGCAGGCCTGTCGCGAACATATGGTGGACCCACAGGCCAAAGGACAGGAAGCCGACCGCGATCAACGACAGAACCATGCCGAGATGGCCGAACACCGGTCGGCGGGCGAAAGCCGGGATGATCGAGGAGACCATGCCGGTCGCCGGCAGGAAGATGATGTAGACCTCGGGGTGACCGAAGAACCAGAACAGATGCTGGAACAGCAAGGCATCACCGCCTTCGGCCGGGTTGAAGATGTGTGTGCCGACCAGCCTGTCGAGGATCAGGAATGTCGAGGTGATCATCACCGCCGGCATTGCGAAGACGACGACAAAGGAGGTGACCAGCATCGCCCAGACGTATAGCGGGATCTTGTCCAGCGACATGCCGGGAGCACGCTGCTTCAAGATCGTGACGATCGTCGCCACTGCCACAGCCAGTGAAGACACCTCGGTATAGGTAATCATCTGCGCCCAGACGTCGGCGCGCTTGCCAGGGGCGAATTCGGGACCGGACAGCGGCACATAGGCGAACCAGCCGACGTCCGGCGCCATGTTGAGAGCGAAAGACACCCAGGCGAACAGGCCGCCCGAAACATAGACCCAGTAACTGAACGCATTCAGCCGCGGAAACGCAATGTTGCGGGTGCCGACCATCAGCGGCACGAGATAAATGCCGGTCGCCTGCACGATCGGTACCGCGAACAGGAACATCATCGTGACGCCGTGCATGGTAAACAGCTGGTTGTAGAGGTCCGGCCCGATCAGCCCACGCTGTGGTCCCGAGAGCTGAACACGCATAGCCACTGCGTTGAGCCCGCCCAGACACAGAAAGATAAAGGCAGTGATCAGATAGCGCCTGGCGATCACCTTGTGGTCGACGCTCGAAAGCGCGCCGACGATGCCGGGGGGCGTACGCCAGGTGCGCTCCAGCCGCCGCTGGAGATCGGCTTGCTCCATGCCGGTATCGCGCGGTCCGTCATGCTCGGGAGCGAGATCTCCCTTTGCTTGGGCTTCCGCCCGCAGGTCGCGTCCGCTCGTCAGGTCGGCGCTGGTCATTTCAGCCCCTCGAGGTAAGCGACGATGGCATTGAGCTCGTCGCCATTGAGAGCCATTACAGGCATGTGGGAGCCGGGCTTGATGCCTTGCGGATCGGCGATCCAAGCGGCGAGATTGCCGCGGCTCATCGTCAGCGTTCCGGCTGCGAGAGTTTGCCGGCTGGCTATATGGGTAAGATCGGGCGCTACCGTGCCGCCTGCGGGTGTGCCGCCGATCCTGTGGCACATCACGCAGGGCCGCTGGAGGAAAAGATCCGCGCCGGCCTTGGCTTCGGCATTGGTCGGAGCGGCGGCAGGCCGCAACTGGTCGTCCAGCCAGGCATCGAACTGCGGCCGCGGCTCGGCAATGATGAAGGTGCCCATGTTGGCGTGCTGCGCGCCGCAGAACTCAGCACATTGACCACGATAGACGCCTGGCTTGTCAGCCCTGATGTCCAACACATTCATATGTCCGGGGATGAGGTCGAGCTTGCCGGCAAGGCTCGGCACCCAGAAGGAGTGGATTACGTCTGTTGAACTCAAAAGAAGCCGAACCGGCTCGCCGGCCGGAATATGGATCTCGTTCGCCGTCGTCAGGATGCGGCTTGGCTGAGCATTCTCGTAGCGCACTTCCCACCACCATTGGTGGCCGGTCACGCGGACCGTCAGCGCCTCGTCCGATCCGATCCCGGCAAGGGTCCGGTTGGCGAAGAAGCTCAGCAGGGTCAGCCCAATTAGGATCGCCGCAGTCACCCCAACCGCGGTCAAGACCACGCGCATTTTGCGATGTTCGGAAGCGAGGTCGAGCACGAGCGGATCTTTTCCTGTTCGAACTCGCTGGAACAGGGTGGCGACCAGCACGACCATCACCAGCATCCACACGGCCGCGCACAGGGCAGTGAAAAACCAGATCAACCAGGCGAGCTCGCCCGCGGCCGGGCCTTTCGGATCGAGAGCGGACTGCCAGCCGCTGCAACCTGAAAGCGCCAGGAGAGCGGCTGCGCAACTCGCTTTGGGAAAAAATCGTTTCACGGCGATTTCCCCAGCGTCGCGGCATCGGGGAGGCGATTTTCCGACGGATGGACCATCATGTCGTCGTTACGCTGCGGTGCGGCGGAGGAGGGGGCGTTGCCGCTCAGCGAACGTACGAAGGCTGCAAGCTCCCAAATCTGATCATCGGGTATCTTGTTTCGGAAGCTAGGCATGCCGTTAGGCCGCCCGTCCCGGATCGTTGCGTGGATACTCTCGATCGAGCTGCCGTAAACCCACTTCTCATCCATCAGCGCCGGTCCCATGCCGCCGCCGCCATTGGCATGGCACCCCGAGCAATTGAACCAGCTGAACAGGCGCTTGCCCTCGCTGAGATGAAAGGCGTTGGCCTCGAAGCTGGCAGCCTTGTTGTCGCTCGGGAGCGGCCTTTGGCCGCCTGGCTCCAGTGCAGTCACCGGCGTTGGCTGTTGGCCGGACCCAAGGGCCGATTGCGGACGTGTGTCGCGCTCTTCCCGCTGGCAAGCGGCAAGGGCCAGCATCGCCGACAAGAGCACGGTGAGGTTCCGCCTCATCGGTCCGCGCTCCCGCCGATATCAAGGCGCGGCACACCGTATCGGGCCAGGGTCGCGTCGATCTCAGCCTTGTGCTTGGCAAGGGCTGCATCCACTTCGTCGCGCAGCGCGTCGTCCCCGCGTCGGACGCCCATGGAGATGTCGTAGACCATTGGCAATTGAGGCCCGTCGATTCGAGGTGTCACGGGCGTGATGCGCAGCGGTGTCTTCTGCTTGGCGGCGAAATAACCGGCGAGCGGGCCCCAGACGACGGCAACATCGATCTCGCCGCTGGCCACCGCCTCGACAATGCGCGCGGGCGGGTTGGGAGCCGAATAGTCGCCATAGACTGGATAGCCGACGAGATGACCGACAATGCCGCGGCGGCCGAGTGCCTGGGCCGGTGGGGAGTTGGCCCCGTCATCGCCGATGAGCTGCACGCCGATGCGCAGAGTGCGCAGGCGTGGATCGTTGAAAGACGTGATCTCGGGACTGTCCCGCCGCGTCACGAAGACATAGGTCGAGCGGTAATAGGGAGCGGTGGCGCGGAGAATTTCGAGATTGGCGGGAGTGCCAGGTATGAGATCGCACAGGCCTGCCTTGAGCGTGTTGCGAACGAAACCGCGGCGTTGGGCCCACCAGGTATAGGAAAGTCTTGCATCCAGCTCTTTGGCGATGATCTGGGCAATCTTGTTTTCGAAGCCCTGTCCAGCGGCGTTGGAAAACGGCATGTTGTTAGGGTCGGCACATACCTTGAGTTCACGTGCGTCGGCGGCAACCGCGAAGAGCAGCGAGGCAAACGCTACCACCGCGACCACAAGACGCCCGTTCGCCTCGCGTCTTCGAACTGCCTTCAACTCGAAAGCATCAGGGGAGCCGGAACACATAGAGCGTGCCTCCCGCCGTGGTCGCGTTCTTCAGGTCTTTCATCGCATTGACGAAGCCGAGCGCGGCGGTAGCGTCGCGCGGGTCGAGGTCGCCCGATACGATCGCGCCGGCCCAACCGCCGACGCCCGACAGGATCGCGACGTATTGGTGCCCGTCGGGGCCGCGATAGGTGACCGGCTGGCCGATGATCCCGGACGAGGTCTTGAACTGCCAAAGCAATTCCCCTGTCCTTGCGCTCACAGCTTTGAACCAGCCCTCCATTGTGCCGTAGAACACGACGTTGCCGGCGGTGGCGACCGCGCCACTCCACACCGGAAAATTCTCTTTAAGGTTCCAAGCTGGCTTTGCGGCCGCGATGTCCCAGGCGGTGAAGGCACCGCGGTTGCCACCCGGGCCCGGGATCATGCGCACATTCATGCCGACATAGGGGGTGCCGGCGATGTAGTTCACCTCGAGGCCTTCTTCGTCCATGCACAGATTGTTGTGTGGGATGTAGAGCAGTCCTGTCTTCGGCGAGAACGCAGATGGCTGCCAATCCTTGAGCCCGGATGCTGTCGGGCAGATATCCCGGATCACCCTGCCGGTGCCGGTTTTCTTGTCCGGGTTTTCGATCAGGCGCCCGGTTTTCAGATCGACGCCCTTGCTGGAATTGACGACCCCATAGGGTGTCGCTGACAGGACTTCCCCGGTGGTCCGATCCAGAATGTAGAGATAGCCGTTGCGCTCCGGGCGGACGAGCACTTTGCGCGGCTTACCCTGCCAATTCATATCGAGCAGGATCTGCTCGTTGATGCCGTCGTAGTCGTGCAGGTCGTGCGGGCTCCATTGGTAGAACCATTTCGCGGCTCCGGTATCGGGATCGCGCGCGAAAATCCCGGAGGTCCATTTGTTGTCGCCGGGCCGAAGGTCCGGATTCCACGGCCCTGGATTGCCGGTCCCGTGATAGATCAAGTTGAGGTCCGGATCGTAAGAGATCCAGCCCCACATGTTGCCGCCGCCGATCTTCCAGGCTTCCGGCGGCCATGTGGTCACGCCAAGGTCCTTGCCCTTGTCCATGTCGTAATGCGGCTTGAAATCCGGCCCGATCAGCACGTCCTTGTCCGGTCCGGTGCCGTAAGCCGTCCAGACGACATGTCCGTCCCCCGCGTCCAGCGCCTTGACCCAGCCGCGCACACCCATCTCGCCGCCGGAATTGCCGACCAGCACTTTGCCCTTCACCACAAGCGGCGCCATGGTTATGGTCTCGCCGATATTGATGTTGCCGACATGCGCGTTCCAGACCGGTTGGCCAGTGGCGGCATCCAGCGCGATCGTGTGACCATCCAGCGTGTTGAAGAAGAGGCGCCCGTCGGCGAAGACCGCACCGCGGTTGACCACGTCGCAGCAGGCAACGCCCTGCGCGGCAGGCTCAGGATTTGGCTCGTACTTCCATTTCATCGGCCCGCCCGGTTTGGAAAGATCGAGCGCGTAGACGATGTTTGGAAAAGGTGTCACGATATACATCGTGTTGCCGACGACGAGTGGCGCCGCTTCCTGACCCTTGTTCACTCCGGTCGAAAAAGTGAAGGCAACTTGAAGGTTCTTGACATTGTCCTCGTTAATGTCCGCCAGTTCGCTGTAGCGCGTCGAGGCATAATTCTTAGCCGGCATTGTCCATTGGCCGTCATCAGGTGGCGCGGCCGCGGCGGGCGGTGTGATGGCAGGTGTCACCGCGGACTGCGCGGCCGCGGCGTTCAGCAATGAGCAGCCTGCGGCCAGCACCAGCCACTTCAACGGCCTAAAGCCGAAACCGCGGCCCCTTTCCGCTCCTCGGCCGTCTGGTGTCGCAGATGCGTATTTCCCCGCCACTTTCAGAGATCCCCTCATTTGCGGATCGAACCTCCCACTCCGGCGCCGAGTTCGGCCGCGACGTCCGCCTCGGTTCCCGCGCACAACGGATGACCCCAGCCGGAGGCGCTCTTTCCGCCAGGATCGAGATCGTAGACGATGGCGTCCTTGGCGTTGGGGTTGACGCCCGCCGGAACCTTGTCCAGGCCCAGGGCCGCACGCAGGCGCCAAGCGACATTGTGATCGGCGCAGGAGGAGTCGCCGCTGATGCCAAGCCCGCCGACAATCGTTTTGCCGTCGTAGAGAGCAAGGCCGCCGCCAAATGCCACGACGCCGCCGATCGGCTTGCCAATCAGCGGATCGCTCGCACTCCCAAAGGTCTTGCTGTCGCCGGCATAAGCGGCTGCCTGGTTGACAGGATTGGTAAGCTGCAAGCCGAACAAGGGGCCACCCGGCTGAACAGAAGCATATAGATTCGCCGTCGAGAGAGCCATCTGGGCAACGCTGAGCCCGTTGGCCGTGCTGGCCTTTTCGGCTGCGATCAGCCGGCTGCCGGGCCACTGCGCATCGCTGGTGGGGCCGCTGAAAGCAACGGCGCAAACTGTCCCGTCACGCGTAACGATCGCCGCCCATTCATTGGTCTCGAAGCCGCCATTGGCGGGGCCTCCGCTTGCTTTGACGTTTGCCTTGAGGGCAGCCAGGAGCTTGGCGTGGTCGGCGGGGCAGGGTAGCTGTGCCCAGGCCCTGCTTTGCAGCAATGCACAATTAACGAGTACCAGGAGGCTGAAAGCCAGGGAGGAAAGCTGTGGGCGACCCATGATCCGGAGCATTCGTTGAACACAATGTGGAAAGTGGGAGCGCTCACAGAGCAACGAATCCTCGCCCGATCCCTTGGCAAACTGAGCTATGTTCCCACACTTTCAATGGAACTCGGACGAGGCCCCTATGTTCCTAGTTCCTGAAATTATGATGGAAGGCACAGACGTTGCGACCATGGGCAGCAGCTCATTCTGCCGCCGACCGTGAGCGGGCCGATATAGACATTGCCGGGCCAAACAGCTCGCCAGCTCCTCACCGCTCTCCGCACCTATGGATTTTCGACGCCTGAAAGTGCAGACGCTATGCGCAAGGTAACCGAACCGACGGACAGGCGGTTTTGCGCCCAGGCCACAGACCTGGAACCGCGTTATGGCATCATGTGAGCCTGGTGCGCATCCATCGCTCCCATGTTCTGGCTGAGATGATTCATGATCCACACCGAGCCCAAAACGACCAAGGTCACGATCAGCACACCGAAAGCGAGCGCGAGCACGTTGTTGGTGTTGTCAGGTCCTGTCGTCAGGTGCAGGAAGAAGACGAGATGGACGCCCATTTGTGCGATGGCAAGCACCGTCAGGGCCGAGATCACGGCCGGCTGGTAAATTAGATCGGTTTGTGCCGCAATGAAGGACGCCACTGACAACAGGATTGCCAGGCCAAAGCCCAGCAGATAGCCGGAAAGGCCTCCCGCCACCTCGTGTTCCTCGCTGCGTTCTTCGCCTGGTGCGGAATCGCGGCGGTCAAGCATGTCCTCGTTCCGGCTGTCCATTTCGCTCATGATGACGCTCCCAGCAGATAGACCAGGGTGAAGATGGCGATCCAGATGATGTCGAGCGCGTGCCAGAACAGGCTGAAGCAGTGAAGCCGGCGCAATATGTCGGGACGAAAGCCTTTTATCCAGAGCTGCGCCATCATGGTGCCGAGCCAAAGCAGGCCAAGTCCAACATGGGTTCCGTGGCAGCCCACAAGGGCGAAGAACGCGGACAGGAAGGCGCTGCGTGATGGGCCCGCCTGCTCATTCACCATGGCCGCGAATTCCTGCACCTCCAGGAACAGGAAGGCCGCACCAAGCAGGCCGGTCACCAGCAACCAGAACTGGGCGGCGGCCATTGACCGGCGGTGGGTCGCGAGCATCGCAAGGCCGCCAGTGAAGCTCGAGGTGAGCAGCAGCGCCGTCTGTGCCGCGACGCGCGTCAACTCAAACAGCTCCTTGCCTGTTGGCCCGCCCGCCGCCGAATTGGACAGGACGGCATACGCGGCGAAGAAAGCCGAGAACATTATGATGTCCGACAACAGGAAGATCCAAAAGCCGTAGGCAACCGTGACGAACTTCGAGGCCGGGCCACCCTCGCCGTGGCCGGTCGCCGAGAATACGTGGTGGCCATGCCCTGCGGTGCGACCCAGCCGGTAGGGATCGCGCGTTGCGGTGCCGGCGGGGATGTCGCTCATGCCACACGCTCGCGTCTGCGCATCCAGGCACGCTGGGCTGCCTTTCGGTCAAGATCGATGCGGCCGACCTCGTCGGCAGGGATCTCGTAATCGCCATGCTCGCGCCAGGCGAATACAACGAAGGTGGCATAGGCCCCGATGAAGCCGACAACCGCCAACCACCAGATGTGCCAGATGAGCGCGAAGCCAATCAGAGTGCTGAAGAAGGCGGTGACGAAGCCTGTGGGGCTATTGCGCGGCATCTCGATCGCCTCGTAGTCCTCTTCGGTCTCCTGACTCTGCTCGTCCATTGCCCTTTGCTTGATGGTCCAGTAGGGCTCCTCGTTTTCGACATGCGGCAGCCGCGCGTAGTTGAAGACGGGCGGCGGCGAGGATGTCGACCATTCCAGCGAGCGCCCGTCCCAAGGGTCGCCGGTCTCGTCGCGCAACTCGTCGCGATGCCTGATCGAGACGACGAGCTGCGTGATCTGGCATGCGGCGCCGACGATCATCACCACGATTCCGAAGGCCGCCACGACAAGCCACGGCGCCCACATATCCATGTCGATATGCTGAAGGCGGCGGGTCATGCCGAGAAGGCCGACGATATAGAGCGGCACGAACACCAGAATGTAGCCGGCAAGCGTGACCCAGAACGCCGCCTTGCCCCAACCCTCATGCAGCCGGAACCCGAAGGCTTTCGGGAACCAGTAGGTGAAGCCGGCAAAGGCCGCGAACAGCACGCCCGAGATGATGACGTTGTGAAAATGCGCCACGAGAAAGAGCGAATTGTGCAGCATGAAATCGGCCGGCGGAACGGCGAGCAGCACGCCGGTCATGCCGCCGATGATGAAAGTGGTGACAAAGCCTAGCGCCCACAGCATTGGCGTTTCGAAGCGCACGCGCCCGCCATACATGGTGAAGAGCCAGTTGTAGATCTTGACCCCGGTGCCGACGGCGATAACCGAGGTGGCGATGCCGAAAGCCGCATTGACATCAGCGCCGGCGCCCATGGTGAAGAAGTGGTGCAGCCAGACCATGAAGGAGACGATGCAGATGAACATCGTCGCCGCAACCATCGAACGATAGCCGAACAGCGGTTTCGACGAGAAGGTCGAGAAGATCTCCGAATAGATCCCGAAGGCGGGAAGCACGAGGATGTAGACCTCGGGGTGACCCCAGGCCCAGATGAGATTGACGAACATCATCTGGTTACCGCCGGCTTCGTTGGTGAAAAAATGGAAGCCGAGATAACGGTCGAGGGTTAGCATGGCCAGGGTTGCGGTAAGGATAGGGAATGCGGCGACGATGAGCATGTTGGAGGCAAGCGAGGTCCAGCAGAACATCGGCATGCGCAGATAGCCCATGCCTGGCGCACGCATCTTGAGGATGGTGGTCGCCAGGTTGACGCCCGTGAGCAGGGTGCCGACGCCGGAGATCTGGATCGACCATAAATAGTAGTCGACGCCGACGCCTGGCGAGTAGGTCGTCTCCGACAGCGGCGCATAAGGCAGCCACCCGGTGCGCGCGAACTCGCCGACGACGAGCGAAATGTTGACAAGCAGCGCGCCGGTCGCGGTCAGCCAGAAGCTGACTGAGTTCAGCGTCGGGAAGGCGACGTCGCGGATGCCGAGCTGCAGCGGGATGACGAAATTCATCAGCCCAATGACAAAGGGCATCGCGGCGAAGAAGATCATGATCGTGCCGTGGGCCGAAAAGACCTGGTCGTAGTGCTCCGGCGGCAGGTATCCCGGCCCGTGGATGGCGAGCACCTGCTGGGTGCGCATCATGACGGCGTCAACGAAGCCGCGCAGAAGCATCAGCGCCGCCAGCACGATATACATGACGCCGATCCGCTTGTGGTCGACGGAGGTTATCCACTCATGCCAAAGATAAGGCCAGTAGCCTTTGATCGTTACCCAGATCAGAACGGCGGCGGCGGCCAGGAAGACGATCAGGGCCGCGCCGAGCGGAATAGGCTGGTCAAAGGGAACGGCCGACCAGTCGAGCTTGCCGAGCATCGTCATCCTCCTTCATCGTGCTGGTGAGCCATGGGCGGCGCTCCCGCCTTGGGCTCAGCTTTCGGGCTCACCTGCGGCTCTCCGGCGGCGGTTCCAGCAGGTCCCGGCCCCGGAGGTAGCGTCTGGTGCACGACCGCATCGAACAAGCCCGGCTGCACATGGCCGAACGAGGATGCCGGCGCGTTGATGCTTTGCCTGGCAAGCTGGCGATAGGCGCTGGCGTTGAGCACGCCGCCTCCGCCATGCAAGGAGGAGGCCCAACTGGCGAAGGCGTCAGCCGAGACTGCCCTGACACGGAAATTCATGTCCGAAAAGCCATCGCCACTGAAATGCGCCGACAGGCCGAAATACTCGCCCTCGCGATCAGCCTGCAGGTTGACCTCGGTCTGCATGCCGTTCATGGCATAGACCATGCTGCCGAGCTGGGGCACAAAGAAGGTGTTCATGACGCTGGCCGAGGTCAATCTGAAACGCACCGGCATGCCGGTTGGAATAACCAGCTGGTTGACCGTTCCGACACCTTGATCGGGATAGAGGAACAGCCACTTCCAGTCGAGCGCCACCACTTGGATTTCGAGTGGCGGCCGGCTGGAGTCGATCGGCTTGCGAGGATCGAGATGGTACGATCCATAATAGATCAAGCCACCGAGGAAGAGGATGGTCAGCGTCGGAATCGACCAGACGATGAGCTCGATCCGGCCGGAATAGGTGAACTCTGGATCATACCGAGCCCTGCGGTTCGAGGCACGGAATATCCAGGCGAAGGCAAGCAGCGCGACCAGCGTCGGAATGACGATGACCAGCATGACGGCCAGTGAGTTCAGGAGGATCGTGCGGTTCCCCGCGCCGACCGGTCCCTGCGGGTCGAGCACGCCCCCCGCGCAACCCGACAGGGTTACCGCCGCGAAAATCCAGAGAAGCGATAGGCCTCGACTACAACGGTGTAACACTGGAAAACATCTTAGCCAGCCGCCGTCCCGGGGATGAGTACCTGCATAACTGAGGCGCGGGCTGCTTGTTCCGCAAAGATGCGCTTTTGTCTCCAACGGCGAAGGGCGCTGCATCGAGATGACGGAGCGTCTCGCGCGCCCCATGCTCCGATCTCAACTTGTTCTACGTCAGCGTTACGGCAAGCTGGCGCCCGTGTGGTCGGCCTGCCTTGTCGGCCACGCAATTCGCCTCAACATTTCGCGAAAAGAGACTGCGCCTAACGTGCTGCAGGCTGGATGCTTCTCCTGCGGAAACGGACAGCAAATGTCCAACTCGGGGGTACCGCCGGTGCTACGGCGAACGCGAGCCCTACAAGATGCAACCCAACCTCGGGCGAGACGCCGTTGCGCGCTGGGACGTTTCGCGATCACGCAATATCGGTTGGCTTGGCTCTTAAAGGTTCCGCCCCCGTGTGCTCCTCCCCGGCGAGCTGTTGAGCCCGCGGCTCGCGATCCGCGTCGGCACGTCTCCGATTGCCTGCTATGTAGGTGCGATTTCAGGCAACCAACTCAAGCTGCCAGCATTGATTTGGGATAGTCTCGGGAGAAATGCCATGCTGCAATTCAACCTGCCTCGAGAAGTTGCAATCGGTGATGAAGTTGCCCTGACGAGTACGGTCATGGACATGCTTCCCAGTGGACGCGCCAGGGTGAGCATCCCCTCCTATGATCGTCCTTATGCGATCGATGCGCCCCCCAGAACTCACGTCGGAGACAAAGTCGTTCTTGTTGGGGACGTCACTCGGGTCGATCCCGCAACCAACAAGCTGAGCGTACGGATTGACTGTGGCGGTGTGGTTACCGTCCACAAGTCGGCGATCATAAGGCTCAAGAAGAATTGCGCGGCCCGAAATGGCTGACGCACCACCCTGCGACGTAAAGCTCGCCAACGAGGCCGAGCTCGCGGGATGGGATTATCCACGCCATCTCACCGCGCCAGCCTTACCGACGGGCTGCGCTCGATGAAGCTTGACCCCAACCCGCGCGCTGTATCGGCTACGGGAAGCCCTGTGCGACGAGCCGTGACAGGCATGATCGAGATAGGTCGCGACGCTCCGCGTCCCATATGGCGTGACTGGTGAGGGGAGATGCCACACTGGGTTCGCGGTACCTGGATTCTCTTGAAGGACGCCGTCACCGGCTTCATCGACGATAATGCGTTGAGCCACGGGGCGGCGGTGGCTTTCTACGCCACGACATCGCTGGCGCCGATCCTTCTGATCGTCGTGGCGATCGCCGGTCTGGCCGTGGGCAAGGATGCGGCCCAGCTCGCCCTGTCAGCGGAGATATCCGGCGCGATGGGCGCGCAGAGTGCCGATCTGCTCAAGGCGACGATCGAGACGGCTTCGCACAGATGGTCCGGGACGCTTGCCACGCTCATCGGATTGGTGACGCTCTTCTTCACTGCCTCCGGTGTTTTCGGTGAGATGCAACAGTCGTTGAACGAGATCTGGAAGGTAAAAGCCGACGGCCTGTCGCTTTCGCGCCTGGTGCGGGCGCGGGCGGCAAGCCTCGGCCTGGTTGCCGCGTTGGGCTTCATGCTGCTGGTATCGCTGGCGGCAAGCGCAGCGATCACCGCGCTGAGCGATGTCATCAATCACCACCTGCCGTTCGGCGAACTGGTGCTCGGCACCGTCAACACCGTTGTCTCTTTCTTGCTAATTGGGCTGCTCTTCGCCGCGATCTACAAGGTCTTGCCGGATCGCACGCTCAAATGGCGCGATGTTGCCGTCGGTTCGGTGGTTACTGCGTTGCTGTTCACCATCGGCAAGTCGCTGATCGGCTGGTATATCGGCACCAGCGCGATAGCGACTTCCTACGGAGCGGCAGGCGCGCTTATGGTGGTGCTGCTTTGGGTCTACTATTCAGCGCAGATATTCCTCTTCGGTGCAGAAATTACGCGCGCTTACTCGGTCAGGCGCGGAAGCCGGCCAGACCTTGCGCCGGTAGTGGCGTTGAGCGGCGACAAGATAGACACGCCGCGCCGGCCTGAGGTGCATGACGGCGAGATCGGCGCATGGATTGTGGTAAGCAGCCTGATCACCGCGCTGCTCTCGCATTTGTCCCGGCGAAAGCAGGATTGACGCCGCGCGGGGGCACCGTTGGCATGGAAAGCCGCACCATCCGTGATGCGATCGCGTGCGTCGATGCTGATCAGGCGGGCGGAACGGAACGATCGGGCTGACGTTTGTGCCAAGGATCGGCGCGACAGGAGGACTGCATGGCGGCCCCACGAGCAGTTTGGAAAGGGTTTCTGAAAGTCGGGTCCGTGTCGTGCGGAGTGAAGCTTGTGGGTGCAACCAGTGAGGCATCGAAAATCCACTTCAAGATTTTGAATCGGAAAGATGGATTGCCCGTCAAGGCTGCCTATGTTGACGAAGAGACGGGCGATGTCGTCGATAGCGAAAACCAAGTCAAAGGCTACGAGGCAGACGCGGGCGATTTCATCAAGGTCGAACCGGACGAGATCAAAAAGCTAAAGATGACGTCTGAGCACACGCTTGAGGTCGACGAGTTTGTCGCCATCAAGGATATCGATACTCGCTACCTGGAAAAGCCTTATTACCTGATCCCTGCCGACGGTGCTTCCACCGAGGCCTTCTCCGTGCTGCGCGAAGCGATGGCCAAGAAGGGCGTGGCGGCGCGGTCCTGCGTGGTGCTGTACCAACGCGGGCGCGAAGTCGTGATACAGCCATATGGCAAGGGAATGCTGCTTACCGAGTTGCGGACCCATGACGAGATGATCTCGGAAGAGACCGTATTCAAAGACCTGGAAAGCCATGAATATGACCAGGAACTGCTCGAAATCGCAGGCCTGCTGATCGACAAAAAAGTGACCAAGTTTGATCCGTCGAAATTTGAAGACACCTACGAGGATGCGCTCATCGCGTTGATCGACGCAAAACGCAAGGGCAAGCAGCCGCCCAAACCGGTGCTCCCGCCCAAGGAGAACGTTATCGATCTGGCGTCGGTTCTCCGCAAGAGTCTCGCCAAGGAAGGGATCAAGGACCGCCCCAAAGCCAAAGCCGGACGCAAATCGGCATAGTCGCGGATCTGGTTGTCTGCTTTCTTCGAATTATGACCGAAAACGATCCTGTGCCGGGATCAGAAAAGATCGATTGGTCGCTCGGGCTCGGGGCTTCCGCCCGAGTCATTCGCGCGGTGCAGGGGCGCGTCGCCTTTAACCCCAAGATGCACGTCCCATCGACTGCGAAAAGGCGGGCTTTGCAGACAGGCGGTGACGGCTGCCGCCCCTCCAGTCAATAATGTGCTTCTTTTCACATGGAGATACTCACCGAAAGATACATTGATCAAATCATATTGTTCGATTTTGGGGTCGAAAGGGGAATCGCCAACATATGCACGTCGCAATAAGGAGAATTGGACGAGATGCAATTCATTGGGATAAATTGCATCGACCCCTTTGCGGGATAAGACAGAGATACCACGCGCATTAAAAACTAGTGCTCCTCCCGGTCCTTAGGTTCGCCAGACCATACCAGAGAATATGAAGGAAACGGGTTGCCGAACCGTCCGCTAACGTGTTGACTTCCAGTAGAAAACGTCGACCCTCCGGGCCGACCATTGTCGTTGCTTCGCGCTTCGACTGGCGAAGGTCCCTAGGGAAGAGATTGTCTCGAGGGTCAAGGCGGCGGCCGAAATCCTTGGCCTGCAGGATCTGCTTGGCCGCATGCCGCGGCAGTTGTCCGGCGGCCAGCGCCAACGTGTCGCCATGGGCCGCGCCATCGTGCGCGATCCAGCCGCTTTCCTGTTTGATGAGCCGCTCAGCAACCTCGATGCCAAGTTGCGTGTCAAGATGCGCGCCGAAATCAAGAAGCTTCACCAACGGCTCGGCCGAACAAGCATCTATGTCACGCATGACCAGACCGAGGCGATGACGCTCGCCGACCGCATCGTGGTGTTGAACAAAGGCCGGATCGAACAGATCGGCAGCCCCTCCGAGCTCTACGAGAACCCAGCCAATCTGTTCGTCGCAAGCTTTATCGGCTCGCCGGAAATGAACCTGATCGAGGGCCGCATCGACAACGGCGCATTTGTCGCCGATCAGGGCTTGCGCTTACCCTTGCCGGCGGATGCTCGGATGGGCGACAGAGATGGGGTAGTCTACGGGATTCGTCCGCAGCACATTTCGGTTGGTGGCAACCACTCTCAGGCGAGGGTGCAAGTGGTCGAACCGACCGGTGAGGCCCAGGAGCTTACATTAAGTGCAGGTGGAGTCGACCTCGTGGCCGAGGTGCGGGATCAGCCGCCCTTCAAACTTGATCAAGAGGTTGGGTTGGAGATCATCGTATCCAAGGTGCATCTGTTCGATGCTCGTAGTGGCACCAGGATTGCTTAGGGCGCGCTGACGGGCGAAAAAGCAGCCCATTCCATCGCGAAACCACCGGTGATCGCCGTTTACCCATCGGCCGTCACGGCAATCGCCCGCGGCGCTCCGGCATGACCAGGGATCTCGGCACCACGCGTTGTTAGGCCACAGAGGAACGGACCGCGTCAGACATAGTGCGGGCGTCGTCCTCGTTGCACCCCGGGCCATTCCGTGCTCCGTTAGCGCAGCGCCGCCGTTGCGGGCACCAAGCTTGCCGGACCGGCCATATCGTCCACACCGTTCGAGGCAATCATATGACCCAGAATATGGAAACCGATCCCTTCAACGTCTCCATGCGCAAGTTCCTGAAGCAGGTCGGCGTGACTTCGCAGCAGGCAATCGAGAAAGCCGTCGCGGAGAAGGGCCTGAAAGGACAGGGCCGACTGACCGTGAGGGCCGTCATCACCTCGGAGCCGGCAGGCTTGCGCCATGTCGTCGAGGGCGAGATCGATCTTGGATGAGAGCTGCGGCTTGATCGGGGTCGGCGGCTATTTGAAGAACCGTATCTGCCCGGCCGGCGATGGATCGTATCCGCAAAGCTCGGCGGCGCGGCTGGCGAAGATTTCCTGCCGCAGGAAACGCAGGAGCGCCTGGATCGGTTGCTGGAAGTAGGTCCGCTGCCGCATCAGGAGATCGAAACTTTCCCAGGCCAATGGAACGAAATCGAGGCCAGCGGCGCGTGCGGCCGCGCGCGTGGCAATTCCGCAATCGGCCCTGCCAATGCGCACGGCAGCCGCGAGATCGGGTCCGGTCAGGCAGGGCGGCTCCAACCGGTTGACGTCGTCTTGTTTCGCGCCGGAGTCCGCCAGCAATTGCGTGAGCAGCATGTCCGCGCCTGCGCCGCGTTGACGAACCGCGATGCGTGCGCCGGTCGCAAGGACGTCGGTCAGGTTGTTGAGCGATTTTGGATTGCCTGGCGCGAGCAGCAGGCCTTGCTCGCGGCGGGCGAATCCGACCAGCACCGCATCGTAAAGCCGCGGTCTGGCCGCAATCGCGGCGACATTCGGGTCCGGGTCGGGGCTGTGGAAATGGATCGCGGCGACAGACACCTCGCCGCGCAGCAGGCGTGTCACGCCGGCTTCCGTGCCTTCCGTCAGAAAGGCCAGGCCGGAGCCTGATTGGCGGAGAGCCCATTCGAGCAGGTCGTCCTGGCTGCCACCGACGATCGGCGGCGGCTCGGATTGCGTCATTCCTGCGGGCCGGACCAACCCCGACATGACCCAACGGTCGAGTTCATGCCGTGGAAACAGCCACTTGCCCGCCACCTTGCTGCACGGGACACGCTCCTCCGCAATCAGCTCATAAAGCTTGCGCTCACCAATGCGCAGATAGTCGGCGGCTTCGGACGTCGTCAGCAAATCCATCCTGCATTGATATGCATATTCCTGTTCAGGTTCAAGGATTTGACAGTGACGGAGGAGTTGCAGGACATTGACACGGGACAGGACTGCGAGGAGCAATGTCGGAAGGGCTGGGCGCATGGCAACTGATCGCGAGCGGCGACGCCACGCTGTTTGCCATCGTGCGCCTGTCGCTCGCCGTGAGCCTTTCGGCTGTCGCGATCGCCATGATCGCCGGCCTTCCGCTGGGCGCAATTATCGCGCTGGCGCGCTTTCCCGGTCGTTCGGCGATCGTCGTGCTGCTGAACGGTTTCATGGGCCTGCCGCCGGTGGTGGTCGGGCTGACGGTCTATCTGCTGCTATCGCGATCCGGGCCGCTGGGTGAATTCGGCCTCTTGTTCACACCCGCCGCGATGGTCATCGCGCAGGCGCTACTGGTGCTGCCCATCATTGCCGCGCTGACTCGCCAGACGGTCGAGGATCTGTGGCGCGAGTATCGTGAGGAACTGACTGCGATGCAGGTCGGGCCGGCGGGCCTGGTCGCCACGCTTTTGTGGGACGGCCGCTTCAGCCTCGTCACGGCTCTGCTCGCGGGCTTCGGCAGGGCGGCGGCCGAGGTCGGCACCGTGATGATCGTCGGCGGCAACATAGATGGCTTCACCCGCACCATGACGACGGCAATCGCACTTGAAACCTCGAAGGGAAACCTGCCGCTCGCCATGGGGCTCGGCCTGATGCTGATTTTCCTCATCTTGCTGATCAACGCCGCCGCCTGGGGCGTGCGAGTTTGGTCCGAGCAACGGGCTGGCTAGGGATGCGGGCTGCTCAGAGCGATCTTCCACTTGTCCTCGATGACGTGTCGCTGGTCGCCGGTGCGACGACCATCCTGGACCGGGTGAACCTGACGATCGGGCCGCGCGCGCCGACTCTGGTCGTCGGCCCGAACGGGTCGGGCAAAACCTCCCTGCTGCGGCTCTGCATGGGGCTTGTTGCACCTTCTGCTGGAACCCTGACTTGGGGGGGACGAACGTTTTCCCCGCCGACACGGCGTGCAATCCTGTTCCAGAAGCCGGTGATGCTGCGTCGCTCGGCGGCCGCGAATGTCGCCTATGCACTGGCTCAAGCGGGCTGTCCGCGTCGGCTCCGGGCCCCGCGCGTGGAGGAACTGCTCGAGCGCGTCGGTCTTCTCGATCTCGCGGCACGTCCGGCACGGCATCTCTCCTGTGGCGAGCAGCAGCGGCTGGCCCTCGCCCGGGCCCTGGCGCGCCAGCCCGAAATCCTGCTGCTCGACGAGCCGACAGCCAGCCTCGATCCGGCGGCGACGCGTTTTGTCGAGCAGATCATCATCACGGCTGCCCAATCGGGCACGAAAATCATCATGGCGTCGCACCATCTCGGCCAAGTGCGCAGGATCGCGGCAGACGTCGTCTTTCTGCTCCGGGGGCGCGTTTGCGAGCATGCCGACGCCGACGACTTCCTTGACCGCCCCGCGACCCCGCAAGCCGCTGCCTTCGTGCGCGGCGAGCTCGTGCTTTGATCAACTGGACCGAGATTGAGATGCTGACCCGCCGAATATTCTCTGCGCTTGTGGTGCTTCTGATGCTAGCAGGCGGCGCGCCTGCCCAGGACCAGTCGATAGTCGTGGCGTCGACGACCTCGACGCAGGATTCCGGCCTGTTCGATCACATCCTGCCGCTGTTCGAGAAGAAAACCGGCATCGGCGTGAAGATTGTCGCTCAGGGCACCGGTCAGGCGCTCGACACCGGTCGGCGCGGCGATGCCGACGTGGTCTTCGTCCACGCCAAGGCGCAGGAGGAGAAGTTCATCGAGGAGGGCTTCGGGGTGAAGCGCTTCGACGTGATGTACAACGACTTCGTCCTCGTTGGCCCCAAGAGCGACCCGGCGGGCGTCAGCGGGACCAAGGACATCGCAGCCGCGCTGATTGCCATCAAAGCCAAGAAAGCGGCCTTCGTGTCGCGTGGTGACAGGTCCGGCACCCATTCGGCCGAATTGGGTCTGTGGAAGACGGCCGGCATCGACATCGAGGCGGCCAGGGGCCCGTGGTACAAGGAGATCGGGCAGGGCATGGGGGCGGCGCTCAACGCCGCGGCAGCCATGAACGCCTATACGCTTTCCGATCGTGGCACCTGGCTGTCGTTCAAGAATCGTGGCGAGTTGGACATCGCTGTCGAGGGCGACAAGCGGCTGTTCAATCAGTATGGCGTGATGCTGGTGAATCCTCACAAGCATCCAAGCGTCAAAGTGGAGGCCGGCCAGCGCTTCATCGATTGGCTGATTTCTCCGGAAGGCCAGAAGGCGATCGGAGAGTACAAGATCGACGGCCAGCAGCTCTTCTTCCCGAACGCGCAGCGCGGGCGTTCCTGAAGCTGGTTGCAAACAGGCTCGCGTCTGCTTCAATATCGCGCCATGACGAGAACGTTTTCTTCGACGGGCCCGCTGACTCTCCTGGAAGCGGCGCTCGACGCGCTGCTCGATGGTGTAATGCCCGTCACCCCCCGCTTGGTGCCGCTTGAACAAGCCTTGGGCTATGTCGCTGCCGGGATGCCGGCTGTCGTGCCGGCTCAGCCTGCGCGAGACATCGCTGCCATCGACGGCTGGGCGTGTCGCTCCCTCGACCTCGTGGGGGCATCAGCCTATTCGCCCTTAGTTTTGCCGGTCGCGCCGATCTGGGTCGAGACGGGTGAGGCCATGCCTGAAGATCGCGACTGTGTGCTGCAGGCCGGCCTCGTCGATTGCAGTGGACCGATGATCCAAGCAGCAGCTGAAGCCGTGCCCGGTCAGGGTGTGCGCCGGGCGGGCGAGGATATGGCGGCGGCCCGCCCGCCAATGCTTGAGGGAAAGGCGATCGGCGTCGCCGACCTGCTGGTCGCCCGCAAAGTGGGACTGAGCCAGCTTGCCATACGGAGCCCGCGAGTGCGCGCAATCGATGTCGCTGCCGACAGCCACGAGACATTCTCCATGCGGCTCGTGGTCGAGAGCCTGAGTGCCTCGGGCGTTTCGATTGCCGGTATAGAGACCGTAGAGCGCGACGCGGCATCGATCATTGCCGCTCTTGATGGCGAGGCCTGCGATTTTCTGCTCCTGATCGGCGGTACTGGTGACGGCCACGCCGACGTGACCGCCGAGGCTCTTGTGCGGCGCGGGGTGTTGATTGGGCACGGCATTGCCTTACGGCCCGGAGGGACAACGGCAATAGGCCGGCTCGGCAAGACACCGGTGGTCGCATTGGCCGGATCGCCGCACCAAGCCTTCGCTGGGTTCCTTGCGCTTGTCCAGCCAGTCCTGGACCGCCTGTCGGGCAGATCTGAACGGTCAGGCATCATCTTGCCGCTCTCGCGGAAAATCTCATCCGCGGTCGGACTTTACGAGCTCGTTCTGCTCGGGAAGGAACGGGATATGTGGACGCCGCTCGCCGTCGGCGACTTTTCGCTGGACGCCATGCGGCTTGCCGACGCCTGGCTTGCGGTCCCGGGCGATAGCGAGGGGTATGCCGCCGGCACGCCTGTCTCCGCCTTTCCGCTCCGCAACTTTTGATCGAGTGAGCCGCTATGACGAATTCTCCATCATCGGCCCGGCAGAACAGCGGGCAGGAGCAGTTCCTGACGATATTGTCGCGCGAAGCTGCGCTGGCGCGCTTCGAGGCAGCGCTGTTTCCCCGCCCGTTGCCGACCGAGACGCGGACGCTGGCCGACGCGCTCGGGCTGGTTCTTGCCGAGGACGTGGCGGCGCCGGTCGACGTGCCGCCCTTCGACCGCTCCAATGTCGATGGCTTCGCGGTACGTGCGGCCGATCTGGCTGCCGCCTCTGAAACCCGTCCCGTTCGGCTTGAGCTGAATGCGGAAGCGATTGCCTGCGGCACGGTTCCGCAACTCCCCGTTCTGACCGGAACCGCCACGCCCATCGCAACCGGCGGGCCGCTGCCGCGTGGCGCGGACGCCATCATCATGGTGGAGCATACGCATCCGGTGGGATTGAGTGCCATCGAGGTGGGGCGCGGCATCTCGCCCGGCCAGTTTGTCTCCAATGCAGGATCCGACATGGCGGGAGGAGAGGTCGTGCTGCGCACCGGAACGCAAATCGGCTCGCGCGAAATCGGCATGCTCGCCGCGTGCGGAATCGCGCAAGTGGCCGTGGCGCGCAGGCCAAGCGTGGCTGTGCTCTCCACTGGCGATGAACTCGTTCAGCCAGGCGAGCCGCTGCGGGCGGCCGGCATCTATGATGCCAACGGGCCGATCATCGCTGCGGCTGTCACTGAAAATGGCGGCGAAGCGCATTTTCTCGGCGCCTTCCCGGACGACGAGGCAACGCTTGAGACGGCTATGCGCGAGGCGCTCGCCGCCCACGACGTAATGATCCTGTCGGGCGGCACGTCCAAAGGGGCAGGGGATGTCACGCATCGCATTATCGGCCGACTGGGCAAACCCGGCATCATCGCCCACGGCGTGGCGCTGAAGCCCGGAAAGCCGCTTTGCCTGGCGGTGTGCGGGGGCAAGCCGGTCATCGTCCTGCCGGGATTTCCGACCTCGGCCATGTTCACCTTCCATGACATGGTGGTACCCGCCCTGCGGCGCATGGCGGGGCTGCCGCCGCGCGTCGATGCTCAGATCACCGCAAGCCTTCCGTTGCGGGTTCCTTCAGAACTCGGACGGACCGAATTCGCGATGGTCTCCCTTGTGCAAGGGCAGGGAGGATTGACGGCCTATCCGACTGGTAAGGGCTCGGGAGCGATAACATCCTTTACCCAGGCGGATGGCTTCATCCGCATCGAGGCCCTGGCCGATCACGTGCCTGCCGGTGCCGACGTAGCGGTGACGCTGTTCACGCCGCGGGTCCGCGTTCCCGACCTCGTCGTCATCGGCAGTCATTGCGTCGGCCTCGATCTGGTCGTTGGCGAACTTTCGCGTCGCGGGATTTCGGTGCGCTCGCTGTCTGTGGGAAGCCTGGGCGGTCTTGCGGCGGCCAAGCGCGGCGAGTGCGATCTCGCTCCCATCCATCTCTTCGACCCGAAGACGCGGAACTACAACGCGCCCTTCCTCGGTGACGGTCTCGAACTCGTGCTAGGCTGGCGGCGCATGCAAGGTTTGGTGTTCCGCCGAGGGGACGAGCGCTTCGAGGGCCTCGGCGCGGAGGACGCGGTCCGTGCCGCGCTCGCCGATCCCGATTGCATGATGGTCAACCGCAACCAAGGCTCGGGAACGCGTATCCTGATCGACCAACTCCTCGGCGCGGAACGCCCGGACGGCTACTGGAACCAGCCGCGCACACACAATGCCGTGGCCGCGGCGGTAGCGCAGAAGCGCGCTGACTGGGGCGTCACCATTGCGCCGGTCGCGCGTGCGGCCGGGCTCGGTCTTATCCCGTTGACCGAAGAGCACTACGACTTCGCGCTGGTTTGCGCGCGAAAGGATCGGCCCGCGGTGCACGCGTTTCTCGAAGTCCTCCAGACCGACGAGGTGCATTCGGCGCTGGAGCATGCGGGGTTCAGCCGGCCGGGTTAGCGGCAAGCAACGCGGCCAGCCGCTCGGCTTCGGCGAGGTCCTCGACTGTGTTGGCGTTGAAGAACGGGTCCACCGGCTCTGCCGGCCAGGATACGGTGGCAAGGCCGTAGCGACTGGTCCACCGGTCGATCTTGCGCAGGCCCTCGTTGGTCAACGCATGCCGCAATTCGCCCCGCAGGGCGACTTTCCAGAGACCTATGACCGGATGCGCCTGACCGCCAGATGCCGCCACCGCCAAATCCGCCCCCTCGGTCATGCGCGCCCGCTGGAGGCGTGCAACGAGGTCGCGCGGCAGGAAAGGACAATCACCGGCGGCGCTGACCACCCACTCGACGTCGGGCCTGTTGTCCGCCGTCCAATCGAGCGCGGCGAGCATGCCGGCGAGCGGCCCAGGATAATCCTCGATCGTGTCGGCAACGACTGGCAGGCCAAAACGGGCAAAGCGAACGGGGTCGCCATTGGCATTAAGCACGAGCCCCTCGCATTGAGGTCCTAGCCGTTCGATGACATGCTCGAGCATCGTGCGTCCGCCGATCACGCGCGTCGGCTTGTCCCCGCCGCCCATGCGCCGACCCAGACCGCCGGCGAGCACGACGCCCAGCGTCATGGGCCGCTCAGTCGTCATGCTCGGCACCCTTGCGGCGGTGGCGCGGCGCTTCCTCATCGACCGAAGCGATATCCTGGTCGAAGACGATCCGCTCCTGGCCCGAAAGTGCGGTGAAGCGCTTGCCGCGCGCCCGGCCGACCAGCGTCAGCCCCACTTGGCGGGCCAGCGCCACGCCCCAGGCGGTGAAGCCGGAACGCGAAACCAGGATGGGAATGCCCATCCGAACCGTCTTGATCGTCATCTCGGAGGTCAGCCGCCCGGTCGTGTACATGATCTTATCCCCCGGATCGATGGCGTGGCGGTACATCCAGCCGGCGATCTTGTCGACAGCGTTATGGCGGCCGACGTCTTCCATATAGCAGATTGGCGTGCCCTCTCCGCAAAGGACGCAGCCATGGATCGCGCCTGCCTCCAGATAGAGCGACGGCATGGTGTTGATTTTGTGCGTCAGCTCGTAGAGCCAGGAGGTGCGAAGCTCAGCGGGCGGGAGCGTGATGTCTTCGATCGCCTCCAGCACGTCGCCGAAGGCAGTGCCTTGGGCGCAACCCGAAGTCTGCGTTCGCTTTCTGAGCTTCTGCTCGTAGTCGGTGTTGCGCTCGGTGCGAACGACCACGACCTGGAGGTCCTCGTCATACTCGACGTCCGTCACCACATCGGTGGGCAGAAGCATGTTCTGGTTCAGCAGATAGCCGAGCGCAAGATATTCAGGGTAGTCGTTGACGGTCATCATCGTGACGATCTCCTGAGCGTTGAGATAGAGCGTCAGGGCACGTTCGATCGGTACGCGGACCTCTACCGTCGCGCCTGTTTGGTCGATGCCCGCAACCAGCTCCGTCAGCCGTTGGTCTTGCGGATCGGGTGTGATGATGGCGTGTTCCGGTTGGCGTAGCATCAAAGGCATGGCAGTCTCCTGACGTCGTATTCTGGCTCGCGCCTGCGCTAGCTTGCCGTATCTTACAGGCTGTTCAACCGAAGCTGATTAAAAAAAGCCGGATTGATGCGATTACGAAGAAGCCGACACGCTCGTAGAGTGGGAATATAAATGGCGCAAATCTCGGATGACTGCTTCGCTTTCGGCGGACAGATGCGGCCCATCGACGAGACTGCCGCGCTGATCGCCTCGAAACTCAGCGCCGTAGAGGAGGTCGAGACGGTCCCGCTCTTGCTGGCGGATGGGCGCGTCCTGGCAAAAAAGATGGTGGCATCGCTGCCGCTGCCGCCCTTCACCAATTCCGCGGTCGACGGCTACGCCGTGCGAGGGGCAGACCTGCCGCAGACTGTCGAGACGGCGTTCGCCGTTGCCGGGAGGGTTCAGGCCGGCATGGCGGCGAATGAACCTGTGCGGCCGGGCCAGACGGTACGCATCTTCACTGGCGCTCCAATGCCCGACGGGGTCGACACGGTGTTCATGCAGGAAGACGTGAGCATCGACGGCTCCGGCAGGATCCTTCTCCCGCCCGGCCTGAAAAAGGGTGCCAATGTACGCCCTGCGGGGGAAGATGTCGCATTGGGCGAGGCCGTCCTTCCGGCGGGCCACCGGATGCGGCCGCAAGATATCGCGCTCGCCGCCGCATTGGGGTTCACCGAACTACAGGTCAGGCGCAGGATACGCGTCGCAGTGTTCTCGACCGGGGACGAAATCGTCGCGCCGGGAGACATGCGCGGACCGGCGCAGCTTTTCGACTCCAACCGTTTCATGCTGACGGCGATGCTCGCTCGACTCTGCTGCGACATCACCGATCTCGGTATCCTCGTGGATGACAGCAGACTGATCGCTGAAAGGCTGAGCGAAGCGGCATTGAGCCATGACCTGATCCTGACTTCGGGCGGTGTGTCGACGGGCGAGGCAGATTGCGTGAAGGCCGCCGTCGAGAGTGCCGGAACCCTGGTGTTCTGGCGCGTCGCGATCAAGCCGGGCCGGCCGGTCGCCATGGGGGTGATCGATGGAACCCCGCTGATCGGACTTCCTGGCAATCCGGTGGCGAGCTTCGTCACCTTCGCGCATATTGCCCGCCCGGCAATCCTCGCCCTTGCGGGGGCCCTCCAGCAACCACCGACCCCGATCGCTATGCGGGCCGCCTTTTCCTATAGCAAAAAGCAGGGACGGCGCGAGTATGTGCGAGCAAGCGTACGCGCGGCCGCGGATGGATGCTACGAAGCGACGAAGTTTCCCAGGGAAGGCGCAGGACTGTTATCATCCCTGGTCGCGACCGACGGTCTCGTCGAGTTGGGAGAGGAGATAGTCCGTGTCGAGCCAGGTCACACGGTCCAGTTCCTCCCCTATTCCAGTCTTATGTGAGCGCCGTCGGATCGCGTCCTCGAAACGAGAGCCGCAACCCAGGCTCGATTGACGCGGCCAGGTCCCGTCGGGCATCATGCCGACCATGATAACCACGACGAAGTTGGATCTGACCGGGCTTAAGTGCCCTTTGCCAGCATTGAAGACTCGTAAGGCGCTGAAAGCCTTGAAGCCAGGCGAGCGGCTCGAGGTTCACTGCACGGACCCGCTGGCGGTCATCGATATCCCCAATCTGCTCAACGAGATGGGCGAGCGACTTGAAGCGACGGAACGCGACGGCGATCGCGTCGTGTTCATGATCGAAAAGACGCAGCCCGCGACGATGTGACGAGTTGCACCCCGTCGGCGGCGGTCCCAAGATTTGCGAGGCAATGCTTGCGCTGGTCGTGCAGGGGACATGTCGTGCCTCATAGTCGACATCCTGGTCCGCGGGGTATCGTTAAGAGGTAAGGGCGTTTCACTCGGGGAGGTGAGCACATGACGATCCAGGAACGACGGCCGCGTGATCGCGGACCAAAGGGCAGGGCGCTGGATGACGCCGCGCTCGCCGAGGTCCAGGCGCTCCTGGGCGCGCGCCAGCGACGGCGCGACTTGCTGATCGAATTCCTTCATCTGATCCAGGACCGATATGGCTGCCTGTCGGCGCGGCATTTGCGGGCGCTGGCGCAAGATATGCGCTTGTCGCAGGCCGAGGTCTACGAGGTGGCGACCTTCTACGACCATTTCGACGTTGTGAAGGAAGGCGAGATGCCGCCGGCGCCGTTGACAATCCGCGTGTGCGATTCAGTGAGTTGCATGCTGGCGGGCGCCGACACGCTCCTGGCTGAATTGCAAGCGGGCGCCGATCCAGCGGCGATCAGGGTCATGCGCGCGCCCTGCATGGGCCGTTGCGCTGGCGCGCCTGCCGCGCGTATCGGTGATCGCGAGGTCGACCAGGCAACCGCCGAGGGCCTGAGGCGCATGGCCGCGGCAGCGGAGACCGGTGTAAGCGTGCCCGATTATGTCGGGCTGGAGGCGTATCGGCAGGCGGGCGGCTACCAGCTTTTGCAGCGGGTACGGATTGGGGCGCTGACCACGGACGAGCTCATCGCCACCGTGGGCGATGCGGGCTTGAGGGGTCTGGGCGGTGCGGGTTTTCCCGCTGGCAAGAAGTGGCAGTTCGTGCGCTCCTATCCGGGCCCGCGTCTGATGTCGATCAATGGCGACGAGGGTGAGCCCGGCACCTTCAAGGACCGCATCTATCTCGAGCGAGATCCGCACCGTGCCTTTGAGGGTGCATTGATCGCGGCGCACGCCGTCGAGGCGGAACGGATCTATCTTTACATGCGTGACGAATACCCTGCGGTGCTCGCCATTCTTCGTCAGGAGATCGCCGCGCTCGAGGCCACCGGCATCGTCAAGCCGGGCTTCATCGAGCTCCGCCGCGGCGCTGGTGCGTATATCTGCGGCGAGGAGAGTGCGATGCTGGAAAGCATCGAGGGCAAGCGCGGCATGCCGCGCCACCGCCCCCCCTACATCGCCGAGGTCGGCCTGTTCGGACGACCGACGCTCAACCATAATGTCGAGACGCTCTGGTGGATCCGCGACATCGTCGAAAAGGGCGCGCAATGGTTCGCTGCGCAGGGCAGGCCCGGCCACCCCGGCATCCGCTCATGGTCCGTATCCGGCCGGGTGAAAAATCCCGGCGTCAAGCTGGCGCCGGCCGGCGTCACGGTGCGCGAATTGATCGACGACTATTGCGGCGGCATGGCGGACGGTCATGAGTTCAAGGCCTATTTGCCGGGCGGCGCCTCAGGCGGCATCCTGCCAGCAGCACTGGGGGACATTCCGCTCGATTTCGGCGGCGATCTGGCCAAGCAGGGCGCCTTCGTCGGCTCCCATGCTATAGTCGTGTTCTCGCAGGCCGACAATATAAAGCAGGTCACGCTCAACCTCATGAAATTCTTCAAACATGAGAGCTGCGGGAAGTGCACGCCTTGTCGCGAGGGAACCGAAAAGTTGGTGGCCATCTTGCAGGAACAGGGCCCGATGCCGGAAGATAAGATTCGCGACCTCGAAGCCGTGATGCGCGATTCGTCGATCTGCGGCCTGGGCCAGGCGGCGCCCAATCCGATCAACCATCTGCTGACGCATTTCCGGAGTGACCTCTGATGGCCGAGAGCGTGGTATTCACCCTCAATGGGCAAACCGTGAGCGCCGCCCCTGGCGAGACTATCTGGGATGTCGCCAAGCGCCAGGGAACAAAGATTCCGCACCTGTGCCATGTCGACATGCCGGGCTATCGTCCCGACGGCAATTGCCGCGCCTGCATGGTCGACATCGAAGGCGAGCGCGTGCTGGCTGCCTCCTGCGTTCGCCAGCCTTCCGCCGGCATGGTCGTGAAAACCGATACCGAACGCGCCCGCAAATCGCGCGAGATGGTATTCGAGCTCCTCGCAAGCAACATGCGACCGGCGAGCGACGGTCCAGACAACCAGTCGGCATTCTGGCAATGGGCCGGTTCGATGGGGATTTCGGGCAGCCGATACCGTTCCAAGTTCACCGAGGAGGGGCTAGCGCCAGAATTCGACATCACCAATCCGGCCATTGCCGTCAATCTCGACGCGTGCATCACCTGCGGCGCTTGCGTGCGCGCCTGCCGCGAGGTGCAGGTCAACGACGTGATCGGCATGGCCGAGCGCGGCAATCACTCGATTCCTGTCTTCGATATGCACGATCCGATGGGCCTGTCGACCTGCGTCACCTGTGGCGAATGCGTCCAGGCTTGCCCGACTGGTGCGCTCTACGAGAAATCGCTGATGGACGAGACCGGCAAGACACGTGTCGTTCAGGCGTTCGACAAGGTCGTCGACACGGTCTGCCCGTTTTGCGGTGTTGGCTGCCAGACGCAGGTCGCCGTCAAGGACAATAAAATCGTCCAGGTCGACGGCCGCAACGGTCCGGCGAACGAGAACCGGCTCTGCGTCAAGGGCCGCTTTGGCTTCGACTATGTGATGTCGCCCGAACGGCTGACGAAGCCGCTGATCCGGCGCGACGACGCGCCGAAGGCCGGCGACATTGATCTGCGCAATGTCGACCCGCTGACAGTGTTCCGCGAGGCCAGCTGGGAAGAGGCGCTGGAGCGCGCTGCCAGCGGGTTGAAACGCATCCGCGACCAGCATGGTGGCAAGGCGCTGGCTGGCTTCGGCTCGGCAAAGGGGTCGAATGAGGAGGCCTATCTCTTCCAGAAATTCGTCCGGCAGGGTTTCGGCACCAACAATATCGACCACTGCACCCGGCTCTGCCACGCCTCTTCCGTGGCCGCTCTGATGGAGGGCGTCGGCTCTGGCGCGGTCTCGGCGCCTTTCATGGACGCCATGAAGGCCGAATGCGTGATCATCATCGGGGCGCGGCCGGCGACAAACCATCCAGTGGCCGCTACCTATTTCAAGCAAGCGGCAAAGCGCGGCACCAAGCTGATCGTGATGGATCCGCGCGGCCAGGAACTGATGCGCCACGCCAGCTATGCGCTGCGCTTCAAGCCGGGCAGCGACGTGGCGATGCTCAACGCGCTGCTGCACGTCATCATAGAAGAGAGGCTCTATGACGAGCAGTACATCCAGGCCAATGTCTCCGGCTTCGAGGCATTGAAGGCCAAGGTGAAGGATTTTTCGCCCGAGGCGATGGCTCCCGTCTGCGGCATCGAGGCCGGTGTACTGCGCGAGGTGGCGCGCACCTATGCCAAGGCGGAGCGCTCGATGATTTTTTGGGGCATGGGCATTTCGCAGCACACCCACGGCACGGACAATTCGCGCTGCCTGATCGCGCTGGCGCTGATCACGGGGCATGTCGGGCGCGCCGGCACAGGCCTGCATCCGCTGCGCGGCCAGAACAATGTCCAGGGCGCCTCGGACGCGGGCCTCATCCCGATGTATTTCCCCGACTACAAATCGGTGGAGAATGCCGATATCCGCGGCCAGTACGAGAATTTCTGGGGCCAGACGCTCGACCCCAAACGCGGCTTGACCGTCGTCGAGATCGTCGACGCGATCCATGACGGCGAGATCCGGGGCATGTACATCATGGGCGAGAACCCGGCCATGTCCGATCCGGACCAGAGCCATGCGCGCGCCGCACTCGCCAAGCTAGAGCATCTGGTTGTTCAGGACATCTTCCTGACCGAAACAGCGTGGCATGCCGACGTGGTGCTCCCTGCCTCCGCGCATGCTGAGAAGCTCGGCACTTACACCAATACCAATCGGCAGGTGCAGATCGGCCGGCCGGCCGTCAACCTGCCGGGCGAGGCGCGGCAGGATCTCGATCTCATCATCGAGCTTGCCAGACGCATGGGGCTGGACTGGAACTACGGGCACGTTTCGGACGTCTTCGGCGAAATGGCGCAAGTAATGCCGTCGCTGAAGCACATTTCCTGGGAGCGCATCGAACGCGAGGAGTCCGTCGTCTATCCTGCCGATGGTCCTGATGTTCCTGGCAACGAGATCGTCTTCACCACCGGGTTTCCGACCGCGGATGGCCGCGGGCGCATCGTGCCCGCCGACCTCCTGCCTCCCGACGAGGTGCCCGACGACGAATATCCTCTGGTGCTAACCACCGGGCGCCTGCTGGAGCACTGGCACACGGGCGCCATGACACGCCGCGCCGGGGTGCTCAACGCGATCGAGCCCTACGGCATTGCTGCAATGAATCCCTACGAGATCAAGCGCCGCGGCCTGGCGCAGGGAGACGTGATCAACGTGGAGACGCGGCGCGGCATTGTCGAAGCCATTCTGCGGGCCGATCGAGAGGTCGCCGATGGCATGGTGTTCATGCCGTTCTGCTTTAATGAGAGCCCGGCCAACATGCTTACCAATCCTATGCTCGATCCTTACGGCAAGATCCCCGAGTTCAAATATTGTGCCGCGCGGATCGTGGCGGCATCGAGATCGGTCGAAGCTGCCGAATGACGTTTGGAACCTGCCCGCGGAGGTAGTGTTGGGAGACGGCTGACTTGAGGAAGTCCATTGCTCGACGGCCGCCGGAATAGTCGGGCAGGCCGTCGCGAAGGCTCGCGACAGGTGGGAGGGGCTCTGTCGGCGGCCAGATGTCAGCCATAGTTGTGCGGAACGCCCTCAATTCGGCGTTCTTCTCGCGAGGTTTGATTTGGCTGAAGGCGACGCGAAATGCCATCACCGGCCGACCAGCAGCAGCCTTCTGACGAGTGCTGCTGTTAGAGTGTTTCGTTAGGATAGACGCCCCAAAGGCGGGTTTGCCTGACGAAACCTGCCAGCGACTTGACCGCGACCCTGCACCATTGCCCGTCGCAGCGCACCAGTTCGACAATTACTTCCGGCGCCAGCCAGGCGGTGACGAGGCTGGAAACCGAAGGCTTCCCGCGCAGCGCGATCTTGTCCTTGCTCCATGGGGCGGTTACAGCGGTCCTTCGCCCCGAAAGAAGCGGACCGAAGACCCAGCCGGATGTTCCCTGCCAGTCTCGCACGCGCCGCCAGTTTCCATATTCCTGGTAGATTTCAAGCGGAATCCTGGGCCGGACATAAACCCATTCGACGTCATATTGGGTGCCCGGTCCGACCCGCATATTCACAGGAGAACTCTTCAACGACGCGAAGCGGGGCAAGGCAATCCCATTGGCGGCAGCTTGAGGGCCGGCCTTTGTGACAGTTGCAACACATAGTGCAGCGATGAGGCAACAACGAAGGACGCTACCCGTGACGAAAAAGCCGCAACCGGTGTCTTGATAAGTCGACGAGACGACGTTGCTCCGAGGCGCACAACCGCGGCGTCTCACAGCGAAGCCCCATGCGAAGGATTGAAGAGGGCTCGAGGACATCTTTCGATATTGCCGCGTGGTCCTGGTGAGACAACGTCGGGAGAGGCGAGTTGCAGCGTTCGCATGGGCGTTCGATCCCACCTACCGAGTGAGCGCGTAGCAATCGATTTTTTTGAGCGCCAGTCGCCCGCAAGCGCGCCACGCTTCCGACTTGTTATCGAAGCCGGCATATCGGGCGCGGTAGTACACATCGCCATCTTTTTCGAAGGCCTCGGTAAAAGCAGAAGTGTTCGAAAGCAGTTTTGGCGCTTTGCGAGCCGCGAGTGAAAGGATTTCACGAGCTGCGGCCTTGCTTGGCATCGATCCAATCTGGATGATCCATTGACCTTCTTGGGTGGAAGCGGTGCTGATCGGATCGATGGCATTGGCAGACAAGGCCTGCTCCCTGGACACATCGCCCATCGCCTCAGCGGCGAAAGCGGCTCGGGAATCGGCCACCCGGGCTGGCTTCCACGTCGGAGTGGGCACCGATGCGTTCGAAGCCGCGGAGGCGACCAATGCGCTTTCTCCGCCACGATCGATCCTGAACCGGTCCGGACCGTTGGAAGCCTTAGCCAGATAGCGGCTGATGAGACGCTTCATGCGTGCATCTCGGCTCCTGACCGTATGTCCGCCCATCACCACCGCGACGATGCTGCGGCCCTGCGCCTCGACGGAAGAAACCAGGTTGAAGCCCGAGGCATTCGTGTATCCCGTTTTGATCCCATCCACGCCCTTCACCCGGCCGAGCAGATGGTTGTGATTGCCGAAGCGCCGACCTTTGTATTTGAAGGATCGGGTGTTGAAGTAGGAATAATAGCCAGGGTGATGATCCCTGAGCGCCAGGCCAAGGCGTGCCATGTCGCGCGCCGTGGTCTTCTGGGCTGTGTCGGGCAGTCCGTTAGCGTTCCTGAACGTGGTGGAGGTCATTCCTAACTGTCGTGCTTTTTGCGTCATGAGACGTGCGAAGCCGGCCTCCGACCCGCCGAGGAACTCGCCAATGGCCGTCGCGGCATCGTTGGCGGACTTCGTTACCAGGGCCAATATGACCTGTTCGACGGTGATCGTTTGACCCTGCTTCAGTCCGAGCTTGGAGGGCGCCTCGTTGGCAGCATTGGCCGATACCGGTATTGCCGTGCCTTTCGAGATCCTGCCGCTCTCGAGGGCGTCGAAGATGAGGTAGAGCGTCATCATCTTGGTGAGAGATGCTGGATAGCGCGGAGCATCCGCATGATCCCTGTAGAGGGTCTTGCCGGTCTTGGCATCGATGACAATGGCTGAAAATCTGGAATTGGCCTGCACGGCGGAAGCAAAGGCGGCGCAAAACACGATGACGACCGAGATCCTCAAGGCGAATTTCAACAATGACGCCGGCAAGGCGACAAGCTTCTCCAATATCAGATACATCCGCCCGCCCGTCGCCGCTCCGTGTAAAATGTGGCCGGGCGAGCCGGCCATCGGATCACGAAGCTAGGCAGGCACCGTTACCAATTGGTTATCGCATTCTTAACGAGAGGCCTCAAATTGTCTCGGCTCTATCCCTCGATTCCGCACCAGATAAGGTCGGCCGCCGTGACGGTTCGCGGAACGCCGCACGGCTCGAGGCGCGCATCGATTGCGGCGCCGACTACCAGGATGCTTCCGCGGAAGACAAGCCGATCTTGCTAGAAGATTCTATTCTACATCCTCAGGTCCGTACCCTAAGCGCTTGCTCCAGCCTGTCGGCGATTTGTGTGACGATATAGGCAATCACCATGTAGATCACGACGGCAATTACGAAGGCTTCGAGATAGTAGAAATTCAACGCGGCGGTCAGCTGTGACTGCGCGAAGATATCGACAACCTCGATGGCGAATCCGAGTGAAAGCGCCTTCATGATAACCATCATCGAGGTTGTCAGATCGGGAATTGCTGTCAGGGCGACCTGGGGAAATAGCACTCGTCGGAACAGTTGGCCCCTTGTATAGCCAAGCGAATAGGCTGCATCTGCCTGACCGGTGTCAAAGGCGTTGAGGGCTCCCTTGATAATCTCGGCCTGGAACGCCGCGACACAGCCGGTCACCGCAATGACAAGGATAACCCAATTGGGCGTTTGGTGGGCGTTGAAGTCTATGCCAACCAATGAAAACAGAAACTGAAGCGCGGGGGGAAGACCGAAATAGGCGAGGAAGATCACGATCACCATCGGAACGCCCTTGAAGACGACCTTGTAGGCCATGACGAGCTCTCGCAGTGCGGGAATCCGTCTATATTCCACGAGCGCAAACAGGCTGCCGACCATCGTCGAGAGCACGAAGATCGTGAGGGCCATTGCAAGCGTTACGGGTACGGCGCCCAGAATTTCCCGCGAGTCTTGGAGCAGGATATCGGTCTCAAACATGGTCAAATACCCTTGTTAGGTCACACGCTCGCGATCAGTGTGTTCTTGATCTGAGCAGGTGACGTAGCCTCTGGTGCCTGCATCGGGGAACGAAGCTCGAAGAAGCGGACGATGAGCCATGCGATCAGGCACATCACCGAATAGATGACCGCCAGCACGAGATAGGTTTCGAACTGGTACTGATTATAGTCGCGCTCCATGATCAAATGCGCGGTCGCCATGACATCCGCCGCCCCGATGTACATCACCAGCGCAACGTTATGGATCAGGTAGATGACGGAGTTCCCGTAGCCCGGCAATGCGAAGTGCACTGCTTGTGGCCCGATGACCCGCGTGATTTTCTGGCGAAAGGTATATCCAAGACTGTCTGCCGCATCATGCTGGCCGCGATCGACGGCCAGATATGCAGGTCGCAGGACTTCTGACAGGTAGCCGCCGTGATAAAAGCTCAATGCCACCATCGCAGCGATCGTCGGCGAGAAAAAATCTTCGGAGCCGAACAGGATTACCAGCAAGGGAAGCCCGTAAAACGCAACGAACAATTGGAGGACGACGGGAACACTCCGGGCATAGGATACGTAGAGATCCGCCAGGTGACTGATCACTGGCACCCTGCGGACCCGGAGTGTTGTCGCAAGGAGAGCTAGGCAGAACCCAGCAATGAGGGCCGTAAAAGTGATGGCCAGCGTCAGCGGCAACGCCGAGAGCAACTCGGGAATCATAGCAGAAACGTCCACTTGGAACACTCCTTCTTGCAGTTCTGCCTCAACGCCGGCTGTCCAGATGCAGCTGAGGACGCCTTGTTACTTCATGTATTTCACGATGTCCTCGCCGAACCACTTCTGCGAGAGCTTGTCGATCGTGCCGTCGTCCTTCAGTTCCTTGAGCACCTTGTTGACCTCCTCGGCCAGGATCTTGTTTTCCGCTGACCGGTGAATCAGCATGTACGTGTTGTTGCTGTAGACCGGATCGGATGCGACGATATCGAGCTTCTTGTTGTCGATGACCGCCTGCTCACCGAGGTTAGACGGTAGAACCAATGCGTCGAACTTGCCGTTCTGAACTTCATCCAGGCGGTTCGGGTAGGGGATCCCGGCGCTCGATGCCGTGACGTCGAGCTTATATTGCGGATTCTCTTTCTGCCAGTTCATGATGAACTTGTAGGTTCCGCCACCTGCCGTGGTCGGAACGATCCTCTTGCCGACCAGGTCCTTCATTTCCTTTATGCCGCTGTCTTTCTTGCTGTAGATTTTCATCAGACTGGCGCCCATCGGGTTCTCTGGAATGATGAATTGCTTCTCTCGCTCGGGCGACTTGTAGTAGCCACCTACGGCGATGTCGTACTTCCCGGTGGCAAGGCCGGTTTCCTGGGCGATGTCAGAGACACCTTCCATTTCGAACTTGTACTGCGGCAGCTTCGCATTGATCGCCCTCAGAAGATCGGGCTCATAGCCTTGCGGTTCGACGCCGATCGCGCCCCAGGCCAGCGGCTTGGACTCGGCAGACGTCGCGATCTTGACCGTCCGGACGGCCTGACCATAGCTGATCCCAGCGGTTGCGAGGGTAATTGCGATGCCACCAGCGACGGCCAGGACATAGCGGCGGGAAAAACCGGATGTGATTGCAGACATTTCTTGGGTTCCCTACTTGTTGAGCTATTGAAAAGCGAGTTCTGACTGCAGGAATTGAGCCAGTCGTGGACTGGAAGGCGCGTCGAAGATTTCAGCCGGACTGCCGTCGGCGGCAACCACGCCACGGTCCATAAAGACGATCCGGTTCGAGATGTTCTTTGCGAATTGCATCTCGTGGGTCACAAGCAGCGACGTGATCCCTGACGACGTGACATCCTTGATCACCTTCAAAACTTCACCGACAAGTTCAGGGTCCAGCGATGACGTAGGCTCATCGAAGAGGATGACGTCAGGACGCACCGCCAGCGCGCGTGCGATGCCGGTGCGCTGGAGCTGGCCGCCCGAGAGCTGGGATGGATAGCTGTCTCGCTTCGACGAGAGACCGACCCGATCGAGCTCTCTGAGCGCGATTTCCTGCGCCTCTTCCCTGGATTTGCGCTGCACCACAACGAGCGGATCCATCACGTTCTGGAGGACCGTCATGTTCTTGAAGACGTTGAACTGCTGAAAGACCATCGCGGTCCTCAACCGGATCGCCTGGACAGCGGCCTTGTCGGCACGCTGGTAATCCATCCGAATCTGATCGAACGCGATGGTTCCTGACGACGGCTTGGCCAGATAGTTGATGCATTTCAGCAGCGTGGTCTTGCCGGTGCCGCTGGGGCCGATGATCGACACCACGTCACCCCGCTTTACCGAGAGATTGACGCCGTTCAGGACCTGCGTGCTTCCGTAAGACAGCTTTATATCTTTGAGTTCAAGCATTGCTGGTTGCCCTTCGGAAAGTGTGGGACGGACTGGCTTGACCGTATGCGACGTCATCACTCGCTCTCCGCATGGCCCAGGACATGCATCAGCCGGTTTGCCCAGCCGAAGATCGCTATGGCGTGGACGAGGTCGATGATCTCGGCATCATTCATGCCGACTGATCGCAGCGAGGCGACGTCGTCTGCCGTCGCTTCCGACGGCGCCGTCGACAGGCGGCGGGCAAAGTTGTAGATTGCCGCATCGCGCGACCCGAGCTTTTCAGGTTTGTCGAGATACAGCGCCGTGACCACTTCATCGCTCTTGGTCAGCTCTGCATGCCGGCGGGCGTGAACAACGGCACAGAATTTGCAGCCATTGACGATCGAGGCACCCAATGCGCCAAGCTCGCGGTCGGGACGGGCAAGCCCGCCCTCGACGTACATGATCGCGTTGAACAACACCGTGCGGGCAAGATAGCTCTCGGGATCATGCACAAGGGTGCGCACATATTCCGAAACTTTCTTGGCCGACGGCGTAACCTTCATCGCTTCGAGCTGTTCCGGCGTTGCCTCCGATAGCTCGACCGGTGCGATATAGGGATGCCAATTCAGCGGCTTCAGGCGCACCGAGGAAATCATGCCCGCCTCATCAATCGCAAGCCGGTTGCGACCCGGGTCTGGAAGTTGATGAAGGCAATCAATTCGGAGAGCGCAACGATCTGGGGATTGTTCAATCCGGCTTGGGCGAGCAGAGCAATGTGGCTCGCCTCCGCCTTTTTCGGCGTCAGGGTGATCAGGTCAACATGTCGGGCGATGGTCGCCAGAGGTTCATTCAAATCCGTTTCCCCCCGGGCCAAGGACAGAAGCTGCTCCGTGGGACCAAGCTGAGCCAGTTGCACCTCATATTCGGCCATCAGGACGGGATCGGCGTTCAGAGCTGCCATGCGACGGGCCAGAGCGACCCGCAAATTCGGCGCCAGCCCCTGGTCGTTTGCCGGCTGCAGGACGGAGAGGCGACATTCCTCGGCCCCTCGCACGAATTCGGGCCGAAACCGCCGTGCAGCAAAAAGGGCATCGTCCGGTGAAAGACCTGCAGCCTTGTCCATTGCGTCGATCACAGTGCGGCCTCCTTATGCAACAAGGGTGTTGAATCGACCCATTCGTCGCCCAGAAGTTCCGGGGTGTCATAGGCGATCAGATTGGCGAAGTGGGTTTCGACGTCTTCGGCGAACAGCGACGCGGCAATGCCGCGGACCAGACGGTCGGCACCGGCGCTGACGGCCGGGATATCGCCGGAGACCTTACCATGGGTCAGCATGGCGGCGTCGTTGAAGCAGTGGACATGCGCCAGCATCGGGCAGGAACCGGGGACGCGCTCGCGAAATTCGAAAGCGGGGCCGAGATCCGGTGCCTCCAACATGCCTGCGCGCGGCGGCCCCATGTCCGGCGTATATCGATCATCCGACCAGGTGCGAATGTGTGGGGCGAGGGCAGCGAATTCCGGGCGACCACTGAAGTCATTTGAAAAGCCGGTCGCAGCGATCATGAAATCGTAGCGCATCGGCCCTTGCGTGGTTTCGACCAGAAGGCCTCCGGCATCTTCCTTTACCGCGACTACGCCACAGTCGAGAAAGAAGCGGGCATTCGCATGACGAGACACGCGAAGCGTCGATGAACGCGGCGGCGGCGTCTGGGTCGAGGCGGTGTAGTCGAAGAATCTCCACTTCCAGGCGTCAGGCAAATGATACATGCCGAGGATGACACCCTGGCTGCCGATCCCGGTCAGCTTGTTGATCCGCGGCATTTCCTTGCGCCGGATCAACATGTCGACTGAACCGGCGCCCGCCTCGAGCGCCGTCGCGGCATTGTCCATCGAAGAGGCGCCGGCGCCGATAACCGCAACACGCTTGCCCTTCAGTGCATCAAAATCGATGTCGTCGGCAGAATGGGCCCAATAGGAGCGATCGATGCCCCTGAGGAAATCGGGCACGGCAAAACCGCCGAGACCGGACCGACCGGTGGCTAGAACGAGACGACGGGTGAGAACCCGGCCGGTTTCCGCGCCCTCGACATCGATCGCAATCAGATCGCCAACGGCTGCAACGCCTGTCATGCGCACGCTGTTGCGCACCGGCAGACCAAGAACGTTCCGATACCAGACCAGGTAGTCCATCCACTGGCCTTTGGGGATTTTGTCCAGCGACCGCCATGCCTCAACGCCCCATTGTGCCGTGAACCAGGCGCGGAATGTCAGCTGCGGCAGGCCGAGCGACGGACCGTGCAGCGTTTTCGGCGACCGGAGCGTTTGCATGCGGGCAAACGTTATCCATGGCCCTTCGAAGCCGGCCGGAGCCGCGTCATAGGCGACGACATTGGTTATCCCCGTCAGCACCAGCTTTGCGGTGGCAGCAAGTCCGCACATGCCGGCGCCGATCACAACGACGTCACGAACCGGCACGCCATCGCGCGAACGCGCGGGAACCCATGGCTTGGCAGGCAGTTCGAGAAAATCGAGGTCCTGAGCAAGTTGTGCTTCAAGCGCGGCTAGACCTCTCAGGGGGAGCGAACTGGGGGTGTGCTTCATATTCCCGTTCCGTGATTTGTGCCGGAGGCAGGATCGGTCACCAATTGGCCGGCCAGGGTCGGATCGAGTTTCTTGAAGCCAACGATCGACCGTTCAGCCACCGCCTCGACCGCATCCACCAACGCCTGCGCGACTGGACGAAGGGGGCGTTTTTCGGCAGCCACAACACCCCAATAAAAGAGGACGGTTACGTCGATCGGGCGGATGACGACCCCAGGCAAGCCCACGCCATAGGCGGTGAGGGGATCGATGACAGCCGCAACACCAGTCCGGCGTACGATCTGCAACGCGCCATAGGCGGTATTCGTGCGGATTACTGGCCCGGTGTCGATGCCCCTGGCCGCCAACGCCTTGGAGACATGCAACTGGAAACGCAGCGGGTTGAGCAACGTGGCGACGCGGCGGCCGGCAAAAGCGGAAAGCGGTATGACATCTAGTTCGGCCAGCGGGTCATTCTCCCGCACGGCAGCAACATCAGGCGCCGAATAGAGCCGCAGGACATCCAGACCGGGCGTATCGAGCGGCAGGCTTGAAAACCCGACCTCGGCACGTCCGCTGCGCACTTCCTGAGCGACGGTCGAGGGAAGAAACTGCCCGAGATGCGTCTCGTGCGGAAGCTCGGCACCTTGGAGTTCAGCCAAGGCCGTCGGGATCAAGCCGGTGCCGATCGCGGAGGTGGTGACGATCTGCAGGATTCGCCCTCTGCCGGCGGCGATCATCTTGGCCCGCGCTGCGAGTTCGGTGAAGGACATCAGCAGGCGTCGTGCTTCCTCCTCGAACGCGACTCCTTCTTCAGACAACTGCACCCGTCGACCGATCCGATGCAGCAATTCGAAGCCGAGTTCGGCCTCGAGCTCCTGAATGGTGCGCGTCACCGCAGGCTGGGAACGTCCGAGCATGTCAGCCGCCCTGGTGATGCTGCCGCTGGCAGCAACCGCAAGGAAGGTCTGAAGGTCCCGGGTTTCCATGTTTCTCCTACATGCGTAATCCGTATGATTGACATCGTCTCATTCGTTTTTGATATATGTCAAGCGGAAACGAATGTTCGTTACGGGCTTTGTGCATATGCCGGCTTCAGCGCCAGAATCCGGGTCGGAGGCGGACAGGGACGTCAGACGCCGCTCCAGCTTGCGAAGCCTCCTGAAGAAAGAATTCAGGTGACGGCGGCAAGGATTCTCGAACCACAAGGCCTGCGACAGGAGGAATATTATGCGCGTGAGTATTCTGGGCGCCGGAGCAATTGCTTATGGCCTTGCCGCCTATTTGGCAGGATCGGGGCATTCGCCAATGCTTTGGTCACCGTCGGGGCAGCGCACCAAGGGGTTGGCTACCGGCGAATTGTTGAAAGCGACGGGGGACATCGCGGCGACGGTACCGGTGCGCATCGCCAAGGATTGCAAGGATGCCATCGCCAACGCGGACGTGGTGGTGATTGCACTTCCGGCTTACGGCCACAGGATGGTGATGGATGCTGCTGTCCCCCATCTGATCGATGGAATTCCGGTCATCATCAGTTCGCATTGTTCGTTCGGGGCACTGTATCTCTCCAGGCGGTTGGCGGAGCGCAAGGTCAGCTTGCCAATCGTTCTTTGGGGCACAACACTGTTGACCGGGCGGCAACTCGGGCCAACCGAGGTCCATGTCACCACCATTCGCCAGAAGCTTGATGTCGCGACGCTGCCTTTCAAAGCTCAGGATGAAGGATACGGATTTTGCACGAGCCTATTTGGTGATCGTTTCGTCAAGCGCGACGGCATGCTTGCGATCGCGCTCAGCAACCTCAATCCGCAAAACCACTTGGGAATTGCCCTCCTCAACCTGACACGCATGGAAAAAGCCGAGCAATGGAGCCAGGGGGGAAACGTCACCCCTGCCGCTGGTCGCCTTATCGAGGCTCTGGATGCCGAACGGCTAGCCATCGCGGCCCATTTTGGTATCGCGGTTCGCACCGTCCAGGAGCATTTTTCATTGTCGTTTCATGTTCCGAAGGGAACCGTTTCGGAGATGAACCAGGAGATGGATCGTCAAGGCCGTGGCGGCTTTGGTCCGACAACAATCGAAAGCCGCTACATTCTCGAGGATGTTCCGTTTGGACTGCTGCCGACCGTATTGTTGGGTAAGATCACCGAGAAACCGGCGACGCTCCACGAGTCTGGAGTTTCGATATTATCGGCGGCTTACGGTCGCGATCTCAAGGGGGATAACGATATTCTTCCCGCGCTCGGCCTCGAGGGAATAGCAAAGGCGGATCTTGAAAACCTTTGCCGCACGGGGTTTTGAGTGCGCCCGCAGCCGATACGGCATGATCACATTTAGGGGCGCCGCGCTACGTCATCGCGTCGGTGCATTTTAACAGTGGTGCGCAGCGTCAGGGCGATGTCGCTGGCGCCGCGATCGCCAGAACCAGCCATGCAACCGTCGAAAGTAGCGTTCGGGACGCCGCGGGGAATCGAGCATCCTGAATTGACAATATCCCCTCCGGGGGGATAGCACTTCAGAATGAAAGAGCGTCCCCACATTCACGAGACCCATCCCGACATCGTCAAACGGCTGAAGCGGGCCGACGGTCATCTGAGGGGCGTTATTGAGATGATCGAAGCAGGCCGGCCTTGCCTTGACATTGCCCAGCAGCTTCATGCCGTCGAAAGGGCTGTTTCCCAGGCCAAGAAGACGCTCATCCAGGATCACCTAAACCACTGCCTGGAAGATGTCGTGGGGCCGCTGCCGCGTGAGCAGCGCCGCTCGATCGATGAATTCAAGGACATCACCAAATACTTGTGAGACACGCTCCATGATGGACGGCATTCGCGGCTGGTTCGGCTTCGGCCCGGCAGCTCAAGGCTTCGGCGGGCATGGCCATGACCATGGCGAGGGCGGACACGGCCACACGCATGGCGTGGTCGATCCCACAATCGCGACGACCACACGCGGCATCTGGGCGATCAAATGGTCGTTCGTGCTGCTAGCCCTCACAGCGGTGCTGCAACTGGTCATCGTATTCCTCTCGGGCAGCGTGGCGCTGCTTGCCGACACCATCCACAATGTCGGCGACGCGGTCACCGCCATCCCGCTGTGGATCGCCTTCATGCTGGCGCGGCGCAAGCCCAGCAAGACCTTCACCTACGGCCTTGGCCGGGTCGAGGACCTGGCCGGCATCATCATCGTCCTGATTATCCTCTTCAGTGCCATCGTCGCCGGCTATGAGGCGATCGACAGGTTGATCCATCCCCAAGCCATCAGCTTCCTCGGCTGGGTTGCCGCCGCCGGCCTCGTCGGTTTCCTGGGCAATGAGGCTGTCGCGGTATTCCGCATCCGCGTCGGCCGCGAGATAAACAGCGCGGCCCTGATCGCCGACGGCTATCACGCCCGCACCGATGGCTTCACCAGCCTTGCGGTGGTGCTTGGCGCGGCCGGCGTCTGGCTAGGCTTCCCGCTCGCGGACCCGATCATCGGCCTTTTGATCACTGTGGCTATCCTCGCCATCGTCTGGCAGTCCTCAAAGGCGGTGCTGACACGCATGCTGGATGGCGTCGAGCCGGGCATCGTCGAGGAAATCCATCATGCGGCTGAACATGTGAGGGGCATCCAACGGGTCGCCCAGGTGCGGGCGCGCTGGATCGGCCACAGGCTGCATGCGGATATCGCCATCAAGGTGGCCGAGACAGCGAGCGCAAAGGATGTGGTCGGCATCGCGGAGGCTTTGAGAGGGGAGCTGTTCGACCACCTGCCGGCGCTCTCGGAGGCGAACATCCGTCTGGAAGGCGAAGGCGGATCCGTGGCGGGCGGTTCGGCCCACGCCGATCATGCGCCGGAGCCTTTCAAGGTCGTCAGCGACCTGGCAACGGGAACGCTCGAAATCGTCGATACGCCCGCTGGCGAGCGCTTGCGTCTCACCATCGACAGCCATGCCGACGATCTGGGGGCGACCGTGATCATCGACCGGTCCGAAGGTCCCGAGACGCTTTCGCTCGGGCCTGTCGCCGGCAATCACCACCGCCGTGAAAGCAGCGTCGCCCCCGCCGAGCCGCACGAGTTCGAGGCGAGGCTGATCCTGACCTCTAAGGGCAAGCAACAGGTCCTGCCGTTCAAGATGGTTGAGCCGGAAGGCCACCAACACTAGGACGGGGCAGACTTGCGCGACTTGACGCGTTCGCTCAATCGGTGTCGCGTGACGCGGGTCGATGACAGATCTCGCCGCTCACGCAGCTCTGTTCTTCTCAGCAAGGTCCGCCCCCGCTGGAGGTTGCCACAGGTTGGCCAAGTCCGAGCTCATTTAGGGTTGCGCCGCACAACGGTGCAGGAGCAGCACTGCCGGTTTGGCCAGCTAGGCTATTCGCAGACAGCGATCAAAGCCGCGCCTTGGTGCTCCGGGGTGTCGCCAACAACAGGCTGGTCTCGCTGCCGGTGATGCCGGGGATCAGGCGGATGCGCCGCAGCACGGCGTCGAATTCGGTCAGTGTCTGCGTCCCCAGCTCTATCACCAGGTCCCAGCGGCCGTTGGTGGTATGGATCGTCGAAACCTCCGAGAAGCCGCCAAGAGCGCGGATCACACGATCGGCGGCATGCCCTTCGATTTCCACCATCATGATGCCGCGTACACGCTGGTCGACGGCATCGGCTCGCAGGATGACGGTATAACCGATGATCGCACCGGCTTTTTCAAGGCGCTCTATGCGAGACCTGACCGTTGCCCGCGAGACGCTGACATCCATGGCAAGGTCCGAGATGCTGCGCCGCGCGTCATGCCGCAAAAGCGTGATGAGCTGTTCGTCAAGCTGATCCATGGCTCAGAATGCAATCAAATCATTCCATTTTGATAGCTCATTTCGACAAATTTGCCAATTTGATATGTTCATCCTGCCAGTTATCCGCGCTCCAATGACGCCTAGAAAACGCGCGGGGAAATACGGATGCATTGTACGATCGTCGGGGCACCGATCCAGGTCGGCTCGGGCCGGATGGGTTGCGAGATGGGGCCTAGTGCGCTGCGTACCGCAGGCCTGGCGGCCGCGCTCACTGAACTCGGACATACGCTGGCCGACCTTGGCACCGTCGCCTCTGCCGATATGCGCCCGATCAGCCACGGCAATGCCGCCTTGAAGGCGCTGCCGGAAATCGTCGCATGGACGGCGGCGATCACCGAGGCGGCCTATGCAGCCAGCGCCGGCGCCCTGCCGATCTTCCTTGGTGGCGACCACAGCATTTCCGCCGGCACGCTGGCCGGTATCGCCCGCCGGGCGGCGGAAGCCGGCCGCCCGCTGTTCGTGCTGTGGCTCGACGCACATCCTGATTTTCACACGCTCGACACCACGACCAGCGGGAATTTGCATGGCGTGCCGCTGGCTTATGCCAGCGGGCAACCCGGCTTCGAAGGCTACTTCCCCAGCCTGGCGGCTTGCGTGGATCCGGCCCGTATCTGCACACTGGGCATCCGCAGCGTCGATCCGGCGGAGCGCGAAGCGCTACGCAAGGCGGGCGTCACCGTGCACGACATGCGGATGATTGACGAATACGGCATGGCCCCGCTGCTTCGCGCCTTTCTCGAGCGGGTCAGTGCCGAAAACGGCATGCTGCATGTCAGCCTCGATGTCGATTTTCTCGACCCTTCGATCGCGCCTGCCGTCGGCACCACCGTGCCGGGCGGCGCCACCTTCCGCGAGGCTCATCTGGTGATGGAGATGTTGCACGACAGCCATCTCGTCACCAGCCTCGATCTGGTCGAGCTCAATCCCGCACTCGACGAACGCAACCGCACCGCAACCCTTCTCGTGGACCTGACCGCGAGCCTGATGGGCCGGCGGATCATGGACCGTCCCACACGGAGTTATTGAACTGTGACCCCCCGTCTGAACATCGTGCCCTTCGTCAGCGTCGATCACATGATGAAGCTGGTTCTTGCCGTCGGCATCGATCGCTTTCTCATCGATCTCGCTGCCTATATCGAAGAGGATTTCCGACGCTGGGAATTGTTCGACAAGACCCCGCGCATCGCTTCGCACAGCATCGACGGCGTCATCGAACTGATGCCTACGAGCGACGGACAGCTCTACGGCTTCAAGTATGTCAACGGTCATCCAAAAAACACGCGCGACGGGCGCCAGACCGTGACGGCGTTCGGCGTGATGGCCGATGTCGGCAATGGCTATCCGATGCTGCTTTCGGAAATGACCATCCTGACCGCGTTGCGCACGGCGGCGACGTCGGCCGTCGCGGCCAAATACCTTGCTCCCAATGCGGCGGACTGCATGGCAATCATCGGCAATGGCGCCCAGTCGGAATTCCAGGCCATCGCCTTCAAGGCCCTGCTCGGCATCGACAGGCTTCGCCTCTATGACATCGATCGGTCGGCATCCTTGAAGTGCGCGAAAAACCTTGCGGGGTTCGATTTCGACATCGCGATCTGCGCTTCGGCGCAGGAGGCGGTGGAAGGGGCTCACATCATCACGACGGTCACCGCCGACAAACGCTCCGCGACCATCCTGACGGACAACATGGTCGGATCGGGCGTGCACATAAATGCCGTCGGCGGCGATTGCCCCGGCAAGACGGAATTGCATCGCGATATTCTGCTGCGCTCCGACATATTCGTCGAATACCCGCCGCAGTCGCGCATCGAGGGTGAAGTCCAGCAACTCGAGCCGGACCATCCCGTGACGGAGTTGTGGCAAGTGATGACCGGCAAGGCCGCCGGCCGCCGGGATGCCAGCCAGATCACCTTGTTCGATTCCGTCGGCTTTGCGATCGAGGACTTTTCCGCGCTGCGCTACGTCCGCGACCAGCTTCAGCGCACCGGCCTCTACGAGGAGCTCGATCTGCTGGCGGACCCGGATGAGCCACGCGACCTCTTCGGCATGCTGCTGCGCGCCGACAAGGCCGCCCAGATCACGGCCGTATCCAGCTGAGTTTTCGCAGAACCTGCCGACAAGGCCGCCCAGATCACGGCCGTATCCAGCTGAGTTTTCGCAGAACCTGCGGCCGAATGTCCGCCTCGCAATAGCTGCGGCGCCGAGCGGCGCGCGGCTCGATATCCTAAAGCGGTTCATCGTTCGATGGAAATGACGAAGCGCTCTATCACTTTTATGCAATTCTCCAGGGAAAGCGCTACACGCTTTTCCGGGAAGACCGCTCTACACTTTTCCTGGAATTGTTTTAGCTCTTCGGGCTCAAGCCCACTTCAAACCACTTCTTCGACATCTGCGCGAGCGTACCGTCCGCGGCCATCTCGCCGAGCGCCTTGTTGAGGATCGCCTGAAGCTCGGGCTCCTGCTTGCGGATGCCCAGGCAAACATTTGACGCCATGATGGCGCCGACGAGACGCGGACCGCTTGTGATCAGCGTGCCGTTGCTCTTTGCCGCGCGGTCCCTCGCGAAGACGACATTGTCGGTCAAGGCAGGCTGTTTCGTGGCTTGCGCGCCATTAGCAAGGCGGCGGGCGCTGGTGTGCGCCAGACGACTTGATAGGCTTCTACTACATTGCTGGCCGTGACACTGAGCCCGGGAAGCGCGATCCAGGCCGGCGGCTGGCGTTCGAGCAGGCCGAGAATTGTGGCAATGCCCGTAGCAACGCCCTGATCGTGAGGCAGTTGCGCGGCGATGCCCTTGATCAGGCCTCCACCAACGAGGTCCGTGGCGACGTCGTTGCCGAGGTCGACTGTCGTCACCGGAATAGCCTTGCCCGCATCGCGGATCGCCGCGACGGCAGCGATTGCCGGCACGTCCCAGACGGCAAACAGTCCGGCGAGCTCCGGATTGGCCTGCAGCAAGTCGGCGGTCGCGGCTCTCGCTTGCGACACGTCGGCAAACTTGCCGCGAACCAGCGTCAGGTCGGGACGTCGAGCAGCCATCCATTTTCGGAAAGCAATCTCGCGCTCATGCGTCGCGAAGAAATCGATGCCATAGGCCAGAACGCCGACCTTTCCGCCCTGTGGTATATGTGGCGCCAGGAGTTCTGCGCCGATCTGACCGAGACCGAAATTGTCGCTGGAAACAACGCTGACGTAATCCTTGCCGGGCAGCATGCCGGTTGGGGCATTGTCGAGCAGCAACAGCTTCTTTCCGGCCGCCGATATTGCACGATGCGCGTCGGCGGCACGGTTGCTGCCGATTGGAATGGAGACCACCGCATCCACGGCTTCGCCGGCCAGCCGTTTCAGTTCCGAAATTTGCCGCTCGATGTCGAAGCCGCAGTCGACGACCTCGACCACCGCCGCTCCGTAGCGGCCAAGCGTGGTGACGATCCCGGCCAATTCCTCCTTAGCCCAGTCGCTCTTGGTGGTGTGGAGAACGATGGCGACCGAGAAGCGCCGGTTGCGGGCGAGATCGGCGTCGGCATTCGACAACCCGACCTGGTCGGCTGGAACCGCCCGTTCGCCATGCGGCCCAAGGCCGGTGATCGCCATTCCTCAACCCTCCCCAGGTTCACGCGGCCCGGCCGACTTGGCGATGCTATGCAAGCGCTCCTCCCGGTGGCCGTGGCTTTGCCGGGCGAGCGCTGGTTCCGAGTGCGGCCCGCGCGAGAAAATCCTTGAATTCCGGATGCTCACGCGGTGAACCGAGCGTAATCCACCCCTGCAGAAATTTCGCATCGAACAGTGCTTCCGCAACGACTTGGGCGGCGCCGACCAGTCCGGCCGAGCCGCCCATCTGCGAACGGACGATGCGCAGGTCGCGGGTGACGATCGGATGCGACTGGCGATAGACCGCCTCGCGTACGGCTGCCAACAGTATGTCCCCGGTCTGGGCCACGCTGCCGCCGAGTACGATCAATGACGGGTTCAGCAGATTGGCCAATGGCGCCAGTACCTCGCCGACCGCACGGCCGCAACGCCCGAGAAGGTCGATACAGAACGGATCGCCCAATTGGGCGCCGTGGCCAGCGTCGGTGACCGTCACTTCGCCGGCGCGCGCAAGCATCTCGGCCAGATAGGGGCTGCTCCCGCTCTCGGCCGCCTGGCGGGCCTCGCGTCCGAGCGCTTCGCTGCCGGCAACAGCTTCGAGATTTCTGCCCTCGATGAAAGTATGACCGATCATGCCGGCAGCGCCCTGCGCGCCACGGTGCAACGCTCCCTCCGAAACCACGCCGGCGCTGATCGAGCGGCCGAGCTTGACGAAGATCATGTCGGCGAGGCCGCTGCCGGACTTCAGTTCGCCCATCGTCATCGTCTGGACGCCGCTTCGCACCCATACCGGCGCGCCGACAAGCGTGGCCAACTGCTCGACGAAAGGGAATCCATCCCAGTTCTGGAACGCATTCAGCGCCGGCGCGAACAGCCGCTGATCATCGCATTTCTCAACGGCTCCGGGCACCGCCAGCCCGATGCCCCAGATGCTGGCCTCACTGCCATGCTCTTCCAGCATCCAGGCAAACAGCGTTGCTAGCCGCTGGACCACCGGCTCGGGACCTGCGGCCAGTTCCACCGCTTCGTGATGTTCGGCCAGCAGGCGGCCGGACAGGTCTGATACACCGACTGCCAGCGAGGAATGATCGAGCACGGCGGCCAGGATCATGCCAATGCGCGGCCGGAAGCGGACATGGCGTGGTGCGCGTCCGCCGATCGCCGGGCCGAGTTCGCCTTCTTCTATCAGCCCTAGCCGAAGCAGCGTGGCGAGACGATCCGTGACGACGGCGCGCCCCAGTTCCGACTGGTTCTCTAGCTCCTGGCGGGTCGTTGCCGCCTCGGTCCGTATAAGGTTGAGCAGCGTGGCCAGGCTGCCATGCGCGGATTCGCTGGCACGCGGCCGGCCGGCGGCGCGGCGCGGTTGGTCCGACTGTACGGGGTCTGTGGCGCTGCGCTCGTCCATAGTCTTGCCGAGGCTCATCTCCCGATCTCTATCGCTGCCGGCTCAGGGTCATCACGCCGTTAGCCATGGGTACCGTGGCCTCATTTACGGATCAAGCAGGAACTTATGTATTTTACAAACAAAAGTATGCCGACTTTTGCATTTTAATGATTGACGAGCGGCGAAAGGCGGGCATAAGTATCAGCCAGGCTCGGAGGAGGGCTCCTAACGTCGACAGCCCTCGCGAAGGCGAAGGATGTCGCACGTCCGTTGTCCGAATTCTTCTCCAGCCAAAGATGCCGGCCCGCGCTGCGCGCGGTGATGCATCGGCTACAGGCAGGGAGGATACGAGATGCCGGTGAAACTGGCCTATCACGCCAATTGCTGGGGTGCGCTCGGTGGCAACGCCGTCGGCGTCACTTCGATCACCCAGCTTACCTATCGCACCTTCGGTGACATGGAGCAGGCGATCCGCGACATTGGATCGGCCGGATATACCGGAACAGAACTCTTCGACGGCAATCTCCTCGACTATCAAGGACGCAATGGCGCGCTGCGCGCTGCCTTGGACCAGTCCGGCGTCGTGCTCGTGGCCGGCTACTCCGGTGCCAACTTTATCTTCGACGATATCCTTGGCGAGGAGTTGGCGCGGATCGAACGCGGAGCGGCTGCCGTGGCCGAACTCGGCGGCGAGCATCTGGTCGTCGGCGGTGGCGCCAAGCGAGCCAAAGGCCGGCAGCCAGATGATTTCAAGCGCCTCGGCGCGGCGCTCGACAAGGTCATCGACATCGCAGCCAAGGCGGGCTTGCGCGCGCACTATCACCCGCATCTGTCGACCATCGTCGAAGGTCCCGACGAAGTTCGCGAGATTTTCAAACATACCGCGATCGATTTCTGTCCGGACACCGCGCATCTGGCAGCCGCTGGCGGTGATCCGGCCGCGCAGATTCGCGAATTCAGCAAGCGCATCAGCTATGTGCATTTGAAGGGCTGGCAGCGCGATCCCTTCGCCTTCACGCCGCTCGACCGCGGCGACCTTGATATGGAGCCGATCATCCAGGCGCTCGAGGACACCGGATTTTCCGGCTGGATCGCAACCGAGCTGGATGCCTGGCCAGACCCCAAGCAAGGGGCGGAACTCAGCATGAAATATCTGAAGAGCGCTTTGAAGCAGAGTTGAACCGACAGGTACCAAGCCTGTCATCAGGGAGGAGACCCAAATGACACGTTTCAACACAATAGCCGGGACGTTCACGGCGGCATTGCTGGCCGCCAGCCTCTATACCGCAGCTCCCGCTTTCGCCGACCCCGATTCAGCACTCGCCGAACTGCAGAAGACAGTGCTCTCCAAGGGGCCGAACGGCGAAGCTCCAGCGTCGGCGGCGTCCGTCAATCTGACGCAGGAGGAACTGGCCAAGATCAAGGACATGAAGGCGACGGCGGCGATCGTCATGCACTATGGCGGCAATGACTGGTCACGCGCGCAGATCGCCGGCCTCAAAGACCAGTTTGGCAAGATGGGCATCGAGGTGATCGCCACGACCGATGCCGGATTCAAGCCGGAAAAGCAGGTCGCCGACCTCGAAACTGTGATGGCCCAGAACCCCAAGATCATCGTTTCGATCCCCACCGACCCGTCGGCGACGGCGTCCGCGTACAGGGCAGTTGCCGATAAGGGCGTGAAGCTGGTGTTCATGGACAACGTGCCGGCCGGCTTCGTCGCGGGCAAGGATTACGTCTCCGTAGTCTCGGCCGACAATTATGGCAACGGCGTCGCCGCAGCGCATCTGATGGCCAAGGCGCTGGGGGGCAAGGGCGACATTGGTCTGGTCTTCCACGCCGCCGACTTCTTTGTCACCAAACAGCGTTATGATGGCTTTAAGAAGACGATCGCCGACAACTACCCCGATATCAAGATTGTCGCCGAACAAGGCATTGGCGGCCCGGACTTCACCGGCGACGCCGAAAAGGCGGCATCGGCCATCCTCACTTCCAACCCTGCCATCAACGGCATCTGGGCGGTGTGGGACGTGCCGGCCGAAGGCGTCATCTCGGCGGCCCGCACCGCTGGTCGCGACGACCTTGTCATCACCACCTGCGACCTCGGCGAGAACGTCGCAATCAATATGGCGGGCGGGGGCTTCGTGAAGGGCCTGGGCGCCCAGCGTCCGTTTGACCAGGGCGTCACCGAAGCCCTGCTCGCAGGCTACGGTCTGCTCGGCAAGGAGGCTCCGGCCTTCGTCGCCTTGCCGGCGCTGCCCGTCACCAAGGACACGCTGCTCGAGGGTTGGAAAGCCGTCTATCACGCCGAGGCGACCGACAAGATCAAGGGCAGCATGTAGCGCGCCCTGCGGCCGGCGCACTCCCAGCCGGCCGCACCTCTTCTCAATTCGACAGGAGACCATCATGACCAAGACGCTCAACGTGGCGATGATCGGCGGCGGCTTTATGGGTAAAGCCCATGCGCTCGCTTATGCGACGATGCCGATGTTCTTCTGGCCCGCCCCCGCCATCCCCGTGCGCAAGGTGGTGGTCGACATCACCGAGGCACTGGCCGACGAAGGCCGCCGTCGCTACGGATTCGAGGAATCATCCGCTGACTGGCGTTCGGTGGTGACGCGATCCGACATCGACGTCATTGACATCGTCACCCCGAACGACAGCCATGCCGCGATCGCGATCGCGGCCGCTGAAGCCGGCAAGCACATCATCTGCGAAAAGCCGCTGGCGCGCGGCGGCGACGAGGCAAAGACCATGCTCGACGCGGTGAACAAAGCCGGCGTCATCCACATGGTTGCCTTCAACTATCGTCGCACGCCGGCAGTGGCGCTTGCCCGCCAGTACATAGAGGAAGGCCGCATCGGTAAGATTCTCAACTTCCGCGGCACCTATCTGCAGGACTGGTCGGCCGATCCGGATTCGCCTCTGTCCTGGCGCTTTCAGAGGAAGATCGCCGGGTCCGGCTCGATCGGCGACATCGGCACCCATGTCGTCGACCTTGCCCGTTATCTGGTCGGCGAGATCGCCGAGGTCAGCGCGTTGGTGCGCACCTACAACAAAACGCGACCGATCCAACGCGGCAATCTCGACAGGCTCGGCGCGGCAGAGAGGAATACCGATACCGAGCGGGCTGAGGTCGACGTCGACGACGAGGTGATGACGCTGCTGAAATTCGCCGACGGCGCGATCGGTTCGCTGGAGGCGACCCGCAACGCCTATGGCCGCAACAATTTCATCACTTTCGAGATCCACGGCACCAAAGGCTCCATTGCTTTCAACTACGAACGGCGCGACGAATTGCAGGTGATGTTTGCCGATGATCCTGCGGATGCACGCGGCTTCAGGTCCGTCTATTCCGGTCCGGCGCACCCCTATGGGTCGGGTCTGTGGCCAATCCCGGCGCTCGGCATCGGCTATTCCGAAACCAAGATCGTGGAGTGTTTCGATTTCTTCTCGGCTATTGTTTCGGGCAAGCAGCCCTTGCCCAATTTCGAGGATGGCTACAAGACCGAGCGGGTGGCCGACGCGCTGATCGAATCCGGCCAATCCGGCCAGTGGACCAAGGTCCGACCATGACAATCGCGGCGCCTGTTCATGCGGTGGAAATGAAAGGCGTCACCAAATCCTTCGGCGGCGTCAAGGCGCTGGTCGATGTCGACCTGCGGGTAGAGAAAGGCGAAATCCACGCATTGCTCGGTGGCAATGGTGCCGGTAAGTCGACCATCCTGAAAGTGTTGAACGGCGTTCATGTGCCGGACACCGGTACCATTCTAGTCGATGGCAAGCCACTCGCCGAAATCTCGCCCGAAGCTTCAAGGCGGGCGGGCATCGCCATGATCTTCCAGGAAATGAGCCTCATCCCCACGCTGACCGTGGCGCAGAATGTTTTCCTGACCCGCGAAGCCAAGGTCGCGTTCGGCCTGATCGACGATCGCACCGCCGAAAAGCGCGCCAAGGACCTGTTCGACATGCTGCAGGTCGAGGTCGATCCGAAAGCGACGGTCGGCAATCTCGGCGCCGGCCAACGGCAGTTGACGGAGATCGTCAAGGCGATCTCGCAGAATGCGAAAGTGCTGGTCCTGGATGAACCGTCGACGGCGCTGGCGGTATCCGATGTCGAGCGGCTGTTTGCCTTCCTGCGCAAACTGAGATCGGAAGGCGTCGCCATCATCTATGTCTCGCACCGCATGGACGAGATAGCCCGCATCGCCGACCGCGCCACGATCTTGCGCGATGGCCGCAACGTCATCACCGCGCCGATGTCGGAACTGCCGATCGAAACGATGATTGAGCATATTGTCGGCAAACGCTCGCGTGGTCTGTCCGACGTGGTACGCGGCGAATCGAATGTCGGGGCGCCGCTGCTTGAGCTCGACGGTGTTTCAGGGGTGGAGAAACCGAAGAACGTCAGCTTCGTCGTCCACAGCGGCGAAGTGGTCGGCCTAGCCGGGCTGCTGGGCTCCGGGCGGTCGGCGATCGCGCGCGTCATCGCCGGCATAGATCCGATCGTCGAAGGCGAGATCCGCATTGCCGGCGAGCCGGTGGCGATCGCCAGACCAAGTGACGCCATCGAGGCCGGTGTGGCGCTGGTGCCGGAGGATCGGCTACGGCAGGGCGTCATCGCGGAGCATTCGGTCGCCTCCAACATGACGCTCGCCGTGCTCGACCAGTTGAGCAGCAAGGCCTTTGTGTCGACGAAAAAGATGCGCGAGCTGACTGATCGCCAGATCGCCCAGCTGCGGATCAAGACTGCATCGCGCGACAGCCCGGTGCGCACACTTTCGGGCGGCAACCAGCAGAAGGTCGTCATCGGCAAATGGCTTTCGAGGAATCCGGAGATCCTGGTCCTCGACGAGCCGACCTCCGGCATCGATATCGGTTCGAAGTCGGAAATCATCCTGCTGGTTCGCCAGCTCGCCAACGCCGGCAAGGCAATCATCATGATCTCGTCGGAGCTGTCCGAGATGCTGTCGGCCTGCGACCGTATCATCGTCGTCTCCGAGGGGCGCGTCGTGAACGATGTCAGCCGCGCCGATCTCGACGATCCCTCGGCGCCAAAGAACGATCCGGTTGCGCGACTCCAGGCGGCCGAGCGCAAGCTGCAGATCGTCATCCAGAAAGCGCTGAGCAAGAGCCAGGGAGGAATACATGTCCACTAGTCAGGCTGCCGCGTCCCAGTCCTCGCTGGCAGCGAGGCTTGGGCTCACCAACTGGCGGCAGAACATCATCTACATCGGTTTCGTCGTCATCTTCATCATTTTCGCGATAACGTTGTTCGACAAGGGCTTCCTCAACCTCAACAACCTGCTCAACATCGTGCGGCAGACGGCGATGATCGCGGTGATGGCGATCGCCATGACCTATGTTCTGTCGGCAGGCGAGATCGACCTGTCCGTTGGTGCCGTCGCGGGTCTCGCCTCGGTGACGACGGCGATGGCGATCGACGCCGGCGGACCGATCACCGGTGTGATGGCGGGGCTCGCCACAGGCGTCGTCGTCGGCACCTTCAACGGCCTGTTGACGACGCGGGTCGGAATTCCATCCTTCCTTACCACGTTGGCTATGATGGGCATCGCTACCGGCACCGCAATGTGGATCAGCGATACGGCTGCGGTGCCGATCATCTCGAAGAGCTACTCCTGGATCTTCGGCGGCGGCAATGTCGGGCCGGTGCCGGTGCTGCTGATCTGGATGCTGGTGCTGGGAGCCGTCGGCCACGTCGTTTTGAGGCGAACGAGCTTTGGCCGCCGCGTGCTGGCCACCGGCGGCGGCGAGATCGCGGCGCGTTATTCCGGCATCGACACCAAGTCGGTCAAGTTCCGCGTGCTTACCATCTCGGCCATGGCGGCGGCGCTGGCCGGAATGCTTTACGCCGGCCGGCTGCAATCGGGGCGCTTCCAACTCGGCCAAGGCGACGAACTGTCGGTGATAGCCGCGGCGGTGCTTGGCGGCACCAGCCTGTTCGGCGGCTCCGGCACGGTGATCGGGACAATTGTCGGCGCGCTGATGATCGGCCTCATCAATAACGGCCTGATTCTGATGGGGTTGGAGTTCAGCCAGCAGCTAATCGCGCGCGGCGCCATCATCATCCTTGCCGTTGCACTCAGCCAGGGGAGGAAATGAGATGACGGTTCCCTATACGGTCATCGGCACCGTGGTTGCCAAACCCGAAACCCGCGATGAACTGCAAAGAATCCTGTCGGGCCTCGTCGAACCGACACGTGCCGAGGAGGGCTGCATCAACTACGACTTCCATGTCGACCCGGCTGACCCCTGCGTATTCATGTTTTACGAGAACTGGCGTTCGAAGGACGATCTCGACAGGCACCTCTCCATGCCACATCTGATGCCGCTGTTCGGGAAGCTCGACGACCTCGTTGCGCGGCCGGTGGATGTCCGTCAATTCGTCATGCTCAGCCAGCTGGCGCTGGCATCGCATGAGCGATCGTTTCCAACCCCGCGCGGTGAGAGCAGATCCGATGGAGACAGGTAAAGCGCTCGGGACGCGGGTGACAGCTGAAAGTGCCAGCTTTTGACGGAACGCCAATGGCCTCAGCCGGAAACCAGGTTTGTCAGCATGGTTGCCGCCTCGGTGCCGGCCAAGCCGAGGTCGAGAACGCTGCTCATGTGATTGGCTCCAGGAAGGGCGGTCTGCGAGACCTGTAGTCCCTGCTCCTTCAGATGCCGCGTAAACGCCTCGGCCTGGCTGTGGAATGGCGGCGTTTCATCGGTGCCGACAGCGATCTCGACCGACACCGACGGATCGAAACGGCGGGTGAGCGGCGAGAACCTGGCTGCGTCCTCGTCCGTTATCGCGATCTCGGCGGCAAGGAAAGAGGTCTGAAGGGGCTTCAGGTCGTAGAGACCGCCAAGCAGCAACGCGCCTTTGATTGTCGAAGTCCGGCCGTCGTCATTGAAAAGCATCGTCGCAAGTTGGGCGCCGGCTGAATGTCCGCTCACGGTCAGGCGCTCGGTATCGCCGCCGTGATCGCCGATATGGTCGAGCACCCAGCTTTTGGCGCGCCGCACCTGGTCGACGATCGTGGCCATCCTCACAGCCGGCATCAGCGCATAATCGACGATGACCGCGATTGCGCCGGCGCGCGTCACCGTCTCGGCGACATAGGAATAGTCGCGCTTGGAGAACATGCGCCAGTAGCCGCCATGGATGAACACATGGACCGGCAGGCGGTCGCGTTTGCCCTCCGGAAAGAACAGGTCGATGGTCTCGGTGGCATCCGCTCCATAGGCGATGTCGGCAACCATCGGTATTGTTGCGCGCACCTCCGTGCTGCGACGAACGATCTCGGCGACGATGTCGTCGAACTCGGCGACGTGGTCGCGGATGCGGAAAGGATCATTCTGCATGGGGTGCCCGTTCACATGGTCACGGCGATGTACTTCGCCTCCATGAACTCGGCAATGCCGTGCTTCTGTCCGCCTTCGCGGCCAAGGCCGCTCTGCTTGACGCCGCCGAAAGGTGCCGCCGGATCCGACATCAGGCCGCGATTGAGCGCGACCATGCCCGTTTCGATCTTCGATGCCACGTGCATGCCCCTGGCCAGATCACGCGTGTAGATGTAGGCGGCAAGGCCGTATTCCGTGTCGTTGGCGCGCGCGATGACTTCGTCCTCGTTCTCGAAGCGGCTGATCGGGGCCACCGGACCGAATATCTCCTCCTGCGCCATCTCGGCATTGGCGGGCACGTCCCGAAGGACGGTCGGCGGATAGAAATAGCCCTTGTCGTCGGCGACCGCGCCGCCGCACAGGATCCTGGCCCCACGGGCGACCGCGTCCTTGACCAGCCGATCGATCTTGTCGACGGCCTTCCTGGTAATCATCGGACCGCATTCGGTGTCCGGGTCGGTGCCTGAACCGAGCTTGAGCGCGGCCATGCGTTGGCGCAGACCTTCGGCAAAAGCGTCATGGATGCCGGCCTGCGCGTAGATGCGGTTGGCTGCCGTGCAGGCCTCGCCGGCGTTTCGCATCTTGGCGACCATCGCGCCGTCGAGGGCCGCGTCCAAATCGGCGTCATCGAAGACGATGAACGGGGCGTTGCCGCCGAGTTCCATCGAGCATGAGATGACGTGCTTGGCGGCTTCGGCCAGCAGAACACGACCCACGCCGGTCGAACCGGTGAAGGATAGCTTCCGGACGCGCGGGTCGGCGAGCATGGCGGAGGTCACTGGTCCGGGGTTCGAAGTGGTGAGCACATTGACGACGCCGGGAGGCACACCCGCCTCCTCGTACAGCGCGGCGAGCGCGTAGGCGGTCAGGGGCGTCTCGCTGGCGGGCTTCAGAATGACGGTGCAGCCGGCGGCCAGCGCCGGCGCGATCTTGCGTGTCGCCATGGCGGCGGGGAAATTCCAGGGCGTTATGAGCACGCAGATGCCGATCGGATGATAATCAACGACGATCCGGTTGGCGCCTGACGGCGCCAGGCCGAACTCGCCGCTGATGCGCACCGCTTCCTCGGCATTCCAGCGGAAGAATTCAGCCGCATAGGCGACCTCGCCGCGCGCGTCGCGCAGCGCCTTGCCGTTCTCCAGCGAGATCAGCGCCGCCAGCGTATCGGACCGTTCGACCATCAATTCGAAACAACGCCGCAGTATTTCCGAACGCTTGCGCGGCGCGGTTGCGCGCCAGCCTGCCGCCGCCTTCGCAGCCGCCTCGACGGCAGCGGCGGCATCGGCAATCGTGGCGTCCGGGACAGCCGCAATCACGGCCTCCGTGGAAGGATCGATCACCTCAATGAGACGACCGTCGGAAGACCGTCGCCAGTGTCCGTCGATATAGAGGCCGTGCGAGAATGTGGTGTAGTCGAACATGTCCGGATCTTCGTTGAATTGCCCTTGGGGTATATTCATCTCATCACCTCTGGTCAGACTGAGCTTGCGGCCATGTCGCCGTCATAGGCAGCCCTCACCAGCCGCCGCATCGCGGCGATGTCGAAAGGACGAGGGTTGTTCTTGATCAGCCGATCGATGCCGAGCGCCTGCTCGGCGGTCCAGTCGATCTTGTCGTGTGGAAGACCCAGATCGGCCAGCGTGCGGGTGATGCCGATCGCCGCGAACAGCCGGGCCACCTCATCGATGGTGGCGCGCGCGGTCGCCTCGGCGCTCTTTGTCTCCGTCACCCCCAGAGCGGCGCCGACCGCCGCTATTTCGTCGGTCGCGGCGGGCAGATTGTAGCTCATCACGTAGGGAAGCATCGTCGCCACGCCCAATCCGTGCGGCGTGTGGGTAAGCGCGCCGACGGGATATTGCACGGCGTGGGCAGCCGCCGTTCCGGCCGTGCCGAAAGCGCAGCCGGCCGCCAGCGCTCCCATCATGACATCGGCGCGTGCGTCTTCGTCCGAGCCGTCCCTGTACGCCTTTTCGAGACTGCGGCCCAGGAGCTGGATGGCCAGCAGCGCGAAATGATCGGTCAGGGCGCTCTTGCCGACGAAGACATGCCGCTGCGGCAAGTGCGGATCGGCGCCGCGTTTGGCGGACGTAAAGGCTTCGATCGCGTGGGTGAGCGCGTCGGCTCCGGCGATTGCCGTGAGGGAGGGCGGGCATGTCGCGGTGAGTTCCGGATCGCAGAGCGCGACCGCGGCAATGAGATGGGGACTGGAAATGCCGACCTTAAGCGTCCGCTCCGGATCGGAGATCACCGCCACCGGCGTCACTTCCGAACCGGTGCCGGCGGTGGTCGGGACCGCGATTACCGGAAGCGTGGGGCCGGGCACCTTGAACTCCCCGTAGTAGTCCTGAAGCGACCCGCCGTGACTGATCAGCAGCGCGGCGCTTTTGGCCATGTCCAGGCAACTGCCCCCACCGATCCCGATCACCATGTCCGGCTTGAAGTCCTTCGCATGGGCGGCACAGACGGCAACGCTGTCACGAGGAACATCCGGGAGGATGCGATCGTACACGAGCGTTTCGATCGAGCCTGCTCTCAGTGCCGCGCTGATCTGCGCGAACATTGGCGTCCCGGCGAAACGCTCATCCGTGCAGATGAATGCGCGCCGGCCATATTTGGCGGCAATATCAGGCAGCGCGTGGCGCTGGCCTTTGCCGAAAAGAATCTCATGCGGCAACCGGGCTGCTGCAAATAGCGTCATGAACTGTGTCCTTCGAATATGGATTGGCGAGCGGGGGATCGGAGATCATCGCTTGCCCAGCGTGCGTGGCGTGGTTCGGGCAAGGCACGGGCCGGAGCCGTCGAGTTTTCCTGCCTCATTAAATATCCTCTATAAAATCGTATAGGATATAGGATTGAATTGCGCGGAGCATCGTGTTAGAGGTCGCTCCTGTCAAGAGGCAAAACATGCAGAATCCAGACCTTACCGTCGACAATGACGCTCGGTTGGCGGGCCGCATCCAGCGCGCCAACAGCCTGTCGGGCGACGTCTACGAGGCGATCTTCCAGCAGCTGATGTCGCTGAAGATAGCTCCGGGATCGCGGATCACCGTCGATAACCTCGTCAAGGAGTTCAACGTCTCGCATACGCCCATCCGCGAAGCTCTTGGGCGGCTGGAAGGCGAGGGCCTGGTGGTGAAAACCCATCTTATCGGGTACCGGGCCGCGCCCCAGATCACACGGCGCCGTTTCGACGAACTCTATGAACTGCGCCTGCTGCTCGAACCCGCAGCCGCCGCCAAGACAGCCGCTGCGCTCGATGAAGCCCGGCTGATGATTTTGCAGGAGGCGGCTGGCGTGATGGCCAGGCGGGTGGGCAAGGACGAACGCCTGCGTTATTCGAACTTCGCCCGCCAGGATGCTATCTTCCACGACAAGGTCATGGAGTTCGCGCAGAACGAGCTCATCCGCGAAACGCTGAACCACCAGCACACCCACTTCCACATTTTCCGCCTGATGTATCACTCGCGGGTCACCGAGGAGGCGCTCGACGAGCACGAAGCCATCCTCGCCGCTTTCGCGGCCAGCGATCCGGTTGCCGCCGAAAAGGCGATGCGCGTGCACATAGAGAATTCGCGGGACAGGCTCCTGCCTGCATTCGAGTAGGCCGCGATGTCAGTTGCCACTCGCATCGACGGAAGCGTCACCGCTTTGCCGCCGGAGCCCACACCGGCTGTGGCTCCGGTGCTGCGCGCGGAAGGGCTTTGCAAACAATACGGCCCGGTGACCGTGTTGTCGGACATCACGCTGGATATTTTCCCTGGCGAGATCCATGCCGTCATCGGCGAGAATGGCGCCGGCAAGTCGACGTTCATGCGCTTGCTTTCCGGTTACATCGAGCCAACCGCCGGCAGCCTGTCCATGGCCGGTGACCGCGTGAGTTTCAGGACACCTCACCAGGCGCAGGCGGCAGGCATCGCGCTGGTGCATCAGGAAATCCTCCTGGCCGAAGCGCTCACGGTGACTGACAATCTCTTTCTCGGCCGCGAGCTCTCCAGGCGCGGAATCGTCGATGATGGCGCCATGCGCCGCATAGCGGCCGCGAAACTGGCCGAGATCGGTTGCGAGGTGTCGCCGACCGCGCTGGTCCGAGACATTTCGCTGGCGGATCGCCAGCTCGTGCAAATCGCCCGCGCGTTGCTCGACGACCACAGGGTCGTCATCTTCGATGAGCCGACAGCGGTGCTGACCGGTGGGGAGGTCGAGCGTTTGCTCGCCATCATCTTCGGGCTCAGGGCGCGGGGCATCGCCGTTCTCTACATCAGCCACCGCCTCGACGAGGTGCAGCGGCTGGCGGACAAGGTCACGGTCCTGCGCGACGGCAAGATGATCGGCACCTATCCCGGCCATGCGTTGAGCCAGGCCGACATGGCGCAGCTTATGGTCGGGCGCGAACTCGCCGCGCTTTATCCTCACAAGCGCGAGGTCCAGACGAGCCGGCCCATGCTGACCGTCAGAAACGCGACTGTTCCGGGTTATGCACGGGACGTGTCCTTTACCGTTCACAAAGGCGAGATTCTTGGCTTCGCCGGAATGATCGGGGCGGGGCGAACCGAGTTGTTCGAAGGCATTGTGGGGCTTAGGCCGGCGACGGCTACGATCGAGCTCAACGGGTCGCCGATACAGATACGTTCGCAGCGCGAGGCCATAGAGGCGGGCATCGGCTATCTGACGGAAGATCGCAAGGGCAAGGGCCTGCTTTTGCAGGAGCGGCTGGCGCCGAACCTGACTCTCTCGTCGCTTGACCTTCTGCATCCGGGACTGCTGGTTCTGCGCGGTCGCGAATCCGAGGCGCTCGCCCGGGCCGTCTCCAGCTACGACATCCGGGTGAAGAGCCACAACGCCAGGGCAGGGCAGCTTTCGGGCGGAAACCAGCAGAAACTTCTGCTGGCCAAGGTGCTCCTGACCAATCCTTCGGTCGTGATCATCGATGAGCCGACGCGCGGGATCGACATCGCCAACAAGGCGCAGATCTACGCCTTCATCCAGGAACTCGTGGGCCAAGGCAAAGCCTGCATCGTCATCTCGTCGGAGATGCAGGAACTGGTCGGCATCTGCGACCGCGTCCTGGTCATGCGCGAAGGCAGGATCAGCGGCGAGGTCTCGGGCGAAACGATGATCGAAAGCAACATCGCGCTGCTGGCGACCAGTGACAAAGGCCATGGCACGGCCCAAGGAGGAAGACAGTGACGGCGCTTACCCATTCCATGTCTGCCCGAAGCGACAGGCAGCACCATTTCTCGTGGACGGATGCCGGCCCTTTCCTCGCATTGTTCGCACTGCTGGTGGCGGGATTCCTCATCAATCCGGATTTTCTTTCCGCGACAAACCTAGGCAACGTGATCACGCGCAGCGCTTATGTCGCCATCATAGCCGTCGGCGCCACATTCGTGATCTCATCAGGCGGGCTCGACCTTTCGGTCGGCTCGATGGTCGCCTTCATCGCCGGCGTCACGATCATGTTCATGAACATGATGGCCCCCAGCCTCGGCCTTTGGGCCATCCCGGCAGGCATGGTGATAGCAGTCGTCGCGGGGCTTCTATGCGGCCTCGCGAACGGTCTCATCGTCACGGTCGGAAGGATCGAGCCGTTCATCGCCACGCTCGGCACAATGGGTATCTTCCGCGCACTGATCACCTACATGACCGACGGCGGCACGATCCCGATCGATCGCTCGCTGCGGGACGCGTACCGGCCGGTCTATTTCGGCGCCGTCGCGGGCATTCCGGTGCCGATCCTTCTGTCGGCGCTCGTTGCGGTGGTCGGCGCATTTGTCCTCTACAAGACCAAATATGGCCGCAAATGCGCGGCGGTGGGCGCGAACGAGGACGTCGCCCGCTATTCGGGCATCTCGGTCGTCAAGACGCGCACCATTGCCTATGTCATCCAGGGTGCATGCGTGGCGGTCGCCGCCATCTGTTACGTGCCTCGTCTGGGAGCCGCCACCCCGACCACCGGACAGCTTTGGGAGCTGCAGGTGATAACGGCCGTTGTCATTGGCGGAACGGCGCTGCGGGGCGGCAAGGGCCGCATCTGGGGCACCATCGCCGGTGCGGTGATCCTGGAGCTGATCGCCAACCTGATGGTGTTGTCGGATTTCGTTTCCGAATACCTCGTCGCCGCGGTGCAGGGCGTCATCATCATCATCGCCATGCTCGTGCAAAGATTTTCGAAATAGCTCGTCTTCGGACCGGACGGGCGCCTGTTGTGTGGTCCATATCTCTGGGAGGTATTTATGTTTAGCAGGAAATGGGTTGCCGTTGCGGCAGTCGGCGCACTGATGGTGGCCGGCCAGGCGCTTGCAGCCGACAAGAAGGTGGTCGCGGTGTCGATCCCGGCGGCGGATCATGGCTGGACGGCCGGCATCGTCTATCACGCGCAGGCCGCCGCAAAGGAAATCAACGCGGCCTTCCCGGATGTCGAAGTCGTCGTGAAGACGTCGCCCTCGGCGGCCGACCAGGTAAGCGCGCTGGAGGATCTGTCGGCCAGCCGCAAGCTGGATGCGCTGGTGATACTGCCCTACACCTCCGAGGAACTGACCCAGCCGGTGAAAGCCATCAAGGAGATGGGTACGTTCATCACCGTCGTCGACAGGGGATTGACCGACCCTTCCATCCAGGACCTGTATCTTGCCGGCGACAACATCGCGGTTGGCACCAACACGGCGAAGTTCATGATCGACAAACTGGGCGGCAAAGGTGACGTCGTCGTGCTGCGCGGCATTCCCACCGTCATCGACGACGAGCGCATCAAGGGCTTCGAGGATACCATCAAGGGCACCGGCCTGAAGGTGCTCGACATGCAGTATGCCCACTGGAACAGCGACGAGGCCTTCAAGCTCATGCAGGATTACCTGGCCAAGCACCCGCACATCGATGCGGTCTGGGCCAATGACGACGACATGCTTCTCGGTGTGCTCGAGGCCGTCAAGCAGTCCGGCCGAACCGATATCAAGCTAGCGCTCGGCGGCAACGGCATGAAGGACATCGTGAAGAAGGTGATAGACGGGGATGCGATGACACCGGTCGAGACGCCGTATCCGCCGGCGATGATCAAGACCGCTATCTACATGACCGTGGCCAACTTGATCGGCCAGGCTCCGGTTCGCGGTGCCGTCAAACTCGACGCCCCGCTCATAACCCAGGCCAACGCCAAGGAATATTACTTCCCCGACTCCCCATTCTGAGGCCCGCATCCGAATGAGGCAAGGCGCGTGATGCGCCTTGCATGCCAACAACAGAGAGGAAGAGCTATGCCAGGCAAGAAGATATTGATGCTGACCGGTGAGTTCACCGAGGAATACGAGATTTTCGTTTACCAGCAAGCGATGGAAGCCGTTGGTCACACGGTCCATGTCGTCTGCCCCGACAAGAATGCGGGCGACCTGATCAAGACCTCGCTGCACGATTTCGAAGGGGACCAGACCTACACCGAAAAGCTCGGGCACTACGCGCTGATCAACAAGACGTTCTCGGATGCGGAAAAGCAGCTCGACCAGTACCACGCGGTCTACTGCGCGGGCGGACGCGGACCGGAATACATCCGCACCGACAAGCGGGTGCAGACGATCGTTCGACACTTTCACGAGACCAAGAAGCCGATCTTCACGATCTGCCATGGCGTGCAGATCCTGATTGCGGTCGACGGCGTCGTGCGCGGCAAGAAGGTCGGGGCGCTGGGCGCCTGCGAGCCGGAAGTCACTCTCGCGGGCGGTACCTATATCGACCTCTCGCCGACGGAAGCCTATGTCGATGGTACGATGGTGTCGGCCAAGGGATGGACGGCGCTGGCCGCCTTCATCCGTGAGTGCCTGAAAGTGCTCGGCACGGAAATCCGCCACAACTGAGCCGCTAACCAAGGCGGAGGCCGGCGCGCTGCCGTGGCGTGTCGGCCTCCACCAGTGATGCCGAGACCTTCGCCGATGCGGACGACTGTATCGAGCGTCGTGCAAAAGGTATGCGCGCGGTGAGTCCTGCCGGTTTAGCGGCCGACAGGATCGCCGGACAGGTCCAGCTTTTTCCTTACGCAATCGCGAGCGGAAAAACGTTACGCACTTTTCCTGGGGTTGCTTTAACGCGCGGCGGCAATCCAGTCGGCAAGGCTGCGGGCGAAGCTTCGCGGCACGATCAGGTCGCAGCTGCTCTCGCCCGTTCGCAGATAGAGCGCCGGCACGTGATGGACGGACGTCTGTACGGCACGGCCGGGAGCCGAAGCGGCGGACGACCAGTCGACCGGCATGCAGGCAGAGAGAATGTCCTGAAGACGCGCACCCTCCATCCTGAATCGCACCCGGCCTTCGCCGAGCAGAACCGAGCAGCCCAATTCAGGATCGATCGCAATGGCCGGCGGTTCCGCACCTGTCTCGACGATCAGCCAAAGACGGCGGGGCGCGATCCTGACGATGAGGGCGCCAGCATGCCGAACCGTCTCGCCGACGTCGGCAGGAAGCGTCGCGCCCAAGGCCTGCGAGACGCTCGTTTCGAATCTTGTCAGCGTTTCTTCCCAGCCCTCGATCTGAACGATCGGGCAATCGGAGGCCCACAGGTTGAAGTCCTTCGACAGCACAGGTTCAACCATGCATGCGCTCTCCCTTGGGATCGAGGAAGACGGAGGGCACGACGCGGGCGCGAACCGTCTCTGTCCGCATCGGGTAGACCGCGGTGATCTCGTCTCCTTCGGCCGGGGCATTGCCGGCGAACAGCGCCAGTCCGACATAGTGGCCGAGTTCCGGGCTGAAGGTGACCGACGTGATCCGGCCGCGCCCGTGGCCGGTGACGGCATCGCCAGGCAGGAACAATATGGCGCCTCCGCGCAGCCGCTTGCCGTCCTCGATGCATTCCAGCCCGATGAGGCGCTGGCGGTCGGGCGCCTGAAACGCCGGGCGGCGTCGGAGGACGTCGCCGACGAATCCGCTGCGTTTGCCAACCATGCGGCCGAGGCCGAGATCGTCGAGCGTGGTGCGGCCATCGATCTCGGGCCCGGCGACATGGCCCTTTTCGACGCGCAGCGCACCAAGCGCCTCGACGCCATAGGGCTTGAGGCCGAACGGCGCGCCTGCTTCGATGAGACGGCTCCAGGCCTGTTTGCCGGCGCTGGCGCCGACATAGATCTCGTAGGCGCGCTCGCCGGAATAGCTGAGGCGAATAACGCGCAGGGCCCGTCCGTCGAACCCGGCTTCGATGACGCCCATATGCGGCAGCGTCTCGTTGGAGACATCGAGCGCGGGAAAGGCGGCGGCAAGGACATCGCGGCTTCGTGGCCCGGCGATCGACATCGCCGCCCACTCGTCGCTTACCGATGAGACCGCGACACGCAAATCCGGCCAGGCGGTGTCGAGCAGAAATTCCAGCCGCGACAAGACGTCGGCGGCCTTGGCGGTAGAGGTGGTCATGAAGAAGCGATTTTGCGACAAGCGCGTGGTGGTGCCGTCGTCGAAGACGATGCCGTCGTCGCGCAGCATGACGCCGTAGCGCGCGCGGCCAACGGGAAGCTTGGCGAAACCATTGGCGTAGACGCGGTCGAGGAAGATGGCCGCGTCCGGTCCCTGCACGTCGATCTTGCCGAGGGTGGAAATGTCCATCAGCCCGGCGCCGCCGCGTACGGCCCGCATCTCCGCGACATAGGCTTCATTCACGTCGCGTCCGGCATCGCGATAGAAATACGGACGCATCCAGAGGCCGACCTCGAGCATCTCGGCACCGTTTGCCAGGTGCCAGTCGTGCATCGGCGTGCGGCGGACCGGCTTGAAATGATGACCGACGGCACGGCCGGCCAGCGCGCCGATCGCGAGCGCCGCGTAGGGCGGGCGGAAGGTCGTGGTTCCGGTTTGCGGGATCGTTGCCCGGCGCAGCGCCGCCATGGCGGAAAGTGCTGCGAAATTGCTGGTTTTGCCCTGGTCGGTCCCCATGCCGAGCGTGGTGTAGCGCTTCAGGTGTTCGACCGATTCATAGCCCTCGCGATGGGCGAGCTCGATGTCCTTGGTGGTCACATCCATCTGTAGATCGACGAAGGCCTTGCTGCGCCCCGCGGAAGAGATCGCACGAAAGGGAGCGGCCGGGGCCCCTTCGAGATCGAGTTCATCCGGCGCCGGCATGGCCGCCGGTTTTCCACAGAAGCATGCCGCTTCGACGCCGGCGCGGTGGCCGTCCTCGATCGCGTCGGCGGTCGAGAAGCGCCCCATCATCGCGCCGGCGCCGAACTGGCCTGCCGGAAAGCCGCCCGGAACGAAGCCGTCGATGTCGTCGCGATAGACGGGCCTGACGCCAAGATGCGAGGTGAGATGCACCGTCGGCGACCAGCCGCCGGAGACGCAGACGAAATCGCAGGCGATTTCCGATTTGGCGCTCGGGCCGGCAAGCCGTACGGCCTTCACCGCATGGCTGCCGCGCAGATCGGCGATCCGGGTTCCGGAGCGGATCTCTACGTTCAGGCGTCCGGCTTCCGCCGCCAGACCGGCGGGCGGAGCGCCGCGCTGATCCGCGACCGTCACCTGCGCGCCGGCGGCGGCGAGGTCGAAAGCAGCGCGATAGGCGCCGTCGTTCATCGTGGCCACGAGGATATTCTTCCCCGGCAGCACGGCGAAGCGGTTGAGATAGGTCCGGGCGGCGGACGCCAGCATGATGCCTGGCCGGTCGTTGTTGGAGAACACCAGCGGCCGTTCGATAGCACCGGCGGCAAAGATGATCGAGCCGGCGCGAAGCACGATGAAAACCTGCCGAGCAGCGCCTTGCGCGACCTGGCCGTCATGCCTCTCGATCAGCCCCAGCGTGTTGCCATCATAGGTACCGAACGCCATTGTCTTGCGCATCAGGGTGACGTTGGGCTGGCCTGCAAGCTCCGCCTCGATCTTTGTCAGCCAGGCTGCCGCCTTGCCATCGGTGCGCTCGGCAAGAAGTTGGCCACCGAGCAGAAAGTCCTGTTCGACGAGGACGACCCTGGCGCCGCTGGCTGCCGCGGCGCGCGCCGCCGACAGGCCGGCAGGGCCGCCGCCGACGACTGCAACATCGGCAAATGCATGCCGGGTCTCGTAACGGTCGGGATCGGGTTCGGTGCCGGCCCGGCCCAATCCCGCGGCTTTACGGATGAAATGCTCGTAGAACATCCAGGCGCGGCGGGTCGGACCCATGAAGGTCTTGTAGTAGAAGCCGGCGGAAAGAAGGGGCGCAAACAGGCCGTTGACGCTCTGCACGTCGAAGGCAAGGGACGGCCAGCGATTCTGGCTTTCGGCAGTCATACCTTCAGCCAGTTCCAGTGTCGTGGCCGGAAGGTTCGGTTCGCGCCGTCCACCGCTTCCGAGCGTAACCAGCGCGTTGGGTTCTTCCGGGCCGGCCGAGAAGATGCCGCGCGGCCGATGGTATTTGAAGCTGCGGCCTGTCAGCATGAGCCGATTGGCAAGCAGCGCGGAAGCAAGCGTATCGCCTCGATAGCCGCCCAGCTCGCGGCCGTCGAATGTGAAGCGGAGCGGCTGCGTGCGGTCGATGCGGCCGCCGGCGGCCAGACGATTTCCAATCATTTTCATGCTGGCATTTTCCTGGCGAAGCCGACCGATGCGATAGCGTGGTTCCTCGTGTCGCGCTCGATGACCAGCCATTGCCGGCAGCCGGTCACGTGCTGCCAGAATTCACGGTGCGGTCCCGCCGGGTTCTTGCGCACGTAGACATAGCGATACCACGCCTCCGGATCGGGATCGTCATGCGCCGGACGCACCGCGGAAGCGTCGCCGCCATAGCGGAACTCGTCATGGTCGCGCGGGCCGCAGCATGGGCAATCGATGCGAAGCATTTCTCTCGTTCTCTATTGCAGCCAGGCCGAGGGGCCTGCGCCGGCCTCGTCGAGCGTGTGGCCGGTCCGGAAACGGTCGAGCGTGTAGGCGGCGGTCAGCGGATGCGGCTTGCCGGTGGCCAGCATATGGGCAAAGCACCAGCCGGAGGCCGGCGTCGCCTTGAAGCCGCCATAGCACCAGCCGCCATTGAGATAGAGCCCTTCTATCGGGGTCGGGCAGATGATCGGACTGGCGTCCGGCGTCATGTCCATGACGCCGCCCCAATGGCGCAGCAGCCTGACACGCGAGATGCAGGGCATCAGGGCTATCGCCGCCTCCGCCACTTCGCGCACGACGCCGAGATTGCCGCGCTGGGCGTAGGAATTGTAGCCGTCGAGATTGCCGCCGAAGACCAGCCCGCCCTTGTCGGACTGGCTGACATAGAAATGGTCTGCGCCATAAGCGACGACGTGATCTACCAGCGGCTTGAGCGGCTCGGTGACGAAAGCCTGGAGCACGTGGCTTTCGATCGGCAGTTCCAGGCCGGCCTTGGCGGCAAGGAGCGAAGTATGGCCTGCGACGGCGAGGCCGACCTTGCCGGCGTCGATGCGGCCCTTGCTGGTCTCGACGCCGACGATCCTTTCGCCGTTGCGGACAAAGCCGGTCACCTCGCAATTCTGGATGATGTCGACCCCGTGGCCGTCGGCAGCGCGCGCATAGCCCCAGGCGACGGCATCATGGCGGGCGGTGCCTGCGCGGCCTTGCAAGATCGCACCATGGATCGGAAATCGCGCGGTTTCGGAGAAATCGAGATAGGGTACCAGCCGGCGCACAGCGTCGCGGTCGAGTATGTCGGCGTCGATGCCGTTCAGACGCATGATGTTGGTGCGATGGCTGAATGTGTCGAGTTGATCGGCCGAATGGGCAGTGACGATCTGGCCGCGCTGCGAAAACATCACGTTGAAGTTCAGCGCCCGCGACAAGCCTTCCCACAGCTTGACCGAGAATTCGTAGAACTGGGTGTTGCCGTCAAGCAGGTAGTTGGAGCGGATGACGGTGGTGTTGCGGCCGACATTGCCGCCGCCGACATAGCCCTTTTCCAGAACGGCGACATTGCGGATGCCGTGGTTCTCGGCGAGGTAGAAAGCCGTCGCAAGGCCATGCCCGCCGCCACCGACGACGATCACGTCATAGGCGGGCTTCGGCTCGGCCGCGCGCCAGGCGCGCCGCCAGTTCTTCTGGCCGGAAAGGGCATTGCGGAAAATCGAAAACGCCGAATAGCGCGCCATGTTCATGGTCTAGCGGACGATCGGGCCGGCCGGGGTGCGGGTCAGCACTTCGGCCCCCGCATCGGTCAGCAGCACGGTGTTGGAGATGAAATGGTCGCCGCGGCCGGTGCCCATCAGCCAGGACAGGATGTGGAAGCTCATCCCGGTCTCGATTTCGAGATCGGAATCGTGCCTGAGGCCCGTCACCGAATTGCCGCCGGTCCATGAGGGCGGCTGGCCGATGCCGACGAGATAGCCGCAATGATGGCGGCGATAATGCGACAGGCCGGCCTCGTCGGCGACGCCTTGCCAGGCGGCGTAGACATCGCGCGCCCTGGCGCCTGGCTCGAGCGCCCTGACGACGGCCTCGAATGCCTTGGCCGTGACCTCGGCCATGGCGGCATCTTCGTCCTTGATGTTGCCGATGCGGATCAGCCGGCCAAGCGGCGCGTGATAGCGCGAGACACAGCCCGACAGTTCGACGAAGACCGGCTCGCCGCTGCGATAGATGCCGTCGCCCCAGGTCGTGTGCTCCTCGCCGAGCCGGGCGGCGGGCCGGATGAACGGGCCGAAGCCCGGCGCGTGGCCGCCGGCGCGCACCATCGCCGCCACGCATTGGGCGGCAACCTCCTGCTCGGCGGCGCCGTCGGAGATGGCAGCGATCGCGGCACCTGCCGCAGCATCCGTGACCTTGGCGGCGCGGCGCATCAGCACCTGTTCCTCGGCGCTCTTCACCAACCGCATCTTGTCGACCAGTCCCGAGACGTCGCTCCACTTGGCGTCGGCCTGCGCCTCAAGCTTCAGGGCGAGGCCGTGGCTGAGGCCGGAGGTCCAGTTTTCGATGCCGATCCGTTTGCCGGCCAGGCCGAGTTCGGAAATGACGCGCGCGGCGAGGTCGGCCGCCGTCTCGCTGTCAGAGTGACCGCGGAATTCTGCTGCCTTCACCTGATTCTCGATCGTCACCTTCTCCATCGACCGGGTGACCAGGATAGGGCGCCGGTCGAGCGTGACGATCAGGAGGTGCGGCGCGAAATAACCCCAATGGTCGAGGCCGGTGAGGTAGAAAACAGTCTCCGGCGAGGCGAAGACGGCGGCGTCGAGCTTGCGCTCTGCCAATGCCGTGCGAACTTTCGACAAGCGGCCGGCGATCTCGGCTTCGGAAAAGGGATTGCGGTCCATTGAGGTGTCCTTGAGTTGCCGGTCCTGGGCTGATGGTCAGTCGATGAAGATGGGATCGCGGGTCACGTCGCAGAGCCGCTCGCCGCCGCCTTCGCTGGCGCTGGGATCCTGGCAGATGATGAGATCGAAGCCGGCCTTTGCCATGCGTTGCTTCACGTCGGCCAGGCGCCGCGCGTATTCCGCCTTGGTGGGCCCGCCCGACGCGTCCAAAGCCGTTTTCCTTCCTGCCCTCATCCAAAGGCGGTTCGTATCCGCATCGAGAAAGCACACCTTAATTGTGCACAACTTGCGCATCACAAAGCCGCACAATCAACCCCAATGGCGATTTTTCCAGATTCGTACAGTGCGTCTTGCGATATGTCCAGATGAGTTGTATACGTCTTAGTGCGCTTGACGCGATGGTGGAGAAACATCGTTCGAGCCCGATAATTATCGAAGAAGAAAAGGGGAAAGCATGTTCACGTCACAGATATCCCGCCGCGCGCTCGTGAAGGCCGCCGCCTGTCTTGCGCTCGCCGCGACCGCATTCACGTCACTGCCGGCCCATGCCGAAACGACGCTCGAACGCGCCAAGAAGGACGGCTATATCCGCGTCGGCTTCGCCAATGAGGCGCCGTTCGGTTTCGCCACGCCTGACGGCAAATTGACCGGCGAAGCGCCGGAAGTCGCCAAGGCGGTGCTCGCCAAGATGGGCATTGCGCAGGTCGACGGCGTGCTGACCGAATTCGGCTCGCTCATTCCGGGTCTCAAGGCCGGCCGCTTCGACATCATCGCCGCCGGCATGTTCATCAATCCCAAGCGCTGCGCCGAGATCAATTTTTCCGAACCGTCCTATGGCATCGGCCAGGCCATGCTGGTCGCGAAGGGCAATCCGAAAGGCGTGAAGGACTATTCGAGCATCAAGGACAATCCCGATCTCAAGCTCGCCGTGATGGCGGGCGCCGTCGAGGGGGGATATGCGAAGGACGCCGGCGTTGCCCAAGGACAAGTCGTTTCCTTGCCCGACCAATCCAGCCTGGTCGCGGCGGTCCAGTCTGGCCGTGCCGATGCTGCCGCGCTAACCGCGCTCTCGATCGCCGACATGGCCAAGAAGGCCGATGGCGTCGAATCGACCAAGCCCTTCGGTGAAGTTGCCGGCAAGTCGGTGAAGGGCCATGGCGGCTTCGGCTTCCGCAAGGAGGACACCGATCTGCAGGAAGCGTTCAACGCCGAACTGAAGAAGTTCCTCGGTACGCCGGAGCATATCGCGCTGGTCGAGCCGCTCGGCTTCGGCAAGGACTATCTGCCGAACAAGACGACTGCAGAGCTCTGCAAGGGCGAATAAATTCCCAACTGCTGGGCGGCGTGAAAACGCCGCCCTCTTTTTTCCTCGGAGAAGCAGATGGGGATCCGCACGCTCGTTGCCATGCTGGTCGTTTCGCTGGCCGTGATCGCGGCGCTTGCGACGCAGGAGACGTACAGGCTGTTCCTACCGGGACTATTGCAGGGCGCCGTCCTGACGATCGAGATCGCTGTTCTCGGCAGCCTGCTGGCGGTCGTCATGGGCGTGCTCGCCGCGCTAGCGCGCATGTATGGTCCAGCGCCGCTCAGATGGCTGGCGACTGTCTATGTCGAAGTCTTTCGCGGCACCTCGGCGCTCGTGCAATTGTTCTGGCTGTTTTTCGTGCTGCCGCAATTCGGTGTCACGCTCGACGCGTTTCCCGTCGCGGTGCTGGCGCTTGGTCTGAATGTCGGCGCCTATGGATCCGAATGCGTGCGCGGTGCAATCCAGTCGGTCGCGCGCGGCCAATGGGAGGCGGGAACGGCGCTCAACATGAGCCGCGCGCAAATGCTGCGCCGGATCATCCTGCCGCAGGCCTTCGTCGCCATGATCCCGCCCTGGGGCAATCTTTTCATCGAGCTTTTGAAATCGACGGCGCTGGTTTCGCTGATCACGCTCACGGACCTCGCCTTCAAGGCGCAGCAGATGAACCAGAACACCTTCAAGACCATTCCCATCTTCACGCTGGTGCTGCTGATGTACCTCGCCATGTCGCTCACCGTTTCCATCGGCATGCGGCTTCTCGAAAGGCGGGCCTCGCTCGGCCTGGCGCGGGGGAGGGCGGCATGATCTGGGATTGGAGTTTTGCCGCGGAGATCCTGCCGGTGCTGGCACGCGCCGCCGTCGTCTCGATCGAGGCGACGCTGCTCGGCTTCGTCATCGCGGCTTTGCTCGGCCTGGTACTTGCGGTAATCCGTATCGCGGTGCCCTGGACCGGCTGGACGATCTCGGTGCTGGTCGAACTGATCCGCTCGACGCCGCTGCTCATCCAGATCTTCTTTCTCTATTTCGTCTTTCCGAAATTCGGCGTCGTGCTCGACGCATTCACGGCCGGTGTTCTGGCCATCGGCATCCACTACGCCGCCTATTGCTCGGAGGTCTACCGCGCGGGCTTCGACAACATCCATCGCGGCCAGTGGGAAGCCTCGATCGCACTCAACCTCTCCTCCTGGACGACCTTTCGCGACATCATCATCCCGCAGGCGATACCGCCCATCGTGCCGGCGCTCGGCAACTATCTCGTCGCGCTGTTCAAGGAGACGCCGCTGCTGTCGGCCATCGCCGTGCTGGAACTCATGCAGACGGCCAAGATCATCGGCTCCGAAACCTTCCGCTACACCGAACCGATCACGCTGGTCGGCCTGTTCTTCCTGGCCATGAGCCTGGTTTCGGCCGCGCTCATCCGTGCCCTCGAACGCCTGCTCAACCGAAGGACCGCGCGATGACCGAACAACCGATGGTCCGTTTCGACAATGTCTCGAAGCGTTACGGCGCGCTCACCGTGCTCGACGGGCTGAACCTCGAAATCGCGCGCGGCGAGAAGGTTTCCGTCATCGGACCGTCCGGTTCCGGCAAGACCACGGTCCTGCGCATGCTGATGACGCTGGAGACGATCAACGACGGCGTCATCTGGGTCGAAGGCGAGCCACTGACCCATATGAAGCAAGGCGGAAAGCTGGTGCCCGCCAATCTCGCCCACATCCGCCGCATCCGGGCGAAGATCGGCATGGTGTTCCAGTCTTTCAACCTGTTTCCACACATGACGGCGATGGCCAATTGCATCGAGGCGCCGATGACCGTGCTTGGCATGAAGCGGGCCGATGCCGAGGCACGGGCGGCCGAGCTTCTCGACATGGTCGGGCTGTCGCAGAAGAAGGATCATTATCCTTCACAGCTTTCCGGCGGCCAGCAACAGCGCGTCGCCATTGCAAGGGCGCTGGCGATGCGGCCCAAGATAATGCTGTTCGACGAGGTGACGTCCGCGCTCGATCCGGAACTTGTCGGCGAAGTGCTGCAAGTGATAAGGCAAATCGGCCGCGAGCATGATCTGACGATGCTCATGGTCACCCACCAGATGGGCTTCGCCAAGGAATTTTCCGATCGCGTCTGCTTCTTCTATCAGGGCAAAATTTGCGAGCAGGGGCCGCCGGCAGAGCTTTTCGGCGCACCCAAGAATGAGCGGACGCGACAGTTCCTGCACGCTGTCCTGGAGGCTGGATGACGCTTGATACGGATGCCTCGGCCAAGACCGTGCCGCCTTCGCGTCCGCTTTCGGCGCGCGAACGGTTCGAACGCATCTACCTGATCCTGCGCGACCGTATCTGCCTTCTCGATTATCCGCCGGGGAGCCGGCTCTCCGAGGAAGAACTCGCCCAGGAATTCGAGATCAGCCGCACACCGGTCCGACGCGTGCTGGCGCGGCTCGAGGCCGAAGGGCTTGTGCAATCGATCCACGGCGTCGGTACGATCGTTACCGACGTCGACATCGAGGAGTTGCAGCAGGTCTATCATCTGCGACTGGAACTCGCGCTGCTTGTCGGCAAGCTTTCGCCAATTCCCCGAACGGCGGTCGACCTCGATCGCATCCGAGCGCTCATCGCGCGCTGCGATTCCGATATGCTCAACCCGGATCAGCGTGCCTTTCTGCAGCTGAACATGGACTTCTTCACTGAACTGTCCGGCATGACCGGGAACCAGCCCCTGCGCGAAATAAGCGAAAGATTGTATTTTCAGGTTGCGCGCGTAGTCCTCAAGATGATGCCGCAACTCGGCCTTGTGGAGGAGTTCACGGCCTTCCGGCGCGAAATGGAGGAAGTGCTGGCCGCGGCGGAAATCGGGGATTGGGAATCGATCGGGCACATCAGGCGAGCCCATATCTCGATGAGCTTTCGGCGCATGGTGCGCCATGCCGGCCGACATGATGAATTTGACGGCAAGACCTGACGGTCGTCCTTTGGCACGGTGACGCAGCTTGTCATCCCGGCGCCGAGAAGCGCTGCTGCTCCGTCCTCTTATTTAGGGTGCCGCCGTTCAGCCACGGCATCAGGCACCACCACCAGCTTGCCGACGAAATCCTTGGCGATGAAATCGGCTTGGGCGCGGTGGAAATCGGAAAGTCTGTAGACGCCGCCGACCAGCGGCCGGATCTTGTCTTCCTCGATACAGCGCACGATACGGCGGAAATCCGCGCGTGTGCCCTGGCTCGAGCCGTGGAGCTGAAGCTGCTTGAGATACATGGTCCTGAGATCGAGCTGGACGACCGGGCCGGCGATCGCGCCTGCGGTGGTGTAGCGGCCCTCGGGCCTCAGGATGCGCAACAGATCGTTGAAGATCGCGCCGCCGACAAGGTCGGCCACGACGTCGATGGGCTGGCCGCCGGTCGCCTTGATCACGGCTTGCGGCAGGTCGGCCACGCCACGGGTGATCACGGCTTCGGCGCCGATGTCGAGCACTGCCTGCTCCTTGCCCTTGCCGACGACGGCATAGGGAATGGCTCCGCGCGCCCGCGCCAATTGCACGATGCCGGAGCCGACGCCGCCCGAGGCGCCGGTGACCAGCACGCGTTCGCCGGCCTTGAGCCCTGCACGTTCCAGCATCTGCTCGCCGGTGAGATAGGCGCAGCAGAAGGTGGCGAGTTCGACATCGCTCAAGTCAGTGTCGACGACATGGGCGTTCTCGGCCGGTACAGCCTGGTATTCGGCGTAACCGCCGTCGCGGCCGTGACCCATATAGTCAATGTCGGCGAGCGAATCGTCGTCGCGATTGTAGATCGAGAAATCGACCATCACTCGTTCGCCGATGCGTTCCGGCGAGACCCCTGCGCCAACGGCAGCGACGGTGCCGACCGTGTCGGTGCCCTGGATACGCGGAAAGGTCAGGGTGTTGCCCTGGCGCCGCCATGTCGACACGGCCCCTGCGTCCTCCTCCGTGCCATAGGCGCCCTGGCGAACCCAGACGTCGGTGTTGTTCATGCCGCAGGCGCTGACCTTGACCAGCACTTCGCCGGCGGCGGGCACAGGCACTTTCACGTCGGTGCGGTAGACGAGCTTTTCCGGGCCGCCGTGGCCGGTAAGCTGCACGGCCGCCATGGTGGCGGGGAGGGTGGGATGAGAGGTCATCGCGTTCACTTCCGAATACTTGTAGGTGGCGCTGCCCCTCACCTTTACCCTCTCTCCGTGAACGACGAGAAGGTGCCGGCAGGCGGATGAGGGGCAGCGCCGATCTCGGCAATTAGAGATTGGCGAACACGCTCTTCACGGCATCGGCGGTCTTGGCCACCACGGTGTCAGCCTCCTCGCGCGTCAGGCAAAGCGGCGGGGCGAAGCCCAAAATGTCGCCCTGCGGCATGGCGCGGCCGATGACCCCGCTTGCGGCGAGGGTCGTGGCGATCTGCGGTCCGATCTTCTGCGCCGGATCGAAGAACACACGGTCGTCCTTGTCGGCGACGAACTCGACCGCCGCCAGCATGCCGTCGCCGCGCACCTCGCCGACGTTTTTGTGGCCGCCGACGGCCTTGGTCAATTCGGCGCGGAAATAGGCGCCGGTCTCGCCGGCATTCCTCACCAGATCCATCTCATCGATCAGTTCGAGGTTGGCCACACCCGCGGCGACGCAGATCGGATGCGCCGAATAGGTCCAGCCGTGCCCCAGCGAGCCGAGCTTGTCGGAGCCCTGCACCAGAACCTGCCACATCTTGTCGGCGACGATGACGCCCGACAGCGGCGCGTAGGCGGAGGTCAGGCCCTTGGCGATGGTGATCAGGTCCGGCTTGATGCCGTAATGGTCGGAGCCGAACATGGTGCCCAGCCGGCCGAAGCCCGTCACCACTTCGTCGGCGACCAGGAGCACGTCGTACTTCTTCAGCACCGCCTGGATTTTCTCCCAGTAGCCGGCGGGCGGCGGCACGATGCCGCCAGTGCCGAGGATCGGCTCGCCGATAAAGGCGGCGACGGTCTCGGGGCCCTCGGCCAGGATCATCTCCTCGAGCTTGTCGGCGCAATGCTGCGAAAATTGCTCCTCGCTCATCGAACGGTCGGCGCGGCGGAAATAGTAGGGCGCCTCGGTGTGCAGGATCGGCGCGCGCGGCAGGTCGAAGGCATTGTGGAAGAGATCGAGCCCGGTCAGCGACCCCGTCATGATGCCGGAGCCGTGATAGCCGCGCCAGCGCGAGATGATCTTCTTCTTCTCCGGGCGGCCAAGCACGTTGTTGTAGTACCAGATCAGCTTGATGTTGGTTTCGTTGGCATCCGAACCGGAGAGGCCGAAATAGACCCTCGACATGCCCTTCGGCGCACGGTCGATGATCATCTTCGACAGCGTGATCGAGGCCTCGGTGCCGTGGCCGACATAGGCGTGGTAATAGGCGAGGTTCGTGGCCTGGGCGGCGATGGCGTCAGCGATCTTCTGGCGGCCATAGCCGACATTGACGCAGTAGAGGCCGGCGAAGGCATCGATACTTTTTCTGCCGTTGCTGTCCCAGACGGTGACGCCTTCACCGCCGGCCATGATGCGCGTCGGCGATTCACCGCGCGCGTGGGTGCCCATATGCGTCGAGGGATGGAAGAAGTGATCACGATCCCAGGCGGCGAGTTCGTTGGACTGGTCGAGCATTCTTTTGACTCCTTGAGGAACGTGGACGCGGCTTAAGCGACGTCCAGGCAAAGATATTTGAGATCGGTGAAAGCTTCGAGCCCCTGACGCGAACCCTCGCGGCCAATGCCCGACTGCTTGACGCCGCCGAACGGGATCGGCGCACCGGTGATCTTGACGCGGTTGATGGCGACCATGCCGTAGTCCAGCGCCCTGCCCAGGCGCTGCTGGCGGGCGCCGTTCTCGGTGACGACATAGGCGACCAGACCATATTCAGTGGCGTTGGCGCGCGCGGTCACCTCGTCCTCGCTGTCGAACGGCGTCACGGCTGCGACCGGACCAAACGTTTCTTCGCGCATGATCAGTGCCTCGTCAGATACGTCAGCCAGCAGCGTCGGCTGGTAAAACAACGGGCCGGCCTGGTGCCTTATGCCGCCAACGAGGCAGCGGGCGCCATGGGCGAGCGCGTCGGTGACCTGCTCCTCGACCTTCGTGACGGCGCGCTCATGCATCAGCGGGCCGATGTCGCTTTCGTCGGCAAGGCCATTGCCGGTCCGCAGCGCCTCGATGCGCTTGGCGAAGGCGGCACAGAAACGATCATAGATCGGCCGCTGGACATAGATGCGGTTGGCCGCGAGGCAGTCCTGGCCGGACGTGGCGAATTTGGCGTCGACGGCGATGCGCACGGCCTTGTCGAGATCGGCGTCGGCAAAGACGATCAGCGGCGCGTGGCCGCCAAGTTCCATAACCAGCCGCTTCATCGTCGGCGCGCTCTGGGCCGCGATCAGCCTGCCGATCTCGGTCGAACCGGTGAAGCTCATGGCGCGCACGCGCGGGTCCTCGCACATTCGCCCGACAATGATCGACGCCTTGCCTGTGACGACATTGAAGACGCCGGCGGGCAGGCCGGCGCGCTCGCCGAGTTCGGCCAGCGCCAGCGCCGAGAGCGGCGTTTCCGAAGAAGGGTGGGCGACGATGGTGCAACCGGCGGCAAGGGCCGCAGCCGCCTTGCGGGTCAGCATGGCGGACGGGAAGTTCCACGGCGTCACGACGCCGACGACGCCGAGCGGCTCGCGCCGCACCGTCATTTCCGCGTTCGCCAGATGGCTGGTTACGCTTTCGGCGTTGAGGCGCTTTGCTTCCTCGGCATACCATTCGACGAAGGAGGCGGCATAATCGATCTCGCCGAGCGATTCCTTCAAGGGCTTGCCCTGTTCCAGCGTCATCAGCAGAGCGAGGTCATCCTTCGCGGCGATGATGAGGTCGAACCATTTGCGCAGGATTTTCGAGCGCTCCTGCGGCAACAGAGCCCGCCAGGCAGGGAAAGCGCGCGCCGCCGCGTCGATCGCACTTGCCGTCTGGCGGCCATCGAGCGCGGCGACGAAGGCCACCGTGGCGCCGGTCGCGGGATCGGTGACCTCGAAGCTCTCCGCCGCCTCGCTTGCCGTCCAGTGCCCGTCGACATAGGCAAGCTCGCGCAGCAGCCGGCGGTCGGCGAGGCGGTCGAGCGCCTCATGGCGGTGCGAACGGGCAAAGTGCGCGGACATCATCGATTGCTCCCGATTGGGGTGACGCCGCAAGACTAGGGGCGTCGGCGCGAAGGATGAGGCTGTTTAGGTGCAGCTATATAGAGAGATTCTCTCTATTCGGCCGGAGAGCAGGACGATCTGTCTAGCCGCAGGGGTGGGGCGGGTGCTTTCGCGCGTTCTCCGAGCGTACGGTGCCAGATGAACGCTGGTTTCGATCTCAGGACTGCACCGGCAACAGATCGGCAAGCGGTAGCACGGTCTCGTCCTTCACCGTCTTGATGACGATGTAGGTGAAGTAGCGATCGATGCCGATTTCGCGTTCGAGCAAGGCATCGACCAGCCGCTGATAGGTATCGATATCGCGCGCCATCACCTTCAGAACGTAGTCGACGCCGCCGCCCACCGACCAGCAGGCTACAATCTCAGGTATGTCGCGGATGACACGCTCGAAGCGGTCGAAATCGGCCTGGCGATGGCTGGCCAGCGTCACCTCCATCAGCACGGTGGCGACGGGTGCGACGACGCGCATGGCAATCGAGGCATGATAGCCGGAGACGATGCCGGCCTTTTCCAGCTTGCGCAGCCGCATCCAGCACGGCGTCGGTGACAGGCCGACCTTGTCGGCCAGCGCCAGCTTGGTGATGCGCCCGTCACGCTGGATCGCGTCGAGGATTCTGAGGTCGATCGGGTCGAGTTTCGCGGCGGCCATCTGTATCCACTTTTTGGTCCCGCCGTACCATGACGGCGCATTATTTCGATTGTCAATTGCATTGATTTCGATCTCTAATAAGTCATGACATTATGGCAACCTGATCCCGCGCTCATCCGGCGGCCCGCCTACCAGTCGCTGGCCGACCAGTTCGCACGCGCCATTCATGATGGGCGGCTCGCCAACGGCGCGCGGCTGCCGACGCATCGCCGGCTGGCCGACGAGTTGAAACTATCGGTGCAGACGGTCAGTCGCGCCTATGAGGAACTGATTCGCCGCGGCCTGATCTCGGGCGAGATCGGCCGCGGCAGCTTCGTCCAGACGCAGCGGCGCGAGCCTGAGCCGCCCTATCTGCCGGAGCGGCTGGGCGAAGTGATCGATCTCTCGATCCTGAAGCCGGTCTGCGAGCCGATGCATCTGGAGCGGCTGAAGGAGGCGCTGGGCTGGCTGGCCGACAACCTGCCGTCGAGTTCGGCGCTGTCGTTCCGGCCCAACATGGTGTTTCCCCGTCACCGCGCCGTGGCGGTCGAGTGGCTGAAGCTGTGCGGTCTCGATGCCTCGCCGCAGAATATCAGCCTGACCAATGGCGCTACCGCCGGCATGACGGTGGCGCTGATGAGCGTGGCGCCGCCCGGCTCGACCGTCGCCACCGAGGCGATCGGCCACCATACGCTGGTGCCGCTCGCCCGCTATCTCGGCTTCAACCTCGAAGGCCTGCCGATAGACGGCAATGGCCTTATCCCGGAAGCGCTGGACGAGGCCTGCCGGATCTCCGACATCCGCGCCGTGTTCGTGCAGCCTTCGGTGATCAACCCGACGGCGACGCTGATGGATGCGGCGCGGCGCGAGCAGATTGCGGCGGTTGCGCGCAGGCACGACATAGCCATCATCGAGAACGATGTGTTGGGGCCGCTGGTCGAGGACCGGCCGCCGCCGGTCGCCGCCTTCGCGCCTGAACGCACGCTCTACGTCACGTCCTTCACCAAGATCGTGGTGCCGGGCCTGCGCATCGGCTATCTCGCCGCCCCCGACCGCTATGTCGCCGCGGTCGCCAACCGGCATCTGGTTTCCAACTGGATGGCGACGCCGCTGGTGGCGGAGATCGCCACCAAATGGGTGACCGACGGCACCGCGATGGAACTGGTGCGCTGGCAGCGCACAGCATTGCGGCGACGCCAGGACATCGTCGCCGAGGTGCTGGCCGGCGTCGACTATCGCACCCGGCGCGACGGACTGCATGTCTGGTTGCAGCTGCCCGCCGACCGTGCCGAGGAGAGCTTCGTCGCCCAGGCGCGCCTGCAAGGCGTGGCGATCGCGCCCGGCGCCTCCTTCCGCATCTCGCAAGCGCCCTGGCAACCGGCGGTGCGCATCTCGCTGGGCTCGACCACCGAGGGGGAACTGCGCGCCGGCCTCGGCGTTGTCACCAAGCTGCTGCTAGGCGACCCCGAGCATCTGCTGCTCGCAATCTAGCGAGATGTGCCGCTATCCAGACGATGCCGACCGCCAAAGGCGTCCCCGGTGCTGTCATTTTCGGTTCGACTTGATTTCGATCTCGGCACATTGCTAGGCACTGAATGTCTAAGAATTGTGCGGGATCAGAATAATTGTCATGATATTATTTTCCCAATTGACATGATTTGGCGGGTTCCGCATCGTTAAGGGCATAGGCTTCTCCAGCACGGGAAATTCGTTTGTCCGCATCCGCGCCTATCATCAAGGTCGATGGCATTTCGAAAAGCTTCGGCACTTTCAAGGTGCTGGACGGCCTGTCCATGCAGGTCATGCCCGGCGAGAAGCTGGCGCTGATTGGCCCGTCCGGCTCGGGCAAGACGACGATCCTGCGCATCCTGATGACGCTGGAGCGCATCGATGGCGGCCACATCCAGATCGACGGCGAGCATCTTTATCACATGGAGCGAAACGGCCAGCTGCTGGCTGCCGACGAGCGGCATCTGGCCAGGATGCGCCAGAAGATCGGCATGGTCTTCCAGCTGTTCAATCTGTTCCCGCACAAATGCGTCATCGACAATGTCACGCTGGCGCCGATGCTGACCAAGGGCACGCCGCGCGCTGCCGCCGAGAAGCGGGCGATGGAATTGCTCGACATGGTCGGCATGGCCGACAAGGCCAAGGCCATGCCGGCACAGCTTTCGGGCGGCCAGAAGCAGCGCGTCGCGATTGCCCGCGCGCTGGCACTGTCGCCCCGGATCATGCTGTTCGACGAGGTCACCTCGGCGCTCGATCCCGAACTGGTCGAGGAGGTGCTCAACGTGATGCGCAAGCTCGCGGCCGAAACCGACATGACGATGCTGCTCGTCACCCATGAAATGGGCTTTGCCCACGACTTCGCCGACCGGGTGCTGTTCTTCGACCGCGGCCGCATCGTCGAGGAGGGCAAACCCGATGAGATTTTCCGCCATCCCAAACAGGAGCGCACGCAAGGTTTCCTGAAGAAGATCATCGCGGCCGGACATCGCGTCTGACCGCCATGCCAGAGGCGGCGACACCGTCCGCAAGGGCGGCATTGCCGTCCTGAAATGACTGCAACCAAGAACACAAACATGGAGTTGGGAACAATGAAAAAACTTGGCATTCTGGCCGGCGTCGCCGGTCTTGCGCTGACCGCGGTGCTCGCGGCCTCGAACATCGGATCGGCCGACGACAGCAAGCTCGAGCAGCTGAAGGCGCAAGGCTTCGCCCGCCTCGCCATCGCCAACGAGCCGCCCTACACGGCGGTCGCCGCCGACGGCAAGGTTTCGGGCGCCGCGCCCGACGTGGCGCGGGAAATCTTCAAGCGGCTGGGCGTCGCCGACGTCGCCGCCTCGATCTCGGAATATGGTGCCATGATCCCCGGCCTGCAGGCCGGCCGCTTCGACGTCGTCACCGCCGGCCTGTTCATGAAGCCGGAGCGTTGTGCGGCGGTTGCCTATTCCGAGCCGGTGCTGTGCGACGCCGAGGCGATGCTGGTGAAGAAGGGCAATCCGAAGGGCTTCAAGAGCTATGAGGATGTCGCCAAGGACACCTCCGCTACCATCGGCGCGCCCGGCGGCGGCACTGAGGAGAAGCTCGCGCTCAACGCCGGCGTGCCGCGTGACCGCGTCATCGTCGTGCCCGACGGCCAGAGCGGGCTGAAGATGGTGCAGGACGGCCGCATCGACGCCTATTCGCTCCCCGTCCTGTCGATCAACGATCTGATGAAGAAGGCCAATGACCCGAGCCTCGAAGTCATAGCACCCGTGCAGGGCGCGCCCGTCTATTGCGACGGCGCCGCTTTCAAGAAGGGTGACGAGGCGCTGCGCGACGCCTTCGACGTCGAGCTCGCCAAGATGAAGAAGTCGGGCGAGTTCGCCAAGATCATCGAGCCCTACGGCTTCTCGGCGGCGGCGGCGATGTCGACGACGCGCGACAAGCTCTGCGCGGCGAAATAAGCGCTTTTCCCTTCTCCCCGTCCACGGAGAGAAGGTGGCTGAAGGGCCGGATGAGGGGCAGCGCGCGTTTTTGCGAGCTTGGAGCCGCGCCTCATCCGCCTGCCCGTCCTTCGCGGCAGCTGCGCTGCAGCTAAGGAGGGTGAACCGGCAACTTCTCCCCGTGAGAGAGGAGAAGTTGCTAAAACCAAACGTTGGAAGCCTCTGATACATGACCCAATGGTCCGGCTATCTCGGCCTGATATTGCAGGGAGCGCTTGTCACCATCGAGCTGACGCTGATGGGGTCGGTGCTGGCCCTCGTGATGGCCTTCCTGGCCGGCATGGGGCGGCTGTCGCGCTTCTTCGCGTTGCGGGCGCTCGCCACCGCTTATATCGAGTTCTTCCGCGGCACATCGATTTTCGTACAGCTGTTCTGGGCCTATTTCGTGTTGCCCCTGGCGGGCGTCGAACTCACTCCGCTGCAAGCCGGCGTGCTGGCGCTGGGCCTCAATGTCGGCGCCTATGCGGCGGAAGTGGTACGCGGTGCCATCCAGTCGGTCGGCGCCGAGCAGTACGAGGCCTGCACGGCTCTCAATCTCGGCCGCTGGCAGGGCATGCGCCATGTCATCCTGCCGCAGGCGCTTCTTGTGATGCTGCCGACCTTCGGCAACAACGCCATCGAACTGCTCAAGGCGACATCCGTCGTCTCGCTGATTTCGCTCGCCGATCTCACCTTCCAGGCGCAGGTGGTGCGCTCGCAGACCGGCAGCACGCTGATGCCGTTCACCACCATCCTGGTGATCTATTTCGCGCTCGCGCTCGTCATCTCCTGGGGCGTGCGGTCGCTGGAGCGGCGCATGGCGCGCGGCCTCGACGGAGTGCGCGTCTGATGGATTGGGCCCTGTAATGGATTGGGACTGGGATTTCGTCCGGCAGATCCTGCCGACGCTGATCGAGGGGGTGAAGATCACCATCCTGGCGACGGTGCTCGGCTCGGTGCTGGCGGCAATCGTCGGGCTGGGCATCGCACTGGCCCGCCGCTCGCCGAACAAGATGATGTCGCGCACGGTCGGCTGGGCGGCCGAATTCATCCGCGGCACGCCGCTGCTGGTGCAGCTCTACTTCATTTTCTACGTGCTGCCCGATTTCGGCATCCTGCTGCCGCCGCTGGTGGCCGGCGTCATCGGTCTTGGGCTGCACTACGGCACCTATACGGCGGAGGTCTATCGCGCCGGCATCGAGAACGTGCCGCGCGGCCAGTGGGAGGCGGCCAAAGCCTGCAATCTCAGCGCTCGCCAGACCTGGACCCACATCGTCATACCGCAGGCAATCCCGCCGATGATCCCGGCGCTGGCCAATTATTTCATCGCCATGTTCAAGGAGACGCCGCTGCTGTCGGCGATCACCGTGCTGGAGCTGATGAACCAGGCCAAGAGCGTCGCCAACACCTATTACCGCTATGTCGAGCCGATGACGCTGGTCGGCGCCTTCTTCCTGATCATCAGCCTTTTCTCGGTTATGCTGCTGCGCTGGCTGGAACATCGCTACGGCAAGATCGAAAGGTAGTTCCCATGAAGCCGCTTCCCGAAATCAGGCTGATGCCGACAAGGCCCGCACTCGAGGTGCGCCCGTTGGAAAAGCGCGTCGGCCTGATCATCCTGGCCACCGACCACACCAGCGAGCCGGACTTCCGTCGCATGGTGGCGAGTGAGAGGATCGGCATCTATGTCGCCCGCATCCCCTATAAGAATCCGACCACACCTCAGAATCTGCGCAAGATGCAGCCCGAACTGACGGCTGGCGCGGCGCTGATCCTGCCGGACGAACCGCTCGATGCCATCTGCTACTCCTGCACGTCGGCCTCCGTGGTGATCGGCGATGCCGAGATCGAGGCGGCGATCCAGGCGGCCAAGCCTGGCGTGCCCGTGGTCACGCCGCCGATGGCGGGCGTGCGCGGACTGAGGGCTCTGGGCGCGAAGAGGATCAGTATTCTCACCCCCTACACCGTCGAGACGAGCCGGCCGATGGCGGCCTATTTCGCCGAACGCGGCTTCGAGATCGCCAGCTTCACCTGTCTCGGCTTCGAGGATGACCGCGAGATGGCGCGCATTGCGCCGGCAGCCCTCGTCGATCTGGCGTGCGAGGCGACTGACCCGCAGGCCGAGGCGTTGTTCGTGTCCTGCACGGCGCTGCGCTCGGCGCTGGCGGTTGCCGCGATGGAACAGGCTATCGGCCGCCCGGTCGTCACCAGCAACCAGGCGAGCGCGTGGAATTGCCTGCGACTGTGTGGCGATGATGTGCCGCGTCCGGAGTTCGGGCGGCTGACGACCTTGCCGCTTGGACAGTAAGGTCATGTCCTGCATGCACGAGCGACCCATGACGCACGCCGTCGCCCTTTCAGACATCCGCGCCGCGCGCCAACGCATCACCAGCAAGGTCGAGCCGACACCGGTCGTGCCATCCGAGAGCCTGTCGGAGCGGCTCGGCCTTCCCGTTCACCTCAAGCTGGAGCACCGCCAGATCACGGGCAGCTTTAAGCTGCGTGGCGCCTCGAACGCCATTGCTTCGCTCAATGCCGAGCAGCGGGCACGCGGTGTTGTCGCGGCTTCGACCGGCAATCACGGCCGCGCACTCGCCCATGCCGCCAGGCTCGAAGGCATGCGCGCGGTTGTCTGCATGTCGCGGCTGGTGCCTCGGAACAAGCTCGATGCCATCCGCTGCCTCGGCGCGGAAATCCGCATTGTCGGCGACAGCCAGGACGACGCGCAGCAGGAGGTCGAGCGGCTGGTGGCGCAAGAGGGTCTCGTGATGCTGCCACCCTTCGACCATCCCGACATCATCGCCGGGCAGGGCACGCTCGGGCTGGAGATCATGGAGCAGGTTCCTGACGCCGCTCTGGTGCTGGTGCAGCTCTCCGGCGGCGGGTTGGCCTCCGGGATTGCCGCAGCGGTCAAGGGCGTCAGGCCGAGCACAAAGGTCGTCGGCATCTCGATGGCGCGCGGCGCGGCGATGAAAGCCAGCCTCGATGCGGGGCGCCCGGTGCAGGTGGAGGAGCTGCCGACGCTGGCGGATTCGCTCGGCGGCGGCATTGGCCTCGACAACCGGCTGACCTTTTCCATGTGCCGAGACCTGCTCGACGACGTCGTGCTGCTTTCCGAAGACGAGATCGCCGCCGGCATCCGCCATGCCTATGAACAGGAGCGCGAGATCGTCGAGGGCGCCGGCGCGGTCGGTATCGCTGCGCTGCTTGCCGGCAAGGTGAAGCCAAACGGACCGGTGGTCGTTCTGCTTTCCGGTCGTAATATCGATATGAGCCTGCACAGAAAGATCGTTTGCGGCGAAGTAGTTGCGGAGCGCGCCTGATGAACCGGATGACCATCCTTACCGAGAAAGAACTACGCGAGATCGTAGCTCTCGATCTCGACGCCGTCGCTTGCGTCGAAAACGCCTTCCGGGCGCTCGCTACCCTGCCGGTGGCGATGCCGCCGATCCTGCGGCTCGACATCCCCGAGCATCGCGGCGAGGTCGACGTGAAGACCGCCTATGTGCCTGGCATCGATGGCTTCGCCATCAAGATCAGCCCCGGCTTCTTCGACAATCCCAAGCTCGGCCTGCCCAGCGTCAACGGCATGATGGTGCTGCTGTCGGCAAAAACCGGTCTGGTCGAGGCGTTGCTGCTCGACAATGGCTATCTCACCGACGTCCGCACCGCAGCCGCGGGGGCGGTCGCCGCAAAACATCTGTCGCGGCCGGATTCATCCATTGCCGCGATCTTCGGCGCCGGCGTGCAGGCCGGATTGCAGCTCGAGGCGCTGCGCCTGGTGCGGCCGATCGAAGAAGCTCGCATCTGGGCGCGCGACGCGGCCAAGGCGCAAGCCGCGGCCGGCGCCTTGAGCGAAAAACTGGGCATCGTGGTGCGCGCAGAACCGGATGCGGCCAAGGCGGCCGCCGGCGCCGACATCATCGTCACCACCACGCCCTCGACAGAACCATTGATCAAGGCCGGCTTCGTCTCGGCCGGCCAGCACATCACCGCCATGGGCTCGGACGCCGAGCACAAGAACGAGATCGCACCGGCAATCCTGCGCATGGCCGATCTCTATGTCGCCGACAGCGCAAGGCAGACGCGCCGGCTCGGTGAATTGCACCATGCCATCTCCGCCGGCGTGATGGCGGCGGACGCGGAGGTGGCCGAACTCGGTCAGATCATCGCCGGCGAACGGCATGGCCGGCGTGCGGCGGACGACATCACCATCGCCGACCTGACCGGCACCGGCGTGCAGGACACCGCGATCGCCACGCTAGCCCGTGACCGGGCCCGGGTCGCGAAAGCCGGAACCATTTTTGAAAGTTGATGCTGGCCGCAAGAGCATGATCCGGAAAAGTGGGAACCGGTTTTCCGAGGAGATCATGCTCAAACAAAAAATTACCTGGAGCCAGATTCAACGGAAGTTGAAGCGGGTTCCAGGGCCCAACAAACGAGGACCAACAAAATGCAACCGAATTTGAAATTCTCGCGAAGCGAGTATGCGGATCGCCTCGCCAAAACGCGGAAAGCCATGGCGGCGAAAGGCGTCGATCTGCTTATTGTCAGCGACCCCTCCAACATGGCCTGGCTCACCGGCTATGACGGCTGGTCCTTCTACGTGCATCAGGCCGTCATCGTGCCGCCGTCGGGCGAGCCGGTCTGGTATGGCCGCGGTCAGGACGCCAACGGCGCCAAGCGCACCGCCTATCTCGCGCATGACAACATCGTCGGCTATGCCGATCACTATGTGCAGTCGACCGAGCGCCATCCGATGGATTTCCTGTCGAGCGTGCTTGCCGATCGCGGCTGGGGCAAGCTGACCGTCGGCGTCGAGATGGACAATTACTGGTTCTCGGCCGCCGCCTTCGCCTCTTTGCAGAAGCACCTGCCCAATGCCCGTTTCGTCGACGCCACCGCGCTGGTCAACTGGCAGCGCGCGGTGAAGAGCCCGACCGAGATCGACTTTATGCGCAAGGCCGCCCGCATCGTCGAGGCGATGCACCAGCGCATCGTCGACAAGATAGAGGTCGGCATGCGCAAATGCGATCTCGTCGCCGAGATCTATGATGCCGGCACGCGTGGCGTCGACGGCATCGGCGGCGACTATCCAGCGATCGTGCCGCTGCTGCCGTCGGGCGCCGACGCCTCGGCGCCGCACCTGACCTGGGATGACAAGCCGATGAAGTCGGGCGAGGGCACGTTTTTCGAAATCGCCGGGTGCTACAACAGGTACCACTGCCCGTTGTCGCGAACAGTGTTCCTCGGCAAGCCGACACAGGAATTCCTCGATGCGGAGAAGGCGACGCTCGAAGGCATGGACGCGGGGCTCGCGGCAGCCAAGCCCGGCAACACGTGCGAAGACATCGCCAACGCCTTCTTCGCGGTGTTGAAGAAATATGGCATCGTCAAGGACAACCGCACCGGCTATCCGATCGGCCTTTCCTATCCGCCGGACTGGGGCGAACGCACGATGAGCCTGCGCCCCGGAGACCGCACCGAGCTGAAGCCCGGCATGACCTTCCATTTTATGACCGGCCTGTGGCTGGAGACGATGGGGCTGGAAATCACCGAATCCATCCTGATCACTGAGACGGGCGTCGAGTGCCTGGCCAATGTGCCGCGCAAGCTGGTGGTGAAGAATTGAAACCGATGTCCGACCTTCGTCCGTCGCCGGTCTCGCCCTCGGTCGATTTCGATCGCGACGGCGCACAGCACGGTTTCCTGCGCCTGCCCTACAGCCGCGACGATTCGGCGTGGGGCTCGGTGATGATCCCGATCTGCGTCCTGCGCAACGGCAAGGGGCCGACGGCCCTTCTGACCGGCGGCAATCATGGCGACGAATATGAAGGGCCGCTGGCGCTCTATGATCTGGCGCGCACGCTCGATCCCGCCCAAGTCAGCGGCACGGTCATCATCGTGCCGGCGATGAACTATCCGGCCTTCCGCGCCGGCACGCGCACCTCGCCGATCGACAAGGGCAACATGAACCGCAGCTTTCCAGGCCGGCCAGACGGTACGGTGACGGAAAAGATCGCCGATTATTTCCAGCGGGAGCTGCTTCCCCGCGCGGATATCGTGTTCGACTTCCATTCCGGCGGCAAGACGCTGGACTTCGTGCCGTTCTGCGCCGCCCATGCGCTGCCGGACAAGGCCCTGGAACAAAGGGCCTTCGCGGCGGTCGAAGCCTTCGCGGCGCCGTTCTCGATGCGCATGATCGAGATCGATGCCGTCGGCATGTACGATACCGCCGCCGAGGACATGGGCAAGGTGTTCGTCACGACCGAGCTCGGCGGTGGAGGCACGTCGAGAGCCGAGACGGTGCGGATCGCCCGGCGCGGCATGCTCAACGTGCTGAGGCATGCCGGCATCGTTGCCGGTGAGGTCGAAAAGACGCCAACCCAATGGCTCGACATGCCGTCCGGCGATTGCTTTGCCTTCGCGGAGGAAGACGGCATGGTCGAGACGATGGTCGATCTCGGCGAGCCCGTCGAGAAGGGCGCGGTGCTGGCACGCATCCATTCCACCGGCCGAACCGGCATCGCCCCTCAAGAGATCCGGGCAAAAATGTCGGGCATGTTGGCGGCGCGGCACTTCCCCGGCCTGGTCAAGGCCGGCGACTGCGTCTCGGTGGTTGCCGCATTGGTCGATTGACGGAAGCCCCCCGCCTTCAGGCAAGTTCGGGCCTATCCCGCATTTTTCCATCCTGGATCCAGATAGCGGCCGGCGAGCCAGCCGGCCGCGCTCACGGCTCCGGCCGGCGCGCTGCGGAGGCGCGTGCCTTGCCAGGGCCTCAGACATCCAAAGCCACCGTCATCGAAGAGGCGATGGCGCGACGACTTGTTCCGGCGCGAACTCGGGTATCAAAGAGTATGACTTTGCTGCCATACTCGCGATAAAGAGGGTGTCGGAATGCAACAAAAATGGGATTTCTGGATCGACCGCGGCGGCACGTTCACCGATGTTATCGGCCGTGATCCCGAGGGCGGCCTGCATCCGCGCAAGCTTCTGTCCGAAAATCCCGAGGCCTATGCCGACGCAGCCATCCAGGGCATTCGCGACCTTCTCGGGCTGCGCCCCGGCGAGCCTATCCCCGCCGGGCTGATAGGCGACCTAAAGATGGGCACCACGGTCGCCACCAACGCGCTGCTGGAGCGCAAGGGCGACCGCGTGCTTTTGCTCATCACCAAGGGATTTCGCGATTCGTTGAGGATCGCCTATCAGGCGCGGCCTGACATCTTCGCCAAGGAGATCGTCCTCCCCGAACAGCTCTACGAGCGCGTCATCGAGGTCAACGAACGCGTGCTTGCCGACGGCTGCGTCGAACGGCTGCTCGACATCGCTGCCTGTCGCCCGGCAATCGAACAGGCAAAGGCGGACGGCATTGATGCGGTCGCCATTGTCTTCATGCACGCCTGGAAATATCCCGATCACGAAAAGGCCGTCGCAAAGGTCTGCCGCAAGCTCGGTTTCGGCCAGGTTTCGGTCAGCCACGAGGTGTCGCCGCTGATCAAGCTGGTCGGCCGCGGGGACACCACCGTGGTCGACGCCTATCTGTCTCCGATCCTGTCGAGATATGTGCAAAGGGTAGGCCAGGAACTCGGCGTTCTCTCCCCCCTCGAGGGGGAGATGTCGGCGAAGCCGGCAGAGGGGATCGCCGCAGAAGGCACCACCAAGACGTCGAACCCCGTCGACCCGACCCGACCCGGCAGCTTCGCCGCCACTCTCCCCTCGAGGGGAAGGGAAAATCCCCGCCTGATGTTCATGATGTCCTCTGGCGGGCTCACCGCCGCGGACCTGTTCCAGGGCAAGGATGCGCTGCTGTCTGGCCCGGCCGGCGGGGTCGTCGGCATGGTCGAGACGGCCAGGCTCGCCGGCTTCGAAAAGGTGATCGGTTTCGACATGGGCGGCACCTCCACCGATGTCGCCCATTATGACGGCGAATATGAGCGCGCCTTCGATACCGAGGTCGCAGGCGTGCGCGTGCGCGCGCCGATGATGCGCATCCACACCGTCGCGGCCGGCGGCGGCTCGGTCCTGCACTACGAAGCAGGCCGCTTTCGCACCGGCCCGGACTCCGCCGGCGCCAATCCAGGCCCCGCCGCCTACAGGCGCGGCGGCCCGCTCGCCGTCACCGACGCCAACGTCATGCTCGGCAAGCTGCAGCCGGATTTTTTCCCGGCCATCTTCGGCCCCGGCCAGAACGAGCCGCTCGACGCGGAGATCGTGCGCCAGAAATTCACCGCGCTCGCCGCTAAAATCGGCGACGGCCGCTCGGCCGAAGCGGTGGCCGAAGGGTTCGTCACAATCGCGGTGGAAAACATGGCCAACGCCATCAAGAAGATCTCGGTGCAGCGCGGCTACGACGTCACCGAATATCTTCTGAACTGTTTTGGCGGCGCAGGCGGCCAGCACGCCTGCCTGGTCGCCGACGCACTCGGCATGGAGGCGGTGCTGATCCATCCGTTTTCCGGCTTGCTGTCGGCCTACGGCATCGGCCTGTCTTCGGTCTTTGCCTCACGCCAGCAGGCCTTGCTTGCACCGCTCGCGGAAGAATCGAGGCCGGCAATCGAAGGCCTGATCGCGGCCTTGCAAACCGCCGTTGTCGCGGAACTCGCCGCACAAGGCATCGCCGAGGACGCGGTGACCGCCAGACCGGCGTTGCAGATCCGTTATGACGGCACCGACACCGCACTTCCGGTGCATTTCGACCATGGCTCGATGTTGCGGGCGAGGGCCGATTTCGAGGCTGCCCACAAGGCGCAATTCGGTTTCGTCTATGAGGACAAGCCGATGATCGTCGAAGCTGTGAGCGTCGAGGGGACGGAGGCGGGCGGCGAGCAGAATACCGAAGTCTATGCGCAGGCGGGGCAGCCATCAAAAGCCAGAGCCGAGGAGGTCCGGCGGATCTATACGGAAGGAAAATGGCACGAAGCCGACGTCTGTCGGCGCGAGGCGTTGCGGCCGTCCGATCGGGTCGCTGGCCCCGCACTGATCATCGAGCCCAACCAGACTATCGTCGTCGAGCCGGGCTGGCAGGCCGAGATCACGGCCAGGAACCATGTGTTGATGCGGCGTACCAGCAAGAAACGCCGGCAGGCGGCACTTGGCACCGAGGCCGATCCGGTGATGCTGGAAGTGTTCAACAATTTGTTCATGTCGATCGCCGAGCAGATGGGCGTGACGCTGCAAAACACCGCCTATTCCGTCAACATCAAGGAAAGGCTGGATTTCTCCTGCGCCGTTTTCGACCGGAACGGCGCGCTGGTCGCCAACGCGCCGCATATGCCGGTGCATCTGGGCTCGATGGACCGCTCGGTCGAGACCATCATCCGGCTGAATTCCGGCGACATTCATCCCGGCGACGTCTTTGCCCTCAATGCCCCCTATAATGGCGGCACGCATCTGCCCGATATCACGGTGGTAACGCCGGTTTTCGAGGAAGAGCGGCCGATTTCCCCCACAAGAGGGGAGATTGGCCAATCGCCCAAGATCCTCTTCTGGGTGGCGTCGCGCGGCCACCACGCAGATATCGGCGGTACCGCGCCGGGCTCGATGACGCCACTTGCCACCACGGTCGACGAGGAAGGCGTGCTGTTCGACAATTTCCGTATCGTCGATCGCGGAAAGTTCCGCGAGAATGAGCTGCAGACGCTGCTCACCGATCACCGCTATCCGGCCCGCAATCCGCACCAGAATATCGCCGATCTCAAGGCGCAACTCGCTGCCAACGAAAAGGGCGTGGCGGAGCTGCGCAAGATGGTGGCGCATTTCGGGCTCGATGTCGTCGAGGCCTATATGGGCCATGTGCAGGACAATGCGGCCGAAAGCGTGCGGCGCGTGATCGAGCGGTTGCCGGATACATCGGCCTATGAATATCCCACCGACACCGGCCAGGTGATCAAGGTGAAGATATCGGTCGACCGGCAAAAGCGTGAGGCGACGGTCGACTTCACCGGCACGTCGCCGATGATGAAGAACAATTTCAACGCGCCAGAGCCTGTCGCCCGGGCCGCGGTGCTCTATGCCTTCCGCGTCATGGTCGAGGACATGATCCCGATGAATGCCGGTTGCCTGAGGCCTATCAACATCATCATCCCGGATGGCTCGATGCTGAAACCCGCTTATCCCGCCGCCGTCGTCGCGGGCAATGTCGAGACCTCGCAGCACGTCACCAACGCCCTGTTCGGCGCCATGGGCGCCATGGCCAATGCGCAAGGCACCATGAACAATCTGACCTTTGGCAACAGCAAGTACCAGTATTACGAAACGATCTGTTCGGGTTCGCCCGCCGGCCAGATGAATTCCGGCCGCGGCTTTGCCGGCACGTCGGGCGTTCACACCCATATGACCAATTCGCGTCTTACCGATCCGGAAATACTGGAGCTGCGCTTTCCGGTGATGCTGGAGGATTTCCACGTCCGCGAAGGCTCCGGTGGCAAGGGCAGGTGGAATGCCGGCGACGGCACGAAGCGCACCATCCGCTTCCTGGAGAAGATGGAATGCGCCATCCTGTCCTCGCATCGCAACCGGCCGCCGCAAGGGCTGGACGGCGGTGGCGATGGCGAGGCCGGCTCGACCAAGGTGCGCCGCAAGGACGGCACGGTCGAGGTGCTGAAAGCCTGCGACCAGACGGTGCTTCAGGCCGGCGACGCCGTCATCGTGACGACGCCGACGCCCGGGGCGTTCGGAAGGCCGGAGCCAGGGCCGTCCAACGTTTGATAGAATCGCGGAACCGCTCTATCCGTTTTTTGGAATCCGCATTTCCCTTGCCTTTCACACGGGGCCTTCGCCATGCCAAGCAAATCCCCATTGAAGACACTGGCGCCCGATGGACTCGGGCCGACCGTCACCGTGGGCGAGATCCTGGTGGAGATCATGGCCACCAGCCGTGGCAACGGCTTTCTCGAGCCCATCGCGCTGACCGGACCCTATCCGAGCGGGGCGCCGGCGATCTTCGTCGACCAATGCGCCAGGCTTGGCGGGCGGGCCGGCATCATCGCCTGCGTCGGCGACGATGATTTCGGCAGGATCAATGTCGAGCGCCTGCGCCGGGACGGTGCGGATGTCTCGGCCATCGCCGTCAGCCCAGACTATCCGACGGGCAGCGCCTTCGTGCGCTACCGTGAGGACGGTTCGCGCGACTTCGTCTACAATATCGGCAAATCGGCCGCGGCGCGGGTCGGCTTGACCCCTGAGGCCAGGGCGCTGCTGGCGCGTTCGGGCCATTTGCACGTCATGGGCACCGCACTCAGCATTCCCGTCATTTGGGAGGTGCTCGACCATGCCATCGATGTGGTCAAGGGACGTGGCGGAAGCATCTCGCTCGATCCCAATCTTCGCAAGGAACTGCTCGGCCATGGCCAGACGCGCGAGCGCTTCGCGCGGCTTCTCGACATTGCGGATCTGATCCTGCCGTCGGGTGAGGAACTCCACACCGCTTCGGGCAACGACAATGAAGCCGACGCGCTCGCCTCGCTGTTTGCCCGCGGCGCCGGCGAGGTCGTCGTCAAGCGCGGCGCGTTGGGCGCGTCCCTGTTCGGCGCCGACGGCAGCCGCGTCGAGTCGCCCGGCTTCCTGGTCGAGGAGATCGATCCGACCGGCGCGGGCGACTGTTTTGGCGGCGCCTACATCGCCTGCCGCAGGCTCGGCATGCCTGCCGTGACCGCGCTCGATTACGCGAATGCGGCAGGCGCGCGCAACGTCACGCGGCAAGGCCCGATGGAAGGAGCCGGTACGCGCGCTGAACTCGATCTGTTCATTGCCAACACGCCGAGGCGACGCCCGTGACCGATCCATTGCTGAAACTTGCAAATTCCCGGCGGCGGGGCGCGGCGGAAGGCATCACCTCCGTCTGCTCGTCCCATCCGGTCGTGATCCGGGCCGCAGTGCGCGACGCCGCGCTGTTCTCGCGGCCGCTGCTGATCGAGGCGACCTGCAACCAGGTCAACCAGTTCGGCGGCTATACCGGCATGCAGCCCGCCGACTTCGTCGCGGCGGTGACCGCTATTGCCGGCTCCGAAGGCCTTGCGCCCGAGCGGGTCATCTTCGGCGGGGATCATCTCGGTCCCAATCCATGGCGAAAGGAAGATGCCGGCGCGGCCATGGCGAAGGCCGAGGACATGGTGTCCGCCTATGTCCGGGCCGGTTTCCGCAAGATCCATCTCGATGCCTCCATGGGATGCGCGGGCGAGCCGGCGGCGCTGGATGACGCTACGATTGCCAGGCGCGCCGCCCGCCTGGCGCGCAAGGCCGAGGACGCCGCCAGCGGGACCGACCGGCCACTCTACGTGATCGGCACCGAGGTTCCGCCGCCGGGCGGAGCGGATCATCTCATCGGCGAAATCAGCCCCACAAGCCTGTCCGCGGTCCAGCACACACTGGCGGTGCATCGGCAGATCTTCCACGAGAACGGCCTCGCAGACGCCTTCTCGCGGGTCATCGCCGTGGTGGTGCAGCCGGGCGTGGAGTTCGGCAACGAGAACGTGGTCTTCTACGATCGCGCCAAGGCGCTGCATCTGCGCGAATTGCTCGACCAGGAAGCGGGCCTGGTCTACGAAGCCCATTCCACCGACTATCAGACGCAAGCGGCCCTACGCGAACTGGTCGAGGACGGCTTTGCCATCCTCAAGGTGGGGCCGCAGCTGACTTTCGAACTGCGCCAAGCGCTCTATGGGCTGGACCTGATCGCCTCCGACCTGTTGCCTGGCTACGGCGCGCGCCCGCTTTATCAGACCATGGAAGCGCTGATGACGGCCGATGCCAAGGACTGGCACAGCCACTACCACGGCTCTGCGGCGCAACAGCGCGTGCAGCGGCACTATTCGCTGTCGGACCGCATACGTTACTACTGGAACCATCAGGAGGCGATGGAAGCTGTCCAGCGATTGACGGCCGCCTTGTCGGGCAAGGCCGTGCCGGTGACGCTGTTCCATCAGCATCTGCCTGCGCTCGACCGCTTCGCCGGGCAGCCGCTCGATCCGGAGGCGGTGTTGGTGGCCGCGGTTCAGCAGGCGCTGGAGGGCTACCGCTTCGCCTGCAGCGGGTGAGGCGGACGATATCCGGGCGCGTGCAAACGGGGTCTCCGTCCGATCGTTCCGACGACTTGTCGGCTTCCTGCTTGAGGTGTGCCGGCGCCGGAGTAATAGTCGCGGCGGAATTGCGAGGAGGAGAAGATGACGCTGAACTTCGACCCGAGGGCGAAGGCCGCGACGCTCTACCATGGCGAATTCCGGCCGATGTTCATCGGCGGCAAGTGGGTCGCGGCGCAGTCCGGACAGGAGATGCAGGCGCTGAACCCGGCGACAGGGCAGGTGTTGGCGACGGTACCTCGCGGAGGCGTCGCCGACATCGACGCGGCGGTGGCGGCTGCGCGCACCGCTTTCGAAGGCCCGTGGTCGGGATTTTCTCCTTACGAGCGGCAGTGCGTGCTGCTCAGGATTGCCGATCTCTTCGAGAAGAACTGGGAGGAGCTCTGCGTCTCCGACACGCTCGACATGGGCCTGCCGATCACGCGCACGCTTGCCAACCGGCGCCGCGTCATCGGCATGCTGCGCTTCTATGCCGGGATGGCGACCGTGCTGCATGGCGAATCAATCGACAATTCGATCCCGGGCGAGATCGTCACCTTCACAAGGCGCGAACCGGTGGGCGTGGTCGGCGCCATCATTCCCTGGAACGCGCCGACCGCCGCCTCGATCTGGAAGATCGCGCCGGCCCTCGCCACCGGCTGCACCATCGTGCTGAAGCCCTCGGAAGATGCGTCGCTGACGCCGCTCTTGATCGCGCGGCTGATGCAGGAAGCGGGCGTTCCCGACGGGGTCGTCAACATCGTCACCGGAACCGGGGCCGAAGCCGGCGCGCGGCTGGCCGAACATCCCGACGTCAACAAGATCGTCTTCACCGGCTCGACGCTCACCGGCCAGGTCATCGCCCGGGCGGGTGTGGCCAATCTCAAGCGCGTTTCGTTGGAGCTCGGCGGCAAGTCGCCGTTCATCGTGTGCCGCGACGCCGAGATCGACAAGGCCGTTCCGATCGCGGCGATGGCCGTCTTCGTGCATTCGGGCCAGGTCTGCATCGCCGGTTCGCGACTGTTCGTGGCACGCGAAATCCATGACGAGTTCGTGCGCCGGCTCGCCGATTTCGCCGGCAGGCTGCGCATCGGCCACGGCATCGAGGCCGAAACCGAAATAGGGCCGCTTATCAATGCCAGGCAGGCCGGCAAGGTGGAGGGCTACATCAAGGCCGGCAGCGAGGAGGGCGCGGAACTGGTTGCCGGCGGATCGCGGCTGACCGGTGATCTCTATGACGGCGGCAACTTCATCGCGCCGACCGTCTTCGGCGCAGTGTCCGACCAAATGACCATCGCGCGCGAAGAGATCTTCGGGCCGGTTATCTCGGCAATGCCCTTCGATACGCTTGACGAAGCCGTCGCCCGCGCCAATGCGACGCCTTATGGGCTGGCCGCCGGCATCTTCACCAGCCATCTCGGAACCGCACACAAGCTCGCCCGCCGCGTCAAGGCGGGTTCGGTCTGGGTCAACATGTACCACGCCATCGACCCCGCCGTGCCGTTCGGCGGCATGAAAATGTCGGGCTACGGCCGCGAGGGCGGCATCGAACATCTGCACGAGTATCTGGAGACCAAGTCGGTATGGATCCAGACCGACTAAGGCCTTTGTCGGTTGTCAGGCGAGCCGGCCTGCGCCGCCGGTTCCCAGGCTGCCGCTCATGCACGCCGGCTGCAAATCAACCGGCGCCCGTTCTCAAGAACTTTTCTTTATCCGGCGATTTTTGGATATAAGATGAAATCCGGTTGGCCAGGAAGGTGTTGTCGATGACGACGAAACGCTTCGCGATCTGCGCTCTCGCCCTTGTGATGGGCTGCGGCATCGTCTCTTCGGCGTCCGCCGGGGCCAGGCACCGCCACCACCAGGGCGAACCCGAACGCTATGTTCCCGCTGACGGCGATATTATCGACATACTGTTCGGCGGCCCGCGCTACTATGACCGGCAGCTTGTCACGACGGCCGCCGGCGCCTGTTCCTACCACCGGGTGGGGCCGGATGCGAATGCGCTGAACAAGATCAACGATCACCATTGCGGAAAATAGCGGGCCGACCGCTCCGCAAGCAGGCTCATGACGCTTCCCATCCGGGAAAGCGGTCCGGCCGCAGCCATGTCTGGGCTGGGCTGCCATTGCCGGAAAACACGGCGTCAACCAGCCAGCGCGCGGTGGCGGGGGCGGCATGCATGCCGATGGAACCCATGCCGCCATGCACGAACAGGCCCTCGACGGCCGTCCTGCCAGCGACCGGCAAGCCATCGGACAGCATCGGGCGGTTGCCGGGATAGACGTTCCTGACCTGCGGCGCGCCGAGGCCCGGCAGCATGCGCAGCGTGCGGCTGGCGATCCGGCTCGCCATGTCGGTGTTGCGGACGAGATCGCGGAAGGCCGGCTGGACGGAGGCGCCAAGCCTGGCATCGCCGCCGCCCATGGGGTTGAGGCAGATGGCTTCCACCGCCGGCTGGTCGTCGCGCTGCGCGGCGACATCGGCTAGGCCGTCGAGCCTCATGCGCCGGCCGAGCTCTTCCTGATCCGGCCAGGTCAATTCCTCGACGATCCAGGGCAGCTCGAAGTCGAGTTTTCCCAACTGGATCAACCAGCCGCGGCCGGCGGTGAAGGGCAGGCCGGGCAGCGGTCCGTCGCCGACGGTGCGGCGCAGAAGGTCCGACATCCACAATCCGTTGGCGATGAAGACGAGATCGGCGGGAACGATCCCCTGGTCGGTCAAGATACCCTGGACCTTGCCGCCCCTGGAGAAGATCTGGGCGACGCGCAGGCCAGTACGGATCGTCGCGCCGGCCTCACGGGCGGCGTGGGCGAAGGCATGTGTCCCGCCCATGGGTTCCAGCGTCCATGCACGGCCGACGGAATAGGCGCCTGCCACGTTGAAGCCGACACGCGGGTGGTCGCGCGCCAGTTCCTTGCCCGTGATCTTTTCCATCGCCACGCCGGCTTCCCTGTAGCGGTCGGCCACGGCGGCAGCCGCCTCGAAACTCGCCTCGTCTTCGGAAATCAGCAGATGTGCGATGGCGGCGAATTCGAAGGGAACGGGTCCGTCGGCAAGCTCGGCATAGATCGCGACGCTGGCGTCCAGCAGTTCGACGACCTCTTTCTGCGGGCCGGTGAGCAAGGTGCCGGTGTTTCGTCCTGAGGACTCGGCGGCGATCATGCTCTGCTCGAGGATCGTCGTCTTGAGACCGTGGCGGGCCAGTTCATAGGCGAGCGTGCAGCCGGCGATGCCGCCGCCGATGACCACGGCATCCATTGGTGTCTGGACGCGAGTCGAGTTGAAGGACATGGAGCGCAGCCTCCTCCCAATGAAAGTATCTCGTATACTCGTATACGAGATACTTTTCAAGTATGCCGTCCACGACTGCCGCAAGTGCCGCCACGATATCGTCTTCGGTCCGAGCCGGGCGCAGGCCAGCCGGCGATTTCCTCAGCCAAAGGCGGGTAGCCGAAAGCTGCCTTTTCAACGACTTGCGGTTGGATCCGCAAGTTCGGCACGAATCTCCGCACCATGTTCGTCGTGTGCCGGACTTTTCGCCGGTGCCTTTGCCGTCCGTTTGGAAAAACGGGGGGCAGAGGCAGCTTGGAGGGCGCCATTCTCGACCAACCAGGAGCCGCGTGCGGCCATGTGCGGATGCAGCGCCGCCTCATGCGGGCTGAGCACAGGCCCGACGCAGGCATCCGTTCCCTCGAACAATTTCATCCACTCGTCTCGGGATTTTTCGGCAAAGATCGCTTCCAGCCGGCTGCCGAGCTCAGGCCAGAGGCCGCGGTCGAACTGAGCGGCGAACTGCGGATCGCCGCCCAGGCCAAGCCTGTCGAGGAACAGCGCATAGAATTTCGGCTCGACGCACTGGACGCTGATAAAGCCGCCATCTGCCGTGCGGTACACGCGGCACCAATGCGGTCCGTCCAGAAGACTCCGGCCACGCTCGGCGGCAAGCACGCCGGATTGTGCGAGGGACATCAAAAGATTCATCATGTGGGCCGAGCCGTCGACGATCGCCGCGTCGACGACCGTGCCTTCGCCACAGGCGCGGGCGTTCATGATGGCGGCCAGCATGCCGATCACCAGATAGAGCGCGCCGCCGCCTATGTCGCCGACCAGCGTCGGCGGCGCCATTGGCGGCTCGCCCGGCAGGGAAGCATACCAGAGTGCGCCCGACACGCCGGTATAGTTCATGTCGTGGCCGGCGGTGCGGGCGAGCGGGCCTTCCTGCCCCCAGCCGGTCATGCGGCCATAGGCCAGGCGAGGGTTGGCGGCCAGACACACATCTGGACCAAGCCCGAGACGCTCCATCACGCCCGGCCGGAAGCCCTCGATCAGGCCGTCGGCGGTGGCGATCAGGCGCATCAGCACGGCAACGTCCCCGGCATCCCTGAGGTCGAGCGCGATAGAGCGCTTGCCGCGATCGAGCAGCGAGCGCTCGGGAAGGCCCGGCACGGATGCATGCTTGCGGTGGACGACGATCACGTCGGCGCCGAGATCGGCGAGCAGCATGCCGGCAAAGGGCGCCGGCCCCAACGCCTCGATCTCGACGATGCGGATTCCCCTGAGCATCCCACCCTCCACGGCATTCAAACTTTCGGTAAGGCGCACTTGGTGTCACGCAGGGGCGACGGTGTGTAACCCTGCTCTTTTGGCATTGAAGCACGTGTCGCCGGTATATACGTCAGGGCCATGAAAAAAATCGGTTTCCTGTCATTCGGGCACTGGACGCCCTCGTCGCAGTCGCAGGTGCGCTCGGCGTCGGACGCGCTGTTGCAATCCATTGATCTCGCCGTCGCGGCCGAGCAACTCGGCGCTGACGGCGCGTATTTCCGCGTCCACCATTTTGCCCGACAGCTCGCCTCGCCATTTCCGCTGCTGGCGGCGGTCGGCGCCAAGACCAGCCGCATCGAGATCGGCACGGCGGTCATCGACATGCGCTACGAGAATCCGCTCTACATGGCGGAGGACGCGGGTGCCGCCGACATCATCGCAGGCGGGCGCCTGCAGCTCGGCATCAGCCGGGGCTCGCCCGAACAGGTGATCGATGGCTGGCGCTATTTCGGCTACGCGCCGCAGGAAGGCAAAAGCGACGCCGACATGGCGCGGCATCACGCCGAGGTCTTCCTCGACACGCTGCGCGGCGAGGGCTTCGCCCAGCCCAATCCGCGGCCGATGTTTCCCAACCCGCCCGGCTTGCTGCGCCTGGAGCCGCATTCTGAAGGCCTGCGCGAGCGCATCTGGTGGGGTGCCGCCACCAACGCCACTTCGGAGTGGGCGGCGAAGCTGGGCATGAATTTGCAGAGCTCGACCCTCAAATTCGACGAAAGCGGAAAGCCCTTCCATATCCAGCAGGCCGAGCAGATCCGGATCTATCGCGAGGCCTGGAAGGCGGCCGGCCATGAACGCGAACCGCGCGTCTCGGTCAGCCGCAGCATTTTCGCGCTGGTCGACGACCGGGACCGCGCCTATTTCGGGCGCGGCAATGAGGGCCGCGACCAGATCGGCTTCATCGAGGAAAACACGCGGGCGATCTTCGGGCGCAGCTATGCCGCCGAGCCGGACGTGCTGATCAAGGAGTTGGCCGAGGACGAGGCGATCGCCGAGGCCGACACGCTGCTGCTCACCGTGCCCAACCAACTCGGCGTCGACTACAACGCCCATGCCATCGAGGCGATCCTGACCCATGTCGCGCCGGCGCTGGGTTGGCGCTGACAGCCGAGCCGTGTAACCATCGCTGCTGCGGACAGTTCAGGAGGTTCACTGCATGGCAAAGAAGGCCTTGATTGCCTGGGGTGGGTGGGAAGGCCATACGCCCCAGCGCAGCGCCACTGTGGTGCGCGACATGCTGGAGCGCAATGGATACACGGTCACGCTCGGCGAGGGCACGGGGATGTTTGCCGATCCGGAGCTGAACTCATTCGATCTCATCGTGCCCGTCATCACCATGTCGAAGATCGAAAAGTCCGAGCTGCAGAATCTGACGCGCGCGGTTCGACAGGGAACGGGACTCGGCGGTTTCCACGGCACGATGGGCGACAGTTTCCGCAACGAGCCGGACTATCAGTTCATGACCGGTGGCCAATGGGTCGCGCATCCCGGCGACATCATCGACTATCGCGTGGTCATCACCAAACCGGACGATCCGATCACGAGAGGCATTAGCGACTTCGCCTACCGGTCGGAGCAGTACTACATGCATGTCGACCCGAGCAACGAGGTGCTGGCGACGACCACCTTCACCGACGAGCATTTCCCGGGCATCGGCGGCGTCGACATGCCGGTTGTCTGGAAGCGAAGATATGGCGCAGGCAAGGTCTTCTACAGTTCGCTCGGACACACGGCGGATGAGTTCGCGATGCCGGAAATGGCTGTCATCGTCGAGCGTGGTTTGCTCTGGGCCGCGCGGGGGTAGCTGCCCACTGAAACCGCGACAGCCTACCAATCGGCGACGCGATCGCCGCCTGTGAATTGCGCGCTCTTGCCGGTGTATTCGAACAGTTCGATCTTCACGCCGTCGGGGTCGCGCAGCCAAGCCTGATAGGTGTCGTCGCAGGCGAGTTTTTTCGCGGTGACCTCCACGCCCCTGGACGCGATATGCGTGATCGCGGCGTCGATATCCTCCACCTCCAGGCAGAAATGGTTGATCTGGTTCGTCTCGCTGAACCGCGCACCCTCTTTGTGAAAAACCTCGATATGGCTGCGGCCGCCGCAATTAAGGTAGAAACCGAAAATCTTTCCGTCGCGCAGGAAATTGAACTGGATATCCATGCCCAGGACATCCTCGTAGAAGCGCCGTGTCTCGTCCAGATCATTGGCGAAGATGCAGACATGGGCGAGTTGTTTGACCTTGATCATGGCTGGCTCCTCATAATTTCGCAGGTTCACATAGCCCGGCGCGAAATTGGCCCGCGTGGGCTCATCGTCATTCAATCCCGCCGGTGACCACATAGGCGCCCGCGCTGCGTCCATCCCGCAGCCGCATCACCGCCGTGACGATCGAGCCGTAGGGGCCGCGCCAGACGCTGTGGATCCGTTGATGCTCCGCGGCCGGGACAAACGCCCGGCCGGTCAGACACGCGCCGGCTCGGCGCATCGCGACGGCATCTCCGTTGACGTGCACCTTGATGCTGGCGTGCTCCGTCTCGGTTGCGTCGACGGGGAGGTCGAGCGTGATGACGATCTCGTCCTGATCGCCGCTGTCGCGCGTCTCGGCCGCAAGCTTGATCGCGAGCGCAGGCGCCTTGCCATTGCCGGCTTGATTGGCCCGGCGCGAAAATACATCGTCGGCGAGTTCCGGCGTGCGCGGCGGCTGGGTGCGGCGCTGCGTGGAGCGTTCGAAGTCGCCGGCCATGCGCAACAGCCTTTCATCGTCATAGGCCTTGCCGGCGAAGGTCAGGCCGACCGGCATGCCGATGTCGGCCATGGTGCCCATCGGCACGGTAACGGTCGGGATGCCGAAATGCCGCCACACCAGATTGCCGTTGGCGACCCAGGTGCCGTTGCGCCAGGCAAGCGCCGCGGAGGCCTCAGTGATGTCGGCATCGGCGGGCCCGACATCGGCGACGGCAGGCAGCACGACGGCATCAAGCCTGTTCGCGTCCAGCCAGTCCTCGAAATCGAGCCGCCGCGTCGCTTCCAGCCCTTTCAGCCCGTCCTCCATCGTCGGAATGGCCCGGAACGGCGTGACGCCTGATTTCGCGCGCTCGACATACTGTGCCAAGTCGAAACCGCCTTCATAACGGTCGGGCAGCGTGCCCGGTGGCTGCGGAAAGATTTTCGGGCCGTCGACCGAAACGAGATCGGGAATGTTCAGATCATCGTTCGCGCGCAAAAAATCATCCCAGGCTGAGATGCAGAGGTCCCAGATCTCGCGATCGGCGAAGTCCGGCGGCACCAGAGCGCGGTCGACCATGGTGCGCGCGCCGGGGCGATCGCGCTCGTAGTTGGAGACGACAGGAAAATCGACCTCCATCACCTCGGCTCCAAGCCGTCTCAGGTCCGCCGCCGCTTGCTCCCAGAGATCAAGCACGGAGGCGCGGGTTTCGATCCGCCGGTCGGCGCCGCTGTCGCGGCCGATATACATTCTGGGTACGCCAAGCCGCATGCCTTTCAGCGACCCCGCTAGCGCCAGATCGGTATAGCGCGGCGGTCGGATTTCGGAACTCTTCGGCAGCGCGATCCAGGGCTGCGCGCGCCAGAAATCGCCCCGCGTCTCGGGATCGTCGGCGACGATCACATCCAGCAATTCGAGCATGTCGGGCACGCTGCGCGTGTGCGGCACGACGACATCCATGGTCGGCACCAGGGGCCAGTTGCCGCGCACCGAAATGACACCGCGCGACGGCGTGTAGGCTACCAGCGCGTTATTGGTGGCCGGCGCACGGCCGGACGACCAGGTCTCCTCCCCAAGCCCGAAGGCGCAGAAGCTCGCCGCCGTAGCGGTGCCAGAGCCGTTCGAGGAGCCGGACGCGAAGGCGGCGGTCAGGTAATCGGCATTGTAAGGGCTTTCGGCGCGGCCATAGACGCCGCGCTGCATGCCGCCATTGGCCATGGGCGGCATGTTGGTGAGGCCGATCAGCACCGCGCCGCCGGCGCGCAGCCGGGCGATGGTGAAGGCGTCCTCGTTGGCGATGAGATGCTCGAAGGCCGGCGAGCCGGCGGCAACAGTCAAGCCGGACACCTTGTAACTGTCCTTGGCGGTGTAGGGAATGCCATCGAGCGGGCCGAGCGTCTTGCCCTGGCTGCGGCGCCGGTCCGAAGCCGCGGCGTCCTCGAACATATCAGGATTGAGAACCGGGACCGCATTGAGGCTGATGCCGTGCCGGTCGAAATGCGCGATGCGCCTGAGATAAGCGCCGACAAGTTCGACGCTGCTCACCGTGCCGTCGTCGAGCGCGCGCCGCAACTGTTCGATCGTCGCTTCGACGATGTGAAGGCTGGCATCGGTCATCTTCTGGCCCCTGGCGATCGTTTCCAGGCATGGATGAGCGAGGCCGCCGGCTTCGGCAAGGGCCAATCGCGATTGACGGTGGTCCTGGCGCGGGTCAGGCACGGTGCCGCGGTTGCATATCCCGACTGGCAAAAAGCGGCTGACCGATGCAACCTCTAATAGAGACGGCGCGTCAGGTGCCTTCTGGAGCGGCGAGGTCCGGATCCGGCAACGAGGAGTTGCGCCTCTGGTGCAGTCCGTGGGCAACTATTCGCCAAATAGTGAATATCAGTCCCTCAAAACGACTTGCAAGCGTAAGCTGAAGCTCGCAGAAGTTGCGGCAGAAGCATGCATTGAAGAAAACTCATGCCGCCACCCCAGCATGAAAGGGGGATCATGCCTGACCAGAATGCCCTAATCCGCGCTGCCATAGGGCGGCTGCTCGCCGAAAAAACCGGGGTTGCCGCCATTTCGATGAAGGAAAGCATCGAGGAATTGCTGGAGCGAACCGGCGAGACGGTGACCGAGGACAGCCTGCAGGATCTGCTGCTCGAGATGGCCGAGGTCCGTGGAATGACGGTTGTTCTCGACGTTTAGCGAAGCCGTTCCGCCACAGCCCGGGCGTGGCGTGCCGGCTCGCCCCGATCGGCCATCCGGCCTATTTCACCCCAGCAAGTTGCGCGCCGTGCGCATGAAGATCTTCGACCCGATCGGGATCAAATCGTCGGGGAAATCATAGTCGGGATTGTGCAGGGCAGGGTGGCGCTCGCCGGCGCCGAGGAAGAACATGGCCGACGTCGCGCTGTGGCCGAACAAGCCGAAATCCTCCGAGGCGCGCATCGGCAGGGCTTCTTGCGTGTGCGCGACGCCCTCTTCGTCGAGGGCGCGTTGCAGATGCTCCACCGCGTCCGGCGCGTTGACGCTGGCGACGAAGATCTCGTGGTAGTCCCAGCTTGCGGACAGGCGATGCTGGCCCGCGATCTTCGTGACCAGCGCTTCCGCGGCGGCGCACAGATCCGCCATGCGCTCGTCGCGCCTGGTGCGCAGCGTCGCCCATACCTCGGCATGGGCGGGCGCGATGCCGAACACGGCCGCGCCCATCTCGGCGTGGGTCACGGTGACCATGCCGAAATCGTCGTCGGCGAAAGTTCCGCGCCCGAGCGCGGGCAGGGCAGGCATCAACGCGCTGATCGCCGGCATCGGCGAAATTCCGGTCTCGGGCATGGAGGAATGCGCGGTCTTGCCCTCCAGCACGATGCGCATGCCGCGCGAGGCACAGTTGACCACGCCGGGCTTGAGCCGCACCTCGCCGAACGGCACGCCGGGCAGATTGTGCAGCGAAAAGGCGAAATCGGGCGCGATCTCGCCGAAGCGGGGATCGGCCACCACCCCGGCGGCGCCATTGCCGGTTTCTTCCGCCGGCTGGAACATCAGCACGACGCGACCGCTTGCAGGCCGCTCGCGCCCGAGCTGGCGTCCGAGCGCCGCCAGGATCGCGGTGTGTCCGTCATGGCCGCACATATGCGACTTGCCCGGCACGCGCGAGGCATGCGGCACGCCGGACAGTTCCTCGATGGGCAAGGCGTCGAGTTCCGAACGAAACAGGACGGTTGGTCCGTTTTTGCCGCTGTCGTAGACGGCCGCGACACCATGTCCGCCCAATCCGGTCAGCACCTTGTCGGGATTGGTATCGGCGAGGAAGTCGACGACGGCTTTCGCCGTCTTTTCCTCCTCGTTCGAGATTTCCGGCTGCTGGTGCAGCTTGCGCCGCCACTCGGTCAGCTCGACGATGTCCCGGTTGGTGAGAGTCATGATTTTGGCCTCCGCTGTATCGCTCACGACGCGCCTGATCGACCGGGCGCGTCGGAAGGATAGCTAGCGGCAAATGGCTGAGACCGCCACCGTCTTGACCTATTGATTGATCTCGGGTTCGACGAGTTTTGCCAGGTTGCGGAGCGATTCCTGCCAGCCGAGATAGCAGGCCTCGACCGGGATGACGTCGAGAATGCCGGCCTGGGTGATGTCGATCTCGGTGCCGACAGACACTTTTTTCAGGGTGACGGTCACCTGGATCTCGCCCGGCAGATTGGGGTCGTCGAACCTGTCGGTGTAGCGCAGGCGCTCACCGGGAACGAGTTCGAGATACTCGCCGCCGAAGGCATGGCTGTCGCCGGTGGTGAAGTTGCGGAACGACATCTTGAACGTGCCGCCCACCTTGCCCTCGAAGTGATGAACCGTGCAGGTGAAGCCGTTCGGCGGCAGCCACTTCGCCAGCGCGTCGGCCTCGACGAAGGCGCGATAGACTTTTTCCGGGCTGGTGGTGAGAACACGGTGCAAACGTACGGTGTCGGGCATATCATATCCTTTCATAATGCCTGTTCGATGCCCCAAGGACGAGCGGGGCCCGGCCAGTCCGACACCGGCTCCTGGAATTTTTTCAGAGCCTCGGCCGCGGCCTGCGCGACTGGCCTACGCCAGTTCAGCCCGCTTTGGGACTCGATTTTGCGGCGGCTGGCCCAATCGTCGAAAATGACGAACCGGATAGCCATTATGAGGAGACTGTTTATAACGGTCGCTGAAATCGCTGTGACCAAGGGGAGACGATGCGCTACATACGTCCACTTTCAATCGAAGATGCCGTTGGCCAGTTGGCCGGATCGGCCGGAACGGCGGCCATTCTCGCCGGAGGCAGCGACCTGCTGGTGAGGATGAAGGGCGGCTTCATCGAACCCGAACTGATCGTCGACATCAAGGCGATCGCGGCCTTGAGCGAAATCAGGGAAACGGCCGACGGCTTCAGCATCGGTGCGGCGGTGCCCTGCGCGGTGCTGGGAGAGAACGCGGCCCTGAAGAAGGCCTGGCCCGGCGTCGTCGAGGCGGCCAAGCTGATCGGCTCGAAGCAGGTGCAGGGACGCTGCACCATCGTTGGCAATCTGTGCAACGCCTCGCCGGCGGCCGACAGCGTGCCGGCGCTGGTGGCGGCCGGCGCCAGGGCGGTGATCGTCGGGCCCGCGGGCCGGCGCACCATTGCGGTGGAGGCGGTGCCGACCGGACCGGGCAAGACGTCGCTCGCCAAGGGCGAGATCATCGAGGCGATTCTGCTCGACAGCCAAGCGCCGCGCTCGGGCGACGCGTATCTCAGGTTCATTCCCCGCACCGAGATGGATATCGCGGTGGTCAGCGCCGGCGTGAACCTGACGCTCGACGAGCAAGGTGTCGTCAAGGCGGCCCGCGTGGCGCTGGGCGCCGCCGCGCCCACGGTGCTTCTGGTGCAGGAGGCCGCCGAGGCCCTCATCGGCAGGACGCTGGACGAAGCAGCCCTCGAGCGGCTCGCCAAGGTCTGCTCCGGGGCCTGTCGGCCCATCGACGACAAGCGGGGCACGATCGAGTTCAGACGGAAAGTCGCGGGCGTGCTGGCCAGGCGGGCCGCCACGTCAGCCTACAAGCGTGCAGGAGGCAAGTGATGGCCGGTGTAGCAGTTTCAACCACGATCAACGGCGACAGCGTCGAGTATCTCTGCCAGCCCGACGAGACGCTGCTCGACGTGCTGCGCGACCGGCTCGGGCTGACCGGCGCCAAGGAAGGCTGCGGCACCGGCGATTGCGGCGCCTGCAGCATCATCCTCGACGACCGGCTGGTGTGCTCGTGCCTGGTGCTGGGCGCGGAGGCGCAAGGGCGCCGCGTGGAGACCGTCGAGGGCATGGCGCATGGCGAGCGGTTGCATCCGCTCCAGCAGAAGTTCCTCGAGCACGCCGCGCTGCAATGCGGCGTCTGCACGCCGGGCTTCCTGATCGCGGCGAAGGATCTTTTGGCCAAGAACCCCGACCCGACCGAGGAGGAGATCCGCTTCGGCCTCGCCGGGAATCTCTGCCGCTGCACCGGCTATGACAAGATCGTGCGCGCCGTCCAGGACGCGGCAAGCGTGATGAAGGGAGCCTGACGATGAATTTCGATCCGCGTTTTTCCAATCGCAATTTCGCTTCGGTCGGCACGCGTCCCATCCGTCCCGACGGCGTCGACAAGGTGACCGGCCGCGCCCGCTACGGCGCCGACTTCAACATGGCCGGCCAGTTGGTCGGGCGTGTGCTGCGCAGCCCGCACGCGCACGCCAAAATCAGGAAGATCGACACTTCGAAGGCGGAAAAGCTCGCCGGCGTGAAGGCGGTGATCACCGCGGCCGACCTGCCGGACCTCACCGACGGCGATGCCGCCATGTACGACATCCTCGACAATTGCATGGCGCGCACCAAGGCGCTCTATGACGGCCATGCGGTGGCCGCTGTCGCCGCGATCGACGCCCGCACCGCCAGGCAGGCGCTGAAGCTGATCGAGGTCGACTACGAGGTGCTGCCGCATGTCACCGATGTCGACGAGGCGATGCAGCACCATGCGCCGCTGATCAACGACGCCGTCTTCACCGAGGGGCTGGAGGAAAAGCCGGTCAAGCCGTCCAACGTCACCAAGCGCAGCCAGTTCGGCCATGGCGACGTCCATCAGGGCTTTGGCCAGGCCGACTTCATCGTCGAGCGCTCCTTCAAGACCGAGCAGACGCACCAGGGCTATATCGAGCCGCATGCCTGCGTGGCCAATGTCAGCTCCGACGGCACGGCGGACCTGTGGGTCTGCACTCAAGGCCATTTCGTCTACCGCCAGCACTGCGCCCAGCTGCTGGGCATGGAGGCCTCGAAGCTGCGCGTCACCTCCTCCGAGATCGGCGGCGGCTTCGGCGGCAAGACCCATGTCTGGGCCGAGCCGGTGGCGCTCGCTCTGTCGCGCAAGGCCGGCCGGCCGGTGAAGCTGGTGATGACCCGCGACGAGGTGTTCCGCGCCTCGGGCCCGACCAGCGCCACCTCGATCGACGTCAAGATCGGCGCCCGCAAGGACGGCACGATCACCGCCGCGGAAGCGACGCTGCGCTACACCAGCGGCCCCTATGCCGGCACCTGGGCCGAGATCGGCGCCATGACGGCGTTCGCCTGCTACCGGCTGGAGAACGTCAAGACCGTCGGCTTCGAAGTGCTGGTCAACCGGCCGAAGACCGCGGCTTACCGCGCGCCGTCGGCGCCGATGGCGGCCTTCGCGGTGGAAAGCGCCGTCGACGAGCTCGCCAAGGAGATCGGCATGGACCCGGTCGACTTCCGCATCAGGAACGCGGCGCAGGAAGGCACGCGATCGTCCTACGGCCCGGTCTATGGCCCGATCGGCATCGGCCCGACGCTGGAGGCGGTGAAGAACCATGCCCACATGAAGGCGCCGCTGGGTAAGAACCAGGGGCGCGGCATGGCCTGCGGCTTCTGGTTCAATTTCGGCGGTCAGACCTGCACCGACCTCAACATCGGCATGGACGGCTCGGTCTCGCTTGCCGTCGGAACCGTTGACGTGGGCGGTTCGCGCGCCTCTCTGTCGCTGGTGGCGGCGGAGGAGCTCGGCATCGATTATTCGCAGGTCAAGGCCGTCGTCGCCGACACCTCCAGTCTCGGCTACAACGACATGACGGACGGCAGCCGCGGCACCTTCTCCTCCTCCATGGCGACCATCTCGGCCGCCCGCAACGCCATCAAGGTGCTGCGCGAGCGCGCCGCGCAGATGTGGGACATTTCCGTCGACGACGTGGTCTGGGAACAGGGCCATGCGGTGGCCAAGGGCGAGAAGCACGGCAATCTCGGCAAGCTGTCGCTGAAGGAGATCGCGGCGCAATCTGGCAAGACCGGCGGGCCGATCGCCGGCCATAGCGAACTCGTTGCGGACGGCGCCGGCGTCTCCTTCGCCACCCATATATGCGACATCGAGGTCGACCCCGACACCGGCTCGACCAGGGTGATCCGCTATACCGTGGTGCAGGATGCCGGCAAGGCGGTGCACCCGACCTATGTCGAGGGCCAGTACCAGGGCGGTGCCGCGCAAGGCATCGGCTGGGCGCTCAACGAGGAGTATATTTACGGCAAGGACGGGCGGCTGCAGAACGCCGGCTTCCTCGACTACCGCATCCCGGTCTGCTCCGACCTGCCGATGATCGACACGCAGATCCTGGAAATTCCCAACCCCAACCACCCCTATGGCGTGCGCGGCGTCGGCGAAACCTCGATCGTGCCGCCGCTGGCGGCGATCGCCAATGCGGTCTCGAACGCCGCCGGCGTGCGCATGACCCACATCCCGATGTCGCCGCCGCGCATCCTGGCGGCGATCGAGGCGGAACGGGAAGGCTGATGGTCCAAGTGACGCTCTGGGGGGCGCTTGCCGCGACCGCCGGAGGCCAGAGCAAGGTCGAGGTCGAGGCCAAGGACATCAGGGAGCTGTTCAGGAAACTGGCTGAACAGTATCCCGGCCTCGAGCCGTTGATCGATAGGGGGATCGCGGTGGCGATCGACGGGGTGATTTATCGGGATACGTGGGGGAAGAAGCTGCCGCCGGGGGCGGAGATTTTTTTGTTGCCGCGGTTGGCTGGGGGGTGAGGAGAAAAAGATCCGCAGCCTCGATGTCAGCGAGCTGGCCGGGGCGCAGAGTTGGGGACGGCGCCAAATCAGCACTTGTCCTCTGCGATGTCCGCTTCTAACCCACAGTCGGGATTGCTACCCAGTCGTCACCACCTGGGCCACTTGTCACTGCTGGATTTCCGGGAAGCGGGCTCCTGTCGGTTGCCGGCATCTTCCCACAAACTGCTTGGTCTCGCGGGCTGGCTTCAGCCCTTTTTAGCATAGCCTGCAGTGGCGATCGACCGGACGAGCTATCGGCATACATGGTCACGCTACACCTGGACGCGGCTACGAGGCTTTACAGCCACCCGGCTGAGAATCTCGTCATAGATCGCCGGATTATCCTCCATCGTGACTGTGACAGCCAAACCATAGGAAATGGCGTCATCGAGAGCAGGACCCTGATCCTTCTCTCTCTGGATTTGGAACGAGATTGAACTGCCTGCAGCTAGGTGCCCGAATGCTTGGCCAGACCACCGGCGATGGATTAAGGTTCCAGCCTCGGTTTGCGTCCACGGTGGTTCGACGGCTGGTGCTACGCCCACTGCGCTTTTCACATTATCCGAAAGTGGGATTACTCGGAGCTTGGACGCCCTGTAGGATTGATGGCCTGGTCGCGTTGGCGAGAACCACGCAAGTGTTGCCCTGACAGCCCGAAGCGCAGCGGTTCCACTAAAGTCGTTAGGCACTGGTAATCGATACTCGACTGCTCCCTGGGGCAATAGACGGCCAGCCGCCCATAGCGTTGCCCGATCAGCGGCGCAACTCAACGCGTCGGGTGGCCATACGAACCCGTAACCGAGATGACGGGACACCTCTCTACGCATTTGGTTCCAGTTCACCTGAACTGGAAACTTTGTTGCGATGATGAACTCGTCAGAGGTGTTCCACGTCGCGGGATGGGCAAGAAGGGCTTTAAGCAGCACGGCCTTTTGCGAGTTGGGCAAAGCCGTGAACGTATCGCCATACTCTCGCTCAAGGACCTCATAGATCAAATGAGCAGTGTGGGTTGCGTATGCAGCTGAGGCGCTCGATCCAAGTGTCCACGCGCTATAGTCTTGAGCTTGGCCCGGAAGGCTCGGTGCAGCGACACGAATGCCGCCGAAGCGTGTACCTCGTGCGTTAGGACTTACATTCACGGGCTGATTGGCGGGAGCCAAAATGAGATGCTCGCGCCCTCCCGGAAACAGTACATCGGGCTTAACTGCGCTCTTGTGCCCATGCCCCAGCGCTGATGACACGTTCGGCATATCGCACTCAGGAAACCCGATGTAGCGCCCGTTTGGCAACGGCAGCGCATCGAGGCTGTCTCGGTGCCATGCTCCAACCGACAAAGCGTTCACACTCTCAGCGGGTGCGAGCAAACGCCGATCTGCCTTCACCCCGTCCAGAGCTCGAAGCAACGCAGACCTGCGTGAAGCGTCGGTCGATGCACGGAAATTGTCAGCATGCTGATAGTCGTGAAGCTGTAACGACCTCCCAACATTCCCGCTCGAGATAATGAACAAGACACCATATCTAAATGAAAGGTAATCAATCGCCCGCGCCCACGCTGAAACTCGACCACTGTACTGCTTATTTGGATCGCCAAGCGATAAGTTCACGACCACGATTTGATCGTGGCCCTCTTCCCGCATGGTCCTGACCGCCTCAACCATAAGATCGATCACCAGTCGGTCATCGACGAAGCGCTCCCGCGAGTTACCCAATGGGTCCGGCGCTGGCCCATACATAACGGCGCGGAAGTACAGTTTTCGGCCTATAGGCTGGGAGACGACATTACGATCACCATGAACAACGATAGAGGCCATAGCAGTACCATGGACCCGAGGCCCAACTGCTAAAGCCTCAAGATCCTGCGGATCGGAAACGCTCAGCCAATTGGCAATCCAAGGGTGAGATTGCAGGGGAACAGCGTCGAAAATTGCCACAACAGGCTGCTCATTCAGCTCCGGCTGCTCAAAAGCATCGGCCTGTTCTCCTTCACCCGGCTCGATAGTCGTGCTGCTGCTCTGGGGCATGATGGACAGTACTGGATCCAGTCCGGCCAAGCTGTTGTCTTGCAGCGCCGCAATTCGAGCTACCTCATCACGGGGTAGATCGATTAGGAGCGCGTGATAGTCGAAGTCTACGTGTCTGGCCTCACTCACAACTTCACCGCCAGCTTCCGCAATGGCGGTTCGGACAGTCGCAACTGCCATTTGAGCGGTCTCAGTCGCCCGCCTAAAGACTAACTCGCATTCCAATCTAATCAGTTCGCCGGGCAAGGCTGCTTCGGCAGCGTCCGCAAGCAGAGACTGATCGATGGGTCGGACTCGATCTCGGGGACCCCACGGTCGGATGTCTCTCAGACGCAAAAACAGCTGCCTCCACGGAGCAAACCCGTAGGGTAAAACTGCCCCGCGCTGCCAAATTTGCCAAAGTGAAACTATCTGGCGCAACGCGGCGAGATCCGGCACCAATAGATAGACCTGCGGGTCTTCATCTAGCTCGTCGGGGTCGAGAAGGTCCTCACCCGCAAACGTCAGGCCTTCGATCTTGCCAACAGCCTTCACGAAATCGGTTACGGAACCCGTGACTTCAAAAACAAGTAGACGCTCGGGAGCAAGACCGTCGGGCTGACCTTGGACGGGCTGCGGCGCACCGTCTAAGAAGTCCCGCAGGCGTTGGAACTTCGGTCCTAGCCGCTCACCTTGCGCATCTGCCTCGATTGTGCGCGACGGCTTAGCGTTTCCGTGACCCGGTTGCCTGACGCTTTCCTCTGGATTGTCGAGCTTGAGGATCGGCTTTGTTGGATCGGCCTGCACTTGTTGTTTGCCCCACCCGTTCCGACCAGTGCTGTGTCTCCTGTCGGATTATTGTTTCCAGTGACCTCGATCCAGCAGATAAAATGTGTCCGCGCCGGACTGTCTGGCAGAACTCCACTATCTCAGCAAAGCTCGCCGGTTCAAGTTGTTTAGCCAACGCCTCAGGCGAAATTGACAGCTTTTCGTCCCAGGTATCGAAGTATCTGGCGATCAGAACTGCGACCTGTCGCCAGTCGGGCTGCGGAACATGTAGTCGCATTTGAAATCTGCGCCAAACCGCGCTGTCCAATAATGCATGGTGATTAGTGGCAGCTACAGCGACGACGTAGCTCGGAAGCTGATCAATCTGCATTAGAAGAAAAGACACGACGCGCTTGATTTCACCGGTCTCGTGGGTATCGCCTCTTTCTTTGCCGATGGCGTCGAACTCGTCAAAAAACAGTACGCAGGCCGTTGTCCTGACGTAATCAAACAGCTTGCGTAGTCTTGTGTTTGTTTCGCCGAGATATGACCCGACCAATGCATCGTATCTGACAGTGAACAATGGAAGGGCGAGAGCTTCGGCGATAGCCTCAGCAACCGAGGTCTTTCCGTTGCCGGGAGGACCAGAGAGGAGCATTGTGTGACGTGGCTGTACGCCGTGCGACCTCAGAAGGTCCGCTCTGCTCTGCTCCTCAACTAAGTTTCGCACCTGTTGGGTGACAGGGAGCGGCAAGATGAGTTCAGATAGTTGACGCTGCGGAATGGTCTCGAGAATGATGTCGCGACCGGGCGCGAGGGGCTGCCGGGCTTCCAATTTACCAACGGCAGGGACCGAGTTTATTACACGCTGAAGGCGGTCGGCCAGAATGTTGTGCTGCTTGGATTTTTCCTCGGCAACCAACGCTTCCACTGACGCACGCAGGGTTGCCTGATCGCCCTCAGCGCCTGCCCGGACAATGGAAAGTAGTAGGTCGCTTCGCGCCATCAGCTCAACTTTCGGCCGTACTGAGCCTCTCAAAAATTGGTAAACGAAGCCCTGCATAACATGGCGTTCGTCCTGCCGGTCGCAACGCGAATTGGAACGCAAACTCCGGAAAGAGGACTGGTGCCGACAGCCTAAGGGGATTTGCGCCGGATTGCCATGCGATATTTCGTCAAACTCACAGCTCCTGACACGACGGCTTTTTGACACGCGAGGAAGCAGTCTTTCCGCTCCCGGCCAAATCAGACAGTTGTCTTCAGCTAAGTCGGGTCACTATCAGACTTAATTTATTCAACCACCACTCGTTCGTCCCTACACCCCCAGCGTCGGCTCCGTATTCACCTCCAGCGCCTCCTCCGCCTCGTCCTCCTCGCCAAGCACCTCGCCATGCACGCCCAGCGCCCGCCCGATCCAGATTGGGTCGACCAAGTGGTCGCGTTTGGGGTTGGTCGTGTTGGGGTGGATGAGGATGCTCAGGCCGCCATGGTTCAGCATCAGCCAGGGAACCAGCGTAGCGAAAATTTCTGTGGCGAAGGAGATTTGGTACATGGCCTGCTGATGCGGGCCGACCGGATCGTCGCGCCAGTTGCCCAGGCGCACGCGGAAGCGTTCGCCGATGCGCTGGCGCAGCCATTCGGCGTGCTGTCGCTGCGCCTCTCCGTCATAGTAGATGTGGGCGTGATAGCTGGCGATCTCGGCGAGCGGCCTCGGCTGCCCGGCCGGCGTTGAACTGGCTTTGCTCATTCCGGTGCTCCCTTCGCCTGTTGCCTGGCGAAACTCTAACCGAAGCACGGACGCCTTGTCTGTAGCCGTGATCAGCCGGCGCGTTTCCAGCAGGCGATGACAAGGCCCGGTCCGACCTTCTCGTTGGCCACAGGTCCGCCGCATGGCGGTGGATGCCAGGCCGTGCGAGTTGGCGGTCCAGACTGCGGTCGCTTGCAGCGCCTACAACGCCATGCCGCATTCAGATGTCTGCTTTTGGGTAAGCGCAATCAACGTCGTGCGGCCGGCTTGCAGCGCATCTTGTCCATCCGGCCGTCAACTGACGAGGGCAATGACCGGCGCTAGCTGCATTTAGCTTCGCAGCCATTGCGTGATCCCCCTCGGTGCGCTTCTATCCGTGCCGGGCCATCGGGGGTAATCATTTGTCTGCCAGGAACCAAACGTCGACCGGTCACGAAGCGAGCGAGGCCGGGTGGCTCGATCTTCATTTTGAATCGTCGCGGCCCGAATATGAGGCGGCCTTGCTCGACGCCGGCATCCGCCCGGGCTGGCGCGTGCTCGATGCCGGTTGCGGCAGCGGCGGCTTCCTGCCGCTCATCGCCAGCGCCGTCGGCCCTTCCGGCTTCATTGCCGCGCTCGACCTCGCGCCCGAAAACATCGCCCGGGTCGAGGCGCTCGCGGGCACGCTGTCCGAGCCGCCGGACATTGCCACGCATGTCGGCAGCATCCTGTCGCTGCCGTTCGCCGACGCATCGTTCGATTGCGTCTGGTCCGGCAATGTCATGCAGTATCTGACGCCGGCCGAGTTCGAGCTTGCCGTCGGCGAGGCCAGGCGCGTGCTGAAGCCGGGCGGCATCTTCGCGGTCAAGGATTTCGATTCGACCATCCTGCAGATCCTGCCCATGGACCGGGCGCTGCTGGCGCGCTTCATGGCAGCCAGGCTCCAGGGTTTCCGCGACCGGGGCGTGCTCGGCACCGATTGCGGTTCGACGCTTCCGGCGCGGCTGCGCCAGGCGGGCCTGGAGGTCGTCAGCCGCAAGGGCTGGCTGGTCGAGCGCTGGGCGCCCGCGCCTCGCTTCACGCGAAACTATGTTCGCGACCTGCTGGCCTATTTTGCAAGCGTCGCGCCGGGCTATGCCCTGCCTGATGCCGACCAGGCCTACTGGCAGGAGCTGAAGCAGCGGCCGGATCGCCTGCTCGACGATCCGGACTTCTGCTACCGCGAGTTCTTCGTCATGGCGGTTTGCCGGACATAGCGCTCCGCCGCGACGGCCGAAGCCGCGGCGCTGCGCGAGGGTGCAGGCAAACCCGTTTCCGAGATCGAGGCCAAGCCAAGCCGCATTCGCCAGCCCTCCGCTCAAATGGCCGGCTTTCGAGCGAATTTCTTCGCGAACCGTTAATTCGGCCGTGCTGTTAATAAGCATCTGCTAATGAACTGGTTCGCGCGGGGGTACGCAATGACCAAGAATCTCGGCAATGCACGCTATGTGCCGCCAAAGGAGCAGCAAGGCTCGGTCCTCGGCAAGGTCGCGCCGGCCTTGTTCCCGCTGGCCGTGGTGGCGCTGGGTTATATGATCGGCAGGCAGTTCTTCGGCCTATAGGCTCCGCCATCAGGCGCCGGTTTCGGCCGCGGCCTCAGGCCTTGCTTCGGCGCGGATGCGGTCGCTTGCCACGAGCACGACCGGGCAGGGGACGGCGGCCAGCACCGCCATTGCGGTGTCGCCGAAGAACAGTTCCTCGCCCGGCCGCTGCGTGACGCCCATCACCACCATCGCCGCCCCCTTGGCCACTTCCCTGGCGATCGCCTTGTCGGGCGTGGCGCGGGCGCGGATGGCGGTGTCGACGGCGACGCCGTAGCGGTCGGCGAGATCGACGACATCCTTGAGCACCGCCTCCTCGCGACGATGCGAAACGGTGCCTTGCCGGGCGCCTTTGCGCGCCTGCGAGACATAGAGCACCTTGACCCGCGCCCGGTGCGGCCTTGCCAGCGCCAGGGCGAAATCGGCGGCGCGGCGCGACACTTCCGTGCCGTTGACGGGCACCAGGATGGTGGTTCCGGCGCGCAGCACCGGCATCTTGCCCCCGGCGCCGGCACCGTTCAGCACCAGGCAGAGCGGACCGTCGAAGCCGCTGGTCATGTCGTTGAGTGCTTCGGTGAAAGATCCCTTCTCGGTCAGCATGGCCTCGAGCCCGACCAGCAGCAGGCCGTAGCCCTTGCGCGCCTCCTCGGCGATCGTTCGTGCGGTGGCTTCGCGTTCGCTGCGGGCGGTGAGATGCACCTTCTCGACCGGCGTGTCCTCGGCCTTGCTCACCGCCTTGGCGCTTCTGGCGGCGCCCTTCTTGACCTCCTTCAAAGCACGCTCCGGGCCCTTGTCGCGGGCCGGGCCGGCAAGCCTGCCGTCCTTGAGGTGGAGAAGCGTGGTCGGCATGCCGCTGCCGCCGCCGACCAGGCCCGCGAGATAGGCGGTGAACTTGCCGACCGGGCTGTCGTCGACCAGCAGCAGCAGCCGCTCCAGCTTGGAGACGAAGCCGCGCTCGTCGAGCAGCTCGCGGTCGACGCGCTGCTTCTCGGCGTCTTCGACGGGCAGCCGGCCGAGCGCCCAGCGCAGCATGGGCGGCATGGCGAGCGTGGTGATGACAGCCATGGTCACGATCATGGTGAACAGATTGTGGGACAGGATGTTCATCGACAGGCCGATCGAGGCGACGATGACCTCGGTCGAGCCGCGCGCGTTCATGGCGCTGCCGACGGCGGTCGCCTCCTTCAGCGTCATGCCGGCGAAGCGGCCGCCGATGAAGGCGCCGCCGAACTTGCCGATGCTGGCGATGAGCACCAGCGCCAGCGTCAGCAGCGCCAGCGTCGGGTCGGCAAGCACGGTGAGGTCGGCCGAAAGCCCGGCCATGCCGAAGAAGATCGGCATGAAGAGCGCGGTGATGACGCCGCGCAGCTGGCTCTCGATGTGGCTGGACAGGATCGGGGATTCGCCGACCAGTATGCCGGCGACGAAGGCGCCAAGCACGGTATGGACGCCGATCAGGTTGGTGATCAGCGCCATCACGCCCATGATGATCAGGATGACCGATATGACGGCGTATTCGCTGCGGAAGGAGTCGTTGCTCCAGCGGATCAGCGTGAACACCAGCCGGCGCCCGATGGTGAAGGAGAACACCATGAACAGCGCCACTTCGGCCACCGTTACCACCAGCGGCACGATTTGGAGGCTGCCATTGGTGGCGATGCCGAAGGTGACGGCGATGATCAGCCAGCCGATCGTGTCCTCGATGATGGCCGAGGAGATGATGACCTGGCCGAGATTGCGGCGCATGAAGTTCATCTCGCGCACCACCATGGCGACGATCTTGACCGAGGAGATCGACAGGGCCGTGCCAACGAAAAGCCCGGCGACGATGCGCTCGCCGGGGTCGGGCAGCAGCGTGTCTGGCAGGAACTGCGCCAGCGCGAAACCGCAGGCAAAGGGCACGACGACGCCGGTGACCGAGATCGAAAAACACGCCGCGCCCACCCGGCGCACCAGGCGCAGGTCCGTCTCCATGCCGGTGAGCAGCAGGAGCAGCAGGACGCCGAGCTGGGAGACCGCCTCGATCATGCTCTTCTGCGCGGGGTCGGTCGAGAAGATCAGCTGCTGCGCGCCGGGCCAGAGCCAGCCGAACAGCGAAGGCCCGAGCAGGATGCCGCCGATCAGCTGGCCCATGATCGCCGGCTGGCCGTAGCGCTGGAAGATTTCGCCCAGGCCGCGCCCGACCAGAAGCAGAAGCACGATCTCGGCGACGAAAACGCCCTCCGCCGAGCCGCCCATGCCCGCGGCGTGGCTGCTTGCCTGGGCTGCCCAGGCCGGGCCTGCTAAGGCAAGGACGGCGGAAGGGATGAGAATGGCAGGAAGAAATCTCGTTTGCGGCCAGTGCCTAGTCATCCAACCCCTCAACGCGGATCAAGTCCGCTGCGCATAAACGTGCAATGCCGCGCAAGGTTGCGGCAGGTCGGGCCAATCTGTTCCGGCCGATCTGTTGGGGTAAGTGCCGACATAAAAGACAGCCCTCTTCTCCCCGTCTCTATACGGGGAGAAGGTGCCGGCAGGCGGATGAGGGGCAGCGCCGACATGGGAAAAATACAGGATCCAGATGGTATTTGCCGAAACCTTGGCGCCGCCCCTCATTGTCCTGCCGGACATTTCTCCCCGTATAGGACGGGGAGAAAGGCCCATCTACCGGCTGGACGCCTCCGCAGATTGCTTCGCCAATTGTCGGCGTAGCGGCCGCGATCGGCGATCTAGCCCGACTTCTTGGCGCCCTCCGGCAAAGCACCCTCAGGCAGCGGCTCCGGGCCGAAGACGCTGCGGCCGCCGAGCAGATGCGACTGGTCGAACTCGCCGGCGACGATCTCCTTCAGGCTCGGGCCGGTGACGTAGCGCTCCAGTCGCCGCGCCTGGCCGTCGAGCCGCTGCAAGGCGGCTAGCTCCTCCTCGCGGCCGAGCTTGGCCTTGGCGACTGCCGACTTCATGACGGCGATGGTTTCGTCATAGACCTTCAGCGGCACCGGAAAGGGATGCCGGTCCTTGCCGCCATGGGCCAGCGAGAAGCGCGCCGGGTCGGAAAAGCGGCAGGGCGCGCCATGCACCACCTCCGCCACCATGGCCAGCGCCCGCACCGTGCGGGCGCCGACGCCCGGCACCAGCAGCAATTCGGGAAAGTCCGTCGGACCGCTCTCGATGGCGGCGGAGATGTTGCCGTGCAACCGGCGCATGACGATGTCGCTTTCGCGCACGTCATGATGCGCCGGCATGACCAGATTGGGCAGCATCGGCTGTGCATTGTCGCGCTTTGCCGAAGCCGTCGCCGGCTCGATGGCGGCGAATTCGTGCACGATCCGGTCGGGACCAAGCTGGCGCAGAAGATCGAGCTGGCCGCTGCGCGAGGCCTCGGCGCGATGGTCGGTGAGGTTGACGATCTCGCCCTGCCGCTCGCCCTCGATGGCCGCGTGCGGCTGGTCGACGAAACTCTTCAACCCTTCCGACAACCAGTGGTAACGGCGCGCCTGCCTTCTGTCGCCGTTCATGCCTTGCTGGACGACCACCCAGCGGCTGTCGTCGGTGACGATGAAGCCGTGCAGATAGAGGTCGAAACCGTCCTGAACGGCGGCGCTGTCGACCTTGGCGACCAGGCGGCTGGCGGTGGCAAGGGCCGCGCCGTCGAAGCCGACGCGTTCGCCGATCATCTCCAGCTCATGCGGCGTCTTGCGCGAATGAGCGCCGCGGCCGCCGCAGACATGGATGCCGAGCTCGCCCGACAGCGGCGTCAGCCCGCGCTTCAGCGCGCCGATGACGCTGGTGGTGATTCCGGACGAATGCCAGTCCATGCCCATCACCGCACCGAAGGACTGGAACCAGAAGGGATGCGCCAGGCGGCGCAGCAGCTCGTCGCGGCCATAGTGGTGGACGATCGCCTGGCACAGCACCGCGCCGAGCCGCGTCATGCGGTCGCCCAGCCATTTCGGGACCCGTCCGCCATGCAGCGGCAGGTCGGCGCTGCCGCTTCGCTGCGTCACTTGTTTCGATGCTCCGTGGCCGGCCGCCCAGAGGCCGGCTCTGTCCCTCTAGATGGCATCCATGCGGCTATTCTCCAAGCCGGCACACAGGCGCTCATTCGCGGTTTGATTCAGGATGGCGTCTCACCCGGTTGTTCGCAAAGCGTTTTTGTCCATCGCGGACTAGACATGCACGTCGCCGAAGGAGAGTTCGCCGTTGTCGTCGGGCGTCAGTAAGGCCGCGGCCAGCAGGCCGGCAAAGAGGACCGCGACCAGCGTGACGATGACCAGGCCGGGCACGGGACCCAGGGCGGCGGCGCTGACGGCCTCGCGCAATGTGCCGACGAAACCCACCGGCGCGGCCCGATCGAGCAGGCTCGGCGTCGATAGTTTGAGGATCCAGGCGAGCAGCAGGATCAGCATCATATGGATGTAGTTGCGGCGCAAACGGCGCGCCAGCGCCACCCGCTGCGAGACCAGGAATTTCGGCGTGCGCAGGCTTTCGCCGACGATCAGCAGCCAGTCCGAGGCGAAGTCCGGCTGCGGCGAGAAGATCTGCGCGAAATAGTGGCGCTCGAACTGGCGCACGCGGGCGCGGTAGACGTCGAAGAAGCGGTAGCGCCGTGCCTCGATCCACAGCAACAGCAGCACCAGCAGCATGGCGAACAGCAGCACGCCGTGATGGGCACTGGCCGTCGACAGCGACACCGACAGCATCGCGGCCACGACGGTGATCGCCCAGTTGCTGGTCCTGTCGATACGGTCGCGCCATCCCGCCATGCGGGCAATCTCGGCGCGATGGAAATGCGACATCACGGTGACCATTTCGCTGGGCGAAAGCGTCCTGCCGATGGGCGTTGCCGGCGCATCGTTCATAGTTCCCTCCCAACCCAATGAAACGCGTGGAAGGCGATCTCGTTCCGCGGACGGCGGATGGCGCCGACCCAGGTGGACTCGCGGCCAATTCTATCGCGACGGCGGTGCGCCGAGGCTTTTCAAACGCTTGGGCAGGTTCGCTCAGCTTCTGAGTCCGCGTCCGAGTGGCCCTGGCTCTTGAGAATCCCTTTGCCTTGGGCAACATGGCGGCAAGGCTGGAGTACGAAGATGAACAGTCCGATATCCGCCGCACGTTCACAGTCCACGTCGCGAACCGTGGCGATGGCGCTGACGGAGGCGCTGGTCGCCCGCACCTTGCGCGCGGTCGAGGATGCCGGGCCGACGCCGGGTATGGTCTACATGACCGATGCCGACTATGCGCGTTTCAGCGACGAAATCCTGGCCGATGCGCCGGCCGGGCCGCTGAAACTGTTCGCCTATGGCTCGCTGCTGTGGAAGCCGGCGGGCGAGGTAAGGGGCGGCGAGCGCGCGGTGGCGACCGGCTGGCACCGCTCCTTCTGCTTCACCGTGCAGCGGTTTCGCGGCACGATCGAGCAGCCCGGCCTGATGATGGCGCTCGACCGTGGTGGCCAATGCCAGGGCATGGTGTTCGAGATCGCGGAGCCGGTTGCCGACAATCTCGAGGCGCTGCTGCGCCGCGAGATGACCATCCTGCCCGCCGTCAACGTGCCGCGCTGGCTGCGGGTCAGGACCGAGGGCGGCATGTGCCGCGCGCTCGGCTTCGTCGTCGATCCCGCCAATGCGCGCTATGTCGGCAGGCTGGACAAACGGGCGATCGCGGCGACGCTGGCCCGGGCCGCTGGCCATTGGGGCTCGGGCGCGCAATATCTGTTCGAGACCATCCGCCACCTCGACGCCTGCGGCATTCGCGATCGCAACCTGTGGCAGTTGCAGGCGCTGGTGGCCGAGGAGATCAACCGCGTCCACGCCACGGCTTAGCGATCGGCGTCCCAGCGCAACGCGATCCGGAAGTTTCCAGACGCTTTCCCGCCCCTCCAAATCTTCCGCTTGACGAATACATATCCCGACGGTTATACGTCCATCAATAGCCAACGGGTTATCGATTAAATGCCGGATGCTCATGATGCGCTCTTCAGGACGCTCGCCGACCCGACGCGGCGCGCCATCTTCGAACGGCTGTGCCGCCAGGGAGAGCAGACGGTGGGAGCGCTGACGATCCAGTCGGGGGTCTCGCAGCCGGCCGTGTCGAAGCATCTTGGCGTGCTGAAGCAGGCCGGGCTGGTGCGCGACCGCCATGAGGGCCGCCAGACGCATTACAGCGCGCAGCTCGGCGCACTGGCGCCGCTGATGGACTGGACGCGTGAGATGGCCGGGTTCTGGGAAAGCCGGTTCGACGATCTCGAGGATCTGCTCAAAAGGATGGACCAGTGAACGACAGTGCCGCCGAGACCCGCACTGTCGTCGTCGAGCGGCAGATTTCGCATCCGCCGGAAAAACTCTGGCGCGCACTGACGCAACCGCATCTGATTGAGGAGTGGCTGATGAAGAACGATTTAAATCCGGTCGTGGGCCATCGCTTCAATCTCAGCACCGCCTGGGGCGGCGTGCTGGATTGCGAGGTGCTTGCCGTCGAGCCGCACAAGACGCTGTCCTACACCTGGAACCTCGCGCACCAGGACCCGGCCTTCGATCTCAGGAGCGTGGTGACCTTCACGCTCACCCCGACGCCTGCCGGGACCCATCTGCGCATGGAGCAGTCCGGTTTCCGGCCCGAGCAGAGGCGGGCCTATGGCGGCGCCAAGATGGGATGGCCGAAATTCCTGGAGAAGCTGGAAGAGCTCCTGGCACGGACGGACTGAAGTCCGCCGGCCGGGGTTCATGGCAAGGCTGTTCGAAGGCGGCCGCCGCAACAAAACCTATGGAGGACATGCGATGAAGATCAAATTGACCCGCGTCTATGTGGACGACCAGGAGAAGGCACTTGCCTTCTACACCGACGTGCTGGGCTTCACCAAGAAGGCCGATTTCAGCAACGGTCCGTTTCGCTGGCTGACAGTGGCCTCGCCGGACGAGCCTGAGGGAACCGAGCTGCAGCTTGCGCTGTACGACAACCCGGCGGCCAAGGCCTACCAGCAGGCCTTGTTCAAGCAGGGCCAGCCGGCGCTGATGCTCTTCACCGACGACATCAAGGCCGATCACGAGCGCATCAAGGCGCGGGGCGCGGCCTTCGCCATGGCGCCGACCGAAGTGACCGGCTCGACCATTGCGCAGCTCAACGACAGCTGCGGCAACCTCATCCAGATCACCCAGCTGGCGCGCTGGTAAGCGGCCTTTCGTTCATTTCCAGGAGGAGGTAGCATGGATTGGAACAAATGGGTCCGGCAAACGCATCGCTGGCTGTCGATCATTTTCACGGGGACCGTCCTCGCCAACTTCGTCGCCATGGGCTTGGGGCAGCCGCCTGCCTGGGTGGTCTATTCGCCGCTGCTGCCGCTGTTCCTGCTGCTGTTCAGCGGCCTCTACATGTTCGTGCTGCCATACGCCGCCAAGCGGCTTAACGGGCGGCAGCCCGCGAGCCAGTAAGGACGGGATGGATGGCGAAGAGGCAGGGGCGATCAGCCAAAGGCGCCGCCAGGCCAGCAACCGCCGGTCCGGTCCTGCTTTCTGGCGGCAACCCGCAGATCGCCAAGGGCGAAGGCAACGCCCCCGTGCAGGCCTATATCGCAGCCATGCCGGACTGGAAGAGCGAGGTCGGCGGCCGTCTCGATGCGCTCATCGAGCGTGCCGTGCCTGATGTGCGCAAGGCCGTCAAATGGAACTCGCCCTTCTATGGCGTGGAAGGCGAGGGCTGGTTCCTCAGCTTTCATTGCTTCACGAAATACATAAAGGTGGCCTTCTTCCGCGGCATGTCGCTGGACCCGGTGCCGCCTGGCCAGTCCAAAAGCAAGGACACGCGTTACCTTGACATTCATGAGGACGACGAGTTCGACGAGGCCCAGTTCACCGAGTGGGTGAAGCAGGCGAGCCGACTGCCCGGCGAACGGATGTGAGATTTGCGCGCCGGGCCCGGATTTGCCGCGCGCAACAGAGCGCCTATGATCGGGCGGACGGGCGGTGACCGCCCTCAAGGCTGAAGGAGAACGGACATGACGAAGAGCGGGTCGCCAGAAGGCAGATCTCCTTCGCAGCTCATAGACGGCAGGATCGAGGAACTCGGCGACTGGCGGGGCGAGATGCTGAGCCGGCTGCGCGGCCTGATCCGGCAAGCCGACCCCGAGATCGTCGAGGAGTGGAAATGGCGCGGGGTCCCGGTGTGGGAGCATGCCGGAATGATCTGCACCGGCGAGACCTACAAGAACGTCGTCAAGCTGACCTTTGCCAAGGGTGCGGCGCTGCCCGATCCGTCGCGCCTGTTCAACTCCAGCCTGGAAGGAAACACCAGGCGCGCCATCGATTTCCAAGAGGGCGAGGAGGTCGACGAGGAAGCGTTCAAGGCGCTTATCCACGCCGCCGTCGCTCTGAACAAGTCAAAGGCCCGGCGATAGGCTCCGTGTAACTGGCACCGAAGAACGCGGCGGGCAGAACGAAGCCTGTCGCGCTCCTTCGCGCCCTTCTGGCCTCATCCGTCCCTCAGCCATACCAGCATCTCGCCGGGCTCGCGGTTGGCGGCCAGCCGCATCGCCACGCTGGCTGGCGTTCGGCGCGCTGGTCAGAGGCTGTTCGCCGCAAGCGACAATTTAATGAGTTGAAAGTAGTTCTGGTCCAACGATGACTTGAACACCGGCGAAGACGCGGTGGAGCGTGGGCCAACTATGAGATCTTCCACCGGAGAACATTATCCAGCACTGGACCATGTCCGCTGCCTGGCGGCTTTTTTGGTCTTCACCTGGCACTTCCTTCATCAGTCCCCTGAGGGTCCGGTATCGTATGGTTTCGTGCCGACTCTGCCCATATTTAGTGTTCTGGATGAAGGGCATACCGGTGTTTCATTGTTCATGGCGCTCTCCGGCTATCTGTTCGCCAAGCTTCTCGACGGAAAAAAGATCAAGTATCTGCCCTTCTTCGCCAACCGGGCGTTAAGGCTGCTTCCGCTTCTGCTGGCCGTGATAAGCATCGAGGCGTGCCGCAGATATCTGGCTGGCCAGTCCCTGCACGAGTATTTCACCGACATCGGCAAGGGCCTTGTCTTTCCAACCCTTCCGAATGGCGGCTGGTCGATAACCGTTGAAGCTCATTTCTATGCATTGCTGCCGTTTTTGCTGCTGGCATCCAAGCGGTTCCTATTCGCCCCCTTGCTGTTCATTGCAGCGGCTATATTGCTGCGGATTGGCCTCTATGAGCAGCTCGGCGAGGTGCAGTCGGCAGCGTACCGGTCCATCATAGGACATCTGGATCAGTTTCTGGCCGGCATTCTTGCTTTCCATCTTCGTGGTCACACGAAGAACCGGCACTGGCTGGCGCTGGCCGTGCTGGCGGCATTTTCAACCTTCTTCTGGTGGTTCGATGCCGCGGGCGGAATGTATCAGCTGGAGCGCTATCCATCACCACATTGGATATGGATCATCTTGCCGACCCTGGAAGCGGCAGCCTATTCTTTCGGCATCGCATACTACGATACGAGCTTTTCCAGCAGGCGAACTAGTCTACCTTTCAAGATCATCGAAAAGGCAGGGTCCTATAGTTATTCGATCTACCTTCTGCATCTGTTCTTCGTCATGCAGTTGGCTGCATTCATAGACACGAACGTCATGGACATCAGCAATTTCTATGTCGCATGCCTCTGGTCCTTGCTGTGCTTCCTGGCAACGATCCCAATCGGCCATCTCAGCTATGCGTGTATCGAAGCGCCATTTTTGCGCCTGCGCCTACGTTATTTGAACAGCAAGCCGGATGCGGTGGATTCGATCTCCCCCGGCATGCGATCGGCAGTTGCCACCGTCGACACACGCTGAACGGCCTCATCCGTCCCTCAGCCACACCAGCATCTCGCCGGGCTCGCGGTTGTCCCAGGCGAAATAGGGAATGGCGGTCAGCCGCGTCTGTCTGGCAGCGGGCGGATCGGTGCGGTAAAGCCCGTTTTGCCAGCCCTCATCGGTATCGGCCAGCGCTGTGGTCGAAAGCGCCACCACGCCGCCCAGCAGGTCCGGCTCGTCATGCGCCTCAATGCTTGCGGTGCGCGGCAATGCGATGCGGTGCAGGCTGCCGTCATTGTCGGTCGCCTCGACGCAGTAGATCAGCGGGCCGCGCGAGAGCGCCACGCGGCCGGCGTCCTGGCGCACCTGCGGGTTGGCGTAGAGCCGTTCGATCGGCATTTCGAGATCGAGGCGGACGCTATCGCCCTTCTTCCATGTGCGCCGGATCGCCGCGTAGCCATCGCTGGTGACGTCCTCGAGCTTCACCGTCTCGCCATTGACCTTGAGCGCCGCGCCGGCGCTCCATGCCGGCACGCGCAGATGCAGGGTGAACGCGACCGGCGCCTGCGGCTCGATGGTGATGGCGACCGCCCCGTCCCAGGGGTAGCGGCTCGCCTGCGTCAGTGCTACCGGCACGCCCGCTATGTCGAAACGAGCGGTGGAATCGCCATAGAGATGGACGGCAAGCGCGTCGTCCGCCAGGCTGTAGAAATAGCTGCCGATGGAGGCCACCATGCGCCCGATATTGGGCGGGCAGCACGGGCAGCGGTGCCATTTCCATCTGTTGTGCCGGCCCCGGCTTTCCAGCGGGTTTTCGTAGAAGAACAACGAGCCATCGAGCGACAGGCCCGAGATCGAGCCGTTGTAGAGCGCCCGCTCCATGATATCGGCATAGCGGGCGTTCGGCCCCATGCCGAGCATGCGGCTGGCCCAGAACACCAGGCCGACGGCGGCACAGGTCTCGGCGTAGGCGCTCTCATTGGGCAGGTCGAAATCGCTGGTGAAGCCCTCATTGTGCGCCGACGGCCCGAGCCCGCCGGTGATGTAGAGGTTCTTGCTGGTGAGATCGTCCCACAGCCGGTCGAGCGCCACCCGCAAGCTGTCGTCGCCATATTCGGTGGCGATGTCGGCCATGCCGGAATAGAGATACATCGCCCTGACCGCATGACCGACGACCTTGTCCTGCTCGCGCACCGGAATGTGCGACTGGCTGTATTCATACGTCTTGAAATGATAGGCCTTGGGATCGGTGCCGCGGGCGCGCGCCTCCTCGTCGAAATAATGCGGTTGCTGGCCGCGCTGGTCGATGAAGTATTTCGCCAGCTCCATGTATTTGTTCTCGCCAGTCACGCGCGCCAGCTTCACCAGCGCCAGCTCGATCTCCTCATGGCCGCAATAGCCTTTCTTCTTGCCCGGCTCGGGCCCGAGCACCGAGGCGATATGGTCGGCATAGCGGCACATGACGTCGAGCAGCTTGCGCTTGCCGGTCGCCTGGTAATAGGCGACGGCGCCCTCGATCAGGTGGCCGGCGCAATAGAGCTCGTGGCAATCGCGCAGATTGGTCCAGCGCAGGCCGGGTTGGATGCGCTGGTACCAGCTCGAGAGATAGCCGTCCGGCTGCTGCAGCTTTTCGTAGAGGTCGATGGCGGCGTCGATCTTCTTCTCCAGCTCCGGGTTCTTGGCGCGGTAGAGCGAATAGGCCGCCGTCTCGATCGTCTTGCCCCAGTCGGAGTCCCAGAACATCTGCGTCGTCACCGTCGAGCCGGTGAAGCCGGGGGAAGCCGCCTCGTCGGGCGAAGGGGAATGGAACGGGATGACGACGCCGGGCGAGGGCCGGTCCGGATCGATCTGCTCCAGCATGCCCGCCTCGACGCAGCGGTCGTAGAGGATATCGGCGGTGCGCGCGGCGACTGCATCGGCACGGTCGCCCCAGAAGCCGTGCACGTCGACCTGCGGCACCGGTAGCGGCCGGAAGGCGAGTTTGGGCCTGGAGGCGCTGGCAGGCCTGGCAGAAGACGATGCGGTCATGAACTTACTCCATTCGATCGATCACTTGACGGCCCCGGCCATCAGGCCGCGGATGTAGAAGCGCTGCAAAGCCAGGAACAGGATCAGGCACGGCACCATCATCACGGTGACGCCCGCCTGCACCGCGCCCCAGTCGATGGCGCCGAAGCGGCCGGACTGGAGTGCGGTCATCATCACCGGCAGCGTGAACTTGGACTGGTCGGTCATCAGCACCAAAGCGGCGAGGAACTCGTTCCAGGCGCCGAGAAAGGCGAACAGCGCGATGGTGACGACGCCCGGCCAGACCAGCGGCAGCATCACCTTCAACAGCATGGTGGCGTTTCCGGCGCCGTCCATGCGCGCGGCCTCCTCGATCTCGCGCGGCACCGCGTCGAAGGCGTTGCGCATCATGAAGATCGAGAACGGCAGTTGCAGCGTCACATAGACGCCGACCAGCCCGGTCAGCGTGTTGTGCAGGCCGAGCTTGGTGAGCACCAGGAAGATCGGCGTCAGGATCGACTGGAACGGGATCATGATCGTCGACAGGATGAGGACGAAGAACAGGTCCTTGAGCGGAAATCGGAAACGCGAGAAACCGTAGCCGGCGAGCACGGAGACGACGACCGAGACCAGCACCGTCATGACAGAGACGTAGATGCTGTTCTGCGCCGAGACCCAGAGCCCGTCGCCGAAGGTGTTGAGCGTGGCGTAGTTCTGCAGCGAGAAGCCTGTCGTCGGCCAGGGCGGCAACGGCGGCTGGCGCGCCTCCTGCGCCGGCTTGAAGGCCGACAGCGCGGCCCACACGATCGGTGCCACGAACAGCACCGAGGCGACGATGCCGGTCGAGTGCCTGACGACGCTGGCGGCGAGCTTGCCTTGAGCGGACATTGCCTGCGCCATCAGTCGAGGCCCTCGGGCTTCCTCAGCAGCCAGAGCTGCACGAGGCTGAGCGCCACCAGGATCACCAGCAGCACCATGGAGAGCGCCGCGCCATAGCCGAGCTTGAACGACACGAAGGACTGGTTGAAAATCCAGTACACCGCCGTCAGCGTCTGGTTGCGCGGGCCGCCGCGCAGGATGATGTAGAACTGGTCGAAGGCGAGGACCGAGCCGGCCACCGACAGGATCAGCGCCAGCGCCAGCGTGCGGCGCATCAGCGGCAAGGTGATGGCCCGGAACCTCGCGAACGGGCCGGCGCCGTCGATGACGGCGGCCTCCTGCAAATCCTGCGGGATCGATTGCAGGCCGGTCATCAGGATGATCATGGTGAAGCCGGCGACCTTCCACACCACCATGGCGATGATCGACCAGAAGGCCGGCTGGAAGGTGGCCAGAAGGTTGAATTTCCTGTCGATCAGGCCGAGGTTGTAGGCGGCCGGGCTGAACAGGCCGGAATCGACGTTGAGCAGCCATGACCAGAGCAGGCTCGCCGAGGCGAAACCGACCACCGCCGGCATGAAGAAGGCGGTGCGATAGAGATTGGTCAGCGGGCGCGGCCGCTCGATGAAGATGGCCAGCGGGAAGGCGACGGCGAAGATCGCGATGGTGACGATCACAGTGTAGTAGCCGGTGAATTTCAGTGCGTTCCAGAACCTGGTGTCGCGCAGGATCGCGGCATAGTTGTCGAGGCCGATGAAGGAGTGCCCGCCCATCAGCGGCCAGTTGTGCAGCGACATCCACGCCGTCATGCCGAGCGGGATGACGAAGAACACCATGACCAGCGCCACGGCCGGCGCGACGTAGATGAGACCGATCCATTGCCGTCGCCCGGCGCCGACGAGTTTTCGGGCGCGGGGCGGGGCGGTGGTTGCTGTGATGGTGGTCATGGCTGGCCCGCTTTTCCTTCTCCCCTTGTGGGGTGAGCGGCCGGTTCGCCGGAGGCGAATTCATCGTGCCAGTGGCACGATGAAAGGCCGGCGAACACCGGGACGCTGCGAAGCAGCGGGGACCCGGCAGAGTGGATCGGCCACCACCCGGCCCTTCGCAGGCTCAGGGCGTTCGAAGCTCGAAAAGCCAAGCAGTTGGCTTTTCGTCCGCTGCGCGGACCGCTTCTCACCCCACAAGGGGAGAAGGGGAGGCGAAGTGCGCTAGGTCCCAAGCTGTCGATGCTAGTGAGTCTTCTCAACGCGATAGCCCTGTATCTGAACCAAACAATATCCGGCCACCCGCTCAGGGAGACAGGCGGGCGGCCGGCAGGCGCCTATTTCTGCGGCGCCTGGTCGATGATCGACTGCATAGTCTCCTGCGCATTGGCGATGGCGCCGTCGACGTCGTCGCCGAAGAACACCTCGTTGACCATCTGCGTCCACGGGCCGTTGGCGGAGTTGATCAGGTCGTTGAAGACCACCGAATAGGGCGTCTTGCCCTTGGCCATGGCCTCGGCTGCGACCTGGTAGCGCGGGTCGAGGTCCTTCAGCGCGTCCTTGGCGATGTCGCCGCGCACCGGCAGGCTGCCATATTTGGCCAGGATCGTCTGGCCTTCCAGCGAATAGGCGAAGTCGAGGAACTCCTTCACCACATCGATCTTCTTGGTGCCCTTGGTGACGACGAAATTGTCGCCGCCGGCAAAGGACGACCAGCCGCCATCCTTGCCCGGCAGGAAGGTGATGCCGTAGTCGATATCGGGATACTGGGTGTTGAGCGCGCCGATAGCGAAGGCACCCGACGGCGAGATGCCGATGTTGCCGCCGGCGAAGGCGGCGAAGAAATTGGCGCCGGTGTCGGTCTGGGCGCCTTCCGGCACCAGGCCCTTCTTGACCATCGAACGATAGAGATCGATGGCGCCGCGCAGCTGCGGGCTGTCCAGCGTCGCCTTGGAGCCGTCCTGCGAGAGGATGTCGCCGCCCGAGGCCCAGACCAGCGGCGTGAAGGTGAAGATGTTGCAGCCGCCGCAATTGCCGGAGAAGTAGAAGCCCTTGATGTTGCCGCCGAGCGCGTTGACTTTTTCGGCGTCGGCTTCGATCTCGGCCCAATTGGCTGGGCCCTTTTCGGGGTCGAGGCCGGCCTGCTTGAACAGCTTCTTGTTCCAGATCAGCACCGAGGCGTCGGCGGAGAAGGGCAGGCCGTAGATGCGGTCCTTGTACGTGCCGGTCTTCACATGAGCCGGCGACAGGCTGGCGAAATAGGGGAGCGACTTGGCCCAGTCGGTGATGTCCTCCAACTGACCGGCGGCAGCAAAGGAGGGCGTGTAGATCAGGTCGAGCGATAGCGCGTCGGGCGCCGTGCCGCCGGCGGCGGCAGCACCGTATTTCGGAATGATCTCGGCGTTGGGGATGATGTCGAGCTTGATCTGGTTGGTGTGGCTTTTATTGTAGGCATCGACGATGCGCGGCATGAAGTTCGAGCCGTCGGCGCGCACCCAGATGTTGGCGGTCTCGGCGGCGGCAAATTGCAGCCCGCAGCCGAATACGGCGGCCGTCAAGGCCAGCCTGGCAATCAAAGTCCTCATATTCTCCTCCTCCACGTTTTGGCCGCGACGCGCGGCTTGCCGCCGATTGCGGCGTTTGGTTCTTCAGCCGTCCGGCAGGCGGCCGCAGGACTGACGCACCACCAGCCGGCACGGCAGTTTCCGGATGCCTGGCGCGGCGGGCTTGCCGCCGACCAGGGAAAGCAAGGTCAGCCCCGCTTCGCGGCCGAGCGCAGCTAGGTTCATGTCGACCGAGGTCAGCGGCGGGCGCGTCGCTTCGGCCACGATCTCCCAATTGTCGAAACCGATGACGCCGACATCGCCGGGCACGTCGAGACCGCGTTCGCGCAAGGCATCGATGACGCCGCGCGCGATCTGGTCGTTGCCGCAGAAGACGGCGTCCGGTCTTTCGCTTGCGTCCTCGGCCGCGCTGTCGAACAGCCTCGCCACGGCTTCGTGTCCCCAGGCCTCCGACCACGAGCCGAGCAGCGGCTCGGTGACCGACAGGCCGTTCTCGGTCAGAACATCGCGATAGGCCTGGGCCCTGGCGTGCACCACGGCAAAGCTCGCCGGTCCCGAGACATGGGCGATGCGCCTGCGGCCGAGCCGACAGAAATGCTCCACTGCCAGCCGCGCGCCGCCAGCGTCGTCGGAGACGAAGGCGACGGCGTCGGGATCGGGCTGGGTGAAGGCATAGATCACCGGAATGCGCAGATTGGACAGATCGACCGGCAGAAGACGGTCGATGCGCTTGCCGGTGGCGATGATGCCGTCGACGCGCTTGTCGAGCATGGCCTCGACATGGAGCTGGCCGAGACGCGGATCCTCCTCGACATTGCACAGGAACACCGAAACGCCGGCGTCGACCAGCGCGTCGGAAATGCCCGACATCAGCGGCAGCGAGAAGCGGCCATAGGTATCGTTGGTGAGCAGGCCGACGGTGAAGGAGCGTCGCCGCAGCAGGCTCTGTGCCAGGCTGTTGGGCCGGAAGCCGAGGCGCTGCGCGGTCTCGCGGATGCGCTCGCGGGTCTCGGCGGTCATGCGGCCCTGGTCGTTGAGCGCCTTCGAGGCGGTGGCGACGCTGACGCCAGCCTCGGCCGCCACGTCACGCAAGGTGACGGGCTTGGGAAAGGCTGGCTGATCGTCCAATGCCATTGCGGCGAAAATCCCGATTGGGAAAAGGTTTTCTCTTACAGGCCGGAATGACCCGGCCAATGGCCGAGCCCGCTCGGAAATGTTTGGAAAAACCTTTTCTCAACCCAAACTAGGCCAGATCCAGAGGCTGTTCAAGAGGAAAAGTGGCTGGTCCTCCGGTGGTGCGAAGTGGCCGCCGGAGGGCGGGCTCACGGGCTCGGCGCCCGGCGAGTTCATCAGGCGAATTCCTGATCGGCAGCCGTCAGTGCTGCCCACGGCGCGAGCCGGCCAAAGCAGCAATCGGCGACATGTCTACAAACGACTCTTCGGTCTTAACGCTTGCGCAAATATTATCGGTTAGTTCGCTAGTCATGGCCTCGTGGCGGAGCGGCTACGCTGGAGACGGCAAATCTCTGAAGCCTCGGTTCGATCCCGAGGCGAGGCCTCCAAAAATCATATGACGTAGAGCCTGCGTCGGACCATCAAGGGCGATGGGTCTTGCCAGCTTGCATTTGCGGCCTGGGCCGGACAGGTCCTCGTCTTCGTTGTGACGCTGACGCGCCGGCAAGAAGACTGCTACCCAGCCGACTTGCGCGCTTTCAGCATCTGACGATCGGGGTCACGTGGCATGCGGCCGGCGTTAAAGCAGCCTATTTGCATTTGGCATGCAGGGCACTCGCCAAAAGAGTGCTATGGAAGGGCGAGAGCTTGCCCGCTCCGACTTTCCCCGACATTCGAGGCCATTTTCGTGCGTGAACCGTCGCTGTTGCCCGTCTTTGGAAAACTTGGCGCCAAGGGACCCCGTGTCGTCGCGGTGGAACCGGTCCCGTCGGCAGGTATCGCCCCACGGCTGCGGGAGGCCCTGGCCGCCCATGGCGGCATGGTGCTGAAGCTGTCGGTCGTCGCCTGGACGATATCGGTCCTGGGCATGGTCTTCTTCATGTTGCAGGGCTGAGGCAAATGGCCAACCGCTACGCACTGCGCATGGACTTGCCCCAAAGCTGGGCCATCATCGACGTCTTCACCGGCCAGCCCGTCGTCGTCAGGCAAAGGGCGATGGTCGGCATGAGCCCGCGCGACGCCAACGCCATGGTCGATCAGATGAATGTCCGGGACGTCAAGCGCCGGGAGAAGGCGGAGCGTAAATCCTGATCCAGCGCCGTTCGCCTGTCGTCTCAGCGGAAGTCGTCGGCCGTCAGCACATACATGCTCTTGCGCGTGCGGTCATAGGCCTTTGACGCTACGTCCCGGATGACACTGCTCTCGGTGTCGAAGGTGGCGAGATAGCCGGCTTCATTGGCTGCCGTCGCCGGCTGCATCCTGGTCATGGCATCGGCGGCGACCGAGAAGGAAATCTGGAACATGCCGTCATAGCCGACGAACCGGATGCGCTTGCCGGCTTCGTCGTAGCTGCGGCTGCGGTTGGGGAAGGTCAGGCTCATGATTTTGCCTCCGTCGTTTTCTTCACCGCGCGTTTCTTCTTCGGCGTCGGGTTCAGGGCCTCGGCCACGCGGTCGGCTTCTTCCTTGGCCAGCCGCAATTGCCTCAGCCTTGCCGTCTTGATCTCCCTGGCCCTCGCTTCGGACATATATTCGGCGGTTGCCTTGTTGCGCTCCGCCGTCTTCTTCTGCTTGTCGACAAAGCGCGCTTCAGCTTTTTCCATGATCGTCTGGTTGCCGTCGGCCATCGAGGAAATCTCCCTTGCGTCTGAAATCGTGAAAATGAACTTGTCCGATAAATAGGCACTCTGCCGGGAAAATTCAAATTTTTGAAATATTTGGTCGTTTTCCGACCCGATGAAACCGGGCGCCGAAATAATACTATGGTTATTCAATATCCGCTCGGAATAAATTTTGGCACTCCTATCTATCGAGTGCCAAAGAGCCTATAGAAGGGGGCGGCCGCCTATGCCGGCCCCAGAAAGAAGTTCTCATGAAATTTCGGCCACTCCACGACCGCGTCGTCATCCGGCGCGCCGAAGGCGATATCAAATCCAAGGGCGGCATCATCATTCCCGACAATGCCAAGGAAAAGCCGCAGGAAGGCGAAGTGATCGCGGTTGGTCCCGGCGCCCGCGACGAAAACGGCGCACTTGTTCCGCTCGACGTCAAGGCCGGCGACTTGATCCTGTTCGGCAAATGGTCGGGCACGGAGGTCAAGATCGACGGCGAGGATCTTCTGATCATGAAGGAAGCCGACATCATGGGCGTTATCGAAAAGAGCATCGAAGCCAAGAAGGCCGCCTGACTGAAGCGCCGCGCCTCTGCGCGGTGACGGCTCCACTCCAAATGCGAACTGGATAAAATCATGTCTGCCAAGGAAATCAAATTCTCCACCGATGCGCGCGACCGTATGCTGCGCGGCGTCGAGATCCTCACCAATGCGGTCAAGGTCACGCTCGGCCCCAAGGGCCGCAACGTCATCATCGACAAGGCCTATGGGGCGCCGCGCATCACCAAGGACGGCGTCACCGTCGCCAAGGAAATCGAGCTTGCCGACAAGTTCGAGAACATGGGCGCGCAGATGGTGCGCGAAGTGGCCTCGAAGACCAACGACCTCGCCGGCGACGGCACCACCACTGCCACGGTGCTGGCCGCCTCGATCCTGCGCGAAGGCGCCAAGCTGGTTGCCGCCGGCATGAACCCGATGGACCTCAAGCGCGGCATCGACCAGGCCGTCGCGGCCGTCGTCGTGGAAATCAAGGCGAAGGCCAAGAAGGTCAAATCGTCGGCCGAGATCGCGCAGGTCGGCACAATCGCCGCCAATGGCGATGCCAGCGTCGGCGAGATGATCGCCAAGGCGATGGACAAGGTCGGAAATGACGGCGTCATCACCGTCGAGGAAGCCAAGACCGCGAACACCGAACTCGACGTCGTCGAAGGCATGCAGTTCGACCGCGGCTATCTCTCGCCCTATTTCGTCACCAATGCCGACAAGATGCGCGCGGAGCTGGAAGAGCCCTATATTCTAATCCACGAGAAGAAGCTCGGCAATCTGCAGGCAATGCTGCCGATCCTCGAAGCGGTGGTGCAGAGCGGCAGGCCGCTGCTGATCATCTCCGAGGACGTCGAAGGCGAGGCTCTGGCGACGCTGGTCGTCAACAAGCTGCGCGGCGGCCTCAAGGTCGCGGCCGTCAAGGCGCCGGGCTTCGGCGACCGCCGCAAGGCGATGCTGGAAGACATCGCGGTGCTCACATCCGGCCAGATGATCTCCGAGGATCTCGGCATCAAGCTGGAGAACGTCACCATCGAGATGCTCGGCCGCGCCAAGCGCGTGCTGATCGAAAAGGACACCACCACGATCATCGACGGCGCCGGCACCAAGGCGACCATTCAGGCGCGTGTCGCCCAGATCAAGGGCCAGATCGAGGAAACCACCTCCGACTATGACAAGGAGAAGCTGCAGGAGCGGCTGGCCAAGCTCTCCGGCGGCGTTGCCGTCATCCGCGTCGGCGGCGCCACCGAGTCGGAAGTCAAGGAAAAGAAGGATCGCATCGACGACGCGCTGAACGCCACGCGCGCGGCGGTCGAGGAAGGCATCGTGCCGGGCGGCGGCGTGGCCCTGCTGCGTGCCAGGACGGCGCTTGCCGGCCTGAACGGCGCCAATGCCGATGTCACCGCCGGCATCTCGATCGTGCTCAGGGCACTCGAAGCGCCGCTCCGCCAGATCGCCGAGAATTCGGGCGTTGAAGGCTCCGTTGTCGTCGGCAAGCTCTCCGACAGCAAGGATCACAACCAGGGTTTCGATGCCCAGAACGAGGCGTATGTCGACATGATCAAGGCGGGCATCGTCGATCCGGCGAAAGTGGTGCGCACCGCGTTGCAGGATGCCGGCTCGATCGCCGCGCTTTTGATCACCGCCGAAGCGATGATCTCGGACATTCCGGCCAAGGATGCCGCGCCTGCGGGCGGCGGTGGCGGCATGGGCGGCTACTAGGATTCGGCCGGCTCGCGAAGGTGGTTTCATAAAAGCCGTCTTTCAGACCTGATCCGTATCTCGCCGAACCGGCCTTTGCCGCAGGCGAGACGACTATCGCCGGGGGATTCTCCCCCGGCGCGCAAGCCTCTGGCCCAGGAGATCGATCCATGATCGTGTTCGTGCAGAAGCCACAGACGGTCGTCACGACCGAAACGACAGAGGAAAGCCGCTTCGACCGCATCCGCAGGATTGCCGCCGACAAGCACAAGAAATCCGAGCCCGACCCGGCAACGCCACAAAAGGGCGACCCCAAGCGTCCGATGTAATAGCGGCGCCGCCGCCGCTACATTCCGCTCAACCTCAGCACCACATCGCGCGTCAGCGGCGCAAGTTCGACGGAATTGGTCGAGCCGGGCTCCAGCCAGATGATCTCCTCGATCTCGGCGGCGGCTATCGGCTGGCCGTCGATGGAGAGCGCGAACAATTCCGCCTCGACCGTGCTGTCCGGCTCGTTGGCGGCCGTGGCCGAGAACAGGCCGAGCCAGGAGGTGGTGGCGGGGTCGACCGCCAATCCGAGTTCCTCGCGCAGTTCGCGCACCAGGGTGTCGAGCGGGGCCTCGCGCGGCTCGATCTTGCCGCCGGGCTGCATGAAGGCGCTGGTGCCGCGCTTGCGCACCAAAAGCAGCCGGCCCGACGCATCCGCGATGACGCCGGCAGCGATCCTGATCTTGCGGCTTTCGTGGCGGGTAGGATTCACGGTAGACTGTTCCGGTGGTCGTTTGGTGCAGAGCGCCTGCGGAAAACGGAACCGCGATTCTCAGTTCGGAGACAAGCCATGTTCGCAGCCAAAGCCATCGACACTTCGGACAAGGCCGCGTTCTACCGCGATCTTGCCGCGCAACTGAAGGCGCTGCTCGAGGGCGAGGGCGACTCGATCGCCAATGCCGCCAACACCGCGGCGCTGATCTTCCAGATGGTGCCCGATCTCAACTGGGCGGGCTTCTATTTCCTGGCCTCGGACGAGGAATTGGTGCTGGGTCCGTTCCAGGGCAAGCCGGCCTGCGTGCGCATTGCCGTAGGCAAGGGCGTATGCGGCACGGCGGTCGAACTCGGCACCTCGATGCTTATCAAGGACGTGCACGATTTCCCCGGCCACATCGCCTGCGACGCCGATTCGCGTTCGGAACTGGTCGTGCTTCTCGAAGACGATGAAGGCGTCTTCGGCGTGCTCGATCTCGACAGCCCGCTGCCCGGCCGCTTCGACAAGGCGGACCAGGCCGGCATCGAAACACTGGCCGCGATCTATGTGGCGGCGAGTTCGTTCGAGGATTAGGCGCTTTCCTGCCGGACAGAAGGGGCGCCGTAGAGCGCTACCTTTGGGGCCTAGGCCAACTTCACCAGCATCAGACTGAAGCCGCCGATGAATAGGAAGGCCGAGAAGGCGAGCGCCAGCGGGCGCAGGCCGCGCGAGCGCAGCTGCGAGATATCGGCCTGCAGGCCCATGGCGGCCAGCCCCATGGTCAGCATGATGGTGGTGGCGAGCGCCATCGCCGATTTCACTTCGGCGGGTATCGCGACAAGGCTGTTCAGAGCCACGACGGCGACGAAGGCGGCGACGAACCATGGCATGGGCGGGCGCGCCGCCTGCTGGTCGCTGCTGCTCTTGCGGCGCGCCATCAGGCCCAGCGCGATGACCATCGGCGCCAGCATGGCGACGCGGGTGAGCTTGGCGACGGTGGCGATCTCGCCCGATTGGGTGCCGTTCTGGAAGCCGGCGCCGATGACCTGCGCCACCTCATGGATCGAGGCGCCCGCCCACAGGCCGAAAGCATGCTGGTCGAGGCCGAGCAGCGGCGCCAGCAGCGGGAAGCCGAGCATGGCGACGGTGCCGAACAAGGTGATCGAGGCGACGGCGTAGGTGACGTCCTCGTCGCGCGCGTCGGTGACGATGTTGGTGGCCACGATTGCCGAGGCACCGCAGATCGAGGTGCCGGCGGCGATCAGCTGCGCCAGTTTCGCGTCGACGCCAATCAGCCGGCCGAGCGTGATGGTGAAGACGAAGGTGGCACCAAGGGTGGCTGCCACGATGCCGACACCGCCGGCGCCGATCGACACCACCTGGCCGAGCGTCAGCTGGAAACCGAGCAGCACTATGGCGAAGCGCAGCAGCCGGCGCTGCGAAAACGCGATGCCGGCCTTGGCGTGCGTCGGCGTGCCGAGCACGTTGGAGTAGATCATGCCGGCGACGACGGCTATTATCATCGGGCTGAACAGGGCAAAGCCGGAGACGTTGCGAGCCGAGAAGGCCACCGCAGTGATCATCGCGACCAATATCATACCGGGCACGGGTCCGGCCTTGGTCGAGTCGAGCGCCTTGCGGCGCTGCGCGGGTTCGGCGGAAGTCAGGCTTTTTGGAATATCGTTCGCAATGTGGGATAAGGAAGACAACGTCATGCTCCAGGCGACTTCGCCCGGGGAATGCCATTCCCCAACTAATCTTTCCAATGAATTATTTTCGTTAGAATGATCGATTTTTCAGGACGGTTTTCCGGCTTACGTGACCAAAATGCGGTCGTCGGCCAGGGCCGATACGGCATGCCTCTAATCAGGGTTGGTGAGGCAGCGCGGTAAAGAGGCTGGGGCACCGCCAGAAGGTGGCTTGGCGTTACCTTGACGGGCCACTCATGCTGCGCCAGCTTGGCGCCATGTTCGTTCTTCCCCGCGCCAATGTCATGCGACGCCGAACCTGTACACTGCGAGGCGGCATGATTGCGCGACGACGAGGAGTGGCCCGTTAATTCCGGTTCGTTCTTCCCAGCCCCGCCCGCGAAACCGCCGGCGGGCTTTTCATGTCTGGAGCCTCTCGATGAGCATCAATCCTTCCATCCAGTTCCGGCAGGCCGGGCCGGCGGACGCCACCGCCATCCGGGACATCGTGCGCTTGGCCTATGTCAAATGGGTGCCGCTGATCGGCCGCGAACCGCTGCCCATGCGTGCCGACTATGACATAGCCGTTGCCGAGCATGAGTTCGACCTTGCGATCGAGCAGGGCGAAATCGTCGGCGTGATCGAAACCATGCCGGCCGACGATCATGTCTGGATCGAGAATGTCTGCGTGGCACCGCATGCGCAGGGAAGGGGGATCGGCCGGCTGTTGCTGGAGCGGGCTGAACGCAAGGCGGCCGAAGCGGGCCGCAACGAACTTCGCCTGCTGACCAATGGCGCCTTCGCGGCCAATGTGTCGCTTTACAAGAGGCACGGCTATAGGATCGACCGGGAGGAGCCGTTCATGAACGGTACGACTGTTTATATGAGCAAGAGGCTCGCTGGATAGACCGCAATCGGAGTTCGACAATGGCTGCCAAAATCAGGCTGAAGCAACTGCCCGGGCTGTACGCGATTTCGCGGCTCGAGCCTGGAGCGAGCATTCCCGGTTGGGCGGACGGGCCAGGCTTCGTCAGCATCACCAGAACCGAGGATGAACTTTCGATCGTCTGTCTGCAGGATCGCGTTCCAGATGCCGTCAAACGGGATGACGAGTGGGTCGCCTTCAAGCTCCAAGGACCTTTCGCTTTCGATGAAACCGGCATCGTGTTGTCGATCATCAGGCCACTGTCGGAAAACGAGCTGGGCATTTTCGTGGTGTCGACTTTCGACGGCGATCACCTGCTGGTGAAAGCCGCCGATCGGGTCGCGGCGACACGGCTTCTGGGCGAAGCCGGGCATACTCTGCTTTAACTCGTTCTATTCCAGCTATCGCCCGCCCGGCTGGTTCAACCGCTCGCGGCTCGCTCACCAGTTCGGGGTTGCGTTTGACACCGCCATTCGCGCATCGTTATTTCTAACCAGATATCACGCCGGACGGCTGTGCGGCGCCCCTCAGGAGAAATCATGTCACACAATCTGCAGTTCTACATCGATGGCGCGTGGGTCGATCCTGTCGTGCCCAACACGATCGATGTCATCGATCCGTCGAACGAAGATAGCTTCGCGCAGATTTCGCTTGGTTCCAAGGCCGACGTCGACAAGGCGGTGGTCGCCGCGAAGCGGGCCTTCGGCACATTCGGCTTCACCTCGGTCGAGGAACGGCTCGACATCCTCAACCGCGTCATCGAGGTCTACAAGAAGCGCAGCCAGGACCTTGCGCTCGCCGTGTCACGCGAGATGGGCGCGCCGCGCCGGATGGCGCTCGACAGCCAGGTCGGCATCGGGCTCGCGCATCTGGCCAAGATGGCGGAAGTGCTGAAGAGCTTCCAGTTCCGGCAGGTCAAGGGCTCCTCGCTGATCGTCAAGGAGCCGATCGGCGTCGTCGGCCTGATCACGCCATGGAACTGGCCGCTGAACCAGATCACCTGCAAGGTGGGTCCGGCGCTTGCCGCCGGTTGCACCATGGTGCTGAAGCCATCCGAGATCGCGCCGCTCGACGCCATCATCTTCGCCGAGATCTTCGACGAGGCCGGCGTGCCGAAGGGCGTGTTCAACCTCGTCAATGGCGACGGCCCCGGCGTCGGCCAGGCGCTGTCCAGCCATCCCGATATCGACATGATGTCGTTCACCGGCTCCACCCGGGCCGGCATATTGGTGGCCAAGGCCGCCGCCGACACCGTCAAGCGCGTGCACCAGGAACTTGGCGGCAAGTCGGCCAACATCCTGTTCCCGGATGTCGACCTCGCCACCGCCGTGACCAAGGGCGTCGCCGGCTGCTTCAGCAACAGCGGCCAGTCCTGCAACGCGCCAACCCGTATGTTCGTGCCACGCGACCGTCATGACGAGGCGGCTTCCTACGCCAAGGCGGCGGCGGAAAAGTTCGTGGTCGGTCCGGCCGACGCTCCCGGCACCAAGCTCGGCCCTGTCGTCAGCCAGGCCCAGTTCGACAAGATCCAGGACATGATCCAGAGCGGCATAGACGAGGGCGCCACGCTGGTCGCGGGCGGCCCCGGCCGTCCGGCCGAACTCAACCGTGGCTACTATGTCAGGCCGACCGTGTTCGCCGATGTCACCCACGACATGCGCATCGCGCGCGAGGAGATTTTCGGGCCGGTGCTGGCCATCATGCCCTACGACACGGTCGAGCAGGCGGTCGAGCAGGCCAACGACACCGTCTACGGCCTTGCCTCCTATATCCAGGCCAAGGATATCCAGAAGGCGCGCGACGTCGCGGCGCGCATGCGCTCCGGCAACGTCTACATCAACTATCCCCAATGGGACGCCGGCCTGCCCTTCGGCGGCTACAAGCAATCCGGCAACGGCCGCGAATACGCCGAATACGGGCTGGAGGATTTTCTGGAGATCAAGGGTATCGCGGGGTATGAGGCGGCGGAGTAGGCGGACAAGAGCCGCCCTCACAGAACGTGGGTTCCTCGGCCCCGCAAAGCGGGGGAGAGGTGGCGGCGAAGCGGTCGGAGAGGGGGCTGCGGCGCTGGAAGGTTTTCACGGCATATCCACGCCGCGCCATTCCCCCGCTCCGTCTCGGCTTCGCCGAGCCACCTCTCCCCCACCTTTGTGGGGGCGAGGAACCCTGGTCTGTTATGCCGCGCCACCTTTTTAGGTGGCCGCTCTGGTCCTGTTTCCTTGCCAATTGGCAAATACATGCTATATGTCTGCCAATAGCGGGAGCAGAAAATGCAGCTTCAGTCCATCGTCACCACGCCGGCCGCGGTCGGCAGCGCCATCTCGGATGAAGAGGCGGGCGCCCTGGCGCGCACCACGGTCAACCTGTTCAAGGCGTGGGGCCTCACCGACCTCGAGGCCTGCATCCTGCTCGGCGGCATGTCGGCGCGGACCTGGGCGCGCTGGAAGGAAGGCGGCATCGGTCGGATCGACCGCGATCTGCGCACCCGCATGGCGCATCTGATGGGCATCCACAAGGGCTTGCGCTATCTCTTCACCGAGCCGGCGCGCGGCTATGCCTGGATCCGAAAACCCAACGCCACGTTCGGCGGCCAGTCGGCGCTCGACCTGATGCTGCGCGGCGAAATCTCCGACCTTGCCGCGATGCGCGAATGGCTCGACGCGGAGCGTGGTGCATGGTGAGTGGGCTCGCGGTCCGGCGCCGCGTCCACTGGCCCCAGACCTTCCGCATCATCCGCTCCATCCATCCGCCGATCGACCTCTTCGAGGACATTGCCGACCCACGCGATTGGGAAGCGCTGGCCGCCGTCGAGGAGAAGACCAATCCGCGCATCCGGCTGGAACTCGGCGACCTCGGCAAGGTTCCTGCCGAAAGGCGGGTGTCCGGACCCGGCGCAAGTTTCGTGATGGCGCCCTTCGTGCATTGCTCGACCTTGCGGCCCGGGCGGTTTTCCGATGGCAGCTACGGCATCTACTATGCCGGCGACAGCGAGGAGGTGGCGCTGGCCGAAACCATCCACCACCACCAGAATTTTATGCGCGCCACCAAGGAGGAGCCGGGCTGGACCGCGGATTTCCGCGTGCTGATCGGCAGCGTCGATCGCGACCTCGATGACGTCAACGCGGTGCCCGGCGCGCTTGACCCGGACGACTACACCGCCTCGCAGGCCGAAGGCCGCGCCTTGCGCGCGGCCGGCAGCGACGGGCTGGTGTGGAACAGCGTGCGCATGCCAAGCGGGCAGTGCATCGGCATCTTCTGGCCGGATGTGATCACCGTTCCCGTCCAGGGGAGGCACTACAGCTACCACTGGGACGGCCGCCGCGTGGATTTCGTGCGCCAGCACGATACGGGCAAGGTGCTGGCGGTCACTTGAAGGCGGCGGCGCCGGTCAGTGCCGCAGGATCTTGCTCAGGAAGGCGCGGCTGCGATCGGTCCTGGGGTGCGAGAAGAACTCGTCGGGCGTGCCGCTTTCGACGATGGCGCCGGCATCCATGAACACCACGCGCTGGGCGACCTTGCGGGCAAAGCCCATCTCATGCGTCACCACCATCATGGTCATGCCTTCCTCGGCAACCGCGACCATGACGTCGAGCACTTCCGAAATCATCTCGGGGTCGAGCGCGGATGTCGGCTCGTCGAACAGCATGATCTTGGGGCGCATGCCGAGACAGCGGGCGATCGCCACGCGCTGCTGCTGTCCGCCTGAAAGCTGCGCAGGATAGGCGTTGACCTTGTCGGCAAGCCCAACCTTGGCCAGCAGTTCGCGGCCGGCCTGCTCGGCCTCGGCGCGCGGGATCTTGCGGACATGGATCGGCGCCAGCGTGACGTTTTCGAGCGCGGTCTTGTGCGGGTAGAGGTTGAAGGACTGGAAGACGAAGCCGATCTCGGTGCGCAGCTTCGTCATGTTGGTGGCGGGGTCGCCGAGCCGCTGGCCGTCGACGACAAGGTCGCCGTCCTTGATCGTCTCCAGCCCGTTGATGCAGCGGATAAGCGTGCTCTTGCCCGACCCGCTCGGGCCGCAGACGACGACCACTTCGCGCGGCTCGACGCTGAGCGTGATGTCCCTCAGCACGTTGAGCGGGCCGAACCATTTGTTGACGCCGCGAAAATCGATCATGCCCGTTTTGGTCATGTGGTCAGAACCTTTGGGTTCGATGTCATATCTGCACCTCGCCATGGGCGGCACCCATGCGCCGTTCGAGCCGGCGGGCGAGCATGATCAGCGGATAGCAGACGATGAAATAGCCGACGCCGACGAGGAAGAACACCAGCAGGCCGTTCGGCACGCGCTGCACCACCAGCCAGCCGACGCGGGTGAGGTCGGTCAGGCCGATCGCCGACACGACCGAAGAATCCTTGATCAGCAGCACATATTGCCCGACCAGCGGCGGCAGCACGATGCGCATCGCCTGCGGTAGCACCACCTGGCGCATGCGCTGCCAGCGCGACAGGCCGGACGCCAGTGCCGCCTCGACCTGGCCCGTCGGAACCGAACGGATGCCGGCGGCGACGATCTCGCAGATGAAGCAGGCGGCGAGGTTGGTCAGCGCGATGATGCCGGCGGTGAAGGCGTCGAGCTCGATGCCCAGCTCCGGCAAGATGAAGAAGATCAGGAATATCTGCACCAGGAACGGGGTGCCCCGGATGAGGTCTACCCAGGCACCGATCACGCCGGCGATCAACCGGTTGCCGCCAGTCCGCAAGATGCCGAGGCCGAAGCCGAGCAGGGTGCCCAGCACCAGGCTGATCAGCGACAGCACCACGGTCATGCCGAGGCCGCGCAGCGCCAGCGGATAGCTGCCCGCAAGGCTTTGCAACTGCTGCCAGATCATATGCGCGCTCCCGCCGAGCCGAGCCAGCGGCCGGAGAGAACCGCCAGCCCCTTGAGGCCGTAATAGAGCATGAGGTAGAAGGCGGCGATGGTGAGAAATCCTTCCGCCGGCATGAAACGGTCGGAGGCGAGCAACTGGCCGGCGCGCGTCAGCTCGGCAACCGAGATCAGCGACAGGAGCGCCGAATCCTTGACCAGCACGATCGCTTGTCCCAGCAGCGGCGGGATCGTCACCTTGAACGCCTGCGGCAAGACCACCAGGCGCATGCGCTGGACATAGGTCATGCCCGAAGCAACACTGGCCTCAACCTGGCCGCGCGGGATCGACAGGATGCCGGCGCGAATGATTTCAGCGACATAGGCGCCGCTGTTCAGTGACAACGCGAGGATGCCGACGACGAGTTCGGGCAGCACGAAACCGAGGCGCGGGAGGCCGAAATAGAGAAAATAGAGCTGCGCCAGCAAGGGCGTGGCGCGTACGGCGTCGATATAGGCCTTGGCCGGCACCCGAAACAGCCAGCCGCGCTGCAGGTTCATCGCGCACAGCAGGATGCCGACCGCGAGCGCGCCGAAAAAGGACAGCGCCGACAGCCACACGGTCGTGACCAGGCCCTGCCCGAACAGGGGCAGGTATTCGACGATGGTGCGGAAGCTGAAATTCTCGAGCATGGGCGTGAATGGTGGGTAGGGAATAGTGAGTAGTGAGTAGTGAGTAGGCAGGCGGATCCGGAATTCCCTATCCACTACTCACTAATTCGCTACTCACTAATCCCTAATTCCTAATCAGTGATCTTTCTTCCAGTCTTCCGAATTGACCCAGTAGTCGAGGTTCTTCTGCAGGCGGCCGTCGATGGTGACCTGGTTGAGGAACAGGTTCATCCAGATCAGGAGATCCGGCTCGTCATAGCGGGTGGCGAAGGCAAGCGGCTCCTTCGAGAGGAGGTCCGGCATGATTGTGAAGGTGCCGGCCGGATAGGCCGTCGACTGGCCCTTGACCGCCGAGACATCGTTGACGCCGCAATCGGCCTGGCCGTTGTTGACGGCGTCGAGCAGCAGCGGACCGCCGCCCTTGTAGCTCTTGATGTCGGCATCGGGGAAGGCGGCCTTGGCTTCCTTCTCGCCGGTGGCGCCGAGCAGCACGGCGATCTTGGTGCCCTTGGCCTTGCAGTCCTCGGTGGTCTTGAACTTGCCGTCGGCCTTGGTGAAGACGGTGCTGCCCGTATACATGTAAGGCGTGGTGAAGGCGACCTTCATGCCGCGTGCCAGCGTCGGCGTCATGTCGGCGACCAGAAGGTCGGCCTTGCCCGAAAGCAGCGCCGGGATCAGGCCGTCCCAGTCGAAGTCGAGGAAGGTGATCTTGACGCCCATTTCCTTGGCCATCAGTTCGGCCAGTTCCACGGAACTGCCGGTGCGTTCGCCATTGGCGCCGACCAGCGAGAAGGGCGGTCCCTGCGTCTGCACGGCGACACGCAGTTCGCCGCGCTTGGTGATGTCGTCGAGCGATCCGGCGCTGGCGGCGGCGGTGAGACCGGCCAGTGCGAGGCCGGCGATGAAAAGCTTGGCAATCTTCATTGGTTTCATTGGGCATTCCTCCTTTTGTCGTCTTGTTGTCTACCCTACAGGGTGCTTTTTGCGCGGCGGCGCCGTTGCCAGCGGCGGCCACCGTTCGAAAATCCGTCTCCTCAGTGCCGGGCCGCCGTTTCGGCGACCGCGATGCCGCGCCTGGGCAACGCGCCGAAGAAAGGCGCGTCCGGCACATGCAGCAGCGGGTTGAGCAGGCCGAGGCTCTCGAGAACCGCTATCCTCATGCCGGCTCCTTGCGAATGCTGTCGTCCGACCAGCAGCCTTCCGGCAGACTGACCCATTTGTTGCAGGACGCCATGACCACGAAGGTCTCGCTGCGCACGACCTCGCCCGGCTCGCCGGCGCCCGGGATCAACTCGCTGGTGACGCGGTAGAGATCGGCGACGTCGCCGGCCACCGTCACGTCGACGATGATGTCGAAGCGCCCGGTGACGACCGAGGCCGAGTTGACGAAGGGCAGTTCGGAAATGCGCTGCGCCAGCTCGCGGGCGCGGCCGCGCCCTTGCGCGTTGATGCCGACGATGGCCGAGATCAGTTCGGGCCGCTCCGTCAGGTTCAGGAGCCCGACGATCTTGAGCAGGTTGCGGTCGAGCAGGTTGCGCAGCCGCGTGCGCACCGTCGGCACCGAGATCGCCAGAATCTCGGCAAGGCGGTTGATGCCCGGCTGCGCGTCCTGCGACAGCTGTTTGACCAGCCGCCGATCGGTCAGATCGAGATGTTCCCGCAAGTCCCCCGTCTTTCATAAAACGAAAAAAGCTAGGCGACTTTTTTTGCCTATGTGCAAACAAGCTATTTCATGGATTCCTCAAAGGCAAGGCATGATTCCACGCGAATTCAGCATGTGGCGGCGGCTTCACACCAGCGCGGTCACCAACAGCTTGGCCTGCGGCGTCAACGTGTCGAAGCGGCGGGCGCAGAGATTGAGCTGGCGGGTTCCCCAGTCGTCCGTCAGCCGCAGGCTGCGCAGGCTGGGCGCCGAGCGGCGCACCGTGCTTTCCGGCACGATGGCGACGCCCGCGCCCTGCGCCACCAGCCTGCAGACATTGTCGAGGCCGGGCACGCGGATGCGAAAATGCAGATGACCGCCCAGGCGCGCGGCTTGGCGGGAGATGTGCTCCTGCAAGGGATGGCCGGCGCTCAGGCCGACAAAGGTTTCACCGAGAATGTCGGCGAGGCCGGTCGCGCGGCCTTCGAGCCCGGGGCGGTTGCGCGCGGCGATCACCACCAGCCGGTCAACGAAGAACGGTTTCTGTTCGAGATGGGAAAGGCCGGCCCAGGTCGCGGCAATGCCAAGATCGGCGGCGCCGCTCGCCACCGCCTCGGCGATCTCGTGGCTGGGGCGCTCATCGAGCTCTATGTCGATGCCGGGATGGGCGACCAGAAAGGCCGGCAGCCTGTCGCGCAGAAGCTCGCTGGTGGCGGCCGTGTTGGCGAGCAGGCGGACCCGCGCGCGCAGTCCGGTGGCATAGGCGCCGAGCTCGCCGGCCATCGCCTCGATCTGGTTCTGCACCGCGCGCGCGTGGTGCAGCAGTGCCTGGCCGGCGGCGGTCGGCACCACGCCGCGCCGGCGGCGCTCCAGCAGCGGCGCGCCGAGCCTGTCCTCCATGCCCTTGATGCGGGCGCTGGCCGAGGCCAGCGCGAGGCCCGCGAGCTCGGCGCCATGGGTGATGCTGCCGCGCTCGGCGACCAGCAGGAACAGCCGGAGATCGACGAGGTCGAAGCGCATCTTTTTCCTCCCGCAAGACAGCCCGGGCGATGGCCGCTATCACGCGATCGATGGCGCAGCGGGCCGACCGGCTTGCGGCGCCAGCCTTCGCCTCAGCCGAAGGCTGGTGCCGCGATTTCCACATTGCGGGTGACGGCGAATTTCGTCAAACAGTTTCGGTGGAGGTCCAAGATGAGAAAACCAGCATCGAACCGGCAAGGGCTCGGCATCGCTGAAAGCGCGGCGATGCTGCTGGCGGTTGCCGTCGCCCTTCTGGCCGTGGCGCGCTCGGGTTCCGGCATGCCAGGATGCGCCATGACATCCGCCCCTGTCAGCAGCGCCGCCGCCGGACCGGCGGGGCCGGCAGCGGGGATCGAGGCTGCCGACATGCTGCTCCATGATTGAGCCGCTGCCGGACACGCCATCATGCTGAGCGCCGCCGCCGTCGCCTGGATCTGCGCCGTCTTCCTTGCCGCCGGCTTCGTCAAGGGCGTGGTCGGGATGGGCCTGCCGACGGTGGCGATGGGCCTGCTGGCGGTGACCATGGCGCCGGCCGAGGCGGCCACGCTTCTGCTGATCCCGTCGCTGGCTACCAACCTGTGGCAATTATTCACCGGTCCTTCGTTCGGCGGGCTCGTCAGGCGGCTATGGACGATGATGGCCGGCGTGGTGATCGGCACCGTTGCCGGCGCCGGCCTGCTCACCGGCGCGCATACGGCGGCCGCGTCCGGCGCGCTCGGCGTGGCACTGATGCTCTATGCCGTTCTCGGCCTCGCCAAGGCCGGCTTCTCAACGCCGCCACGCCACGAGGCCTTGCTATCGCCGCTGGTCGGGGTGGCAACTGGCCTGGTCACCGGCGCCACCGGCGTCTTCGTCATTCCGGCGGTGCCCTACCTGCAATCGCTGCGGCTGGGCAGGGAAGAGCTGATCCAGGTGCTCGGCCTGTCCTTCACCGTGTCGACGGCGGCGCTGGCCATCGGGCTGTTCAGGGCCGGCGCCCTGGCCTCGCCGACGGCCGGGCTGGCGGGTTCGGTCGCGGTGCTGGCGCCTGCGCTCGCCGGCATGGCTGTCGGCCAGGCGCTGCGCCGGCGCATGAGCGTCGAGACTTTCCGCAAAGTGTTCTTCGCCGGGCTCTTGGCGCTGGGATTTTATCTGGTGGCCGAAGCGGCGTTTTGAGCACCGCTTGCCGAACGCCGACTGGCCGGACCGGCCTACCGCACCACCAGGACCGGGATTTCGCTGTAGGACACGACTTCCGCTGTTTGGCTTCCCAGAAGCAGCCTGCCCAATCCGCGGCGGCCGTGCGAGGCCATGACAATCAGGTCGCAGCGTTCGGTCTGCGACAGCTCCAGGATCGCCTCGGCGGGCCTTCTGTCCTCGATGTGCACGACCTTGGCCGACACGCCCAGCCCCTCGGCGGAAGCCTTGCATTTGTCGAGCACCTCCTTGCCGTATTTGCGGGCTTCTTCCTGATAGGCGGCCAGCCCATCGCCCGCGGCGTAGCCGGCCATGGCGCCGCCCCAGGCGAAGATCGGGAATTGTTCCGAGACGGTGACGAAGGTCACGGTGGCGCCGAGGCCCTTTGCCAGCCCGAGGCCGTGGGCAACGCCCTTGTCGGCCAGTTCCGACCCGTCGGTGGCGATGAGCAGATGTTTGTACATGATGATCGTGACCTATCGTGCTTGGTGAACTATGGACCACACATAGTTATGCCCGGCGCCCAGTCATTGTGCCAATGCGGCGGGGATCAGGGCCAGGGAATGTGGTGGGCATTTCATGGACCGCACCCAAACGTTCCACCCCGGACTTTCGCGCCAGCTGGATTCCCCTTCGCCGCATCGTCCTCTAAGGTGCGGCAACTTCGAAAGGCCCGTCATGAGCAGTGCGTTTCCTCAAATCCATCTGGTCCGACATGGCGAGACGGCGTGGAGCCTGTCGGGCCAGCACACCGGCCGCACCGACATGCCGCTGACGGCAGCCGGCGAGGCGGCCGCGCGGGGTGTGGCGGATCGGCTGAAAGGCCTGCCGTTTTCGGCCGTGTGGTCGAGCCCCTCGCAACGCGCCTACAACACCAGCGTGCTTGCCGGCTTCGGGGCGCAAAGCGTCAAGATGGACGACCTGCAGGAATGGGACTACGGCGCCTATGAGGGGCGTACCACCAGGGAAATCCTGGCCGAACGGCCGGGCTGGAACGTCTTTCGCGACGGCTGCCCGCAAGGCGAGACGGCGGCCGATGTGGGCGCCCGCGCCGACAGGATCATCGATCGCCTGCGCGAGGCCAATGCCGACACGCTGATCTTTTCCAGCGCGCACTTCCTGCGCGTGTTCACCGCCCGCTGGCTCGGCTTGCCGCCGCAGGACGGCGCGCTGTTCGTGCTCGATACGGCCAGCATCAGCGTGCTCGGCTACGAGCATGACCTCGGCGAGCCGGTGGTGCGCAAGTGGAACGGGAAGTAGGGCGGCCTAGCTGTCGAACTTCCGGATCGCCTCGGCGGTTACCGGCGTGAAGAAATTCACCAGATTGCAGTCGGGGTCGCGGAACAGCAGCGAGCGGTTGCCCCAGGGCATGGTGGTAGGCTCCTGGACAATTGCGCCCTTGATTGTTTCCGCCAACTTGGCAAATTCGGCATCGACGTCGCCGACTCGGAATTCGATGATGGCCGTGCGGTTGTCGGCTGGGCGGGCGATGTCGCTGCCGAACAGCATCAGGGTGCGCGTGCTGCCGATCGCCAGCGTGCAGGCTGGCGTCGCCAGTTCGGCGAAGTCCTCCGTGTACATCGTCACCGGCATGCCGGTGATCTCGCCATAGAAGCGCACGAGGCGCTGGACATCGGACGTGATGATGCGGACAGAGACGAAATTCATCGCATTGGCTCCTTGATCGTCGAAGCCGCGGCTGGCTCCCGGCCTTCTATAGGCCGGGGCTCCTGACAGCTTTCCGTCAGGAGCCGGAAGTGCCGGCCGATTTTCAGATCTGCCGAACGACAGTGCCGACCTTGCGCCTATTCATCCCGCCAGCAGCGCCAATTCGTCGGGCGTCAAATGCCTCGCAGTACCCTTGGCGAGGTCGCCGAGCGGCAAGCTGCCAATGGCGACCCGGATCAGGCGCTTGACCTCAATGCCGTGGGCGGCGAGCAGGCGCCGGATGTGGCGATTGCGGCCCTCGTGGAGCACGATCTCCAGCCAGGCGGTGCGGCCGCCGCTGCGCAGCAGCTCGATCGAGTTCGCAGTCAGCATTTCACCCTCGACGGTAGCGCCGGCGCGCAGCGCTTCCAGCACCGCGGCGTCGGGCACCGTGCCGATCTGGACATGGTAGGTCTTGGGCAGGTGCGAGGCCGGGTCCATCAGCCGGTTGGCAAAGCGCGTGTCGTTGGTCATCAGCAGCAGGCCCTCGCTCGCCTTGTCGAGCCGGCCGACGGGGGAGACGAAAGGCAGGTCGAGCCGTTCCAGGCAGGAATAGACGGTGTCGCGCTCAAGCGGGTCGTCGCGGGTGGTGACCAGCCCGCGCGGCTTGTTGAGCATGAGATAGACCTTGCGCTCGGCAACGATTTTTTCGTCGTCGACGGCGATGCGGTCGCGCTTCATATCGACGCGCAGGGAAGCATCGCGCGCGACCTTGCCACCGACGCGCACGCGGCCCTCGGCGATCAGCCGCTCGGCCTGCGTGCGCGAGCACAGGCCGAGCTTCGACAGCGCGCGGTTGAGGCTGACGCCGGGTCGTGGTGGTCGTGGAGCCATGCTGCTTCGGATCGATCCGTTGTACCGGACCAGATGCCATGGCCGGCGACGGCTGCGCAAGCCGCCGCCGAGGTCGGGATCTTGCCGGACAGCGGTGCCGCCCGGCAAGCGCTAGTCGCGCCGGCTCAGGCCGCTTGGTCGGTCTCGTCCGCGATCCCGTTCAGCACGGAAAGCGCGTCGGCTGGCAGCTCCAGCTCCGCCGCCGCGATGTTTTGCCTGAGATGCGCAATGGACGAGGTGCCGGGGATGAGCAGGATGTTGGGCGCGCGACGCAGGAGCCAGGCGAGCGCCACCTGCATGGGCGTGGCGCCGAGTTTTTGCGCGACATCGGCCAGCGTGCTGGATTGCAGCGGCGTGAAGCCGCCGAGCGGGAAGAACGGCACATAGGCGATGCCGGCCGCGGCAAGCTCGTCGATCAGTGCGTCATCCTCGCGATGCGCGATGTTGTACTGGTTCTGTACGCAAACAATGTCGACGATGCCGCGCCCCTGTGCGATCTGGGTTGATGTGACGTTGCTCAAGCCGATATGGCGCACCAGACCCTGACGCTGCAGTTCGGCGAGCGTATTCAGTTGGGGTTCGAGCGAGCCTTCGGCCGGGCCGTGTATGCCGTGCATGGAGCGCAGGTTGACGACCTCCATCGTGTCCAGTCCCAGATTGCGGAGATTGTCGTGCACGGCTTGCGTCAGTTCCTGCGGCGACATTGCGGGGATCCACGATGCATCGGCGCCGCGCCGAGCACTGACCTTGGTGACAATGGTGAGGTTGGCGGGGTAGGGGTGCAGCGCCTCGCGGATGATCAGGTTGGTGACGTGCGGACCGTAGAAATCGCTGGTGTCGATATGGTCGATGCCGCTCGCCATCGCCTCGCGCAGCACGGCGAGTGCACCGTCATGGTCTTTCGGCGGGCCGAACACGCCGGGTCCGGCCAATTGCATGGCGCCGTAGCCCATGCGCTTCACGATGCGGTCGCCAAGCTTGAATGTTCCGGCCTTGCTGATGTCAGTCATGGTCTCAATCTCCTGTGGATCGGCCCAGATATAGACAATGCCCGCTTGCGCGATAATATGGCGCAATCGGCACAGGCTGTGCGAAAAGGCGAACAATGGCGGATCTGGGCGACCTCCAGGCATTCATGGCGGTGGCGCGCGCCGGCGGCTTTCGCGAGGCGGCCAGGGTCAGCGGCGTCAGTGCCTCCAGCCTCAGCGAAACGGTGCGGCGGCTGGAGGCGGGGCTCGGCGTGCGGCTCCTCAACCGCACCACGCGCAGCGTCGCACCGACCGAGGCCGGCGCACGCCTGCTGGAGCGGCTGGGCCCCGCGCTCGGCGAGGTCGAGGCAGCACTCGATGTCGTCAACGGCTTTCGCGGCCGCCCGGCCGGCACGCTGCGGCTCAACGTGCCTGTCGTGGCGGCGAAACTGGTGCTGCCGCGCCTTCTGCCGCCCTTCCTTGCCGCCTATCCCGACATAAGGCTGGAGGTGACCGCCGAGGACAGTTTCGTCGACATACTGGCGAGCGGCTGCGATGCCGGCATCCGCTATGACGAGCGGCTGGAGCAGGACATGATCGCCGTACCGATCGGCCCGCGCCGGCAGCGCTTCGCCACCGCTGCCGCAACGGTCTATCTCGACCGGCGTGGCCGGCCCGACCATCCGCGCGACCTCCTCGATCACGCATGCCTGCGCGGCCGCTTCGCCAGCGGCCTGACGCCGCCCTGGGAGTTCGAGCGCGACGGCGAGATAGTGAGCGTCGAGCCGACCGGGCCGCTGCTGGTCAGCACCGGCACGGCTATGGCGCTTGCGCTCGATGTGGCGGTTGCCGGCGGCGGCATCGTCTCGCTGTTCGAGGACTGGCTGCGCCCCTATTTCGACGATGGCCGGCTCGAGCCGGTACTGGAGCCCTGGTGGCAGGAATTTTCCGGCCCGTTCCTCTATTATCCCGGCCGCCGCCTCATCCCGGCGCCGCTACGGGCATTCATCGACTTTGTCGGCGGGATGCGGTGGTGAGGCGCCGCGATAACGGTTTCAAGGACGCATCGTCGGACGCAACCGGCTGCGCATTTCTGGAATGTTCCAGGAAGGAGCAGGGATCATCGCACCGGCTCCGATGACACCTGCGCTTTGGAGTGCCGGGCCAGTTCGCGAATCTGCTCCGCGACCGCGCTGTCGACCGGATTGTAGACGGTCAGGCTCAGATCCGGGCGGCCGTCGACCGCGAATCCCGAATATTCCAGCTCGATGTCGCCGAGCACCGGGTGCTTCAGCCGCTTGGTTCCGTCGCCGTGGCTGAGCACGTCGTTCTCGCGCCACAGGGCGGCGAATTCGGGGCTGGCGCTGCACAGTTCGTCGACGAGTTCGCGTACCTCGGACACCGCGCCGGCACGCGCCGCGTCGGCGCGGAAGGCGCCCACCACGAAACGGGCGAGGCTTTCCCAGTCGTGCTGCTTTTCGCGGATGGCCGGGCTGCGGAACATGAAGCGCAAAATGTTGCGCTGGTCGGCGGGCAGGGCGCTGTAATCGGTCAGCACGACCTGGGCGGCGCGGTTCCAGGCAACGACATCCCAGGTGGCGGTCCTGACCAAGGCGGGGCTCGCTTCAAGCGTGTCGAGGAGGCGCTGCAGCCGGGGGCTGATGCCTTCCACGCCGATATAGCGGACCTCGGGCGGGCGTCCGAGCCCGAGCATGAAAAGATGCTCGCGCTCGGCCTCGGTCAGCATCAGCCCCTTGGCGATGCGGTTCAGCACATCGGCCGAAGGCGCGCCGCCACGACCCTGCTCCAGCCATGTGTACCAGGTAGGGCTGATGTTGGCGCGCTGGGCCACCTCTTCCCGGCGCAGCCCCGGCGTGCGCCGACGCCCTGAAAATCCGAACGAGGCCGGATCGAGCCGGGTGCGCCGGTCTCTCAGAAACGCCGCGAGCGAACCGGCGGAATTGGTGGGCATCCTGTTAGCCATTATACCACGATAAGATCACTACTTTAATGGAATAATAGACCGGCGATACTGCGCAGGCAATCGTGCAGGAGAATTCGCATGCGTATCTTTTTGACCGGCGCGACCGGTTTCATCGGCTCGGCGCTCGTTGCCGAGCTCATCAAGGCGGGCCATCAGGTGGTCGGCGTCACTCGCTCCGAAGCGGGGGCCGAAGCGCTGACGGCGGCGGGCGCCGAAGTGCATCGGGGAACGCTCGAGGATCCCGAGGGCCTGCGCGACGGCGCGGCGAAGGCGGAAGCGGTGATCCACACGGCCTTCGACCATGATTTCTCGCGCTTTGTCGAGAATTGCGAGAAGGATAGCCGCGTCATCGCGGCACTCGGCCAGGCATTGGCCGGATCCGACCGGCCGCTGGTGATCACTTCCGGCGTCGGCGTGGGCAGCCCCGGACATGGCGAGCTTGCCAGCGAAGACGTCTTCAACGCCAGCCATCCCAATCCGCGCATCGCCTCGGAACTCGCCGGCAATGCCTTGCTGGAAGCCGGCGTCAACGTCTCGGTGGTGCGGCTGCCGCAGGTTCACAACCCGGCCAAGCAAGGGCTCATCACGCCACTCATCGAAATCGTGCGCCAGAAAGGCGTTTCGGCCTATGTCGGCGAGGGCCGCAACCGCTATGCGGCGGGCCATCTCCTGGACGCGGCGCGCCTCTACCGGCTGGCGGTGGAAAAGCGGCAGCCCGGCGCGCGCTATAACGCGGTCGGCGAGGAAGGCGTCGAAGTGCGCGCGATCGCCGAGGTGATCGGGCGGGGCCTCAACGTACCGGTGGTTTCGATCGCTCCGGAACAGGCGGCGGAGCATTTCGGCTGGATGGCAATGTTCGCCCCGATGGATCTACCGGCCTCCAGCGCGCTGACCCAGGCGCGGCTCGGCTGGCATCCGACCGGTCCGACGCTGATCGCCGATCTCGAGGCCATGCGGTACGACGTATGATGCGCCGATAAAGCGTCGTCAGCCGACGGCGTAGCGCAAATGGACGAGCCCGTGGGCGAGGGCTTCGCAGCTTTTGAGCGACAGTTGCATCTTGCCCGCGAGGCCGGTTTCGCCGAATTCGACGAAACCCTGGTTCGCCGCCCGCCCATCAAGAGCGGGAGCAACGAGAAGGCTGAGCTCATCGACAAGGCCGGCCGCGAAGAAGGAGCCGTTGATGCCGGCGCCGCCCTCGAGCAGCAGCCGGCGAATGGCGAATTCGCGGTTGAGAACTTCGAGCATCCGGCCGAGATCCATGTCAGCCGTTTCCGCCACGATATAGGACACGCCGTCGGCAGCGAGCTCGGCCAGGTGGCTGTCGGCGACATCGTGCCCAAGCAGCACCACGACATGGTCGCCGCCAATGTCGGGTTTGGAAAAGTGGAGCTTGCCCGATGGATCGAGCGCCACCGCGTAGCTTCCCGTACCGGTTTGCGCGACATGATAGGGTCGGTCGACCTTGCCCGCATCGGCCGGCGGGTGCGCGCCGGCCTTGCTCATCTCGGCCATGGTGACGCGGCCGACGATCCAGCCGTCGCCCGCAAAATCATTATGGATATACTCGTAGAGGCTCGACCATTCGGCCCGGGTTCCGTCCGGGCTGGCCGTGTAGCGGCTCGGGTGGAGACTGCCGTCCAGCGACGCGATCATATGGCAGATGATGTGCGGTTTCATGCGGGTGTCTCCAGGGAATGGGCTCAGGCGCGGTTCAAACTAGGGCCAGCGCCGGAGAATGGAAGCTGGGCACCCGGCTCATCCAAATTCCGACCATTGCCGACTGGGCCTGTTATATCGATGTTGCACAAATGGTTGAGCCTGGGCTAGCATCCGTTTGCTGGTGCCGACGGGAGGCAGTTTTTGCAACGGCGATCAGCTGGAGCGGCATGCGTTAGCAAACGCAAGGAGGATGCTCCAACACTTTGAACCGACGCATGATCCTTCCTGAAACCGTCCCGGTTTCCGGGGCCGTGCGTTCTTGTGGAGGAGGATCCCATGAACAGACGTGAATTCCTGATGACGTCCGTGGCCGCGGGCGCGATGGTGCTTGCCGCGCCCTCGGTATTTGCGCAGGACAAGCTCACCATTCTCGGCTCGGTGCCCAGTCTCGGCTTTCCGTTCTTCGTGCACATGCTGAACGAGATCAAGGCGGAAGCCGCCACGCAAGGCGTCAACCTGACCGAGAGCGATGGCCAGAACTCGGCCACCAAGCAGACCGCCGACATCGAGGCGGCCCTGGTGCAGAAGGTCAACGCCATCGTGATCTCGCCGCTCGACGTCAACGCGCTGGCGCCGGCCATCGAGGAAGCGGTCAAGGCCGGCGTTCCCGTGGTGACGATCGACCGCCGCGTCGACGGCGTCGAGGGCATCCTCGCCCATGTCGGCGCCGACAACGTCAAGGGCGGCGAGGCGGAAGCGCAGGCCGTGGTGGCGGCGTTCCCCAACGGCGCGAAACTGTTCCACCTCCAGGGCCAACCCGGCGCCGGGCCGGCGATCGACCGCAACAAGGGCGTGCACAATGTGCTCGATCCCTTGAAGGACAAGTACCAGATCGTCTTCGAGCAGACCGCCAATTTCGCCCGCGCCGAGGCGCTGTCGGTGACGGAAGCCGGCCTTGCCGCCAACGGCAAGCCGGACGCGATCGTCTGTGCCAATGACGACATGGCGCTGGGCGCGCTCGAAGCCTGCGCGGCGCGCAACTTCACCGACGTCAAGATCTACGGCTTCGATGCGCTGCCGGAAGCGCTGGTCGCGGTCCGCGACGGCAAGCTCGCCGGCACGGTCGAACAGTTCCCCGGCCAGCAGTCGCGCACCGCCGTGCAGATCGCCGTCGCCTACGCCAGGGACAAGACGGAGCCGAAGGAGAAGCTGGTGCTGTTGACGCCGATCGTCATCGGCAAGGACAATCTCGACAAGGCCGAGAGGCTGAACGAGACGAAGTGAGCGCATGGAGAGGTCGGCGGGGCAGCACCCCCCTCTGGCCTGCCGGCGATCTCCCCCTCAAGGGGGGAGATTGGCAGTGTCGATGTCCGCATTCTCATTGCGGCGTTGAAAATTGGCGAATGCGGAACAGACAGCCAATCTCCCCCCTTGCGGGGGAGATGTCCGGCAGGACAGAGGGGGGTGTTCACGCGCCGACGGGTCCGGAAACTGCATCGAGGGAAGCACCCATTCCATGGCTGAAGCCGCACCCGTCCTGCTCGCCGTCGAGGGCGTCACCAAGCATTTCGCCGGCGTCACCGCGCTTCGCGATGTCTCGCTCGACATCAGGCCCGGCGAAATTCTCGGCCTGCTGGGCGAGAACGGCGCCGGCAAGTCGACGCTGCTCAAGATCCTGTCGGGCGTCATGCCGCCGTCGGGCGGGCGCATCAGCTTCGACGGCGCCGACTACCGGCCGTCGAGCCCGCAGGATGCCAAGCGGCTAGGTATCGTCACCATCTACCAGGAGCTCAGCCTGATCCCGACGCTGACGGTGGCGGAGAACATCTTCATCGGCCGCGCCCCGACCGGTCCGCTCGGCCTCGTCTCCTGGCGCAAGATGGAGCAGGACTCCCGCACCATCATCGCCCGCGTCGGCCTCACGATCGATCCGATGACGCCGGTCTCGGCGCTTTCGGTGGCCGAGCAGCAGCTCGTCGAGATTGCACGGGCGCTGTCGCTGAAGAGCCGGCTGATCATCATGGACGAGCCGACATCAGCGCTGACCGAGACAGAGGTGCAGCGGCTGCTGTCGATCATGGACAGGCTGCGCAAGGACCATGTCGCCATCATGTTCGTCACCCATCGGCTGGAGGAGGCCGCCGCCATCTGCGACCGCATGACGGTGCTCCGGGACGGCAGGTTGGCCGGCAATCTCGACCGCGAAGGCGGGCCGATCCGATTGCCGCGCATCATCGAGAAAATGGTCGGCCGCGCGGCGTCCGAGCTCTATGCGCGGCCGGCGCAGCGCACGGTGGCCGGCGACGTCGTGCTGTCGGTGCGCGGGTTGCGCACGGTGCGCGATCCCGAAGCGCCGCACGCCATCGTGCTCGACGGCGTCGATATCGACCTGAAGGCCGGCGAGATCCTGGGTGTCGCCGGCCTCGTCGGCTCGGGTCGCACGGAGCTGGCGCGCGCCATCTTCGGCGCCGACCGGATCGCGGGCGGCACGATCACGCTCGACGGCAGGCCCATCGCGCCGGCCTCGCCGGCGGATGCCATAGCGCTCGGCATCGGCCTGGTGCCTGAGGATCGCAAGCATCAGGCGATCTTCGCCGCGCTCGGCATCCTGCCGAATTTCTCCGTCGCCTCGCTCGGGCGGTTCAGCAATGGCTTCGGCTTCATGGCCGAGCGGCGCGAGCGCGATGCGCTGGCGGGGTTCCGGAAAATGCTATCGATCCGCATGGCGTCGGCCGAGCAGGCGATCGAGGGCCTGTCAGGCGGCAACCAGCAGAAGGTGATCCTGGCGCGCTGGCTGGCGCGCGACCCCAAGGTGCTGATCGTCGACGAGCCGACGCGCGGCGTCGATGTCGGCGCCAAGGCCGAGGTGCACCAGATCCTGGTGCAATTGGCAGCGCGCGGCATAGCGGTGATGATGATTTCGTCCGAGCTGCCCGAAGTGCTGGCTGTGTCCGACCGGATCGTGACCATGCGCAAGGGACGCATCACCGGGCAGATGCCGGGCATCGAGGCAAGCGAGGAAAAACTGATGGAACTGATGGCGCTCGACCAGCCGGGAGCGGTTGAGGAGGAGGCACGATGAGCGTGGCCGAGGAACAGAGCCGGCGTGGCGGCATCAGCATTGCGCGGCTCTTGATGAATTTCGGGCCGCTGCTATTCCTGGCGGCGCTGGTGGTCGTCTTCACCGTGCTGAAGCCGAGCTTCATCGATCCGATCAATCTGTTCAACATCACCCGCCAGATATCGATCACCGGGCTGATCGCGCTCGGCATGACCTTCGTCATCCTCACCGCCGGCATCGATCTTTCGGTCGGCTCGCTGCTCGCCTTCTGCGGCATGGTGGCGGCCGTGGTCGCCAAGGGCGGCACCGCCAACACGCTGTCGCTGTCGACGTCGGGAACGCAGGGCTATGGCTGGTTCGCGGCGCTGCTCGCTGCCGTGGTGGTGGGGGCGGTGGCCGGCGGTGTTCAGGGCTTTGCCATCACCAGGCTGAAAGTGCCGCCCTTCGTCGTCACGCTTGGCGGGCTCACCGTGTTTCGCGGCCTGACGCTGACCATCTCCAATGGCGGCCCGATCTCGGGCTTCGACGCTTCTATGCGCTGGTTCGGCACCGGGCTGATCGGCCCCGTGCCGGTGCCGGCGATCATCTTCGCGGCGGCCGCCATCCTGTGCCACATCGTGCTGCGCTACACGCGCTATGGACGCGCCGTCTACGCCGTCGGCGGCAATGCCGAGGCCGCACGGCTGTCGGGCTTGCGCGTCGACCGCATCCTGGTCTCGGTCTATGTCATCGTCGGCTTCTTCGCCGGGCTCGCCGCCTTCGTGCTGTCGGCCAGGCTGAATTCGTCCGAAGCGGTGGCCGGCATCGGCTACGAGCTGACGGTCATTTCGGCCGTCGTCATCGGCGGTACCTCGCTGTTCGGCGGCATCGGCTCGGTGGGCGGCACCGTGGTGGGCGCCGCCCTGATCGGCGTGCTGCAGAACGGGCTCCAGTTCAACAACGTCTCGTCCTACACGCAAAGCATCGTCATCGGCCTGATCCTGATCCTGGCGGTGGCGTTCGATCGCTGGCTGAAGTCGCGGGTGAGGCGCTAATTCCTTCTCCCTTGTCGTCGGAGAAGGGGAAATCGCCGCTCTGCCATAGGCAGGAGAGCTCGCTACCTTTCTTGCAAAACAACCCCCCTTTGCTAGAAGGATTTCGGGCGGGTGGCATTCTGAGAGAACCTCATGTTTGCCGATATCATCAGACCGATCAGCTTGAGTTTTTCGCTGCTGCGGCGGTTCTGGCCGCAGCTCGTCGTGCTGGTGCTGGCCGGTGTTCTGGCCGGCGATCTCTTGCTGCAACTGGCGGCCAAGGTGGCGCTCGCAAATCATTTCGCCGGGCTCGCCATGCTGACGCTGGTGGCACTGGCGCAACTGGTGGTGACGGTGGCGATGTTCCATGTGCTGCGTCCCGGCTTGCCCCATGTGCTGGCCGCGCAGCGTGGCGCGGAAAAGGCCACGGTCGCCGAGGGGCAGGGAACCGCGGACCGGCGCGGTTCGCGGCTGGTGCGCATGATCACCATCGCGCTGTTACCCTTCTTCGCCTATTACGCGGCCTGGGGGTTCCTCGGCGACATCGTGCGGCAATATTCGCGCGAAACGCTCGACCGGGCCGGCTTCGGCCAGAGCGCCAATGTTCTGGACGTGCTGGATTCGCGCTGGCTGCTGGTCTCGGTGGCGGTGTCCTGGCTGGTGCGCCGGCTGGCCAAGTTCATGCAGGCGAAAACGGGCGCCGCCTCGTTCTGGCAGATCGTGGTGGTGATCTGCGAGACCAACTGGATCTTCGTCGGCCTCTACGTCATCAGCCGCTGGAAGGACAGCGCGCTGCAATGGCTGATGAGCCGCAATTTCTGGTCGGTTCTGCAGGCGTCGGCCGACGGGCTGGCGAGCCCGGTGCCGGCGGCGACGGCCGCGCCGATGGTGCCGGTCGAGATCACCTCGATCGCGCCCTCGACGATCGCCGTCAACCTGTTCTTCTACATGCTCTTGCCGCTGATCTGGCTGGTGATGGCGGCGCTGATCTATGGCTATGATGTGCGCGACGACACGGCACTGATGCGCGTGCACGGCCGGCTGGAACGCGTCGGCAAGCGCTATGCCGGCCTGCCGAAATTCCTGCGCGATTTCGTCGAGCATTTCGTCGCCGGCTACCGCTCGCGCTATCTGCCGATCGCCAATGGCGTGCGGCTGACGGTGAGTTCCAGCCTCGTATTGCTGTGTACGCTGATCGTCGGCTATCGCCTGCTCGACTGGGGCGCGGCCTGGCTGTGGCTCGGCGCGACGCGGCTGATCGGCCCGCACGAGCTCGACGTCTGGCAGATCCTGTCGCATGGCGTGACGCTGTTGTTCGGCAGCCCGTTCCAGGATTCCTCCACCGGCATCCTGGTCGAGCCGCTGCGCATCTGCTTCCTCGCCGCCGTCCTGGAGACGGCGTTCTCGCTATCGAAGGGGGGCGGTCGTTCCCGGTAGCGACGGGAATGACCGTAGCGTATCCTTGTCGCGCCTTGCCATGTACGTGTGATGGGGCGAAAGTGCGATCTTTCCTGGTCTCGTAAACAGACCGCCTGTTTGCACTCGCAAGATCGAAGAGAATGCCATGACTTACTTCTTCCGCCGTCGAAGTGAGGCAATGACCTTCGGCCTGCCTGTGGTCTGCTGCGCGCTGGCGTTGATATTGCAATCGAACATAGAGCCGATCGAAGATCGGACGGCGATTGTGGTGATCGTTGCCGGCATATCGATCATCCTTACCTTGGCAACCGTCTTTGCCGTGGTGCGACATGCGGAGGCGATAGCCCGACGTGTTGGACAGCCGTACGGCACCCTGGTCCTTACCTTGGCCGTAACGACGATCGAAGTGTCGATCATCGTCTCGATGATGCGACATGGCGCCAACAATCCGACCCTGGCGCGAGAATCCGTGTTCTCCACGGTCATGATCGTTTGCACCGGCATCGTGGGGCTGTGCCTGACACTTGGCGGGTGGCGGCACCGCCACCAGGACATCCGAAGGCAAGGCACAAGTTCCTTTCTTTCGGTGCTGACCGCGATCACGGTGCTGACGATGGTGCTCCCGAACTATACGCTTGCCACCAGCCCCGGGACATTTTCTCCCACGCAACTGGCCTTCGTCGCGCTGCTGTCGCTCTTGCTCTACGGCAGTTTCGTTTTCGCCCAGAGCTACAGCCAGAAAGAGGACTTCCTGGAGGTGCAGGTCCGTGAAAGCGCTCCGGAAAGCCATTCTCCGCAGGTCCACGGCGTGCCAACGCATTTCGTCTTCCTGCTTCTGGGACTGGTCGGGATCGTCCTGCTGACGGAACGGGTCGCGGCTGGCGTTGAAGATGGCCTTACCTACCTGCAGATCCCGCAATCGGATGCGATCGTCGGCGCGATGATTGCGTTTGTCGTGCTGCTCCCCGAGGCGATCTCCGCCATCAAGGCATCGTGGGGGAATGAGCTCCAGCGCGCATTGAACGTCGCTTTGGGCTCGGCGTGCGCGACCATCGGACTGACGATCCCGGCAGTGGCGGCGGCCAGCCTCATCACCGGAAAGTCGCTCAACCTCGGTCTCGGTCCGAGCGACGTGATTTTGCTGGTTCTGGCCCTTGCGGTGAGTGTCGTAAGTTTCAGTACCGGACGCACGACGGTTCTCACCGGACTTGCTCACCTCGTCGTCTTTGTTGCCTACGTCCTGTTGATCGCCGTGCCGTGACTCCGGACTGCCGGCGCTGTCGCTACTTCGGCGGCCGTTGAAACCGCAGGTACCACGGCCGCCCGCTTCCCAGCCCAATGGCGGGACGGATGGTCTTGATGGCATCCTCCGGCACGATGAAGGTGTCGCCGATGGTGATGACGTCGCCTGTCTTGGCGCCGGAGAAGATCGCCGAGGTGCAGTTCATCACGCCGTCCGGCAGTCTGACGCCCGAAATCATGTCGGGGAGCCAGCGGCGGCCGGCGGCATCGGTCAGCATCAGCCTGCAGCCCAGCCATTGCTTCTGCAAGTCGGGATCGCCGACGGTGACGGAGAAGGTGGCGATGACGGCGAAGGCCTGATCGGGCAAGCGGCCGGCCTTGCCGCCGCGCAGGTCCGCCAGCTTCCAGTCGCTGCCGCCGAAGTGCGCGGACTGGCCAAACTCGACATCCCTGGCGATGAGGTCTTCGCCGCCCAGCCATTCGCGCAAGCTGTCATGGCTGGTTTCTGCCAGCGCCAGCGGCAGCAGGATGACAAGCGCCGCCAGGCTGCGCCTGCGCCATTTTTTCTCGACCTGCCGCTCGGCGGCCGGCCCCATGTCGGTCGCGACGGCGCTCATGGCTTGCCCTGCGGTGTCTGGCCCGGAGAAGTCTGGCCCGGTGGTGCATCCAGATCGTATTGCGGCAGGATGCCGGCCGGTTGTCCATCGGCGCCGGCAGACAACCCGTCGAAGCTGATGCGGGCCTGCGCGTCGAGCGCGCCGAATTGGCGTTCCGAGACCAGCAGCCTGGCGCCGCCGATCTGGTCGGGCGGTACTTCGAAGACGAACAGGCCGCGTTTTTGCAAGCCGGGATCGACGCCGTGCGGCGGCATGTCCTGGCGATAGCCCAGCCGCTCCGTCTGGCGGTAGCGCAGACCGGTCGGACCTTGCCAGGTGCCGTCCGCGACCGTGATGGAGGCGTCGGTCGCGGTGAGGCTGGTCGTCACCACCGCCCATACGCCGCTCGTCGTCAAAAGCTTTTGCTGCCCGAACTGGTTGGTCTTCAGCGCGCGGGCAAAGACAACCTCGTCAAGCCGCACGTCAAAGCTGCGTGCCCGCACCGTGTCGTGCATGGCGCCGTCGACCGGGATGGGCGCGGTGAGGTCGGCATAATGCGGCTTGGAAAGCTGCATACCGTAGCTCAGCGCCACGGTGGCGGCGAGAATCGCGAGATTGCCGAGGACCCGCATCCTCATGAGCCGGCTCCCGGCGTGTCCGTTGCCGGCATATCGGCGAGCGGCAAGGTCACGGTGCCGAGACGGTAGGGATTGTACCAGCCGGGCGTGCCGTAGAGATTGTCGCGCGGCTTGAAGATCTCCGCGGTGACGCCGAAGGCGAGCGTCGGCGGCACGGCGGCGTCGCCGGCCAGCGGCCAGACATAGGCCAGGCGCTCGGTCATGCCGGGGTGCAGTTCCGGCGCCAGGGTCGAATCGCGTATCAGGGCGATCATCGGCATCGAGTCCGGCAGGGTGATTCCCTCCGGCTTGAAGACAGCGAAGTAGGCCTTGTTGGATTCGGCCGTGCGGTTGGTCATGTCGGCCTCCAGCACCAGTGCCTTCTGGCCCGGTTTCAGCGGCACGCCATGGATGTCGGCATGGCTGACATAGGCACGCACCGGTTTGATGCGCCAGCGGCCGGCATCGATGGCGGCATCGGACGGCAGTTGCGGCGGAGGGTGAGCGGGCAGGGCGCCAAAGGCGCCCATGAGGCCGGCCGCCAACAGCGCGGCGATGGTTCCCGCGCCTGCCGTCATCCAGGCCTGGACTCTTGAACGGGCAGTCTTGAACATTCCCTGATATGCACGTCGAACGATCAGCCACCCGCAGGCAATCTAGGAAGAAAACGCGCGGATGGGAACCCGCAAATGGCGGCATTGCCCAGTCCTTCTCGTGGCTGCGTCTCTCTCGTGGCGCAGTGTGGTCGCCGACGGCTTAGCGAGCCCGCCTATGCCGCCTGCAAGGCCCAAATGCGGTGGCCGTAGCGGCGAAAGAAGCGCGCCAGCAGGCGTTGTTGCCTCGCCCTGGCGAGGTCCGCCAGGCGCCGTTCCTGGCGCCAGCGCGGCATGTTGCGCCAGAAGGAGATGAAGCGGGCGGCGTCCTCGATGGCTTCCTGTGCCGATAGCGCCGGGCCGATCGCCGCCAGGAAAAGTGCTTCCGATTGTTTCAGCGCGTCGACGACCGCCTTGCGCCTGAAATGGCCGAGGCGCGCCTGGCGGATGCCGTGTTCGCGGATTCTCGCGAAAGCCTCGATGAGGGCGTGACTGTCGCCGTCATAGCCGCAGGCATGAGCGAAATCGGCGGCAAGGGCGTCCATCGTCTCTCCCGGGGTGCTGCACGCGCGCCGACTCGGCTTTGCAAGTCATATAGAAGCATAACTCAAAAATTGGCGAAAGAGAAACTTTTGCGGAGCCCTGAAAGATGCGACTCGACTCTCGTTTCAAAACACAGGAATATGCGAACAAACAAGGAACAAAAAGGCGAGCCGCGATGGCATTGACGGGCAAGGGATCAGTGATTGCGGATGTCGTTTCGATATCGGTCGAATGCGCCGATTGCGGCCGCAACAGGTGGTGGAAGCCCGATCAGCTGCGGCGCTTCGGCGTGACTGGCAATACGCCGCTGGCAGCGCTTTCGGGCCGGCTGGTCTGCTCGGCCTGCCGCGCCGACGGGCTGCCGGGCACGGCGATCCAGATCCGGGCGGCGTTTATCAACGAGCGCCAGCGCGTGCGCAGCGAGGCGCTGATGCTGAGCGAGCGCGAGATGCCGCTGGAGGGATCGGGGCGGGCGTGAGGTGGCATCGACGCTGGGTTTTGCCTGCTCTCCTTGTGGGAGGAAGAATTGCCCCGTCGCCCTCAATAGCCCAGCAATTCCTTCAACGGAATGACCCGCCAGACCTGCTTGATGGCGTAGCGGTTGAAGGTCAACGTCTTCGGCGGATTGTACTGTTCGACCACCAGTTCGGCGGCGGTGCGCTTGACCAATTTCTTGATGAAGGCCTTGCCGTTGCGTTCGTTCTCTTCCGGGAAGGTTTCGATCACCACGTGATCGCCCGGGACGGCATCGCGGCCGCCGCAATAGATCAGGTCTCCGGGCTCGTAACGGGGTACCATGGAATCCGAGAGCACATGCAGCGCGAACACCTTGGCCAGGTTGCGGATGCCGGGTGGGCGCTGGACGTAGCCGGCGGGCTCGCCGTTGAAGGTGAAATCGCCGTCGTCGCCGCCAACGGCGGCGCCCAGCACCTGGATGTCCATCGGCCCGGCGGGGGGCGGCCCGGCGTCGGTGACGATCTCGGCGTCGTTGACCGGTCCGGCATCGTCGAGGAAAACCACCTCGCCCTTGCCGAGCGCGACCGGGTCGACACGCAGAAAGGCGGCAGTCTTCAGGAGGTTTTCCGTCTTGGGCAGGTTGCGACCGGTTTCCCAATTGCCGACGGCGGCGACGTCGGTGTCGTTGTGCTCGGCGATGTGGCGCATGACCAGGCCGCGCTGCTTGCGCGCCTGGCGGATTGCCGCCCCGACCTTGATCGACAGTTGCGTTTTCACCATGGCGCCCATGTGACCAACAAGCGCTGCTTTCGTCCATGAAAGAATGGCTTGCATAAGTTTTTGAGTTATGCTTATATCCGTTCATGCAAAAGCTCAACCCCTTCCGAGTCGAAAGCGCCCTCGCTCATTCCCTTTCGCCCCGGCTGTCCTCCTCCCCGGCCAGGGCGAAGCGTGAGGCTGATTGCCCCGATGCATCAGCCGCACGTCCGGTCCGCCCGTCACCGGCGCGGCCGGAACGGCCGGAGCCGCCGCTCCCCGCGGCTCCGGCCCCCAATTCAGCGCGGCGCGGGTCCGCTCCCTGATACGCACCGAGGACGGCACCGTGATCCTGCTCGACAGGCTGACGGGCAGGGCGGTTTCCGCACCCGACCGGGTGACGGCAGAGGCGCGGCTGGCGCGCCTCGCCGCGCTGGACGGCCGGCCGGGCTGAGGCCGCCAATCCAACGGCCGACAGGCCGGATCGAACCCGACAATGCCCACCGCCTGCGGCGGGCCGACACCGACACTCGCTGGCCGCGTCGCGCGCTGCCGCGGCCGCGCAATGGACGGAGACCAGGACATGGCACTTTACGGCGACAAGGAATTGCAGGCGATCGCCGGCTGGCTGACGGACGGACTTTCCGCCTCGCGCATCGCGGCTCGGTTCAGCGCGTCGCGAGGCAGCCCGGTGTCGCGCGACGCCATCATCGGCATCGTTCACCGCAACGCCATGCTGAGTTCGATCGGCTTTGCCAACAGCAAACGCATCGCGGCAGCCGAGAGGGCGAATGACAAGGCCGCCGACCGCGCCGCCAAGGCCGGACGCAAGCGCGTGCCGAAGGGTGAAGGCGCGGAGCGCCTCGCAGCGCGCGAGGCCGGCGTGCTGATCGCGGACGGGCAAGCCTACCGCCTCGAGGTACCGGTGCCGCGGCGAAGCCCGATCGGCCGCCAGCCGCATGGCGTGGCAATGCGCTTCGTCGACTGCCTGTTCGGCCGCTGCCGCGCTCCGCTTGACCTGACGCTGGAGCAAAATCCGGAAAACGATGCTCCCGGAGGCCGGCCGGGCGTCCACATGCTGTGCTGCGGCATGCGCACAAGGGCGATGAAAAGCTACTGCACCTATCACCAGGCGCGCTTCCACCGGCGTGTCTGCGAGGCGGGGTGAGCTACCTTCCCCCGTTCTCGGGAGATGATGCCGGCAGGAGGCAACGCCGGTCAGGATTGGGAACACATCCGAGAGCTTGGGAGATTGGTTCAGATGCAAGGTATCGAAGCGTTGGCGCCTCTCATTGGCCTGCTAAGCATTTCTCTCCATAAGACGGGGAGAAAGAAGCTTGCTGCAACGCTGGCTTTTCTTTTGCAGTGTTGGCGATCTGGCGAGAACGGCGGCCACGCAACGCTTTTATTTTGGCAGATCGTGGCCCTGCTTTGGCATCCGCACGCTCATTGCATCAGGCATCGCTGGCCGGCCGTCATCGCCGGCCAATATGCGGGTAACCCGCGCGAAGCCGGTGAACGCTTTCATCGCGTCGGCGTGCGAAATCTGCGCCGCGATGGCCGCACTGCACGCGTTGAGCGCACTGCGGTAGACGTGACCACGCCGTTCAACCGGCCAGCGCTGCAGGAAGTCGGCTGCCTCAACGACGCTGTCGATCACCTCGACATGCCCGTCCAGGCATACTTTGAGCGGAGATCCTGTTTTCATGGTACCCACGGCGGTTACCTTGGCGTTGTGCGCGGCTCGGAAGCCAGCCCCTATCAACGTGCAAGGCGGCGGCGCGGTTGCATCACGTTTTCAGCCGCCTCACGGGCCCGCGGCGGCGTCGAGCCATTCATGGGCGCGGCTACGCGGCTTTGCCACCAGCAGCCCCTGCTGCCCGGCCGCCTTGGTGAAAGCCTCGAAGGCGACGCGCTGGCGGCAGCTCCCGTCGATGGCGAGCCTGACCAGCCTTGCCGCATCCAGATAGGCGGTGGCCGTCTTGTCAGGCCATTGCCGGCGAAGCGCGGTCGCCGCCTGGGCGATGGAGCCCACCAGCATGGTCTTGTTGTCGCAGAAGCGCAAGGTCACCGGCATGAAGGCGGTCATGGGCATACCTCCTGTTGGTTTGGTGCGGCACAACGCCCAGCCTCGCCGCTGGTTCCGGCGCACGCAGCCAATTTCGCCAGGGATTGCTGCCCCGCCAGCCAGCACCTCAATCCACTCCCCACAAGGACGCAGCCATGAGCAAGAAAGCCGCCAGATCAGCCAAACCGCAGACGCCGAAGCTGCCGAAGGGCGAGGCCGAGCAGGTGCGCATCCGCCGCGAGGTCGGCCATGATTTCGCGTTGCGGGACGATGAGTTCGGCCGCAAGCGGCTCGCAACCGGCACGTCGGAGGCGCGGCGCGTCTATGAGGTGTCCAATGACGGCCATACCTCCACCGGTGGTATCGTGCGGGTGCGCAGCATCGATCCGCTGCTGGGCATCACCTCGCTGTCGCGCCAGCAGCGCGAAGCCGGTCTGCGCTACCGCGAGGATTTCCGCGCCAGCCAGCAGGCTGATATCAAGCCGATGCGCTGGAGCGAACGCGTCGACGGCGACAGGACAAGCGGCGGCATCACCGACAGCGTGCTCAATGCCGGACGGTCGCACGCCGCAGCGACCCGCGCGCTCGGCCATTGGGAAGTGGTCGACGTGGTGCGGAAGATCGTGTGCCTGGAGCAGTCGGTCAGAGGCGTGGCGGGAGAGATGAGCGAGGGCAGGGACGTGGCGGCAAAGCTGTTGAGAATCGGGCTCGATCTGCTGGCGATGCACTACGGGATGATGATGCGAAAATAGTAGCCGGATGACAGGCGCAGCGCGCACGGCAGTGGCGCCATTCCTGGGCATGGGCTGGGCACGACAATCCGGCCGGCGCGATGCCGGCCGGATTGGTTGTCAGGTCAACGCCTGCAGACGCGGACTCTCTCGATGACCCGATGGTGATGACGCCAGTGTTTGATCACCTCGGTGTGGCAGCGACGATGACCGTAATAACGCGGACGGTAGCTCTCGTCATACATGCTGTAGCGGCGATAGTAGCCGTCATCGTCGGAATAATCGCGATAGTGGTGACGATATCTGGGAACATAATAATCGTCGTCATAGCCGTTGCCGATGCCAAGGGTGATGCTGGCGGCATTTGCCGGGGCGATCACGGCCACCGCCGAAGCGACGGCAATCACGGATGCGAGCAAGAGTTTCTTCATGGCAACCTCCTCTTTAAGGCTCATCTAATAAACGCTGCCCTCGCGGCCCTGTTCCCATAAAGCCGGTAAACCAATGTTTCGTGCCCGCGCGCGCTGTGAGGGGGCGGCGCCTTGGCAGCGCGCCTTTGAAGAAGGGACGCTAACCCCTTCTAAAACAGCGCTTTCTCCAGCGGCTTCTCCAGCGTCTCGGCGAAAGCGGTCGCCAGATGGTGGCGGTCGCGGAAGGCGATCTTGCCGCCGATGAAGACATGGCAGGTGGTCTGGTTGCAGAACTGGTCGGTCATATCGACATAGCGGGCGTTCGGAATGCTGCGCACGACGTCGCGCTCCACCGCGGCCATGGCGTCGTTGGCGGCATAGGCGCGCGTCTGATCACAGAGCGAGGGCGTGTCGCCGCGCCACAGCGCACGCGCCACGCAGGTGTCGACCTGCTCGTCGTTGAAGGGCACGTCGCGAATGAAGGCGACTTTCAGCCCGGCCTTGCTGAACGTCTCCAGTGTTGAACGCAGGCCAGTCTTCCACTCCGCGTCCTGACTGTCGGGCTCATCCTTGCCGGCGGCCATCTTGCGCGAACTGGTCAGGGCTATTTCCGAGATCACCACCAGGGCCGGCCTCAGCGCCAGGATCTCCTTGATCGACTGCTCGCGCCACTGGTCGCATTCGGCGTAGTCGCGCTTCAGCTTGCTCGACCATGTCGACAGCCGGGACGCCCGGCACGAGGATTTGAGCCAGGTAACCACCCGGTAATCGCGCTTTTCGGCCGCCTCGATCAGCGGCGTCGACCAGTGGTCGGCATGTGAATCGCCAAACAGCGCGATCGTGCCTTTCGCATCCTTGGCGCCAAACACGCAGGGCTTCGGGGTGACGGTCTCGTAGTCGAGCACGCAGCCGCCCCTGGCACGCGCGGTGGATGGACGCGCCGCACTTTGGGCGATGACGCGCTGCTCCGGATCGAGTTCGTGAACGGCAAACTTGGCATTGGCGTAGGCCGCGACCACGCCGGCGCCGGTCAGCAGCGCCGCGGGCACGAGCGCGCGGGCGGCGCTTGCCATCAGCCAGCCGTTGCGGCGCACGGGGTTTTCGATGACGTGATAGGTGAAGATGGAGAGCATCAGCGTCAGTGCCAGGCAGGCAAACCTGTCCAGCACGGAAAGCTCCGCGGTGACCATTCCCGCATAGACGATGACCGGCCAGTGCCAGAGATAGAGCGAATAGGAGAGCCTGCCGATCCATTGCATGGGCTGCAGCGACAGGACAGCCGTGGGGCCGCCGGCCAGCTTGCCACCCGTTTGGCGCTCGCCTGCCCCGCCGACCAGCAGCAGCACCGTGCCGACGACCGGCAGCAGCGCCAGCAGGCCGGGGAAGGGCAGCGCCTCGTCCAGCAGCAGATAGGCGGGCACGATCAGCGCCAGGCCGAGCCAGCCTTGCGCGGCGCGCAGCCGCGGGTGGTGCTGGAGGAAATTTGCCGGCACCGTCGTGGCAAGCCCGCCGGCGGCGAACTCCCAGGCCCTCAGCGGCGAGAAATAGAAAGCCCAGGGCGGCGAAACGCTGGTCAGCCAGGCGCAGGCCACGAACGACACCAGGCCGGTGACGCCGATGACCACGATCGCCGCGCGCCGTCCCGGCCGCAGCCATGCGGCGAGAACAAGCAGCGCCGGCCATGCGAGGTAGAACTGCTCCTCCACCGACAGCGACCAGAAATGGATGAACGGGTTGTTGGCGGCATCGGAGGCGAAATAGTCGAACGACCAGCGGATCAGCCACAGATTGATCATATAGGCCGAGGCAAACATCGCGCCCTTCGAATAGAGCGCCTGTTCCTCCGGCGACAGGATGAAGGCGCCGGCCAGCAGCGTGGCGAGGATGACGAACAGCGAGGCCGGCAGCAACCGCCGGGCGCGGCGGGCATAGAAGCGCCACAGGTTCAGCCGGCCGCTCTCGCCGATCTCCTGCAAAAGGTGTCTTGTGATGAGATAACCGGAGATAACGAAGAAGATGTCGACCCCGGCAAAGCCGCCGGGCAGGGCGGCGAGGCCGAAATGATAGGCGACGACGCCTGCTACCGCCAGTGCGCGCATTCCCTCGATATCGGGTCGGAACGATGCTGCCACGACAAATCCTTCGTGCAAGCCCAACCCGCGACCATTGTTAGTCGGGGCGGATCGTATCGCAATGCAACAAATCTTTCGCAACGCAACATGGCAGGAAAAAGGACAGCGGCAGAAACGGAGATGACGGTGACGCGAGGCATGGATGACGCCTGCCGCCGGACGCCTCACATCTTATGTTTCCGGTAAATGGTGCCCGCCCTATTTACGACTAACATGTTAGCGTGATAGCACTACCTGCGAACTGCTCTTTTGGAGGCTCGCTGGTGACATCGCGTTTTGGTCTTTCGGTTGCTCTGGCCACGCCTTTCGATGCGTCGGGGCAAATCCTCATTCCACCCATGGTGACGTGGGCCCGAAGCTGCCTGGCGCAGGGCTGCACCAGTGTGACGCTTTTCGGCACCACCGGGGAGGGCGCTTCGGTCGGCACCGAGGAGCGGCGGGCTGTCACCGAGGCGATGCTGGCGGCCGGCATCGCGCCGCATCAGCTTGTCGCAGGCGTGCTGGTCGATGCGGCCGAGGATGCAGCCGAGCAGGCTCGGCATGCCTTGCAGCGCGGCGCCCGCAACATCCTCCTTGCCCCTCCCAGCTATTTCAAGAATATCGGCGACGATGGCCTTTTCGGCTGGTTTTCCGCTGTCTTTGCCGCTCTCGGTCCGCTGGCCCGCGGCGTGCTGCTCTACAACATTCCCTCGGTCACCACGGTGCAGCTTTCGCTGGGGCTGATCGGCCGGCTGCGCCAGGCGTTTCCGGACGTGGTCGCCGGCGTCAAGGATTCCGGCGGCGACTGGACCTATAGCGAGGCGCTGCTCGGCGCCCATGGCGATCTGGTGATCCTGATCGGTGACGAGCGGCATCTGGCGCGGGCGGTCAGGATCGGTGGCCAGGGCGCGATTTCGGGCATGGCCAATTTCGCCGCCGGCGAGGTCCTCGCCATGGCGCAGATGGGGCAGGACGATGCGCGGGTCGAGCGTTTCGTGCTCGAGCTGCTCAAGCACCCGGTCATTCCGGCGGTCAAGGTGATGGTGGCGCGCAAAACCGGCGACGAGCGCTGGCTGGCGGTGCGGCCGCCGCTCGAGCCGATCGCGGCGCCGGGGCGCCAGCAGCTTGGCGCTGCCTACGACACTCTTTTCGCGGCCGCGGCGGCCTGACGGGAAGGGAAGCGCTGAAATGGCCAATGGCGGCGACCAGACAAATCTGCGGGAGCAGGCCTATGCCAGCTTCACGCGGCATTTGCTGGCACGCGACCTCAAGCCGGGCCAGTTCGTGTCGCAGCGCGAACTCGTCGCCTTCACCGGCCTGCCGCTTGGCGCCATCCGCGAGATCGTGCCGCGCCTGGAAGCCGAGGGGCTGCTGACGACGATCCCGCAGCGCGGCATGCAGATTGCGCATATCGACATCAGCCTGATCCGCGAGGCCTTCCAGTTCCGCCTGTTCATGGAGCGCGAGGCGGTGGCGCTGTTCACCGTCAGCGCCTCCGACGACGAACTCGCGCGCTTGCGCCGCGAGCATGAGGACATGCTTGCGCAGGCGCTGGCGCAGACCCCGACGCCGGAGATGGAGGCCAGGGCTCAGACCATCGACTGGGCCATGCACGATACTTTCATCGATGCGCTCGGCAACGAGATCATTGCCAAGGCCTATCTGGTCAATTCGGTGAAGATCCGCCTGATCCACCAGGAACGGTTCCGCATCGACGGGCGCGTGGTGCCGGTGATGCGCGAGCATCTGAGCGTGATCGAAGCCCTCGAAAGCCGCAATCCACAAAAGGCGGTAGAGGCGATCAGCCAGCATATCGACAATGCGCGCCGGCTGGCGCTCCATATCTGAGGAAGCAGGCCGCGCCGTGCCTGTCGCGGCGCAATCGACAACGACAGCAACCGGGAGGAAGAAATGCCGTCCAATCCATTCAACCCAACCAGAAGGCAGCTCCTTGCGGGCGCCGCCATGCTCGCCGGCGCCGGCCTTGCCGGTATCCGCCCGAGCCTTGCCGCCGGCGTCGACTGGAAGCGCTTCGCGGGCACGACGCTCGACGTCAATCTGGTGAAAAGCCCGCGCAGCGACACGCTGATCAAATATCTCGCCGAGTTCGAGGATCTGACGGGCATCAAGGTCAATGCCGAGGCGACGCCCGAGCAGCAGCAGCGCCAGAAGACGGTGATCGAGCTCAGCTCCGGCAAACCCAGCTTCGACGTCGTGCATCTGAGCTACCATGTGCAGAAGCGGCAGTTCGAGAAGGGCGGCTGGCTGGCCGACATATCGGGCTACCTTGCCGACCCGACGCTGACCGATCCGAGCCTGGTCGAAAAGGACTTTGCCGATGCCGGCATGCTGTTCGCCAAGGACGGCCAGGGCGTGCTGCGCTCGCTGCCGTTCTCGGTCGACTACTGGATAATCTACTGGAACAAGGAGCTGTTCGAGGCCAAGGGCCTCAAATACCCCGAAACCTTCGATCAGCTCGTTTCAGCCGCGGAGGCTCTGACCGACCCGTCGACCAACACCTACGGTTTCGTCGCGCGCGGCCTCAAGAACGCCAACACGCCGGTCTGGACCTCGCTGATGCTCGGCTACGACATGACGCCGCTCGACGACAAGGGCAAGCTGCGCACCACCGCGCCCGAGGCGGTGGAGGCGGCCGCCCTCTACCAGCGGCTGATGACCAAATCCGCGCCGCCCGGCGTCACCGGATTCAACTGGGCCGAAGCGCAATCCGCCTTCCTGCAAGGCAAGATCGGCATGTGGTTCGACGGCGTCGGTTTCGCGCCGCCGATGGAAAATCCGGAGAAGTCGAGGGTGGTCGGCAAGGTCGGCTACGGCGTCATGCCCAAGGGCCCCAAGGCGCATGCCTCGGGTACGTTCGGCGACGGGCTCGGCGTGACAACGGCCAGCGAGAAGAAGGAAGCCGCCTATCTCTTCTGCCAATGGGCGGTGTCGGCCGGCATGGGCGCGCGGCTGCTGCAGGCAGGTGCCGGCGTGCCGTTCCGCAAATCGGTGCTGGAAGACCCCAAGGTGCGCGAAGGCGTGACCATGCCGGCGAGTTGGCTCGATGCCGTGGTCGGCTCCGGCAATGTCAGCCGGCTGGCGCTGCCGGTCATCATCCCGGTCACCGAATTCCGCGACATCTACGGCGTGGCGCTCAGCAACCTGCTCGCCGGGGCCGACCCGGCGGAGGAACTAAAGAAGGCGACGGAACAGTTCCAGCCGGTCCTCGACAGGAGCGAGCAAGGCTGATGTCCGCAACTGCCCCAGAGCGCGCCGAGGCGACGACGAGTCGCGCCGGGGCGACGACGGATCGCGCCGGGGCGACGACCGATCGTACCGGGGTGACGAAACAGGCAAGCGAGGGGGGCCGGCCCGTCAAGCTGGCTCCCAGCTACTGGCCCTTCGTCGTCCCCGCGCTGGTCGTCGTCGGCGCCGTCATCGTCTTTCCCTGGGCCTTCACGCTGTGGATGAGCGTCAACCGCTGGACGCTTGGCCAGTCGCGAAGCTTCGCGGGGATGGAGAACTATCTGCGACTGGTCGGCGATGGGCGGTTCTGGGAATCGCTCGCGCACACTTTGTCCTACACTTTCCTTTCGGTGGCCGCGCCGATGCTGCTCGGCACGGTCGCGGCGCTGATCTTCGATGCCCGGTTCCCGCTGCGCGGCGTGCTGCGCGGTATTTTCGTGATGCCGATGATGGCCACGCCCGTCGCCGTGGCGCTGGTCTGGACGATGATGTTCCATCCGCAACTCGGCGTGCTCAACTACCTTCTGTCGCTGGTCGGCATTCCGGCGCAGGAATGGATATTCAACGCCAGGACGGTCATCCCCTCGCTGGTCGCTGTCGAGACCTGGCAGTGGACGCCGCTGGTGATGCTGATCGTGCTGGGCGGGCTGGCCTCGGTGCCGCGCGAACCCTTCGAGAGCGCCGAGATCGACGGCGCCAATGCTTGGCAGCAGTTCCGGTACCTGACCTTGCCGATGATCGCGCCGTTCCTGATGATCGCGGTGATCATCCGCACGATCGACGCGCTGAAGAGCTTCGACATCATCTATGCGATGACCCAGGGTGGACCGGGCACGGCCTCCGAGACCATCAACATCTATCTCTACAACATCGCCTTCTCCTATTACGACGTCGGCTACGGCTCCGCCATGGCGGTGGTGTTCTTCGTTCTTATCGTAGCGCTGTCCTTCGTCCTGCTGATGCTGCGCCAGCGCAGCCGCTGGACCGACGCGGAGGGCAAATAGATGCGTTCGCGACTGCTCAACCGGATCGGCCTGTTCTTCGCCGCCCTGGTCTTCGTCTCGCCGGCGATCCTGTTCTTCCTCTGGATGATCTCGCTGTCCCTGAAATTCGAGATCGACAACGGCGCCTCGCCGCCGGTCTTCATCCCCGAGCACGTGGCCTGGTCGAACTATGCCAAGGTGTTCGAGGAGAACAATTTCCTGCTCTACTTCTGGAACTCGGTGCTGGTGACCGGCACGGCGACGCTCTTGGCGCTGCTGATCGGCGTGCCTGCCGGCTACGGCATAGCGCGGCTCAAGGCCGAACGGTCGGCGGTCGTCATCATGATCGCGCGCATGACGCCGGGGCTGTCCTATCTCATCCCGCTGTTCCTGCTGTTCCAGTGGGCGGGCATATTGGGCACGCTGTGGCCGCAGATCATCATCCATCTCGTGGTCACGGTGCCGATCGTGGTCTGGGTGATGATCGGCTATTTCGAAACCACGCCGATGGAGCTGGAGGAGGCCGCCAGCATGGACGGCGCCTCCTCATGGCAGGTGTTCCGGCTGGTCGCGTTGCCCATCGCCCGGCCAGGCATCGTGGTGGCCTTCATCCTGTCCATCATCTTCTCCTGGAACAATTTCGTCTTTGGCGTGGTGCTGGCCAGCCGCGAGACGCGGACCTTGCCGGTCGCGGTCTACAACATGCTCTCCTACGAGCAGGTGAGCTGGGGGCCGTTGGCCGCCGCCGCACTGGTGGTGACGCTGCCGGTGCTGGTGCTGACCATGTTCGCGCAAAGGCAGATCGTCGCCGGGCTGACCGCCGGCGCGGTCAAGGGCGGCTGAAGCCGACGACACTCTTTCCAGGTGAGGACATGAAATGGCAGCGGTGACCATCAACAATGTGCAGAAGGCATTCGGAGCGACCAGGATCATTCACGACGTCAGCGTCGACATCGCCGATGGCGAGTTCGTGATCCTGGTCGGACCTTCGGGCTGCGGAAAGTCGACGCTGCTGCGCATGATCGCGGGGCTGGAGACGATCTCGGCCGGCAGGATCGCCATCGGCGAGCGGGTCGTCAACGATCTCAGGGCGCGAGACCGCAACATCGCCATGGTGTTCCAGAACTACGCGCTCTACCCGCATATGACGGTGGCCGACAATATGGGTTTCGCGCTCAAGATCAAGAAAGCCGATCCGGCCGATACCGCCGGCCGCGTCAACAGGGCGGCGAGTATCCTCGGCCTGGAAAAGCTGCTCGACCGCTTCCCGCGCCAGCTTTCGGGCGGCCAGCGCCAGCGTGTCGCCATGGGGCGCGCCATCGTGCGCGACCCGCAAGTCTTCCTGTTCGACGAACCGCTCTCCAACCTGGACGCCAAGCTGCGCGTGCAGATGCGAGGCGAGATCAAGGCGCTGCACCAGCGGCTGGGCACCACCACCATCTATGTCACGCATGACCAGATCGAGGCCATGACCATGGCCGACAAGATCGTGGTGCTGCATGACGGCCTGGTCGAGCAGGTCGGCGCGCCGCTCGACCTCTACGACCAGCCGGCCAATCTCTTCGTCGCCGGCTTCATCGGTTCGCCCGCCATGAATTTCATTCGCGGCCGCATCGAGGAAGGCGTCTTCCGCAGCGCAGGCGGGCTGACCTTGCCGCTGCCGGCGCCGCTTCATCCGGCACAGGTCCCGGGCGGAGAGCTGGTCTACGGCATCCGCCCCGAACACATCCGCGCCAGCAGCCAAGGCATACCTGGCAGCGTCACGCTGCTGGAAGCCACCGGCTCGGAGATCTTCGCCAAGGTCGACTGCGGCGGCGAGGAGATAGACTGCCTTTTCCGCGAGCGGCTGGCGCTCAAGCAGGGCCAGCCGGTGCGCATCGAGGTCGACCGCGCCTGCGCGCATCTGTTCGACGCCGAAACCGGCCGGCGCGTCGGCGCATGACAACAGCCCCGCGGGACGGGGCTGTCTTCAGGGTGCGGGCTACAAAAGCCTGCTTCTAGGCCGGTCTATTTGCTGCCGCCATTCGCCTTGACGCTGCTGCAGAATTCTGGATGGCTGTTGGCGGCGTTGGCGTCCTTGGCCTCGTCGTCGCAGGCCGTCATCATCATCTTCTGGTCTTCCGGAGTGAGCGCTTTCCACGCCTTCGTGAACTCGTCGCTGCTGCGCATCTTCTTCATGCTGGAGTCGGTGTAGAAGGGCTGCATCTTGGCCGGGTCGTCGAGTGCCGACGTGCCCTTGTTCGCGGCGGCGAGGGCCGAGCCCGCGAGCATCGAAAGCGTCATCGCGCCGACGCAGATCATCTTGATGTTCATGATAGGATCCTTCCCTGTTGCTCTTCGACCGTCGAAGCAACGATCTTCAAAGAAACGGAAGGTTTGGAGGAAAGTTCCGGTTCGCCATGTCAGCTGAGGCCCGGTCTGAACAAATATATTGTTCAACGGCGGCGAAACTTTCCGCTTTTTTCTTCGTTTGGCTGCATCGTTAGATTTGCAGCGGGGGCACATCGCACGGGATAGCGCCTTCCTCTTCTCCCTAGCGCGGCTGGACCAGAGTCCGCGCCGCCTCCGCTCCCGCCGTCAGCATGCGATCGGACAATTCAGTTCCCTCCACCGCGCGGGACAGTTGAAGGGCGCCGATGAGCGCCGCGAAAACGCCCAATGCAACGCCCTCCGGATCAGGGATTCCAGGCGGCAACTGCGCCGATAGCTGGCGCACCAGAGTCATCAATCGTTCGGTGTAGAGCGCGCGGGTCTCGGATGGCTGACGCGCGATTTCGGGCAACAGCGCCGCCGAAGCACAGCCGGTCTCCGGATGATCCCGGTGCTCGGGCGACAGATACATCCCCAGGGCCAACTCCAGCCCTCCCGAGGCCAACGCCCCCTGCAATTGCTGCGACTGAGCCTCCAGTGCCGCGACCATGCTCTCGCGGACGAGTTCGGCCTTGGATTGAAAGTGTGGATAGAAGGCGCCGTTCGTCATGCCGGCGTCGCTCATGATGCTTGCCAGCCCGGACGCGGCGATGCCGTCACTGCGAAACCGTTCGGCGGCGACCTCCATGATCCGGCTGCGTGATGCGTCCTTCCGGCCTTTTTCGTAGCGCATGGCGCTCCTTCCGCTTCCCTATTGCATTACACCCGTAATGTGATATTACGATCATAATTCAATCATCGCCGAGAGGCAAGACCTCTCGAGTTCGGAGTCACCAGATGAACCGGAATTCAGGAAAGACGGCGATCGTGACCGGCGCCTCCTCCGGCATCGGCCGCGCCAGCGCGGAGGCTTTGGCGCGGGCGGGTTTCACCGTCTTCGGCACCAGCCGCAAAATATCAGGCCAGGGCTCGGACGGGATATCGATGCTGGTTTGTGACGTGACCGATGACGCGTCGGTCGCAGCTCTGGTTTCAGATGTCCTCGCCAGGACCGGCCGGATAGACCTTCTGGTCAACAATGCCGGCGTCGGGCTGCTGGGAGGCGCGGAGGAATCCTCGGTTTCCCAGTCCAAGGCCCTGTTCGATGTCAATCTGTTCGGCGTCATGCGGATGATCAACGCGGTGCTGCCGTCGATGCGGCGGCGCGGCGAGGGGCGCATCGTCAACATCGGCTCGATCCTGGGATTGGTTCCCGCGCCGTATTCGGCCCACTATTCCGCCGTAAAGCACGCGCTCGAAGGCTATTCGGAATCGCTCGACCACGAGGTTCGCGCTTTCAACATCCGGGTTTCGGTCATCGAACCTGCCTTCGTGCGCACCGTGTTCGACCAGAACGGGCTCGAGCCCGATTCCGTCATGAAGGAATACGATCAGGCCCGCGCCGGTATCGACGCATTGCTTCGCGACGTGATGCCGAAAGCAGACCCTCCGGAAGCGGTGGCGAATGTGGTACTCAGGGCCGCCACCGAGAAGCGTCAGCGCCGACGCTACACCGCCGGCAAGACAGCCCGGCTGGTCAGCACGCTGCGGCGGTTCGCGCCCGCCGCGACGTTCGACAAGACCTTGCGCAAGCAGTTCCGCCTGCCTGCCTGAACGGAGCGTACCAAGTCGGTGCCCGCACAAGCAGTTTCGCTGCCCCGAAAGCCCAGCCTGTCCGATATCGGGATTCATTTCAAGAAAGCGAATATGATGAAAGCCTTTGTCGTCGACAAATATCAGAAGAAGGGCGCCCTGCGGCTTGCAGAGATGCCTGAGCCGGAACCGCGCGACAACGATGTCCTGATCGAGGTCCACGCCGCTGGCGTAAACCTTCTCGATTCCAAACTCCGGGACGGGAAGTTCAAACTCATATTGCCTTACCGCCCGCCATTCATCCTTGGCCATGACGTGGCCGGCATCGTCATTCGCGTCGGGTCGAAAGTACGCAAATTCAAGACCGGCGACGAAGTCTATGCGCGGGCGCGCGACGGACGGATCGGGACATTCGCCGAATTCATCGCCGTCGAAGAAGCCGACGTGGCCTTGAAGCCCGACAGTCTCAGCATGGAGGAGGCGGCCTCCATTCCGCTGGTCGGCCTGACCGCCTGGCAGGTGCTCGTCGACAGGGCAGGGCTGAAGAAAGGGCAGAAGGTGTTCATCCAGGCCGGCTCCGGCGGCGTGGGGACATTCGCCATCCAACTGGCAAAACATCTCGGCGCCACGGTTGCGACGACGGCCAGCGTCGCGAGCGCCGATCTGGTGAGACGTCTCGGAGCCGATGTCGTCATCGACTACAAGAAGGAGGACTTCGAGAAGGTCCTGCATGGCTACGACGTCGTCCTGAACAGCCAGGACGCCAAGACGCTCGAGAAATCCCTGCATGTGCTGAAGCCGGGCGGAAAGCTCATCTCCATCTCCGGTCCACCGGATCCCGAATTTGCCAGGGACAAAGGCCTCAACATTGTCCTGAAACTGGTCCTGCGCCTGCTGAGCCGCGGCATACGCGGCAGGGCCAGACGCGCCGGGGTCGGATATTCGTTCCTGTTCATGTGGGCGCAGGGCGATCAGCTGAACAGGATCACGTCACTTATCCGATCCGGCGTCATACACCCTGTCATGGATCAGGTATTCCCATTCGAAAAGACCAACGAGGCGCTGGCCTATGTCGAGACGGGGCGCGCCAAGGGCAAGGTGGTCGTGAAGGTGAGATAGAAGGCGCCGGCGCCGCTCGGCCTGTTATCAGTCTTGCGCCTTTTAGCCAGGGCGGTCTCAGCCGCTCTCGATCTCCTGGAGATAGAACGCCTTGCTGGGCTGCAAATGGTCGACGCAGAGCTGCGCCAGCACCCAATTGTCCCGGCGCTTCAGCGCCTCGATCATCATCGCGTGGTGCTGGCGCGAGATGTCGAGCTTTTCCCTGTCGGCCAGCGAGTTAGCCCGCACCGGCAGGCTGAGGCGCATGTAATGCTCGATCGAGGCCACCAGATAGGCATTGCCGCAGGCCGAGAACATGGTGAGATGGAAACGATCATTGGCCTCGTGGATGCCGCGCAGGTAGCCGCTCTCGACATGGTCGTTATAGATGCGGAGGATCTGCGTCAGCTCTTCGATCAGCGCATCGCTCGCCGGCAGGCGGATCATCAGCGCCGCCTGGCGCTGCAGCATCTCGCGCACCTCGTAGATCTGCCGTACCTCGTCGGGCGACAGCCGCCGCACCATGGCGCCCTTGTTGCGCTCGCGCGTGACGACGCCTAGCCTTTCGAGCTGATAGAGCGCCTGTCGAATGGTATGGCGCGACACCGGGAAGCGGGCGAGCAGCACGTCCTCGACTAGGCGCGCGCCGGGCGCCAGCCTGCCGAAGATGATGTCTTCCTCCAGCGCGTGGACGATATCGGCTTCCTTGCCGCCATAATCGATCGTGTTGAGCATCGCGCTCCGTCGCGTTTTCGACAGCCTCATGGCAAGGGCCGCTCTTGCCGCCTTGCCATGGCGAAAAAAGAGAACCGGACCGCTTGGCCGGCCGGACCGATTGGCCTTGAGCCCGCCAGCTGCGCCATTACCGCCGACGGTCCCTGCCGCTTGCCGAGCCCCAGATGGGCCGGGCGAGGGTCGTCGCTGGCCATGCTTTTGTCAAGCGACGCGAGGGACGTCGCCGCCCTGTCAGTTCCTGTCCACCGGCTTTGAGCGCATGCGCGAGACCGTTTCGCGCTCGGCGCGCTTGGAGCGCAGCGGCGGCAGGCCGCGGTCGATCAGGTCCATGTCCTCCAGCACCATGTCGCCCATGCGCTTGAAGGCGATGTCGAGCGCGCCGGCGCGGTGGGCCGAGCGCAGGAAGCCAGGCAAGGCGCGCACCGGGTGGTCCCGCGCCAGCGGCTCCTCGGGGAAGACGTCGCTGGCGGCGAGGATGTGGCCGCCCTTCACCGCCGCCATCAAAGCGGGGAAGTCGACCACGCCGGCGCGACTGAGCAGGATGAAGGCCGCGCCTTTGCGCATCCTGGCAAAGGCGTCGGCGCCGAGGAAGCCCTGGTTCTCGCTGGTCACCGAGGCGACGACGAAGACGAAGTCGCTGGCGGATAGCACCTCGTCCATCGAGGCCGGCTCGACGCCATTGTCGATCAGGATCGACGGCGGCAGCCAGGGATCGAAGACTTTTGTCCTGGTGCGGAAACCCGACAGCAGCCGGTTCAGCGCGCGGCCGAGATCGCCGAAGCCGATGATGCCGACATCGGCGCCTGACAACAGCCGCGCCGTCCGGTTGCCGTCGCCGCCCCACAATTCCTCGCCCTTGCGGAAGGCAAGGTCGGCATCGACGATGCCGCGGGCGAGGTTGAGCGCCATGGCAAGGCCGAGCTCGGCCACCGGCTCGGCGAAGACCAGGCCCGTTGTGACGACATGGATGCCGCGCGCGAACAGCGTTTCATAGGGCATGTTGTCGATGAGGTTGCTCTCGACATTGAAGACGCAGCGTAGCGCCTTCATCTTCTCCAGCGTCTCGGCCGCGATCGGCGGCTGGCCGACGATGTAGCGGGCCTCGGCCAGCACATCGGCCGGCAGTTTCGCCACGCCGTCCGGCGTCGTCTCGACGATGCGATATTTCGCCTTGAAGCGCGCCAGCTGCGGCGGCGTGAAGATGAGGTCGAGCGTGCGCGGTTCGGGCGCGCTGATGACCAGCGGCAGGGCGCTGTCGGACATGGCGAATTCCTCCCGGCGCGATCGTTTTGGCGCCCTTCTGGATGCAATCTATCCCGGATTAAACGACTTACAACATGCATACGGAGGAGGAAAATTTCGCGACAAGAAAGGCGGGATTGCGGCTGGGGCGAGGGGCCGTTCTTGCACAAGGGCCCAAAAAAGGGAAAGGGAATGCGCTTCTGGCGCCGCAACCAACCACCGCTCCATACGTTGATCCATGCCGGACCGATTCCGGCTTACTCCAGAGCCTCACCCCGCCGGCCATGACTGGCGGGGGCTTTTTGCCGGAGGGCCGTATCGACCTTATGCGCAGGCCGTCGTCAGCGCCCGCCGCTCGTTTGCTTCCAGCGCGGCGCGATCGCGGAACCGTCGATGAATTCAAGGCCGCCCGCCTCGTTGAGCGTGTGCAGCTTGCGCCCGCTCCATAACGCGCCAGGCGTCAAGATGGTCTCGACAACCTGGCTCATGCCGTCCAAGTCCAGGTAAACAATGCTTGCGATGCCGAGCGCCGCGCCATAGCTCCTGCGGCAGTCCTGCACGGGGCGCAGCAATTGGCCCTCCCGTTCTACCATGCGGCCCGCCGGTCGCGCCGAGGCGATGTCGATCAGGACGGGGTTTTTGGGGTGCGGCGTCCACGGTCCGCGAAAGTCCGGCGCCGACCACAGATGCAGCGCGTCGGAAAAGGCGCCGCCGCCGTCCCTGACGGTGGCGAACAGCCACCATCGTCCGCCATGCTCGACCAGGGTGGCGTCGCTGGCGACGATGTCTGACAGCAGCGTCGCTTCCTTGACCCAGCCGCCAGGGAAGGCGGTGGCGCGGTAGAGGTCGACCGTGCGGTTGGCGCAGCTCTCCGGCACCATCCAGACTTCGCCGTCGCGCTCGAAGACGAACGGATAGGACAGGTGATAGGGCAGGTCGAGCACCGGTTCCGGGCGGCCGATCGGCCCCGACGGGCCGAACGGCACGGCGGAGATGATGGCCCGGCCCAGACGGTGGATATAGTCCTCGACGAACAGGGTCACCTTGCCCTGATGCAGGATCGGGAACGGGTCGGCATAGAAGCGGCTGCCGTCGTCGGGCAGCACCTGCCAGCCCGTTGCCGGATGCGCGCGCAGGTCGAGCAGGTCCTGCCCCTGTGTTTGCCGCCAGCCGACCTTCCAGTGCGGGGCGTTGTAGCAGAGATGATAAATCTTCTGGACGACGCGCCGCGCCAGCGCCTTGCCGGCCCTGACGCCAAGCTTGGCGGCGGACGGCATGGCGGACGCGGCATTGCCGTGCGCCGGCTCCGGCAGGACGGGGAGAGCGTGCCGCGCCGCGCCGGTCATCGCCGCCAGGATCAGGCTCGCGGTGCGCGCCAGCATATCCTGGAACGAGGCAAGCGCGATGCCGCCATATTCGGTGCCCAGGCGACCTTCGGCGACGATCGTGCCGTTTTCCTCTATACGGGCAATCGGCGTTCGCCCATCGAGGATCAGCGTCAGCAGGGCTGCTTCGCCCGCGGCGCCGTCATAGGTCACGCGCCAGACGCGCGTTCCTTCGCGCTGCACGTCGCCGCAGAGGTCGATCACCAGATCGCACGCTGTCGGCGGCCGCGCTTGATAGGGTGCCAGCGCCGAAAGCGGCAGGCGTTTCGCCAGCCCGTTCGCGGACAGGCCATGGATGGCCGTCTCCAGCTGAAACAGCGCCGCGGCGCTGGGTGGTATGCCGCCCTCGGCCGGCCTGAGATCGACGGAGACCTCGACATGCGCCAGCGCCGCCAGGCGCTCCAGTAGCGTCAAGTGAAAGGCACGCGGGCATTCCCTGTCCAGGCGCAGGCTCACCTGCATGTCGCATCCTCATCGTTGTGATGTTCGATATTGGGCAGTGTTTGGACGCGGGAAACGGCCGGACGGATGAAGCTTTGCCCCATTCGATGTCGTTTCCCCGTTGCCTGCGCCGTTCCAACACCCGTGCCTCTTCTAGGCAAACTCCGTGCCAAAAATCACAAGAGCTCTCAATATAATTAACAGTGTTTTAACAGTTGGAAGCATAGCTAAGACAAAGCCGCAATTTTATCTTTGCAGGCGCATGGAGTGTTGTCGGAGCGACCCTTGCAATCATCCCTGCTCTCGTTGCCGCAACAATACGCTCCGGAGGCGATGCAATACGCGCCCGAAGCGGTGCCGTCGGCGCCCTCCTACCCGGCCTCGACCGTCGAGCTGGGCGACGTGAAGCGCATACTGGTGCGCCGCCGTTTCCTCATCTTTGCCATCACCGCGCTGCTGACCCTCGGCGCATTGCTCTATGGGCTTATGACGCCGGCGCTCTACAGCTCGGCGGCGGAAATCATCATCGACCCGCAAGACCTGCAGGTGGTCAGCAACGACGTCAATCCGAGCCAGGTGCCGCCCGACGGCGGCATAACCCGTGTGGAAAGCCAGGTCAGCGTCGTCCAGTCGACGGGGGTGCTGCTCAGGGCCATCAAGGCGACCAACCTGACCGAGGACCCTGAATTCAACGGGCAGGGCATGCTGGGACGCTTACTCGGCGGATTGCTGGGTTCGGAGTCGGGCGAAGCCGACAAGACGGCCAAGACACTCGATGCGTTGCGCGCACGCCTGGCGGTGCGGCGAGCGGACAAAGTGCTGGTCATCGAGGTGATCATCACCACGAAGAATGCCGAGAAGTCGGCGATGCTGGCCAATGCGATCGCGCAGGCCTATTTGGCGGATCAGGCGAGCTCACGCGCGCGGATGGCCAAGGACGCTTCGGACGCCATCGCCGCGCGGCTGGATGAGCAACGCAAGCGCGTCCAGCAGGCCGAGAATGCCGTCGAGGCCTACAGGTCCGCCAACAACATGGTGATGGCGGCGGGCAATCTGGTCAGCGACCAGGAACTGACCGAGCTGAATACGCAGCTTTCGGCGGCGCAAAGCCGCACTGCGGCGCTGAAGGCGCAGGTCGACCAGTTGCGCAGGTCGGGCGGGGCGCCGGACGCGACCTCGGAAGCGATGCGCTCCTCGGTGATTTCGAGCCTCAGGGCGCAGGAGGCGACGCTTGTCGACAAGGTATCGCAGTTCGGCACGGAACTTGGGCCACGCCATCCCTCGATGATCGCGGCGCAGCAGCAGCTGCGCGACACGCGTGCGCTGATCGGGCGAGAGCTCGGCCGCATCGGAGCGGCTGCCGAGACCGACTACGAGCGAGCGCTGGCCAACCAGCAGGCGCTGGAGGCCAAGGTCGCCGGCATGAAGACCAAGTCGCTCGATACGGACCAGGCTTCGGTCAAGCTGCGCGAGTTGCAGCGCGATCTCGAGGCCGTTCGCTCCGTCTATGCCAACTATCTGCAGCGTGTGCAGGAGACGCGCGAGCAGATCAACGTCGACAGCACCAATGCGCGGATCATCTCCAGCGCCATGCCGGCCCTGAAGAAGAGCTGGCCGCCGCTGTCGCTGCTTGTCCTGGGCGCGCTCTTCGGCGGCCTGGGGCTCGGCACCGGCCTGGCGCTGATCGCGGAATATTCCTCGCCCACGGTGCTTTCCAGCGCGCAGATGCAATCGGCCATCGACGCGCCGGTGCTTGGCGTGGTGCCGGCAAAATCGGGCAACACCCGTCGCTGGTGGCCTTTCGGCGGCACGGCCGCCGCGGCGAGCCAGAAGACGGACGCGGTTGTGGGGCTGGCGCTGAGGCGCATGTTCTCGTCGGGCCGGCGCCCGCCGGACTGGCCGCTGGTGCCGTCCATACTGGTGACGTCGCCGCCCGAGGACGCCGCGCATCGCGGCAGGGTGGCGCGCTTGCTGGCCAATGCCGCGGCCGCCCGGGGCGGCCGTATCCTGTTCATCGATACCAATGCCGGCGGCGGCCAGAAAGATCAGCAGCCGGGCGTACTCGACGTGCTGCGCGGCGAATACGGCATCGAGGCGTTGAGCCAGTATACGCCCGGCAGCAATGTCGCGCTTTTGGGCAGGGGCCGGTCAAAGGCCGTCTTCCAGGAAGCGCAGGGCGTCTATTTTGCCCAGCAGATGTTGGCCCAGGCGGGCCGCAACTTCGAACTCGTCGTCATCGATGGCGGCGCGCTGGCCGACAACCTCAATGCCTCGCCGCTGGTAGCGATGGCCGACGAAATCCTGCTCGTCGCCACGCTGAACTCGACGCCGATGCGCGATGTCGCGGCGGCCTCGCAGGCCATTTCCGTCATGGGGCGGTTGCCGACCGGCGCCTTGCTGGTCGACGAGGCGGCCTGACATGGCCGCCGTCCGGCCCGCCAGCCCGGCAGCCGGCTGGGCCGCGCCGGGTCAAGCCGCCGCCGCATCCCGCGCCGGCAATTCCATCGACTGGGTGACCCGCTTCGGCCTGGTCGTCACGGTGGCGGTGCTGTTCGCCGTTTCCGGCGGCATGCTATGGCTGGTGGGCTACAATTACGACGGCCTGCTCGGCAGTCCGGCCACCAAGATCCATCCGTCGACCTATCTCCTGGTGCTGGTGTTTGCCTGGCGTTCATGCACGTTCGGCAATCCGGTCGGCTATATGGCTGCCGTTGCCGACCGGCGGCCGGCCAGCGCGCTGATGGCGGTCATCTCGGTCGTACTCCTGGTGGTGGTCGTCGTCAGGCATCGCCCGGGCATGGCGGGCATGGTCGATACGTTCGTGACGGCGGCGCTGCTGGTGCTGATGCTGGCCGAGGACGACGACCGGACCTTCGCGCGGCTGCAGACGGTCGTTCACGCGGTGATGTCGGCGAATGCGGTGCTGGCGCTGTTCGAGTTCGCGACCAAGACGCTGGTGTTTCCCTACCGGCTCGACGGCGAGGTGTTCACGGACCTGCGCTCGACCGCGCTTCAGGGCCATCCGCTGGCCAATGCCACGATCACCGCGGTCTATGTGCTGGCGCTGCTCTCCGGCTCACGGTCGCTGTCGATGCCGCTGCGGCTTTCGCTGATCGGCCTGCAAACCGCGGCGCTGGTCGCCTTCGGCGGACGTTCGGCGATGGTGATCACGCTCGCGCTCGGCGGCATCTATCTGCTTTTCAGGGGCGTGGCCTATCTGCGGCATGGACGCGTCAGCCTGCTGGGCGCGGCCCTTGCGGTCCTGCTCGCCACGCTGCTGCCGGTGGCGGTCGCCCTTCTCTTTTCCTACGGCTTCTTCGACGCGCTGCTGGAGCGCTTCGTTTCCGACAGCGGCAGCGCCAATGCCCGCGTCGAAATGTTCGACCTCTTCAAGAATCTGGGGCTGGGCGACCTGATCGTGGGGCCTGATATCGATCTGATCGAAAGCATGCGCCGCATCAACGGCCTGGAACAAGGCATCGAGAACCCGATCATACGCATGGTGCTCTATCAGGGCGCCTTCTTTACCCTGCTGATGCTGTTCGGCTTCGTGCTGTTCATGCACGAGGTGGCACGCCGCTGCCATCCCGGCATCTGGCTGCCCATGCTGGGCTGGCTGATCCTGCTCAACACCTCCGAGACCCTCGCCTCCAAGACGACGCTGTTGACCAAATTCGTGGTGCTGGCGCTGGTGCTGTACCGGCCGGCGCGGGCCGTGGCGCGGCAAGAGGCGCAAGCAGTGCGCGCAATTGGAGACGACCGGCGAAGAGCGCAGCCTCTCCGCCGTTAGCGGCTGATCCCCTGTGTTTCGCAAAGACGGATCGCATGTGACATGGGGCTCAGCCATGACGCCGGGAAAGCGCTTCTTAGGACTTTCCACGCCCGAAAGCGGGCACGGTCGTCACCTGCCAATATAGGCAGCCAGTTCGTCGGGCGTCCCGTTTGGGAAGGCCTGTTTTAGAAAGTCCATGAACGCCGACACTCGCGCGCTGAGCAGCCGTCGAGAGGGGTAGAGCGTCCATAGAGCGATCTCGGGGCCGTCGATCTCCCCCCAACTTACCAGTGTGCCGTCAGCCAGGTCGTGGCTCACCAACGAAATGGGAAGACGTGCCGCACCGACGCCGGCCCGCACCGCGTCCCGGACCATGATGAGCGTCGACAAGGCGACGACCGGCTCGATCCTGATCGTTGACCGGCCGCCTTGTGTCTTCACGTGCAATGTCTGCAGATCGCCTGCCCCGCGCGCAACGCCAGGAGCGGCGAGTCCACCGGTCGGGCGAGGAAGGTCGGGGCGAGCCACCACGACCAGGCGATCGCGCAGAAACGCCCGTCCGACCAGGCTTTCGTCGGGATCCGGATTGACCCGGATCACAAGGTCATAGCCTTCCTCGATCATGTCCACGGCCCGGTCCTCGGTCGTGACCTCCAGCCTCACCTCCGGATATTTGAGGGCGAAACCCGCAGCGATCCTTCCCATCGCGGTCTGAGAAAAATGCAAAGGCGCGCTGATCCGCAGCTTCCCCTTCGGTCTCTGACCGCCCGAGGCAATCGCCGAAGCGGTCTCGTCGAGTTCGGCGAGCAACGCTCCCGTCCGCTCGAAGAGCGCCCGTCCTTCTTCGGTGAGCTTGAGGTTACGCGCACCCCGTTCAAACAGGCGCAGATCAAGACTGCTTTCCAGTTCGCCAACGCGCCGGGACAGGGTTGCCTTGGGCCGGCCGGTGGCCCTTGCCGCTTTGCCGAAGCCGCCATGACGGGCAACGAGATTGAAATCGGCGAGGGCAAGGAGGTCCATGTGTGTTCCACCAGTGAGACGACGTGTCTAAAATTTCCGCCTGTTGGGCTATTAGTGAGCCACACATATTGGAGCTGTCAAGCAATCCAACAGGAGAAATTTCATGACCATTCTCGTTACCGGCGCCACGGGCAACATTGGCCGCCAAGTCGTCGAACATCTCGTCAAGCGCGACGCAGATGTGCGTGCTCTCGTCCGCGATCCGTCGAAAGCCAACTTCCCGGCAGGCGTCTCCGTCGTGCAAGGCGACTTTCTCGATGTCGATTCGCTGCGGAAAGCCATGTCCGGAGTCTCTACTCTGTTCCTCTTGAACGCCGTGGTACCGGACGAATTCACCCAAGCTTTGGTCGCGCTCAACGTCGCCCGATCTGCCGGCATCGAGCGGATCGTCTATCTGTCTGTGGTCCACGCTGACGTCTATGTGAACGTACCCCATTTCGCGGGCAAGTTCGGCGTCGAGCGGATGATCGAGGAGATGGACTTCAAGGCTACGATCTTGCGCCCGGCCTACTTCATCCAGAACGATCTGATGATCGAAGACGTCATCACCGGCTACGGCACCTACCCAATGCCGATCGGCGCCAAAGGGCTCGCCATGATCGACGTGCGTGATATCGCCGAGATCGCCGCCCTCGAGCTGCTGCGCCGCGAACAGTCCGCGGAGCCGCTTGTGCTCGACCGGATCAACCTCGTCGGCCCGGAGACACTGACCGGGACGAATATCGCCGCAATCTGGTCAGAGGTGCTTGGCCGCCCGATCAACTACGGCGGCGACAATACCGAAGGCTTCGAGCAAAATCTCAAGCAACTCTTGCCCGCCTGGATGGCCTACGACATGCGCCTGATGGGCGAGCGGTTCTTGACCAACGGGATGCTGCCTGAGGCCGGCGACGTCGAGCGCCTGACTGCCTTGCTCGGACGCCCACTGCGCCCATATCGCGACTTCGCCTCGGCGATCGCTGCCTCCGCTTGACGGAAGCAAGGACAAGCAACGGGGATAGGCCGTCTAGCCCGGCATCTCCAGCCCAAGCGCCTCGATCATCGCCGGGTCCAGGGCGCGCGTGGTGTCGTCCATCATGCCCATGCCGTCGAAGAGGGCCCAGAAGGCCCAGGCAAAGCCGAACGACTCTGCGCTTTGCCTGACGTCGGCGATGTAGCGGGCGCGGTCGGGATCGGGCGCGGCGACATAGCGGGCGTCGGTGCGCAGCGCGCCGAACTCGCCCATGATGATGCGTTCGGGCGCGATGTCATGGCTATCCGCCCAATCGCGCGCCTGGCTAAGGTATTTGTCGATGAACCAGCGGCCGGGCTGGGCGTCAAAATAGACCTTCAGCACGCGCTCGGTTTCCGCGTAGGCGGCTTTCTTGTCCGCTTCGGAGATTTCGGCGCTCTCGGCCATGCGCGCCCGCACCGAAGCCAGCGTCGCCTCGAGCGAACCGGCCGAGGCGGGCCACGGCACGTTGTTGAGCGAACGGTAGACGGGTTCGCTCATCCACGGCGCGCCCTGGTGGCTGAACAGGTAGGGCTCGTAGAAGTGGAAGGTGAACAGGATCGGTTCGAAGGGCGAGAGCGGCGCCGGATCGAGCGCGGTCAGCCCGCTCACCATGGAGCCGCAGCCACCGGTCACGACCAGCGGCAGGGTAACGGACGATGCCCTGGCTTCGGTCAGGAGCGCGAACTGGACCTGCGACCAGACGTTGGACTCGCAGGATTGCTGCGGCTCGTTGACCGGCTCCAGCGCGACCTTGCCCGATGGAAACCGCGCCAGCCGGCCGGCAAGCTCGCCGATCAGCGTCCGATAGAGATCGAAGGCGGGCGCGGCAGTGCTGGAGACCATCCGGTCCGGATTCCAATAGTGGGTCGCGCTATTGGCCTGCACGTTGACGATGATGCCGAGGTCGGCGTCGAGGGCGGCGGTGACGGCCCGATCGAGCATCGCCAGCAAACGGCCGCGCGTGCCGGCATCGCCGGCCAGGAACGGGCCGGGATCGACCGGCAGGCGGATGAAATCGAGACCCGTCGCGCGCAGCCTGCGCAGATCGGCCGCCGTCGGGACCGGCCGCTGCTGGAATGGAGGCCAGTCGTAGTCGGTACGGGGTGCGGGGAATTCGCGCGTCAGCGAAAACCAGGGGAAGGCGTTGACGCCGCGCCGGAAGCGCCATTCGCCGGTGGCGGCCAGGCTGGACGACACGGGAGAAAGCGGCGCGAACAACGCCGCCGTGGACAGCGCCGCTCCGAGAACCCGCCGGCGCGACCACGTCGTCATGCGTGCGAGGGATGGTCGACCGGAACGGCCTCGCCGGCGACGACGCCGAGCAGCCGGAAGGCTTCATTCTCATAGGCCAGCAGCACGTCTTCCCAGCGGAAGGCTTCGCGGGCGCGCGCCCTGGCGGCCTCACCGCAACTCTCGACCAGGGCGTCGTCTTCGATGGCCCGATCGATCCGGCCGGCGCAAGTGCCGGTATCGGTGAAATAGAGGGCGGCGGCGCCCGCGGTCCACCTGTTGTAGGGATTGTCGTGGGCGATCACCATGTTGCCGGCCGCCAGCGCCTCGACCAATGACGGGTTAGTGCCGCCGACCGTGTGGCCATGCATATAGGCGCGCGCGTGGTACCGCAGCGCCTTCACGGTCGCCTGGTCATAGATGGCCCCGGGCAGGACCACCGAGCCGTTCGCGGCCTTGCGGATGGCGGCGTGATAGGGGATTTCATCCGAGAGCGTTCCAAGCACCACCAGCTTCATGTCGCGCTTTTTGCTGCAAAAGGCTTCGACGATCGGCAGGATGTTGTTGTCGGGCTCGATGCGCGCGATCGAGATCAGGTACTTTCCAGGTTCGAGCCCGAGCGCCCTGACCGGTGCCTCCGGCGCCGTCGTCACCGGATCGCCGCCATAGGGGATGGTGACGATCGCGCTGCGCGGCCGGCGTGTCGCTAAATGATCGGCGATGACAGGATGATCGGCGACGAGGCGATGCGAGGTCCAGGCGCCGATCCATTCGTTGAGCCAGAACCAGCTTCGCGCCGACAGGCCCCATTTGGGGCGGCGCCATTCGACGCCGTCCATGTTGGTCATGATCTTGCGCCGCATCAGCCTGAGCCAGGTCAGGAAAAGCGCGCCATTGTAACCCAGCACGAGGCACACGCCCGGCCGCCGCACGGCATCGCGCACGCATTGCCAGTCGAATTCCAGCGTCGCGCGCGGACCTTTCGAGGCGACCTGGATGTGGATGAGTTCGATGCCGCGCCAGGTTTCGCTGCGCACCCTGTGCTCGACACGCTCGACTTCGTCCTGGCAGTAAACGCCGACCCTCCAGCCGCGTCCGGCGAGGAAAAGCGCCAGCTTCTCGGCGAAGGTTTCAAAACCGCCATGGGCCGCGGGTATGCCGCGCGTTCCCAGGATCAGGATGGAGGGCTTTGATGTCATGGCCGACGGGACTTTCCGGAATGTTCATTGCACCAGAACCCACCCTGCGACTTCCAGCCGGGCAAGAGTGGGAGCAACTGTCGCAGAACGTCGTAAAAAATTCTTACCAAACGCCGGAGTTGTTTCATTATCGGTCAACTTTCCGGGCGTATCTGTACCGGAACGAGGCGTTGCCGGGGTTTCCTCGGCCAAACGGCCTGGGAAAGCGGACCGGGCATGATCCTTGCTCCTGGACTTCGGCAGCCATCCGCCTCGCGCGATGCTGGATGGGGTATGAACCTGGCGGGATATTAAGATGCGGATTGCCTGCGTTCATCAGGGCTACGAACTCTATGGCTCCGACCGAAGCTTCGCGGAAAGCGTCGCAGCCTTGCGCGCCGCGTTTCCGTCCGCCGACATCGAAGTCGTGCTACCGCGCAGCGGGCCGATCGTGCAGATCCTCGAACCGCATGCCAGCCGGATCGTCTTCGAGCCGCTCTGGGTGTTGCGGCGCCAAGCCATCCTGCGCCTCGCGACCGTCGAGATGGCGCGCCTGCCGCTGGCCCTATGGCGGGCATGGCGACGTCTGAGGCAATGCGATCTGGTCTATGTCAACACCTCGATCGTGGCCGACTATGCGCTGGCCGCCCGCCTGCTGCCTCACAAGGCTGTCCTGCATATCCACGAGATCCCCGAAGGTTTCATGCGCACGATCCTGGTCGCCTTGATGCGCTGGAGCCATGCCGACCTGATCTTCAATTCACGCGCCACGCGCGCCGCTTTCGGCATTGCCGGACGTTCACGCACGCATGTGGTCTATAATGGCGTTGCCGGCCCGCCTGCGGTCGAGCCGATGCACTATGACGGCAGCCGGCCGTTGCGGGTGCTGCTGCTCGGCCGCATCAACAGGATCAAGGGCCAGGAGGTGCTGCTCGAGGCGGTCGCCTCGATGCCGCCGGAATTGCGCTCGCGCATCGAAGTGCGGCTGGTGGGCGGCGCTTTCGAAAGCACCGAGCGCGAACTGGCCTTGGCCGAGCTGGTGAACACCATGGGATTGGCCGATCGCGTCAGCGTGCTGCCGTTCATACCGGACCCCTCGCAACACTACCACTGGGCCGACATCGTCACCGTTCCGTCGCGGCGCCCGGAATCGCTGGGCCGCGTCGCCATCGAGGCGATGGCCTATGGTCGGCCGCCACTGGTATCGGCGATCGGCGGGCTGGTCGAGGTGGTCAGCGACGGGGAGACCGGCTGGCATGTTCCGCCGAACAACGCCGCCGCCCTTGCCGCGAAATTGCAGGCCATCATCCTGCGGCCCGAGGCCTGGCGCGGTTTTGTTGCTGCCGGCCGCGCGCGCTACGAGACAGTCTTCAGCGAACCGGTCGCAGCGGCCGCGATCGCGGCGATCGCCGCCGACAAGCTGAAAGTGACGATGGCGAGGCCGGGCAGGCCGGCAACCGCCCGCCAGGCCGAGACCCGGCCGTGAAATTCCCGGTCCATCTGGTGCGACGCCTCGTGCTGATGGTCGGCGGCGAGGCGATGCAGAGCGGCTTTCACTTTGCCCTCAACATCGCGCTGCTGCACATGCTGTCGGCGCAAGGTTACGGTCTCTTCGCCATCGGCATGGTGATGGGCGGCGTCGGCCTGTCGTACATCCGATCGCTCACCGCCGTCCCCGCCTCGATATGGATGGGCAAGAGCACCAACAGCGCCGGCGTCGATGCCCATGACGTGGCCTTCGGAACAGCGGCGCTTGTGGTGTCGCTGCTGATGGCGGGCAGCACGGCGATCCTGATGCATCTGCTGGGCGATCCGAGCGGCATCGCCGCCGGCTGCTTCGTCGGCGCATGGTCGCTGCGCAGCCACATGCGCACGGCACTGTTCGCTCGGCGCCAGCAGGTGATCGTCTCCATCAGCGACGCCGCTTTCACGATTACCGGCATCATCCTGACCGGACTGACAATGTGGTTGGCGAAGGACGCGCTGCAAACCGTTTTTTATGCGCTTGCGGCCGCAAATCTGCTCGGCATCGTCGTCCTGGTTCGGCTGGCGCGCCGCACACCTCGCATCAGCTTCCGCATGCCGACGCGCCGCCGCTATACAAGGCTCTGGCCGCAGCTGCGCTGGTCGGCGTTCAGCGCGACCACCACGAACATCCAGGGTCAATGCCTGGCCCTGCTGGTCGCGGGCATTGCCGGACCCGCCGCTTACGCGCCGCTGGCGGCGGTCCTCGTGCTGTTTGCCCCACTGCGCATCATCAGCCTTGCTCTCTTCAACATGACGCAGCCGGAGCTGGCGAAGCTGATGCGCAATAACGAAACAAGCCGTGTCTGGGCGCAAGCGAAGATCTGGTCGCTGGTCATGGGGATCGGTGGCCTCGTCTATGGATGTGCCATCCTATTCGTCCTGCCGATGATAAAATCCCAGGCCCTCCAGGATGCCTCGGTCGGATTCATCGGACTTTTCGTGATCGCGAATTTCATCCCGGTCATGCTTTATGTCATGCCTCGCATCATCCTTGAGATCCTCGGCGATTTCCGGACCGTCGCGTTCATCACGACCGGTGGCGCAATAATCGGGCTGACGCTGATCGCAATCCTGCTGGCAATCGCGCCTCCGCCGTGGTCGCTGTTGGGTTCCGCGGTCTCCGAAATCTTCGTCCTTGCGGCGTCATGGTATTTCGCGCGTCACCGCATATGGAACATCGAGCACCCGGACCAGCAGCGCGACAGCTGGTTGGGCGGGTGGCGGCGGTCGGTCCCGTTCGCCCCGGTAAAACGGTAGCAGAGACCGGTGGCAGGCGAGGCAGTGAGGGTGTAACGGACGCACGCGGCGGGAAGGCCCCGTTTGTCGTCGGCGTGGTCTCACGAATGGCCCCGACGTGGCACGACCGATCGGTGCAATTTCTGATTGTCCATCAACGCACCGTTCATGCTTTGATGCTAGCGATCGACCTGAGCGCAAGTGCCCAACGTCTCACCGGGCCTCATGGCAGGTCGACGAGCTGGGCACGCGGGCAAAGGTTCGACTAGTTCGGCCATCGGCCGGTAGGCGAAAGCAACGAACATAATGGCGCCAAAGGTCTGGTCCTGACCGAACTTTGCCGCGGTTTAGGATGCGTGGGTATCGCAAGCGCTGCCATTGGTCCGCAACCATGGCTTTCGTGCGCTCCAACGCACGGCTGCCCGGGGCGGTCCTGAGTTGGCGGGGTTTACACTGCTTGCGTGGACGATGTTTATGGCCGGCCGGGAGGACAGGAGAAGCATGTGGCAAGCCACGGGAACGGCTCCCAAGACGGATCTATCCGACGGGTTATTGTCCCCGACTGCCGCCAGCGCCGGTACAGCCGCGCGCTTCAAAGCCCGGCTGCACACCAGCCTCGACACTGTAAAGCCGCTCTGGCTGCGATTTCAGGCCGATGGCGTGTGCACCGCGCATCAGCATTATGCGTGGGTCGAGGGGATCGCCAAACGGCTGATGCCCAAAGGCGCGGAACTGCTTGTCGTCGAGGTCAAGGACGCCGCCACGGGCGCGCCGGTCATGCTTTTGCCGCTGATGCGGCGCCGGGCGCTGGGCCACTCCCTGATCGAATGGTTGAGCTGCGGCGTCTGCGATTATTCGGCACCGCTGCTGGCGGATGACAGGGCATGGACCAGGCAAGGCGCCGACGCCGCATGGGCGGCAGTCCGCGCCGTGCTGCCACCGGCGGATCGCATCCATATCTTGGGAATCCCGCAACAGATCCAACGAGTCGCCAATCCTCTGGCGCTGCTTTCGGCGGCGCACGATTCTCTCCAGATCACCTCCGGCCTTGTCCTGCACGGCGAACCGGAAACGCTCATCAAGCGCATCTGCAGGCCCTCCTTCGCCAAGAGCTTTCACAAGCATTGCCGCCGCCTCGAAAAGCTCGGTGGCCTGAGCCTGGTCGAGGCCGACACGCCGGCGCTTACGGAAACGCTCTTTGACACGCTCCTTGAACTGCGACTGAAGCGGTTTCGCGAGCTCGGCCGTTTCGACCTCTTGACGCAGGAACCCGTCGTCGACTTCTACCGAGTTGCCGCGCTGCATGGCCTTTCCGACGGCTCGGTGCGCATCTTCGGATTGCGCGGAGGGGAAGCCTGGCTCGCCGTCATCTATGTGCTGGTCAGGAAAGGCACGCTGCATACCCTGTTGCTCGGGATCGACCAGAATGCCGTTGCCCCGCCGGGACTGACGACATTTGGCAAGCTAATGATGTGGGGGGGCGGGCACGGGTTCGACTATTTCGACCTTTCGGTCGGCAGCCAGGGTTATAAGGAGCACATCGGCGCCACCAGTTCGGTGCTGGCCGAACTGTGCCAGTCGATGACACTGCGGGGATGGGGCGCTACCGCCTACATTTCGCTGCGCTGCCGGATCGAGCTTTTCATTCGCTCCAAACCGCGGCTGCTCAAGGCGGGCCAAGGCCTGGTGCGCGGCCTGCGCCGCTTGCGCTGACAGGCAACCGAGCCGATCCGCAATGAACCGTGAAACGCACAGCATCAATTTGCAGGACCGCTCGAGGGGACGCATCGCAAGGGCGCTGCGGTTCGTCCGGCAGCAAGGAATCCTCGAACCGTTCCGGCTCGTCCGGCGGCATGGCCTCGGTGACAGCGGCCGCTTCGTCGCACGCAACATCCGCCATCTCGTTGCCGACCGGCTGGCGCGCCAGTGGGATCGCGACAATGGCGTCGATACGGCGGGTTCGATCCGGCTCGACGCGCTCGATGTCGTCGGACCGCACCGGGACCAGGGCAATGAATGTGTCTGCACGTCGCCCAGATCCTTCGCCTTCATCATGGACAGGCTGACGGACGATCTTGCAGACTACACCTTCATCGATATCGGTTCGGGCAAGTCGCGCACGCTCCTGCTGGCCTCGCACTACCCGTTCGCCGCGATTGTCGGTGTGGAGTTCGCGCGGGAGCTCGTCGCAATCGCCCGGCGCAACATCGAGCGATACAAGAGCCCGGCCCAGAAATGCCGCCAGATTGCAGTTATCGAAGCGGATGCCGCGACGTATGAGTTCCCGCCGACGCCGCTGCTGGTCTATTTCTACAATCCCTTTTCCAGGGACGTGTTCGAAATCGTGCTGGGCAATCTCATGTCGTCGCTGGAACGGCACCCGCGGCCCTGCCTCGTCGTTTACGGCAGTTCGAGCCACAGGGCCATCGAATGGGCGAAGCCCGCCATCCGCGATGCCGGGTCTTTCCAGCAACGCGTGACGCCGCCCATGCCGCGTTTCCTCGACGCGGTGCGGACCATCGATTACGCGATCTTCGACTACCGGCCATCATAAAGGGCGATTTTGTCAGGGCCGGCGGCCGGCCGGGTTCAGCAGCCGTTTCGTCAGCACCCGCCATGCCGTCAGCGGCAGTTCGATCAGCCCCGGCAGCAGATCGTTTGAGGCGAACGCCGCCCAGGATCGAACCGTCGCGAAGGAGTTGACATAGGCCGCGATGCCAAGCCTGCCGCCCAGCATCAGCGTCACGGATGAAACAGCGTCGCGGGCCAGATACATCCATGCCGTTCCCGGGCGAGCGGTAGCGGCTGCGGTGGCCCGGCCGTTCACTGTCTCCCACAGCATCGCGCCCAGGTCGACGCCGGCAGGCGCGCAAAGTCCGAACCACGACCAGGGGCGCGGATTGACGTCGAGAAGCTTGAGCGTGCCGTCGCGACAATCGTGCTTGAATTCGACCTCGACCAGGCCGCTATGGCCGATCGACGACAGCAATGTGCGCGCGGCAGCGACGGCGCGGGGCTCGTCGACGATCTCGACGAAGGTGCTGGTATAGCCGAAGTCGACCGGATACTGCCGCGAGCGGCGCGCGGTGAACTCCGCGATCGGCTTGCCCTCGTTCCAGAGCGCGGCGTAAGAGAATTGGCTTTCTCCCCCGCCCGGCACGCGCTCCTGCACGACGACGTTTTGGCCGCCGACCTGTTCGGCCGCGTCGCGATAGGCGGCAAGAAACGAGGCCCTGTCGTCGGCCTGGACGACCTTGGCCCTGGCGATGCGGGTGTTGCCGCCGCCCATGTGAGGCTTGAGAACGACCGGAAAAACCATGTCCAGGGATGAGGCCTGCGCCATGGATGCGATGTCATAGGTCCTTGGAATGGACAGCCGCAACTCGGTTGCCCGCCTGTAGAGGAGAGGCTTGTCGCAGACCCACTGCAACGCATCCCAGGAAGGCAGCAAGATCTTATAGATCGCCGACAGGGCGGCGAGGTTTTCCGAGACCAGGCGAACCTCTGGATCGGCGGCCGGGATCAGGAGGCATCCCTCCAGCCGGTGTTTAGGCGCCGCTTCCAGCAGAAACGGCAGTGCCCGCTCATCGTTTGGGCCGGGCCAGCGGATGGTGGCTCCGACAAATCGCGACCAGCCCGGCAGCGGCGAATCATTGGTGATGTAGGTGAGGGGCACTTTTTGCGCGCCGAGGCTGCGCGCCAGGGCAAGCGTGCCGTGCGCGCCCCCAAGAAACACTGCGCCTGACGTCGCCAAGCCTACATCCTCACATGCTGTCCGGCACGGCCGGTTGCCCAGCTCTTCCGCTTTGACAGGCGAGAGCCCCGCCTGATCGCGCTGATACATGGCGGGGCCCGCGATGCTCAACGCGGCTTCGGGCCGGCGGGAACCGAGGCTTCGCCCAGTCTCACGGTGGAGCGCCGTGCGTTCTGCCCCTTGCTTCTGGCAGTGCGTATGAAACGGGTGACGACCTGCGCCGCATACGGGGTGGCGGCGGTGAAACGCATCAACGGGCCAAAACTCGCGACCGCGCTGGCGCCGACAAAATGCAGGCCGGGAATGTTCGATTCCAGTCCCGTGGAAAGGACAGGCGATCCGTCACGGCAGGCTATCGCATCGAGGAAATCGGGGGCGAAGAGCCCGAGCTTGCCGATGTCTATGCGATAGCCGGTCGCGAGAAGGACGTGATCGTAAGCGGTCGAGCCGTTCTCGAACCGCAAGTCTAGTCCGGAGTTGCTGGCGGAGGCGCCGACGATCACGCGGCCGGCCTTGACCTTGATGCCGCCGAAGTCCGGCAGCAGCCAGCCCGACGCGCCGGCCCTGAGGCCACGCGCATTGACCCAGCGTCGCGCCGCCGCCGGCAAACCATGCACGAGACCCGGCGCCTCGATCAGCCAGGACAACGGGAAGGGGCCGACGCGCGAGGGCGACGCCAGGAGTTCCTCGGCGGCGCCTAGCACATTGCGGCCCCGGCTGCTGGACGGCGCGCCCAGCCAATGAATGTCGCCTCGGCAGACGAGTTCGACGTCGGCTCCCGCCTTTCTCAGCAGGACGGCGGATTCGCAGGCGCTTTGTCCGCGCCCGACGACGGCGACATGCTTGCCGGCAAAGGCTTCGAATCCGGTGTGCGCGCTGGTATGGCTGACCAATTCGGAGGGCAGGCCGGTGAAGGCGGCGGGCACCAGTTCCTGGTTCTTCAGGCCCATGGCGACGACGACGCGGCCGGCGCGAACCGCATCGCCATCGGCAAGGATCAGCCGGAATCCCGCATTGGTCCGTTCGACAAGGCTCACCATGCGCGTGTCGAGATCCGGAATCGCCTGAGCCTGAACCCACATTCCATAGTCGACGAAATCTTGCCGCAGCAATGGCTCGCGCAATTCGACGCGCTGGCCGCTGGCGTAGGAATCGAGGGACAGCGAGCCGTTCGGGTTGCCGATAAAGGTTGCGCGCCAGGGCGAGCGAAGCCGCATGCCCCGAGGCATGTTCTCGCGCCAAAAGCCCATCGGGCTGCCAAAGGCAAGCACGTCTACATCAGCTGCCCTGAGCGCCGTGGCGACGCCAAGTCCGAAAGGCCCGGCGCCGACAACAGCCACTTCACAGTCATTGCTTCGCACGGAAGCGGTCATGAACCTTGTTCTCCTGGATGGCCGCGCCATCCCCGCGCCGCTCTGACGCATTGGCGCCGCGGCCGGAGCCCGCCTATTCCTAGGCGCGCCGAGGTTAACAATGCGGAAAGCAGAAGCGCCGAGCCGCCTCGGCGCATATGCCAAACAAGATGTCATACTGTTCCAGCCCACAGGTTCGCGGACATAATCGAGCCGATGCCGTCGGCTATGCTTGCGTCTTGCAGGGAAGCCGCCGCGGCGAGGAAATTGACACCCGCGCCGCTCTCCGCCATCCTTGACGCCAGTCGCCGGACCGCGAAGCGCGGTCGAGTTCCGTGTCAGGGCGACCGAGGGCGAAGCGCATGTCCAGTGCCGTGAACAGCCAGAACTCCAAGCGTGCCGCGGTGCGCAAGGCGCTCGACCGCCACAAGGTCTACATCACCGCGCAGAGTTTTTCAGGCGGCACCTATAGGGCGCGCGTGCTGGTCGATGGCGAGGCCTACTGGGTCGACGAATTCCGCTTGAGCCAGCTGCGGCAGGGCCTGTCGCCCGCTGAGCTCGAACTGACGCCGGCGGCCGACGATTGAGCGTGGTGACTGGTTGGCAGCGACGTTTCGGCTAGTCACCCTGATACATGCCGCATCGGACCGTTCGAGCAGGCATGGCGCTCTGTTGTTGCAATTGGCTGGCTTGCGACGGTCGATGCCATGACGACGCCCTCCAAGCTCAAACCTTACCGCGCCAAACGCGAATTCTCGAAGACGCCGGAACCGGCGGGTGGGTTGATCGCCGAGGAGGGCAACCGCTTCGTCGTCCACAAGCACCATGCCACGGCGGACCACTACGATCTGCGCCTGGAGGTCGGCGGCGTGCTGAAGAGCTGGGCGGTGCCGCGCGGACCCTCGCTCAATCCGGCCGACAAAAGGCTGGCGGTCGAGACCGAGGACCATCCGCTCGAATATATCGACTTCGAGGGCGTCATTCCCGAAGGCGAGTATGGCGGCGGGCCGATGATCGTCTGGGACACGGGCAGCTGGGCGCCGATGGACGATGTCGAGAAGAGCTTGCGCACCGGCGCCTTCAAGTTCCGGCTGGCCGGGAAAAAGCTCAATGGCGGCTGGATGTTGACCAGGCTGAAGCCGAAGCCCGGCGAAGAGGAGGGCAAGAAGAATTGGCTTCTGTTCAAGGAGCGCGATCTCGCTTCCAATCCCACGCTCGACATCCTCGAAGAGCGGCCGGAGAGCGTGAAATCCGGCCGCCGTATCGAGGAGCTGGTGGCGCCGCCGCCGGCCAAGGCTGCGCCAAGGCCCGGTACGCTGAAGCCCGGCGCCTTGCCCGGCGCGGTCAAGACCTCGCCCGCCGCCCGCATAGAGCCGCAACTGGCGACACAGGTGCCGAAACCGCCGGGCGGTGACGATCCTGGCGACCGCACCGGCGAGTCCTGGCTGCACGAGATCAAGTTCGACGGCTACCGCACCATGGCGCATCTGACAGGTGGCGAGGTCAGGCTGATCACCCGCGGCGGCATCGACTGGACCAAGCGTTATGGCGATCTGCCGCATGCCTTCGCCAAGCTGCCGTGCCGGGAGGCCATCATCGACGGCGAGATCGTCGTGCTCGACGGCAAGGGCATTTCCCGCTTCGCGCTTCTGCAGGACGCGCTGGCGGAGGGCGCCGGCAGCAAGCTGCATTTCTACGCCTTCGATCTCCTGCATCTCGACGGCTGGGATTTGCGCAAGGCGCCGCTGGAAAGGCGCAAGGCGCTGCTGGCCGAACTGCTCGCCGGCCTGCGCGCCAACTCCGCGATCCAGTACAGCGATCACGTGGGCGGCGACGGGCAGGGGCTTTACGACCAGGCCTCGGAGCTTGGCCTGGAAGGCGTCGTCTCCAAGCGCGCAACCGCGACTTACCAGAGCGGCCGCACGAAGAGCTGGACCAAGACCAAGGCGCTGCAAACCGGCGATTTTGTCATCGCCGGCTACACGGTTTCGGATGCAGCCGAGGGGCTGGCGGCGCTTGGCCTTGCCGAATTCGAGGACGGCGAGCTTCACTATCGCGGCAAGGTCGGCACCGGCTTCGACGCCGAGACCGCGGCCGATCTTCTGGCCCGGCTGGAGCCGCTCACATCAGGCGCCATGGCGCCCGAAGGCGCGCCGCGCGAAATCATGCGCGAGATGCATTGGGTGAAGCCGCTGTTTTCAGCCCATATCCATTACGCCAACCGCACGGCGGACAATGCTCTGCGCCATGCGGTGTTTCGCGGCCTCAGGGATGTCGGCCTCTCGACGCCGGTTTCGGCCAAGCGCAAGCGGCTGATCGCGGAGGCTGACCTCGCCACGATCTGGGTAACCAACCCGACCAGGCGCCTGTTCGGCAAGACCGGGCCCACCAAGCTCGACATCGCCGTCTACTACGCGCTGGTCGGGGATTTCATGCTGCCGCATATTCTAGGGCGTCCAGTGTCGCTGGTGCGCTGCCCGACCGGCCTGCCGAAGGACTGCTTCTTCCAGCGCCATGCCTTCACCGGCATGCCGCCTTCGGTTGCCACCTTCGAGGCGACCAATTCCGAGGGTGAGACCAAATCCTACCTCTCGGTCGAGGGCGCAAAGGGCTATCTGGCGCTGGCGCAGTTCGGCGTGGTCGAGTTCCACACCTGGGGTACGCATCGCACCAGCCTCGACAGGCCCGACCAGATCGTCTTCGATCTCGATCCGGGCGAAGGGATCTCCTGGCGCGAAGTGGTGGAGGCCGCCGTGCACATCAAGGGCGAACTGGAGGAGCTGGGGCTGGTGCCCTTCGCCAAAACCTCGGGCGGCAAGGGCATCCATATCACCGTTCCGGTGACCGCCAGGCAAAACTGGAAGACGCTGCACCAGGCGACCAGCGCTATTTCCGCGCATCTGGCGGCAAGCGCGCCGGACACCTTCACCACCACAATGGGCAAGGACAACCGCAAGAAGCGCATCTTCATCGACTATCACCGCAACGCGCGCGGCCACACCTCCGCCGCACCCTATTCGCTGCGCGCCCGCACCAACCTGCCGGCCTCGACACCGGTGAGCTGGGCGGATCTGGAGACGATCGACGCGCCGCAGGACCTGAACTATGCGTCGCTGCCGGGACTCTTGGAAACGTCGGGCGATCCGTGGGCTGAGATCGACGAGTTTGCTCGGGATTTGCCTACGTTCAAATAGATTGGTTTCCTCCCCGCTTCGCGAGGGCGAAGAACCCCAAGTCCATCGACGCTTTTGACAATTTGAATTATTCTCTACTCGCGGCCCTTCCGGCGTCCTAAAACATTTCGTCAGGATTTGTCGGTAAGGTGCGGGGTCGGTGTAGGATTTGCGCAGCCTTGTTCGTCCTTCGGACGAAAGCGCTGCGAAAAGTTTCAGTGCATGGCCGCGTAGGAGTTCATCATGGCGCCCAGGGCAAGTTGGAAAGGCTACCTCAAGCTCAGTCTGGTGAGCTGTCCGGTGCGGCTATACCCCGCCACCAGCGCCAGCGAGCGCATCTCGTTCAACCAGTTGCACAAGAAGACCCACAACCGCATCAACATGAAGCCGGTCGATCCGGAACTCGGATTGGTCGAGCGTTCGGACCTGGTCAAGGGCTACGAGTACGAGGACAAGCAGTACATCATCATCGACGATAGCGACCTCGAGGCGGTGCGCATCGAATCCAACCACACGATGAACATCGAGGCCTTCGTCGACGAGGACGAGGTCGACGTCATCTACCAGGACGCGCCCTATTACATGGCGCCGGACGGCGCGATGGCGGAGGAGACTTTCGCCGTGCTGCGCGAAGCCATGCGCAAATCCGGCAAGCTGGCGATCGCCCGGCTGGTCCTGTCCAGCCGCGAGCGCGTGGTGACGATCGGCGCGCGCGAAAACGGCATGTTCGTGTGTACGTTGAGGAACCCGAACGAAGTGCGCGGCACGGCTGAATATTTCGGCAACATCCCTGCGGGCAACCCGGATCCTGAAATGCTGCAACTGGCCGAAGCGCTGATCAAGCAGAAGGAAACCACCTTCGATCCGAAGAACTACGAGGATCGCTACGAGATCGCGCTGATGGCGATGATCCGCGAGAAGCTGAAGGGCCACAAGCCCATCATCGCGGCGGCACCCGAGCGCGGCAACGTCATCAATTTGATGGATGCGCTGAAGGCGAGCCTGTCGCAGTCGCAGTCGAAGCCGCCGGCCAAGTCGAAGAGCAAGGCCGACGAGAAGCCCGCCGCCAAGGCCAAGGCGGCCGCGGGCGGCGCTGCTGAGAATCCGCTGAAAGCCAACCTGCTGAAGGCGGTCGGCAAGAGCAAGAAGTGACGGCATCAGCCGGCGCCATATTCGGCACGATCGGTGCGCTGGCGGCCTTTCCGCTCAGGCTCGCGGCGCGCGAGGTCGCGCGCCAGCATGGCGAACTCAGGCGCGGTGTCGTCCGGCGCACCACGCATGTCGTGTTCGGTCGCGGTCTGCTGGTCAAGGCTGGGCTGGTCAAAACCGGGCTCACGAAGACCGGCGATGCCGAGATCGAACGCCGCGTCGCCGCCGAGCGCGGCGCCGGGCGTGCATTGCTCAGCGAGAACGGTTTTCTGCGCCTGCTCGGACTGATGAAGGCGCCTGAGGCCTCCTCCCTGTCGCGGCAATCGCTGATCGATCAGTCGCGACTGTCCGGCGCCGACCTCGATCTCCTGTCGCTGTTCGATGCCTTCGAACATGACGCGGAACCCTATTCCTTCCGCGACCTGATCCTGGCGCGCAAATATGCCGGGCTGGTCGCCGGTGGCGCGACATGGGGCGCCATCGCGCGCTCGGTGCATCGTTCCGGCCCGGTGGCTTCGCTCACCGCCAAGTCGCTCGCGGTCGGCTCGGCATCCGGACGGCCCGATACGATCTATCTGGATGGCGGCGAGAGCGAGCTCGACGGGCAATTGCTGTTCGATCTCGGCGCCTCCGACGACAATCCGCTGGAAGAGCTGTTCGCCGAGGCCGAAGCGGCGGAGGAGGGCGGCGACCATGATGGTGCCGCCGCGCTCTACCAGCGCTGCCTTGCCATCGATCCAGGCGACGCGATCGCCGCCTTCAACCGCGCCAACTGCCTGCGCGCCGGCGGCCACGCGGCGGAAGCGGCCCACGACTATGCCCGCGCGATCAAACTCGATCCGGCTTTCGTCGAGGCCTGGTTCAATCTCGCCGGGCTGATGAGCGAGGAGGGCAAGACGGCGTCGGCGCGAAGGCACTTGCGAAAGGCGATCGCACTCGACGGCAATTACGCCGATCCGGTTTTCAATCTCGCCCGGCTCGAATTCGACGCCGGCGAACTGCTCGAGGCGCGGCGGCTCTGGGCGCGCTATCTGGAACTCGATGCCGAGTCCGAATGGGCCGGCGTTGCGGCCAGGGGCGTGCAGTTCGTGGACATGCAGCTGGCGAAATCGGCGGGGTAAAGCTCTTTCCTTCTCCCGTTTTGGGAGAAGGTGGATCGGCGCGCAGCGCCGAGACGGTTGAGGGGTGCGTGTCGGAATGAGGCGTTTGCGTTTCCTGGAACACCCGTCATCCGGCCGAGCTTCGCGAGACCACCCCCGGGGCGAGCCAACGGTCTCGCCCGCCCTTCGGGTCCCACAAGGGGAGAAGGGGTCACCAACGCCGAGCCACGGGAGCCCTATTCCATGACCACCTTCCTCTTCGACGGCGACGACACAGCTCCCGTCACCATCCTGCTCGCGCATGGCGCCGGCGCGTCGATGGATTCTCCTTCGATGACCGCCACCGCCAAGGCGCTGGCGGCAGTAGGCTTTCAGGTCGCGCGGTTCGAGTTCCACTATATGGCGTCCCGCCGCTATGGCCACCGCAAGCCGCCGCCGCGCGCCGAGACAGTGAACCCGGAATACATCAAGGCGATCGCCGACCTCAGGGCGAGGGGCGTGACCGGGACGTTGATCATCGGCGGCAAATCGATGGGCGGTCGCGTCGCCTCGATGGTGGCGGACGAGATGTTTGCCAGGGGCGAAATCTCGGGCCTGCTTTGCCTCGGCTATCCCTTCCACCCGCCCGGCAAGCCCGAGCAGTTGCGGACCAAGCATCTGGCCGGGTTGACGATACCGACGCTGATCTTCCAGGGCACGCGCGACGAGTTCGGCACGCCCGACGAGGTTGCCGGCTATGGGCTCTCCGACAGCATCGAGATCGTATGGTTGGAGGATGGCGATCACGATCTGAAGCCGCGCAAGAGCATCTCAGGGTTTTCGACCGCCGATCATCTGAAGACGCTGGCCGAAACGGTGAAGGCTTGGACGGGCAAGCTCGTCTCTTGACCCGCCGATGAAAATCGCCTCCTTCAACATCAATAACGTCAACAGCCGACTGAAGAATCTGCTGACCTGGCTGGCGGCGGCAAGACCCGATGTCGTCTGCCTGCAGGAGTTGAAGGCGCGCGATATGCAGTTTCCGCGCACTGCCCTGGCCGATGCCGGCTACGGCGCGGTGTGGAAGGGGGAGCCGACCTGGAACGGCGTCGCCATACTGGCGCGGGGCGCCGAGCCGGTGCTGACGCGCGATGTGCTGCCCGGCGACGATGCCGACAGGCAGAGCCGCTACATCGAGGCGGCGGTGAACGGAATCGTCATCGGCTGCCTGTACGCGCCGAACGGCAACCCGCAGCCGGGGCCGAAATTCCAGTACAAGCTCGCCTGGCATGACAGGTTCGCCGCGCATGCGGCACAACTGCTCGACACCGGTCTGCCGGTGGTGCTGGCGGGCGACTACAACATCGTGCCCGAGCCGCGCGATATCTATGCCACGCGCTCCTACGACGATAACGCGCTGGTACAGCCGGAAAGCCGGGCAGCCTTTGCCGCGCTCATCGAGCAAGGCTGGACGGACGCACTGCGCAAGGTCTACCCCAAAGAGACGCTCTACACCTTCTGGGATTACCGGCGGAACCGCTGGCCGCGCGATGCGGGCTTGCGGCTCGACCATATCCTCCTGTCGAAGAAGCTCGCCCGCAAGCTCAAGGCTGCCGGCATCGACCGCGACGTGCGCGGTGAGGACGGCGCCAGCGACCACGCGCCGGTGTGGGTGGAGTTGCGGTGAGGGGCGGCGTTTGACGAAGCAGAATGCCCGCTCTCTTTTTCTCCGCCCTTCGGCGACAGCGACCATACAGTATACGGCGCAGAGTAAAATACGGCTCCCTAGCAGTAGACAGTCATTCTGATGGAATTGCCGTGCTTTTGCGTCCGCAAAAGCTCCACTTTCGATTGGGCGAAACTCGTTGAAGAATCCGAAGCTTACCGCTAGCCTCGGTACGGGTGGTCGGAAGAGTGTACGTGGGGTGGAATGTTCGGGTCACTGGAAAAGCTCAAGCAACGGCTGTTGCGGCCGCCGCATGCCTATAGGCCGACGACAGAGTCATTCCCCGACATTGACGTCCAGCGCATTGCAACAGATATGCGGCTTGCGGAGAAAGGCGAGAAGCGGGGCAGGGAGAATCTGCCTCAAAGCGACGACCTACCTTACGATGCCGTTGAAAACGATGTCATCGAATTGGTCGGAGCCGCCCAGAAACAATCCCACGATCATCTTGAGAACCAACTTGCGGGGTTCAGGCAGCGTCTCATCGACCTCGACTTTGAATCGCGCTTTGCCAATATAAAAGCGGCATCCACGGCTGGTCTCTCCGACTTGAAAGCCGAATTGCAGATGGGGATCGATGATCTGCATGGGCTGCGGCGCGATCTGAAGGAGGCAGAGTCCTGGCATCGTGATTTCAAGGATCAGAACGGGCTTCGCCGGCCCTGCAAGAAGACCACCGCCATCGGTACGACGTTGAAATGGCTCTTTGTGGTGGCGCTGGTGATGGCAGAGCTCGTCATCAATGGCGAACTGCTTGCAAAGCGAAACGAGCTCGGGCTGGTCGGCGGCATCGTCGAGGCGCTGATCTTCGCGATTCTCAATGTCGGCGTCGCGCTGATGTTCGCCCTCTATGGCGTGCGCGAGATCGCGCATCGCTCGATTTTCCGTAAGTTTGTCGGCATTCTCGCCATCGCGGCCTATATCGGCGCAGCGATTGCCATCAATCTTGGTCTGGCGCATTACCGCGAGGTTGCCGGAACGATCGCGACCAATGGCGACGAGGTGATGCGACGCTTGCTAAGCGCGCCATTCGCGCTGAACGAATTTCGCTCCTGGATACTCTTCTTCCTCGGTGTGATGTTTTCACTCTTTGCCCTGATCGATGGGCTCAGCATGCGTGACACTTATCCAGGCTACGCCACGGTTGATCACCGGCTTGACGAGGCGCGGGCAAATTATCGAAACAAGCGGCAAGGCCTGATCGGCGAGCTTTCCGATGTTCGCAGTGGTTATGAGGACGAACTCGCCGATGCGCGCGCCGACCTCAGCAAGCAGCGGACAGAACACGATGCGATCGTGGCCCATCGCTCTCGGTTGGTTGGGCTGTTCGACGCCCACCAAGCTCAGCTTGAACGTGCGGCAAACAGCCTGTTCCGAATCTACAGGGACGCCAATATCGCTGTACGCACGACACCCGCGCCGGAGCGCTTTTCGCGGCCATACCAACTCGGCCGCATCGGCGTCCAGTATTTCCGCGACGGGGAATGGAACAGCGACGAATTGCAAGCTTCCATCAAGGATGCGCAAGGCGACCTCGACAAGATGCTGGTCGCCCTGGGTGAACAGTTCGAGGCTGCGTTGAAGCAGTATCGCGAACTGGATGTGCTGGTGCCTGAAGCCCAATGAGCGGTCGACGGTCCCGGCGCTCGCCTTCCAACCTTGTCAACTGGGGCTGGATTATTCTATTCGCGCTCGGCCTCATTGCCGCCGCGATAGGCTTTACCTACGTCTATGTCTCGGCGCGCTCGCAACTCGTCGAACTTGACGATCGGCTTTGCCCGGTCGTCGGAGCTGCGTCGCAAACCATCATCCTGATCGATACCACGGATGCAATCGCTGACGTCACCAAACTGAACATCCAGACCCTGCTGCGCGATACCGCCTCCGGCATCCAGCGCGGTGGCTTGCTCGAGATCAGGGCCCTTACATCAGCGGTACCCTATACGAAAGAACTCTTCTCGCTGTGCAACCCCGGCAATGGCGGCGACCTCAGTGCTTTCACCGGCAATGCGGCGCTGGCGCGAGAGCGTTGGCAAGCGGGATTCGGCCAGCCGCTGCTGGTTGCGCTTGAAAAAGCGGTCGAGGCAAACAAGGCCGACAGCTCGCCGATCATGGCCGGCATTCAGTCGATAGCCGTCAGCCATCTGGTCGCCCAGAAAACGCGTGCGGTCCCCTCGCGGCTGATTGTCGTTTCGGACATGTTCGAGAATACCGAATTCTTCTCTCACTACCGCGGCGCCACAGATTTCGATGCCTTCAAAAAGTCGCCCGCGGCAAACCGCTTCGCTACGGATCTCGCTGGCAGCGATGTGTCGATCTGGCTCATACGCCGGGCGAAGTCGCCCGTCGACAGCGTCGCGTTGATGGCATTCTGGCAGCAGTGGATTGATTACAATCACGGCGTTTTCAGCTCTGCCAAGTCGTTGCAAGGAGTTGAAGGGTGAGGCGGCCGCGCGTGGCCAGCCGGCAGTTGGACGCTGCGGCGCCACTGGTCTTTATCGTTTTTACCGGCCTGGGCGCCGCCTACATAGTCGTGGCCAAATCGCTTTCCGTGTCGGCATTCGTCGTTACCTTCGTGCCGATCGCGCTGATGATGGGCTACGCGGCGATGATCATGATCGCGCGCGGGCTCCGGCTGCGCGACGACCAAACCGGGGACAACTTCTACTATATGGGCTTCATCTTCACGCTCACCAGCCTCGCCGTTTCGCTTTACCAGTATGGAGGCGGTGGCGCAGTCGACGAGATCGTGCGCAATTTCGGCATCGCGGTTGCCTCCACCATCGCCGGCATTGCATTTCGCATCGTCTTCAATCAGCTCCGACGCGACCCCATGGAAGTGGAACGCGTGTCACGTCTCGAGCTCGCAGAAGCATCCCGCAAGGTGCGCCGGGAACTCGATGGCATCCTGAGCGAGATGAACCATTTCCAACGCTCCAACCAGCAGATGCTGCAAGAGGGCTATCACGAGATACGAACGCAAGTGGAAACCTCGGCGAAATCCCTGGTCCAGTCTCTGGACCTGCTCGCCAAGGAAGCTTCCGAGCACATCAGGGCATCCTCGCTGGCGATGCAGAGCGGAATAGACACCAAGGAGCTGCGGGGCGGCATCGACCAGACAGCCAAGGCAGTTCACGATATCAACGCCATCCTGACCAGCGCCAGCACGCAGATTGCGACCGCGACACAGATGATGGCCGACAAGCTCGCTGGCATGTCGACACCCGACAAGGTCATCGAGGTTCGGCTGGAGCCGGTCGTGGCCGGTTTGCAGCGGGCGATCGAAACCGCCATGAGCGATTTCTCTTCCCGTCTTGGCGATGTGGCGGAGCTTCGGCGCGGGCTGGAACAGTCCACGGCGGAAGCGCTTCGGGCCAGCGATGTGCTCGACAAACTTGCGGCGACATTTGAGGGTTATGATCGAGCGCCGACGCGGCAGGGTCTATTCAGACGGCTCTGGCGTGGCGGCTAAAGCGCGTTGCATGGTCAGTGTGGGACGATGTCGATGAAGATGCCTTCCTCGCTTATCGCCGAAGGGGAACGCGGCCATCGCCGAGGCGTGGTGCTTGGGCTCACAATGGCCGAGCTTCTCCTCCTTCTGCTTTTCTGCCTCCTTCTGGTCTCGGCCAGCATCGCACAGCGAAAAGATGAGAGGATCGCCGAGCTGCAGGCCTCCGCGAACCTGGACATCACGGTGGGCCAGCTTGCCGACATGCGTGCCGAACTGGCGCGCCTGCAGGCGCTGTTTCCAAAAGCGGCGCTTCCTTTGCCGCCAGCCAACTGGACCGAGCTCGTTGCGGCCAAAGCGGTGATCGACGGGCTTACGGAAAAGGGCATCGATGCCGCGCCGACGTCAGATCCGACGCTGCGGAAATTGCTGCTCGAAATCAGCGAAGCCAAAGCCGCCGACCCCCGTCTGCTGGACCGACTTGAAAAGACGCTCTCGGCCTCCAACGACAGGAGCGCGGACGCTGAATCGTCGATGCAGTGGCCGCCGATGATAACGTTGAGCGACGACGGCTATACATTTGAACGTGGCAGCGCTGCTCTCACCGACGCGTTCCGGGCTCGTTTGCAGACCAAGGTCACGGACGACGTTCTGTCTTTGCTGACACGCTACAAAGTCGATGTCGTCGAGATCGTCGGTCACACGGATGAGCAGAAAATCAATCCGGCCAAGCCGTCCAACCTCGATGCGGTTGCGATCTCGGCGATGAACGGAGCCAGCGCTATCAGCGATTTGACCCCGGCCGACAATGCGGGGCTGGGGCTCTCGCGCGCTATCGCGGTAGCGAACGCGCTGATCCAGACGGGACGGCTGGGCAGTGTGAAGATCATTCCGTTGTCAGCGGCACAGCTCGTAATGCCGGGAGACATTATCGCCGACGGCAGCCACGTTGGCGATGTTCGGGAACGCCGGCGTATCGAGATTCGGGTACGACGGTCCTCGGACGGCGGCACCAATTAACGCGGTGATCGCGCGATTCAGCCTGCTTGGCGGTATCGACAACGACGCCCTTGTTTTGACCGCAGCGCTTTTTCGCAATCGCGTGGCCTGGATCGCAAAGCCTTCGTCGCTTCGCTCCCGCTGCACCGAGGGATCGACGAACGGCGCCCAACTACCCCAGCCACCACCATAGCGCCGCGATCACCGCGATAACGGCCGCCACGCTTAGCGCCAGCATGATGTAGGAGCCCTTGATGATGTCGGCGATGATCTTCTTGATGGCCTCGCGGTCGTTGAGATTGGGGAAGGGCTCGTTCGGTTGCGCCACGTCGAGGAAGTGGCAGAGCGGGGCCCAGCCTTCGCTGACCTTGAACACCAGCAGCTTTTCCGGCGGCACCGCCGCCTTCACTTCCTCGACATATGCGTTGTAGCGCTCCACGGCCTTGGCGCGGTTGCCCATGACGCCGGCTAGCGTGCGGCCCCAGATCAGCCTGCGTGACATGTCGCCGAATTTCCGGCCGAACGGCGTCAGCCATTCCAGGATCTTGAACTGCCAGACATTCTCGGTGAAGTAGATCGTGTCGATGGTGCTCTCGTACCAGGCTTCCGCGCCGCGCGGGTGCAAGGTGAGCAGCACCTTGGCGTCGGGATAGGCGGCCATCAGTTCGCGCCACACGCAGCAGCCTGGATTGTCGACCGTCGCCTTGTAATTGCCGAATACCCGGCTCCAGTCCTGCTGCGTGCCGGGCGGGCTGTTGGCCACCTTGCGCCAGAAATCGAGATGGCCCTTGTTGGCCTTGTTCAGGATCACTTCCTGCATGTGGTAGCAGGGCAGGCCGAGCCTGTTCAGCGCGACGAAGGTCGACCATGTACCGGTGCGCCCGAAGCCGGCCCCGATCAGCGTGAGCGTCATTTGTTCCCCCGACCAAACCAAGGCCGCGTGCTCGCGCCAAAAAAGGACGCCGCGGCAACCCTAGGCATGCCCTGCGCGACAAGGACGCCGCGCCGCAGGATCGATTTGCTCCCTTGCATCGATCTTCTGGCAACACGTTGCGCCCCGGCCGGCATTTGCGCAACAGATTTCTATGGGGCCTGTGTGAGAGGACCGCTGTTGACGTCGGACGATGATAGAAGAAGACGCATTGCCGTCTTGAACGGCGCGGAGCGGATCGGCGTGATGTCCACGCCTCCAGGTGAGACGTTGCCGTCATCGACGCTTTCGCAAAATCAAACGGAGGGCGGGCAGCGCCGCTGCCCGCCCTCGCAGCTCACTCAGCCGCGAGCTTGTCCTGCGTGTTCGTGTCGAAATCGCTGGCGTCGTGGCGTTCGTGCAGCTGCATCGCGGGTTCGCCGAAGGCGCGGTTGACCATGCGTCCGCGCTTGACCGCGGGGCGCTCGTCGATCGCCTTCGCCCACCGCTGCACGCTCTTGTAATCCTGCACCGAAAGGAACTCGCCGGAATCATTGTACATGCGGCCGAGCGCCAGTCCGCCATACCAGGGCCAGACCGCCATGTCGGCGATCGAGTAGCCGGCGCCGGAAAGATATTCGGTTTCGGCCAGGCGGCGGTCGAGCACGTCGAGCTGGCGCTTGGTTTCCATGGCAAAGCGGTCGATGGCGTATTCGATCTTGGTCGGCGCGTACGCATAGAAATGACCGAAGCCGCCGCCGAGATAAGGGGCAGAGCCCATCTGCCAGAACAGCCAGGACAGGGTCTCGGCGCGCGCCGGCTGGTCGGTCGGCAGGAACTCGCCGAACTTTTCGGCGAGATAGGTGAGGATCGAACCGGACTCGAAGACGCGGATGGGCGTGGCGCCGCTGCGGTCCATCAGTGCGGGGATCTTGGAGTTCGGATTGACCTCGACGAAGCCGCTGCCGAACTGGTCGCCATCGTTGATCCTGATCAGCCAGGCGTCGTATTCGGCGCCCTTGTGGCCAAGCGCCAGCAATTCCTCCAGCATGATCGTCACCTTGACGCCGTTGGGCGTCGCCAGCGAATAGAGCTGCAACGGGTGCTTGCCCACCGGCAGCACCTTGTCATGCGTCGGGCCGGCGATCGGGCGGTTGATGCTGGCGAAGGCGCCGCCGCTCGGCTTGTTCCAGGTCCATACTTTCGGCGGAGTGTATTCGGTCATCGCAGGGCCTCGTATTGTGGGGGAGAGACAGGTTGGAAACGGGACTGGGCAGTTGCACCTACAGCTAGGGCTGCAAACGGGAAAGTTCAACTTGCGTTGAACTATTGTCAATGACCATGCCGCTCATCTTCCCTTCGGGCTTCGAAAGGATGGAGGGGATGCCCCCAACCCCTTGCGCCTTGGTTCGCGTGCCATACCTATAGGAACGTGACCCCCAAGCCCGTCCAGGACAAGAGCATGCCCATCAATCCCAACAGACGCTCCGTCGTGGCGGTGCGCGCCACCATTCCAGACGATGCCTTCACTGCCGGGGCATTGGGCACGCTGCGCGAAGGCAGCGGCGTCGTTATCCGCGACAATGGGCTGGTGCTGACCATCGGCTATCTCATCACCGAGGCGGAAGAGGTGTGGCTTACGACCCATGACGGCCGCGTCGTGCCGGCGCATGCGCTGGCCTACGACCAGGAATCGGGCTTTGGCCTGGTCCAGGCGCTGGCGCCGCTTGGCCTGCCTGCGGTGGCGCTGGGCGACGCCGGCAGGGCCAGGATCGGGGATAGCGTGGTGCTCGCCGATGGCATCGGCCAGTCGGTTCAGGCCAGGATCGTCACCAAGCAGGAATTCGCCGGCTATTGGGAATACCTGCTCGAGGAAGCGATCTTCATCGCGCCGGCGCATCCTTCCTGGGGCGGCGCGGCGCTGTTCGATGCAAAGGGCGCGCTGCTCGGCGTCGGGTCGCTGCGCCTGCAGATGAGCCGCAACGGCGAGGTCGCCGATATCAACATGGTGGTGCCGATCGACCTGTTGCCGCCGATCCTCGACGATCTCCTGACGCGCGGCCAGGTGGCGCGGCCGCCACGGCCATGGCTCGGCGCCCTCTCGGCCGAAAGCGACGGCCGGGTGGTGGTGATGAGCGTGACCGAAGGCGGTCCGGCCGCCAAGGCGGGCCTGCGCGAGGGCGACGTCATCTCCGACATACGAGACGGCGCGGTCGACGGGCTGGCCGATTTCTATCGCAAGCTATGGGAGAGCGGTTCGGCCGGCGCCGAGATCCCGATGCGGGTCCTGCGCGACGGCCGTGAAACCTGGCTGCGCGTCAAATCCGCCGATCGCGACAGTTTCCTGAAGAAGCCGCAGTTGCAGTGAGCGCGTTACCTTCTCGGCAGCAGAGAAGGAAAGCCTTCAGCCCAGTCCGAAAAGAAAAGCCGCCGTCGCTTGCGCGAGGGCGGCTTTTCCCTGGGACGACGTCAGGAAAAAACGATCAAGGGATTCAAGATACCGTTCTATCTCCTTGTTCGGGCTTGAGAAGATCAAGCCGCGGCCTTGTGCTTCCTGACGGCGTGCTTGTGGCTGTGCTTGCGTACAGGCTTCTTCACATGCCTGCTGGCGTGCTTGCGATGCGACCGCATTGATGGCAAACGAAATGCCAAGCAGGGCACTCATCCATCCGGTCGGACGTCGTTGCATTTTCAGGACCATCCCTTTGCGTTGCGCCGCGAGCGGTTCCGGCCGCCGCGGGGGTGGTTATCGCAGCACCGCTTTTCTCCAGTTTTTCCCGGACGTTGAATCTTGTTCTAAAGTGTGTCTGGAGGGCGCTTCTCCCTCCTCCGCTGTGGGAAGACGTAAGAGCGCTGCGCCCGCTGCGGCGCTTCTGCCTCTTTCCCCGCCGCTGTCATTCGCGTATGGGCCGGGGCAACTCCCGCACCCTCACATCAGCCTCCCGGACCACTCATGATCAGACTTGAAAACATCGGCAAGCAGAACGGCCGTCAGCTTGTCTTCATCGAGGCGTCAGCCGCCTTGCAGAAAGGCGAAAAGGTCGGGCTCGTCGGCCCCAACGGCGCTGGCAAGACAACACTGTTTCGCATGATCACCGGGCAGGAACAGCCCGACGAGGGCCAGGTGCAGGTCGATCGCGGCGTCACGATCGGCTATTTCAGCCAGGATGTCGGCGATATGGACGGCCGTAGCGCGGTGGCCGAAGTGATGAACGGCGCCGGGCCGGTGAGCGAAGTGGCGGCCGAGATGGCGGCGCTGGAGGCGGCTATGGCTGATCCCGACCAGGCGGACCGGATGGACGAGATCATCGAACGCTATGGCGAGGCGCAGCACCGCTTCGAGGAACTCGACGGCTATGCGCTCGACGGCCGGGCGCGAGAAGTGCTCGACGGTCTCGGTTTCTCGCAGGAGATGATGGACGGTGACGTCGGAAAACTCTCCGGCGGCTGGAAGATGCGCGTGGCGCTGGCGCGCATTCTGCTGATGCGGCCCGACGCCATGCTGCTCGACGAGCCGAGCAACCATCTCGACCTGGAAAGCCTGATCTGGCTCGAGCAGTTCCTGAAGAATTATGACGGCGCGCTCCTGATGACCTCGCATGACCGCGAGTTCATGAACCGCATCGTCAACAAGGTGGTGGAGATCGATGGCGGTTCGCTCACCGCCTATTCCGGCAATTACGAATTCTACCAGCAGCAGCGCGCGATCGCGGACAAGCAGCAGCAGGCGCAGTTCGAGCGCCAGCAGGCGATGCTGGCCAAGGAGATCGCCTTTATCGAACGGTTCAAGGCGCGCGCGTCGCATGCGGCCCAGGTGCAGAGCCGGGTGAAGAAGCTCGACAAGATCGATCGCGTCGAGCCGCCGAAGCGCCGCCAAACGGTGAATTTCGAGTTCCAGCCGGCGCCGCGCTGCGGCGAGGACGTCGTGACATTGAAGAACGTCCACAAGGCCTATGGCAGCCGTTCGATCTACGAAGGGCTCGACTTCCAGGTCCGCCGCCGCGAGCGCTGGTGCATCATGGGCGTCAATGGCGCGGGCAAGTCGACGTTGTTGAAGTTGGTGGCCGGAGCCTCAGATCCCGACCAGGGTTCGGTGGCGCGCGGGCCTAGCGTGAAAATGGGCTATTTCGCCCAGCATGCCATGGAACTGCTCGACGGCGAGCGCACCGTGTTCCAGACGCTGGAGGACAATTTTCCGCAGGCCGGCCAGGCGCCGCTTCGGGCGCTTGCCGGCTGCTTCGGTTTTTCCGGCGACGAGATCGAGAAGAAGTGCCGGGTGCTTTCGGGCGGCGAAAAGGCGCGGCTGGTGATGGCGCTGATGCTGTTCGACCCGCCCAACCTCCTGGTGCTGGACGAGCCGACCAACCATCTCGACATCGTCACCAAGCAGATGCTGATCGAGGCGCTGTCGCAGTATGAGGGCACCATGTTGTTCGTCTCGCACGACCGCCATTTCCTCGCGGCGCTGTCCAATCGCGTGCTGGAACTGACGCCGGATGGCATCCACACCTATGGCGGCGGCTACACCGAATATGTCGAGCGCACCGGGCAGGAGGCACCGGGGCTGAGGGGATAAGCACAGAGGCTACTCTCCGGAAGCGGCCGTGGAACGCTACGCCGTCATTTCCGAAAAGAGCCAATCGCGAAAAGCCTTCACCTTGCGCCGTCGGACCGCGTCCGGAGGGTAGACCAGGTAGAAGCTGGAAACCGATTTCAGCGCGTGGCCGAAAGGGCGGACAAGCCTTCCGGTGGCGAGGTCGGCCGCCACGAGCATGGTCCGGCCAAGTACCACGCCTTCACCTTGCACGGCCGATTCGACGGCGAAAGTGGCGGAATCGAAGGTAATCCCGCTCCGCGGATCCACGCCTTCCACTCCCGCGCTGGACAGCCAGGCCGCCCAGCCGATCGGGAAACCATCATGGATCAGCGTGTGGTGCCTGAGATCGTCGGGCTTCTCCAGCGGCCAGGCGCCCTGCATGAGCCTCGGGCTACACACTGGAAACACCTCCTCGCCAGTGAGGAATTCCGATGTGAGACCCGGATAGTTTCCGGCGCCATAGCGGATGGCGACGTCGATGCCGTCGCCAAGGAAATTGGTCAACCTGCCCGTCGTCGAAATCCTGACGTCGATGTCGCCATGCGCGCGATGAAAGCGATAGAGCCGCGGCACCAGCCATTTTCCCGCGAAGCCGTCGGAGGTGGAGACGTTCAATGTCGAGCCCGAATGGGCGGCCGTCGCCGATTGGGTGGCGGCCGCAAGCTGGTCGAGCATCTCGTGGACCGCCCTCGCATAGGGCTCGCCCACGGCGGTGAGGCGCACCGAGCGCGTCGCGCGCTCGAACAGAAGCACGCCGAGCTGTTCCTCAAGGTGCTTGATCGCCCGGCTGACGGCGCCGTGCGTGACGTTGAGCTCGTCGGCTGCCCTGGAGAAATTCAAATGCCGCGCGGCGGCCTCGAAGGCCGGCAGCGCGTTGAGTGGGGGAAGTCTGCGGATCATGGCCAATCTGTGAGATTTGATCACAAATCCTTGCCAAAGTTTGGATTGTCTGTCCAGCGCATGCTGGACAGAATGCTCGCAGGATTTGTGATCAAACGTCACGAGAGCAGCATGGCTACCGTTCACCCCTTCCTCTGGTTCAATCTCAACGCCGAAGAGGCGCGCGACTTCTATCTGTCTGTGTTCAAGAATGGCCGGGCGCTTGAGGCGATCGAATTCACCGATTTCGTCGGCGGCACGAATAAAACGGTGCCGCACGCGATCTTCGACTTCGAGCTCGAGGGCCAGCGCTTCACCGCGCTCAATGCCGGCTCGATGCCGCCGTTCAATGAGCGGATCTCGCTCTACATCGAGACCAAGGACCAGGCCGAGACAGATTATTACTGGAACGCGCTGACGGCGGGCGGCGGCGCTGAAAAGCCTTGCGGCTGGCTGAGGGACAAATTCGGCGTCTACTGGCAGGTGATCCCCGAAGCGGCGCTGCGCCTGATGAACGACCCGGACCGCGACAAGGCGGGGCGGGCGCGGCAGGCGATGTACAAGATGAGCAAGATCATTGTCGCCGACATTGAGGCGGCCCACGCCGGCAAGGCGTAATCCAGCAGTCCATCCTGAAGACGGAGGTTCCCATGGCATCGCTCAAGGGCAAGAGAATTATTGTCGTCGGAGGCAGTTCCGGCATAGGGCTCGGCGTAGCGGCAGCCGCGCTGGAGCGCGGCGCGGAGCTGGTGATCGTCGGCCGCTCGGGCGAAAAGCTCAAGGCCGCGGAACGGACGCTCGGCCCAGGCGGTCGCGTGCGAAGCCTTTCGGCTGATATGACGAAGGAAGCGGACATTGCCCGGATGTTCGACGAAACCGGTGCCTTCGACCACCTCGTCTCGACGGCCGGCACGCCGCCGCCCAACGACCCGATCGGCCAGACCGACATGGACTACGTGCGGCGCTTCGTCGACAACAAGCTGATCGGCGCCGTGATGCTCGCCAAACATGGCGTGCGCACGCTGAAAGCCGGAGGGTCGATGACCTTCACATCAGGCATCAACAAGGACCGCCCGCCGGTTCCCGGAGGCTCGGTTGTTTCCGCGATCGCCGGTTCATTCAGCTATTTCGCCCGGGCGCTGGCGCTGGAGCTGGCCCCGACGCGCGTCAATATCGTGTCGCCGGGATGGGTCGACACGCCGATGTGGGACGAACTCGTCGGTGAGGCCAAATCCGGTTTTTTCGCCGGCATAGCCGCCCGCCTGCCCGCGAGAAAGGTCGCTACGCCCGCCGACGTCGCCCCTGCCTATCTCTACCTCATGGAAAGCGAATTCACGACCGGCGAGACGATCCGCATCGATGGCGGACAGAACCTGATCTAGTTGGCATCGCAGGGTCGTCAAACGTCACGCTTCGATGCGGCGCCACCTGGGTTGGAACGATACCGTCCGCAGTCCGGCGTCGCGCACGCGATTGACGAATGCGTCGTTGACGAACACCGGGGACGCGCGCATCGGCAGCTTGAAAATTTCGGCGGTGCCGATCTTGTCCGCATCGAATTCGTATCGCTCGATCGCGAGAATGGCGCCGTCATCAAAATAGACGATTCCAGACCGCTCCTCGTCCAGCGCATCGATCACGGTGGTCACGTTGAAAAGCCAGACCTCTTCCCCGCGCAACGGGATCAGCTGGCCATAGGGCAGCAGATATGCCTTCAGCGCGTCGACGGCAGGCTTGCGCAAAAGCGGCGCATGCTCGCCAAGCCAAGGGAAGTCCGAATAGAGGGGGTCGCCCTCCGACACGCGGCGCATGACCGGTGGGTCCCAGTTCTCGAGGGGTGTTCCGTCAAGGGAGAAGAAGACCTCGTAGTAGGCCTCGTCGACCGGAAGCACCCATTCCTGGCCCTCGACAACCGCGAATTCGTAAATGGTCGTCATGGGCGGCGTTCCCAAGTTCAGTCCTGCTTCCGCTTCTGCGATCCCATCAAACGCTGGCCTGCCTTCAGAAGCATCAAAGCATATCATCTATGGATATTTTGTCGTGGCCGGGGGGCCCGGCTCGCCCGCGAGTTCGTTCGGCAGCGGCAAACTCGAGCACCGCAAATGTATCCTGCGGGCGAATATCTTGCGCTCCTTTTGCTCGTGCTCCTTGATGGCTGCCGCGAGACCCAATCCGTAAGGGCCAAGGAAGACACCGGTCCCCCAACCGGGATGCTCTTTTTCACGCGCATCATAGTTCGAGGCCTCGACCCGGGCCTGTTGGCATTCCGGCGATATCCATTTCGGGTCTTGCGTCGAAAGCGAGGCCCCATAATCCACCGGAGAGCTCACACATCCAGTTGCCACCGTGGCTAGCACCACCAACACCACAAGTTTCATCCCGGGTCTTCTCCGCGGCATTTTCGAGAGCACAGACCCTCCTTGCTACACGGGGAAGGCCGGCGCAAGGCGGTTGACCCGGCAGGCCATCCGGCCGATAGGTCCGCTAAAAACCTCGAGAACCCCATGACCACACAGCTCCACGATGAGACGACGGCCGAAGCTGAGCCCGTTTCCGATGCCGACGCCGCCTGGCAGGACGACATCCGCGCCGGCGTGTGCCATGTGCGCGACCTGGCCGTGCTGCCGCTGTCGCCGGGCGAACGCGCGGCGGCCCAGGAAGCAGCCTCCGGTCACAAGGTGCGCATCCCCAAATCCTATCTCGACCTGATCGACTGGGAAGACCCCGCCGATCCTATCCGGGCGCAGGTCATCCCGTCTCCCGACGAGCTGGTGACCGGCGAAGGCGAGCTCGACGACCCGATCGGCGACCACGCCTTCAGTCCGGTGCCCAGGCTGACGCATCGCCATGCCGACCGGGTGCTGCTGTTTCCCACCTATCAATGCGCGGTCTATTGCCGCTTCTGCTTCCGCAAGGAGTCCCTGACCTCGATCGGACGTGGCTATACGCGCGAAGCCCTGGAGCCGGCGCTCGCCTATATCGCTTCCCACCCCGAGATCCGCGAGGTGATCCTGACTGGCGGCGACCCGCTCTCGCTGCCCGACAAGGCGCTCAGCGAAATCCGCGCCCGCATCGAGGCGATCGCGCATGTGCGGCTGATGCGCATCCACACCCGCGTGCCGGTCGCGCTGCCTTCGCGCATCACGCCAGGGCTGATCACTGCCTTGCAAGGCCGGCTGATGATCACGGTCGTCACCCATTTCAACCATCCGCGCGAGATCACCGATGCGACCGAGGCGGCCTGCCGCGGCTTGCGGCAGGCGGGTTTCGTGCTGCTCAACCAGAGCGTCCTGCTCAAGGGCGTCAACGACACTGTCGAGGTGCAGGAAGAACTCTGCCGCGAGCTGATGTACCGCCTGGGGGTAAAGCCCTACTACCTCCACCATGGCGACCTCGCGCGCGGCATGGCGCACCGCCGCACCACGATCGCCGAAGGCCAGGCGCTGGTGGCCGCGCTGCGCGCGCGCCTGTCCGGCATCTGCAATCCCATCTACGTGCTCGACCTGCCCGACGGTGGCGGCAAGGTGCCGATCGGGCCGGGTTACGTGGAAGACCGCGACGGCGGCAACTGGCGCATTCGTGGGCAGGATGGAAAGGTGAGGGAATATACAGAAGTGGTGAGCCAGCTCTGAGTCCACATTCCCGGCGGCGTCCGTGCGATCAGGCGTTGTCGCGCCCCGGCATAAATGCATATTGTGAGCGGTTCGCGGTTGCGGAGCATGGGCGGTGGCAGCGGCAGGCAGCAGTCAAGGCGTTGTGTCCCAACGGCAATTCGTCGACACCGGGGTTCAGCACTGCGTGCTGGACACGGCAGGCCTGGCGCCTCGGCAAGCCCTTGCGTTGTGGCAGGAGAATATCGGCCTGCTCTACGACGTTCGCCTGCGCAACGCCGGCGATGACCGGTTTCATTTCCACGCCGATGCCTTTCACTTCGGCGAGATCGTTCTCACCTCGTATGGGTGCATCGCGCAAAGCTTCGACCGCTCGCGCGCCCGGATCAGCCGCGACGGCCTCGATCACATCACTGTGCAGGTCTGCCTGCGCGGAAGCCATGGACGGCGCGATGGCGCATCGGATGAAAAGGCCTCGTCGGGGGACCTGATCGTGGCCGACCTGGCACAGGCCCAGTCGACGGGTACGTCCGATTTCGACAGCCTCAACCTGACCATGCCGCGCCGCCTGCTGGCGCCATTCCTAAAGGCGCCGGACGAGCACAATATGCGCGTCATTTCCGGCAACGCGCCGTTGGCAGCGCTGTTGCGTGGGCATCTTGTGGGCCTCTACGGGGCCGCGCCCGCAATGAGCCGTCAGGACGCCGAGGCGGTGATCGGGCCGACGCTGGAACTCGCCGCCGCAGCCGTGAATTCGGCCGTGGCGGAGGAAAACGCCGCCTCGGTCCACCTGGCGCTGACCAGCGAGATCCGTCGCCACATCGACGCGCATATCCGCAGCCGGCACCTCACCGCCGAGGCCATCGCCGCCATGTTCGGCATTTCCATGCGCAAGCTCTATTACCTCTTCGAGCCTCATGGCGGTCTTTCCAGATATATCCAGGAGGAGAGGCTGCGCCGCTGCCGCGCCGAACTCGCCGATCCCGGCCGCCGGCACGAAAGCATTGCCGAGATCGCCGATCGCTATGGTTTCGGTCACCGCAAGAGCTTCGTGCGCGCCTTCCGCCGCTCTTTCGACATGACCCCGCGGGAGATGCGGGCACATGCCGCCCATGGGCGCAGCCAGTCCCTCGGCCATGGCGAGAACCGCACCATGTGGCACTGGATCCGCGAACTGCGATAGAGGCGGCGTGCCAGCCGAAAGGCAAATGAATCAATGGACAAGCGGTGTCCGATCAGCAGGCATGTGAAGAGCCTTCCCGTGCTTTCCGAAGCGATTTCCCCGATCGGTTGCACCAGCGGCCACATTCCCTGCGCCTCATGCCACATTTGCGCGGAGCCCTCACATAGGTCTTGAAATTCTGCCGCAGCCCGCGCGAAAAGCGGCCGAAGGCTCACACCACGTCGAGGGCACTGGAGGGGTTCATGGCACTGTCTAGAGCGGAGAGGCAGCAAACGGCGCCCGCCATCGGCGGCACCCCGTGAGGTTCTGAGCGGGGATCGAACGCAGGTGGCCGACCAGGACACCATCATAGTTCTGTCCACGGACGCGATCGCGGCCCGAGAGCGCGAAGCTGCCGTGCGCGAGTTCTATGGCCGCATCTGCATGCGGCTGGACCTTGCGCCGCTTGAACGCGGCGAGTTGCGGCTAAGCGCCTCCACCACCATCCTGCCAGGGGTGAGCGTGGCCCACGGGCAGGTCGCGCCCATGGCTTGGGAACGCACGGCCGCGCTCCAGCAGGACGCCAATGACGACCTGGTGGTGTCCTGGATCGCGGGCGGGTGGCGTTTCGATACGGCACGGCACGAGGCGGTTGAGACCTCGCCCGGTGCGCCCTGCATCATGCCGATGGACCGGAGCTGGCGAGCGAGGGCGCAGAACGGCGATTGGACGATCTGCGCGCGATTTGCCCGATCGACGCTCACTCCTCTCCTTCGCCATGTCGGCGATCTCAGGCCGGATGCCATCAATCCCGGCACGCCTGAAGCGCGGCTTCTGCTGGCCTATGTCGAGGCGGTGGCGGGTGGGGCGATCGGCCCCGGTCTGGCGCCGCTGGCCGCCCAGCACATTGCCGATCTGTTCGCCGCGGCGGTCGGCGCCAACCGCGAGGTTGACCAGGTGGTCGCCGGCCGCGGCGTTCGTACCGCCCGCATGCATGCCATCAAGCGTTATATCGAGGAGAACCTGCACCGAGCGCGCCTCTCGGCAGAGACGGCGGGCCGGGGGCTGGGGCTCAGCCCGCGCTACATCAGGCGCCTTTTCGCCGAAGAGGGGCAGGGGTTTTCCGACTATGTCATGCAAAGACGGCTGGAGCGGGTCCACCGGCAGCTCGCCAGCCCGCTTTTTTCAGCAAGGCCGATCGCCGACCTCGCTTTCGAGGCGGGGCTGGTCGAACCCTCGACCTTCTACCGGCAGTTCCGGTCCCGCTATGGCATGACCCCATCGGAGGTGCGCGCCGGCCGCGCGCCGTGAGACGCATGCGGCCGCTCACGCTGGCAAACCCGGTCACCTGTTCCGTCAGTGCCACTTGCCTGTGCCGCCAGTGCGATACGCCTTTATCCCCGGTGCGGGCATGGTCGCGCCGGCGGACGCGGGTGCAACGGCATGCGCGGGAGCGGGGGCGAGCGGCCAGGCCTCCGTGACATCGGAAAGCTGGCCCTGGAGATAAAAATGCGTGCGGCGAGAAGCTTGATACTGGGCATTACGGTTTTCTGCGCAATTCTTCCGACCGAGGTCTTCGCGGCCTACAAATGCATGAATCCGGCAATCTGCAGGGCGGTCTGCGGCAGCGAAACATGCGGCAAGATCGCCGCGCGCGATCCCGACATGAAGGCGCTGGACCTGTCCAAAGGCGCGTCCGGGCAGATCGCCGCTTCCAGCAGCGGGTCTTCGTCCGGGACCAGCTCGAGAAAAACCTACACCTGTTCGAACCCGGCGATCTGCATCGCGGTCTGCGGCAAGAAGACCTGTCCGTAACCAGAACGGACTCGGCGTATCATCAGAGGCGCCGGCGCGCTGCGCCGGCGCCTTTCGTGCGTGCACGCGGTCGGCGTGCCGGAACGCGGCGGCATTCCCAGCCTGGTTCCTCTCGCTAATATTCGTGGGCGAGGACTTCAGTCCTGGCCGCCGAGCCCCTGATTTTTCTCCTTCAAAAGAATCTCATCGCGCCCGGGAATAAAGCGCGGGGCTGCAGGGTCTTCACTGTAGCGGGCCAATCTGACGGCCCGCGCCGAGGAAACGAAACAAGGACCTAGCCAAAATGACCAAGCTCGCTCTCAGCGTGGCTGCCATGATGCTTGCCTCGAGCGCTGCCTTCGCCGGCAGCGATCATGGCGCCAATAACGCCAACCAGCCGGTCGCTCCGGTCGACACCAATGCCACCGGCTCGATCGCCTACACCGCACGCCCCAATGGCGCCGACACCAAGATAAAGACGGGGCCGAGCCAGGGGTCGGTGCAGGACATCATCACCAGACACAACAACGACAGCCTCTGGGGTCGCTGAATTCATGGGGCCGGGCCGGCTCCCGACGGGTACCGGCCTCTCCTCGTCATTCCTTCCAGGACTTTGGCCATACGCGACTTTTAGCCACCACCTCGAACAGGAGATCACCATGTTCACCATGACACGCCGCACAGTGCTTGGCACCGCCGCCGCTGCTGCTGCCTTCGGCCTTGCCGGCAAGCTTGAATTCATCCGTCCGGCCTTCGCGCAAGCTCCGGTGGAGCCCACCGTCGGCTTCTACGGATACAAGGTCGGCGATATCGAGATCACCGCCATCTATGACGGCATCTGGCGCAAGCCGCACGACCCGGCCTTCATCAAGGATGTCTCGGTCGAGGACACCAAGGCAGCACTCGCCAAAGCGGGGCTGACCACCGACTTCATGCCCATCCCGCTCACTGTCGTCGTGCTCAAGATGGGCGGCAAGCTGATCATGATGGATGCCGGCTCGGGCGTCGGCCAGTGGCAGGCCAATGCCACGCATCTGCCGGCCAACATGGCCGCGGCCGGCATCGACTACAACGCGATCGACACCGTCATGATCTCGCATTTCCACCCCGATCATGTCTGGGGCCTGATGGAAAAGGGCACCAACGCGCCGGTGTTCCCCAATGCCGAGCTCATCGTCAACGCCACCGAATACAAGTGGTGGACCGACCCAAGCCGGCTGGCCAAGCTGCCCGAGGGCCGCAAGCCGGCGGGCAAGCGCATCGCCGAGAACTTTCCGAAATGGAAGAACTGGAAGCTGGTCGAGGACGGCGCCGAGGTCACGCCCGGCATCCAGATCATCGCCGCGCCCGGCCACACACCAGGCCATTCTGTCTACCTGGCCAACTCCGGCAAGGAGCAGATCATGATCTCGGCCGACACCATGTATGTGCCAGCGCTGCTGGCGCCGCATCCGGAGTGGCAGGGCGCTTACGACCAGGACGGACCGACGGCAATCGCCACGCGCCACAAGATCATCGACCGGGTGATATCGGACAATATCCGCATTTCCGGGTCGCACTTCCCGTTCCCGGGCACCGGCACCTTCGTCAAGGACGGCAAAGCATACGGATTTACCCCGGTCCAGATCTGAGCACGAGCTTCCAACGCAAGCGAGAAAGACAATGAAACGATCCCTTTTGAGCAGAAATGCCCTGTCGGGCAGACATGCCCTGTTCGGCCTGCTCGGCGCCATTGCCGTGCTGACCGTGCTTCCCGTTGCGACAATCATGCCGGCCTATGCGGTCGACGACATAGAAGGCGCCGACGCGCCGGATCTCACCGCCATCAAGGCCAAGATCGATGCCAAGGACTATTCCGGCGCATTGGCCGAGCTGCGCGATCTGGCGCAGGACACGCAGCAGGCGGACGTCTACAACCTGCTCGGCTTCACGCTGCGCAAGACCGGCGACTTCAAGACCGCGCTCACCTACTACACCAAGGCGCTGGAGCTGAAGCCCGACCACAAGGCCGCCCGCGAATATCTGGGCGAGCTCTATGTCGAGACCGGCGATATGGACAAGGCCAAGGAGCAGCTGGCCTCCCTGGAGAAGCTGTGCCCGGCCGGGTGCGACGAGCTTTCCGATCTGCGGCAGGCCATCGACACCAGGGTGACGAAGTAAGACCTTTCCTCCCCCTCCACGGCGAAGCCGAGACGGAAGGGGGCGTTGGCCCCGAGCTCGCCCCTTCGTCCACCACGGCTGGGCGCTCGTGGCTGGCGCGCTTTGCCGGAGCCGGCATCCTCTCCCTCGCGCCGGCTCCGGCCTTTTCAACATCAGGCGCTTGGCGCCTGCCCGTGCCAAAAAGATCGGAGGCTGACCATGACATTGACCGAACGCTCCGCGAAGCTGCAGGGTCTTGCCGCTAAATACCACCTCGGGGACGTGGGCCTGCTTGCCGGCCGCCTGCTTCTGTCTCTCATCTTTTTGCATGAGGGCGCCATGCTGGCCGCCCATTTCAATGCCGCCGCCAGGGCCATGGCAGCGCTTGGTGTCAACCTGCCGCTGTTTGTCGCCACCGTCGCGTTGCAACTGGGGGCAGGGCTCTCCCTCGCGTCAGGCCTGCTGACGCGGCTTGGCGCCATCGCGCTCGGCCTGTTCTGTTTGGCAACGGCCATGCTGTTCCACACAAATTTCGGCAGCCAGAACGAACTGCTGCATTTCGAAAAGGACCTGGCGATATCGGGCGGCATGTTCGTGCTGGCCGTTGCGGGCGCCGGCAGGGTCTCGCTGGACCGGCTGTTGGCGCTCCATCTGCGACAGCGCCAGCGCGGCGAGGACATGCCGGCCGCGTTGCCCACAGCGGAGACCCTATTGCCAGTGGACGTGAAGCAGCTGGTTTGAACGGCGCCGCCTTCGCATTCGCCCAGCGGAGCGCCGCGCCTATTTCCCGCGCTTTGCTGGAACCAGCCTTGACCCCCCGCATTGCTTTAGCAGGGGCTCAAGGAGCGCGGCGTGAAAGCATTGTTGGGACTGGTCTGCGGTTTTGTTTTGACCCTTGCGGTGTTCGGTAGCGGTCTGGCCTTCGCCGTCTGGTTAATCACCGCGAACCCACCGCGCCAGGCACCGGCCACCGTCAGCATGGCGGAGCTTTGGACCAAAACGGCGCGGCCGGTGGACAGAACGGCGCAGAATCTCGAGCGCCTGCCGGCCGAGCAGCCCGCGCCCGCCAATATCGAGCCCAAGCGCCGGGCCGGGGAGACCGACCCCACCGCCACCGGCGCCATCGCGCCCGCCACGGCCGAATTGCCGCAGCCGCATGTCGCCTGGTGCGCGAGCCGCTACCGCTCCTACCGGCCGCAGGACAACAGCTACATGTCCTATAGCGGGCAGCAGCGCCCCTGCATCTCGCCCTATCTCGACGCCGACCGTGTCCCGCCGCCCGCCGCCGAGGCCAGCTACGTCGAGGAAAACGGCACCGGGCCGGGCGCCTATGCGGCCGCCGGGGATGACGACCATGTCGCCTCCTGCTTCAGCCGCTACCGCTCCTACCGCCCGGAAGACAACAGCTATCAGCCCTATTCCGGCGGGCCGAGGCGGCAATGCCAATAGCGGGCGCTGCGCTTTCCGGCTGCATTCCACGCAAAATTCCACTCCGGCAAGGGTTTTTACCACGCCGCCTACCACGCCCGCACAAACACCACGCCCCTATCAAGCCGCCAACAGCGCAACAACGGACCGAGACGGTCGTGCGCTGAACGACCTGTCGCTGCAAGATCCAGTGGGATCGCGGTGGGCCGGTTTCGCCTGAAACAACAAACACGGTCCCATGAACGCGGGCGGGCGGCGCGTTGGGGCCAAATGTCAACTTCAAAAGATGGAAACCGAAATGAAGAAGATCGTATTGACCGTTGCCTCGTTGTTGTTCGCCTCTGGCATGGCTTTTGCCGGCAGCGACCACTTTGGCTCCGACTTCATCCCTGCCGCAAGCAGCTATCCAACCACCCATGCGATGATGTCGGGCGGTGCCAAGACGGCTGTCCCGAGCGTCACAAACAGCATCGCTGACAGCGCAATGGGGGCAAACTCGAACTCCGACATGCCTGCACAGGGCTATGGTCAGGGCATCTGGGGACGCTGACAACAAAGCCGGCCGCCATGGCCGGCATCCAGGCGGCGGGCGGACCCGCCGCCTGGATCATTTCGCGCCATGACCGGCTCTGCCCGGCGCGCCTCGTATCATCCCAATCTCCAACGACCCAGCCCGGCGATCACGCAAATTCTTTGGATCGTTCGGAGGCGGGCGGCGTTCAGATGCTACCCAATGGAGGATTTGAGAAATGGGCGACGACCAACGGCATGGGAAAATCCAGGAGCGCGCCTATCGGATCTGGGAGCGCGAAGGCGGCGGCGACCCCGAGCAGCACTGGCACCGGGCCGAGGCAGAGATCGACAGGGAGCTGTCGATGGCGGCAGGCAACGCGCCGCCGCGCGAGATCGCCAGCACCGACGTGCTTACGGTCGAGGAATTGGCCATGCGCACCGGCATATCAGGCAAGCAGGCACAGGACCTGATCGACAGGCTGGGCAACGACCGCGCCGCGATCGAACAGGCAGCACTCGGGCTGAAGGGCAAGCGGCGGCGAAATCCCGGTCAGGAAGAGGCCAAATGATCCGCAAACTCAAGGACGGAAAATACCGGCTCTATTCGCGCAAGAAGGATGAGAAGACGGGCAAGCGACGGAACCTGGGGACTTTCGATAGCCGCGAGGCGGCGGAGAAGCATGAGCGCGAGGTGCAGTATTTCAAGCGCCATTGAGGAAATCGACTCGTTGGTCCTTTATTCTCGGCGTTGTCCCTGCCGCTCACAAAATCCGACCCACCAATTGTAGGCTGCATTGGATTTTCGAACACGAAGCAGATGCCAATCGTGATGCGAAGATGCGGCCCTTGCCCTCGCCACGAGGACAGATAGGGCATATAGTTGAAGATCGCCGGCTCGGACCTGACAAGCTGGCGATTGAGAGCGGAGACGTCGCTTTAACTACGGCGCGCTTCTAACTCGGGTTGTTTCACACGCTCTCATAATTGCCCGCCGCGGCCGGCCTCTGCTTTGCGCGATCCCGGTCGCTATTGCATCTATCACTGAAGGAGAACTGAGCTTTTCACTGGAGGAGAAGTCGTCATGCATTACCTTCCCAGACGTGAATTCATCGTTCAAGGCGGGGCAGCCCTCGCAGCGTTGGCGTCCTTTCAATCGCGGATTGCCTCTGCCTTTCCAAGCCGGGCCGGCGAGGAAGTCATCAAATGGTTGGATCAGCTGCCGCCGAACCCGGTTCCGGAAGTCATCAAAAATCAGCTGGTGTGGGAGGATCTCGATTCCTGGGTGACGCCCAACGACAAGTTCTTTTCAATCGCGCATTTCGACCGGCCGGTGATCGACGAAAGCACCTGGAAACTCGAAATCGGCGGCTCCGTTAAAAAGCCGACAACCCTGACGCTCGCCGACATCAAGGCTCGACCGCGCCAGGAAGTCACCTTCACGGTCGAATGTTCGGGCAATACCGGTCTGCCGTTTTTCAATGGCGGCATTGGCAATGCGCGCTGGGCGGGCACGCCGCTCGCGCCGATCCTCAAGGAGGCCGGAGTCCTCGACACTGGTATCGAGGTCGTCTTCTGGGGCACCGATAAAGGGGAAATCAAGCGGGCCGACGACGTCAAGTTCACGCAGAATTTTGCGCGCAGCATGTCACTTGCCGACGCCATGGATCCCAAAAACATCCTTTGCTACGAGATGAATGGGTCCCCCTTGCCTTCTGACAACGGCTTCCCGCTGCGGCTGATTGCGCCGGGATGGTACGGGATCGCGAACGTCAAATGGATCAAGCGCATAGACGTGAACGATCAGCGCTTCGAGAACCGGTTCATGGGACGCGATTATGTCACGCTGCGCGAGGAAGACCACAACGGCGAGACAGTATGGGTGGAAACTTCGGTCGGGCGGGCGAGGCTGAAATCGGCACCGGCCCGGGTCACTCATATCGGCGATGACTACCGGATCGTCGGGGCCGCCTGGGGCGCACCGGTCGACCGGGTCGAGGTGAAGATCGATGACGGGCCATGGATGCCGGCGGCCATCGACGAAACCGACAAGGCGGACTTTGCCTGGAAACTATGGTCCGTCGACTGGCCCAAGCCTTCCGCCGGAGAGCACGCCGTCACCTCGCGCGCGGTTGATACGGGAGGGCAGGTCCAACCCGCAATGGACGATCCCATCATTGCCAAGAAGCATACCTATTGGGAAAGCAACGGTCAGGTGACGCGACGTATCAACATTCACTGACTGGCGGGCAGTCGTATCAAACTGTCTGAGAGCGATGTGCCCCCATGTCTTTGGCATGGGGTCACCCACATCCGACCAGGCGCCGGCCTGAAGCTGGCCAGAGACGATGCGATGACGACTCCATCGCAGCGCCAAGAGCGGTGTTTAGTGACCTGCGCGGACGCGGAGAAAACTTGAACGGCTGGCGTTCCTCGCCCTTCGCCGAGCCCGGTGGCCGTCACCGAGCTCGACTTCATGCGCGACGAGGACGGCGCCACGCCGTGACCCAATGGACCAAGGACCAGCTGAAAGGAGTGCCGGAGCACCGCGACTGAAGGGCCCGACCGTGGCCCTTTTCGAAAGGAGAGTGAGATGATCCGAAAGTGCCCGGACAGGGCAATTCGCCGTGCCTGAGGGTGGTAGTGCTTAGTGACTTCGGCCAACCGAGAGTCTAGGCTGGCATCGGTTCTGTCAGCGCGAAGACCGTCACATGCCCCGCTTTCTTGCCGTCTACACCATGAAGCCTGAAGACCTTGCCCGCTTTCGCAGCCTGCCCAAGCCCGAGCAAGATGCGATTGATAGCGTCGGCCTACAGCAGTGGACGGACTGGGAGGAGAGAAATGCCGCATCTTTCCCCGATCGCGGCGGCATGGTCGGGAGGACGACGCGCGTTACCAAGGATGGGGTCGCAGACGCCGTGAACCCTTTCTGCGGCTACATTGTCGTCGAGGCCGATACAATCGATGCCGCCGCCCGCCTGTTCGAAAGCCATCCGCATTTCACCGTCTTCCCGGGAGACGGCGTGGACATCATGCCTTTCGTCACTGACCCTCAATGACTTGAAACTCCGGCTGTCGCTTCTGATGTCGAAGGCTGTCTGTCAGCTCTCGGGGAACTTTTCCCCCGCGGAACCGATCCTGGCGGTTCGCGTCAGATTCAGGTTGAGAGCACGCTGACTTCCTGAAGTCCCCAAAACGTTTCCGGCCCCTTTGAGTTCTCGGGGAGGGATCGTTGGGGCGGCGCTGATCAAGCTGGTCGCGCCTCTTCGACGTTGCGCGCGCTCCAATGGCGCAAGATGACGGGAATGGTTAGAACCAGGCCGAGTAGGGACGAATAGAGTTCGGGCGCCACCAGAAGCAGGGCGGCCAAGACCAGCAACACGTTTTCCCATGGCCGGGTGCGCACGAGCAGGTAGCGCGAGAGGGCGGCCCCCAGGCAGGTGATGCCGAGCACGCAGCCAAAGAAAGCCAGGAAGAAGTTCGGCCAGGTGAAATCTTTCGTCACCAGCAGAAGCGACGGCGAGAAGACAAAGACAAAGGGCACCAGCGCCTTGCCGAGCCCGAGCCGAAAGGCAGTGTTGCCGGTCTTGAATGGATCAGCTCCCGCCATGCCGGCGGCAGCGTAGGCAGCCAGCGCAACCGGCGGCGTGATGTCAGCCAGCAGGCCATAATAGAAGACGAAGAAGTGGGCGACGATCGGCTCGGTGCCGAGCATCACCAGCGCCGGCGCGGCAATCGTCACCATGATGATGTAGTTCGCCGTCGTCGGGATGCCGCAACCCATCAGGATGCAGACCACGCCGGTCATGATCAGCGTGAACAAAAGGGTCAGCCCGTGCGTCGAGAAGATCGCCTCGGGGATAAAGGTGCCGAACAGCAGCGACAGATGGCCTGCCGTCGAAGTGACGATGTAGGACAGCTTGAAGCCGACGCCGGTCAGGGTGACGACGCCGACGACGATGCCGACCGTGGCGGCGGCAGCGCCGACGGCGAGCGCATACTTGGCGCCGTCGCGCAGGCACACCACGATGTCGGCGACAGACATGCGCCGGCGCGGGTTAAACAGGCCGACCAGGATGCACAGGGTAATGCCCCAGAAGGCAGCCATGTAAGGCGTATAACCCGCAAGAAGCACGCCGATCAGGACGACGAGAGGGATGATGGTCGGCCAGTCCCGTTTCAATGCCTCGACCACGTCGGGCATCTCGTCCGGCCGCAGGCCGCGCAAGCCGGTGCGCTTGGCCTCGAAATGCACCTGCATGAACACGCCGAAGAAGTGCATGAAGGCCGGCACTATCGCTGCCAGGATGATGGTCGTGTAGGGCAGTTCGAGGAACTCGATCATCAGGAAGGCGGCGGCTCCCATGATCGGCGGCGTCACCTGCCCGCCGGTGGAGGAAGCCGCCTCCACCGCGGCGGCGAAATGCTTCTTGTAGCCGAGCCGGATCATCGCCGGGATGGTAAGCGAGCCGACGGTGACGGTGTTGGCGACCGACGAGCCAGAGATCATGCCAAACAGGGCCGAGCCGAAGATCGATACCTTGGCCGGACCACCGGCGTAGCGGCCGGCGACCCATGCCGCGCAGTCGAGAAAGAGCTGGCCGAGACCGATGCGGGTGGCGAAGACGCCAAACAGGACGAAGTGGAAAACGTAGGTGGCGACGACGCCGAGCGCGATGCCGTAGATGCCTTGCGTCGTCAGGTAGAGGTGGTCGACGAGCTGGGAGACGGACGCGCCGGGATGCACCAGGATGCTCGGCATATAGGGGCCGAACAGCGCATAAGCCATGAAGAGGATGGCGATGATGGGCAGCGGGATGCCGACGGACCGGCGCGTCGCTTCCAGCAGGAGCAGAATGAGGGTCAGCCCGAGCACCACGTCCGTCGTCGTGGGGTTGCCGACGCGGAAGGCAAGATCGTCGAGCGGGATCATCGGCACGTGCAGGACCGCTATCACCGCGGCAAGCGCCAGCAGCCAGTCGAAAACCGGTATGCCGAGCGGCCGCAGAAAGCTGGATTGGGCGGGCTGGTCGTAGCCCTTCTTCACCAGAGGGAAGACGAGGAAGATCAGCGACAGCACCATCGACAGGTGGATGCCCCGGTGCAGCATCTCCTGCAGCAAGCCGAATCCAGCCGTGTAATAGTGAAACAGCGACAAGGCCACCAGGAGGAAGCCGACCAGCCAGCCGGCGGCCCGGGTCAGCGGCCGGAACCGGATCTCGGAGTCGAATTTCTCCTCCAGTTCGCGAGCCTTTTCCTCGTCGAACTCCATGCCGGAAAGCCTGATTTTGTCGTCGTCGCTCATAGTCGGTTCCGTATCCTGAATCCCCAGACAAACGAGGCGGAAAGCACGCCTTCCGCCTCGTTGTCGCCAGTCTGTTGATGGCCTCTTATTTCAGGGCGCCGACTTCCTTGTAGAATTTCTCCGCGCCCGGATGGAACGGAATGCCGGCGCTGGTGACCGCGTTCTGGAGCGTGATCAGCTTGCCCTTGGCATGACCAGCCTGCAGCGCCTTCTGGGTCTCGTCGCTGTAGAGCGACTTGACGATCTTGTAGATGAGGTCATCGGTCTGCTTGGCGCTGGTCACCCATTGCGCGGCGACCGAAATGGTCTTGGTCTCGCCGACATTCTTGTAGGTGCCCGCGGGCACGATGTCGGTCGAGAAGAACTTCTGTTCGGACAGGAGCTTGTCGGCCTCGGGGCCGGTGATCGGCACCAGCGTGATGTTCTTGGTGCTGGCAAGCTCGACGATGGCGCCGGTCGGATAGCCGCCGACGAAGAAATAGGCGTCCATGGCGCCGTCCTGCAGGCGCTCGCCGGCCGGGCCGGGCTTGAGATATTCGGGCTTTACGTCCTTCTCCGTTAGACCGTAGGCGCCGAGCACCAGGCGCGCATCAACGATGGTGCCGGAACCCGGCTCGTCGAGGGAGACGCGCTTGCCCTTCAGATCCGCCACAGTCTTGATGCCGGCGTCGGCGCGCGCGACCAGATGGATGGTTTCAGGATAGAGCGTCGCAATGAGGCGCAGATCCTCTACCTTGGGCTTGCCCTCGTAGAGGCCGGTGCCCGAATGCGCCCAGTAGGCGACATCGGATTGCGTGAAGCCCGATTCGGAAGCGCCCGACTGGATGGCGCTGATGTTGGCCACCGAACCGTTGGAGGACGTGGCGCTGGCAACCAGGCCCTCGACGCCGGCCGGCCCCGTCGCCGAGATCGCGTTGGCGATCAGCCCGCCCACCGGATAGTAGGTGCCGGACGTGCCGCCGGTGCCGATACGGAAAAAAGCCTGCTGCGCGCGCGCCGGCGAAAACCCTGCCGCGGCCAGCGCCAAAGTGCCCGCGCCGACGGAAAAGACGCGACGGTTGATCGAAACAGTCATACTACCTCCCGGTCAAAGATCGGCAGGATGTTGCATCAACCCAAGGATTGTCAACCTGCGCGCGCCTTTCGGGAGGGGATCTGTCGTCGCTGGCGGTGCCCCCTCCCTGTTGCCGTCATGGCGCATTTTGAGATCTAGCTTGTCGATTGAACGGCGGTAATCCGCTTGCTGACGCGGCGCTATCAACACATTCCGCGTGTTGTCAGCCGGCATCCGCAACTGGCGGTTAGCCGACCCTCCAATTTCTGGCGGCTTCCAAGGTGCCAGCCGTCTTTATTAACCATTTGTTAACCATTCGGCCGGCACCCTTTAACCATTGAGTAAGGATTCGCCAGCCGTGACCTTTGCCGCTCCCCTGGAGACCAAATCCATTCGCTTTCGCGCCCGTTCGTTCGTCGCTTTCACGCTGACGCCGGAGGCGCCGATCGGTGCTTGGCTGGAGGGGCTGGATCATTGGATCGGCAATTCGCCGGGCTATTTCTCAGGGCGGCCGGTGGTGCTCGATCTCAATGCGCTGAAGCCTGCGGCCGACGAGATCGCGGCGCTGGTCGCTTCGCTCGGCACGCGTGGCATCCGGGTCTATGCCATCGAGCTCGAAGGGGCCTCGCTCGGGCCCGAGCTGCCGCCGCTGCTGGCCGGCGCCAAGGAGGCCACTTCAGATGGCCTGCTGGCGCAGCCCGGCCGCAACGGCAAGGCAGGCCTGGCGGAAGAGGCCGGCAAGACGGAAGCGGTGTCTTCGGAACGCGGCAAGGAAACGGGCAAGCCCGACGAGGGCAGGGCCGAGGCTGGAAGGGTCAAGGCGGCCAAGGCGGCCAAGACAGAACAGCAAGCCGGCGCGGCGGAGCCGGCCCTGGCCGGAACGCTGATGGTCAAGTCGCCCCTTCGCTCGGGCCAGTCGATCTTTCATCCGCATGGCGATGTCATCGTGCTTGGATCGGTCGCTTCCGGTTCCGAGATCATTGCGGCGGGCTCGATCCATGTCTACGGCACGCTGCGCGGCCGCGCCATTGCGGGCTCGGAAGGCAATATTTCGGCGCGCATCTTCTGCCGCAGGAACGAGGCCGAGCTGCTCGCCATCGACGGCTGGTACACCACGGCGGAGGACATGGAAGGCGCCTCGCGCGGCAAGCCGGTGCAGGCCTTCCTCGAAGACGGCGTGCTGCGCGTCGTGCCGCTGAACTAGGGCGCCGGGATGAAAACGCCGAACCAGTTCTTGTCTTGTGCGACCGCGAACAGGACGCTCAGGTCCGCAAGGTTGGGACCGGTTTCGCGTGGGATGATGGCAGGTTCCAACAATAGCCGTGCGACGCACGGAGCAATAACAAACGACAACATCAGGCGACGGAGGCTTTTTTCATGGGCAAGGTAGTGGTGGTCACCTCAGGCAAGGGAGGTGTCGGCAAGACGACCTCGACGGCCGCATTGGGGGCCGCGGTCGCCAGGACCGGCAAGAAAGTGGCGCTGGTCGATTTCGACGTCGGCCTGCGCAATCTCGACCTGATCATGGGCGCCGAACGGCGCGTGGTGTTCGACCTCGTCAATGTCATCCAGGGCACGGCCAAGCTGTCGCAGGCGCTGATCCGCGACAAGCGCGTCGATACGCTGTTCCTGCTGCCGGCCTCGCAGACGCGCGACAAGGACGCGCTGACCGAAGAAGGCGTCGGCGAGGTGATCGAGAAGCTGCGCTCGGTGTTCGACTATGTGTTCTGCGACAGCCCGGCCGGCATCGAGCGCGGCGCGCAGCTCGCCATGCGCTTCGCCGACGAGGCGGTCATCGTCACCAATCCGGAAGTGTCGTCGGTGCGCGATTCCGACCGCATCATCGGCCTGCTCGACGCCCGCACCATGCGTGCCGAACAGGGCGAGCAAATCGCCAAGCACGTGCTGGTGACGCGTTACGATGCCGGCCGCGCGGCTCGCGGCGAGATGCTGTCCATCGACGACGTGCTGGAAATCCTGTCGGTGCCGCTGCTTGGCATCATCCCGGAGAGCCAGGATGTGCTCAGGGCCTCCAATCTCGGTTCGCCGGTGACGCTGAGCGATCCGCTGAACGCCGCCGCCAAGGCCTATATCGAAGCGGCGCGGCGGCTGGAAGGCGAAGACCTGCCGGTCGTGGTTCCCTTCGAGCGCAAGGGCTTCCTCGACAGGCTGCTCGGAAGGAGGGCGGCATGAACATTCTCGACCTCTTCAAGCGGCGCTCCAGCGCGCCCGTGGCGCGTGAGCGGCTGCAGGTGCTGCTCGCCTACGAACGGCGCAGCCGTGGCCAGCCCGATCTCGTCTCCGTGCTGCGCGAGGAGATCATGGCCGTCATCGCCAAGCACGTGCAGATCGACCAGGACTATCTGCAAATCTCGATGGACCGCGGCGAGACCATGTCGACGCTGGAAATCGACATCCAGATCCCCAACAAAAGCGCCGTGCCGCTGGCCATGGCGGGCTGACTTTTACCTCCCCTTGTGGGGAGGGTCGCTGCAAGCAGCGAGCGGAGTTGGCGCGGCGCTACAGGACGAGCATCCTCCAGCGCCAGCGCCCTCAGTCCTACCTTCCAACGAGGGAAGTAGGAGCCAGGATTTCCCGCATTCAGATTCCACCCAGAAATTGGGTGCGTCAATTCTGCAAAAAGACGGCCGCGGCACTGGTCGCCCGCCGCATCCCAACCCCAAATGTCCAACTTTACGCTCCCCCTAATGGGGGGCTTCCCCTGCGCAATCAGTGGATGTAAGCATACATATTAGCCAATTATTAAATACTGAATGGGGTATGCGTAAAGGGCATTCGTTATGAATTTCAAGGGTCTGATCAAGCGCGCCGAAGACGTAGATGATGCACTCCAGGAGCTGCAGGCCGATCTGGCGGACGCTCTGGATGCCAGCCTCGATACCGAATACGACGCGCCGCCAGACAGCGGCTATATCCCAGATTCCGCGCCAGGAGCCGAGGCCTCGGCACCCGAGGCCAATGCGGCAGATGCGGATGGTGCGGATAATCCGCACGGCGCGGGCAACGCCGACGCCACCGAAACCGCGCCACGACTGACGCCCCATACGCAGACCCGGATGGCGGCATTGAGTGCCTTCGAAGGGATGTTCCACGACGCCAGGAACTATATGGACGAGATCAACGGCAAATTGTCGGAGATCGCTACCTCACACCATTTGACGCGCGAGTTCCTCAACATCCTCCACACCGATATTCTTCGCGCCAACGAGCTGGAGCTCGCAAATGGCGACCTGATCGCGGAACAAAGAACGCTGTCGGAAAAGCTGCACGACACGGCAAGAAAGCTGCGCGAGCGTGAAAGCGCCTGCGAATTGCTGCAACAGCGCGAGACAAGCCTGGTCCAGGACAGGGAGGCGCTTCGCGCAGCGCTCGCAGCGGCCAGGCTGGAACTTGCCGAGACGGCCAATGCGAGCGCAAAACGCGACGCGGAGTTCGGCGACATCGCCAAGCGGCTGACGGCCAGGGCGGTCGAGGCCAACAGGCGCCTGCGCGAGAGCAAGATGCTGCGGGAAAAACATGTCAGCCTGTCGATCGAGCTCGACAAGGCGCTGAAGCGGGAAACCCAGACGCGCCACAGGCTCGACGAGCTCTCGACGATCCATGCCAGCGAAGCAGCGCGGCTTGCCGAACTGCTGACCGCGCTCGGCAAGAGCGAGAAGGAGGAGATGCGGCTCCAGAAGTCACTCGAGACCGCGCAGGCGAAGCTGTCGGAAATGACCGAAGCGGCCAGCATGATGGAAGGCGACAGGCAAGCTGAACTGGCCCGCAGCCAGACGGAAATGCGCGGATTGCGTTCCGAGATCCAGGACCTGCAATCACGGCTGGAGCGGGCCTCGCACGAGAACAGCGAGGCCACAGCCGAGATCGCCAGGCTCAAGGCCGACTTGAACGACACGCTGGCCGAAAAGAAAATCGCCGATCAAAGGTTGTCCTCGCTCACCGACGAGAACGAAAACGACAAGACGAGCCTTTCGAAAGCGAACGCCAATCTTTCGCAGCTTGCGCTGCAACAAGCATCGGAACAGATACAGCTGGATGTCCAGAGGCAGGAATGCGAGGACCTCAAAGCTGAAATCGCGTCGCTCAACGCGCGGATCAAGGAATTGCTGCCTTACGAGCGGCTTCACAAGGCCACCAACGGCAGATCGCGCGAGGCCGACGTGGTCGACATCGCCGCCGTTGTGGCGGAGAAAGCCCGTGGAACGGGCAGGCGGCGCATCCGCAGGAACCTCCGCGCCACGCCGTAGCTCATTTCGCCGGCATGGCCGCAGGTCCCGCTGCGGGGCAGCGTTCCGCGCCCGCTGCCTCAACGCGATCGCACGCCGCCGCCGCGGCGCAAATCGCTGAACTGAGGGAGCGGAAGGCCGTCCGTCAAGACGGCGCCAAGCCATCTGCTTGGCTGCGAAACGTCAGCCGCAGCAAGGTTCCGGTCCGGCCGAAGGTCCGCAACAGGCCTTGGCTTTCCTCTCTTCCTCCAGCCAGCGGTCACGCGGCTTGCAGCTTGCCGGCCGCGGCGAAAGCTCGACATGCACCGCATCACCGGCGAGCCGGGGAAGCGCGGCGCGGTAGAGCTGCATCGGGCGCACGCCGTCGCTGACTTCGAAAGTAAGCTTGGCGGAATGGTCGAGGCCGACATGCTCCGTCACCTTGCGGATGATCGCCGAGAATTTCCCGGCCGGCATATGCGTGCGGTCCTCCTCGACGTCCCAGAGCTGCACGAAGATCTCGGCCCAGGATTCCGGGTTTGCACCGCAGTCCAGCGCAGCGAACTGGCCGGCCTTCACCTCGGTGACGTGGTAACCAGGCCTCACCGGCCGGCCGTCGTAGAAGAACACCAGGCGCCGGTCCTCGTAGCCCGCCAGAAACTCCAGCAAGCCAGCGATGGTGATGTCGTCGGGATCAACGACGTCAGCGGGTTCAAATTCCCGATTGTCAGAAACGAGCATGTGCGGTAATCCTTGTTTCAACATTTTTAGGATTGTTGAAATATGGATGAACGTCAAGCCCTTTCCGCCTTTGCGGCTCTTTCGCAAGAAACGCGCCTGCGCATCCTGCGGCATCTGGTGATCGCCGGTCCGGACGGGATTGCCGCGGGCGCCATCGCCGAAAAAGTCGAGGTCTCGGCCTCGAATGTGAGCTTCCACCTGAAGGAGCTCGAGCGGGCAGGGCTGATCAGCGTGCGGCGCGATTCGCGCTCCATGGTCTACAGCGCCGAATATGACACGTTGAGCGGCCTCATCCGTTTCCTGATGGAGGATTGCTGCTCCGGCCGGCTGGAGATCCGCGCTTCGGCGTTGGCTCCAGACTGCTGCGCCGCCGATGTGAAGGGACCGGTTCAGTGATCGTCGCGCCGACAGCCCGGGCGATCGTCCCGACCGCGCCGCATCAGCAATCCGAAATCCAACCTCTTGCCGTCGAGGCCAAGCCATGACCGCTACGATCTACCACAATCCCGACTGCGGCACCTCGCGCAACACGCTTGCCATGATCCAGGCGAGCGGCGAGAAGCCTGACATCATCGAGTATCTGAAACATCCGCCCAGCCGGGACCGCTTGCGCCAGCTTGTCGCCGCCATGGGAATTCCGGCGCGCGCCCTGCTGCGCGAAAAGGGTACGCCCTATGCCGAACTCGGCCTGGGTGACGCCAAATGGACCGATGAACAGCTGATCGACGCCATGCTGAGGCATCCGATCCTGATCAACCGGCCGATCGTCGAGACGCCCAAGGGGACGCGGCTGTGCCGTCCGTCCGAGCTCGTGCTCGATCTGCTCGACCATCCGGTGGTCCGCTTCACCAAGGAAGATGGCGAGGTAGTGAACCATGACCGTGGTATCACGTGATCGAAGCCTTTCCGATCTCGAAGTCCCGGAGCGCTCGCCGCTGGCCGCCATTGCCGCCCTCGGCGTCACCCAGATCATCGGCTACGGCACGCTGTACTACAGTTTCAGCATTCTCGCCGCCGATATGGCCAGGGATCTGGGCTGGCCGACCGAATGGATTTTCGGCGCGCTCTCGGCGGCTCTGCTGGTTGGCGGGCTGACGGCGCCCTGGCTCGGAAACTGGATCGACCGCTTCGGCGCCGGCAAGATCATGACCGTCGGCTCGATCCTTGCCGCGGCTGCGCTCGCCGCCTGTGCCTACGCGCCGGCGGCCGGGGCCTTCGTGGCGGCGCTGATCGTGCTGGAAGTGGCATCGAACCTGGTCCAGTACGGCGCCGCTTTCGCGCTGCTTGTGCAGATAAGGCCGCGTGCAGCGCAACGCAGCATCACCTATCTCACCCTCATCGCCGGCTTCGCATCGACCGTGTTCTGGCCGATCACCTCGGCCCTGCACGCGCAGATGTCATGGCGAACCGTCTATCTCGTCTTCGCGGGGCTGAACCTGCTCGTCTGCCTGCCGCTGCACGCCTGGCTCTCGCACGGGCTGGCCAAGAGCAGGCGCTCGGCGACCGAGCCGCCACGGCATGTCCAGGGATCGCTTCCGGCCTCGGCGCGGCCGCTCGGCTTCGCGTTGATGGTCATCGCCTTCTCGCTGCAGAACCTGCTTGGCGCCGCTGTCCTGGTGCATATGGTGCCGCTGCTTTCCGGACTTGGCCTCGGGGCGACCGCCGCCATTGTCGGAACGCTGTTCGGGCCGTCACAAGTGTTGAGCCGCTTCATCAACATGATCTTCGGTATCAACCTGCCGCCATTGACGCTGGCCATCATCTCGGCCGGCCTGATGACGAGCGGGGTCGTCGTGCTGAACTGCACGGCGCCTTCCGTCGCAGGCGCGATGGTTTTCGCCGTCGTCTTCGGCATGGGCAACGGGCTTTTCAGCATCGTCATCGGCGCCCTGCCGCTGACATTGTTCGGCAGTGCGGACTATGGCCGTCTGCAGGGGCGCGTCACATCGGCCCGGCTGCTCGTTTCGGCCGTCGCGCCCTTTGCGCTGGCCTTTGCCATCGTCAATGTCGGCATTGCCTGGTCGCTGGGGGCCATGGCGTTTCTGGGCGGCACCGCGCTGTTGGTCCTGACAGCGATCACGAGACTGCCGAACGCGCGCAACGGCCGCGTCTGAGGGCGGCCGGCTCGTCCGGCCCTTTCTTGCCCCATCGAGATGCCGGTCCTGCCTCACGACGGACGGGCCGGTTCGCCCTATCTCCCATGACGCAGCGTTTGCCTGATGGCGCACGGAGGACGGGATCAAGTGACATCGACGCCGGTTGTCGGTCGCGAAGCGGCGCCTTTGCCCGTGATGGCGCTGTTGGGGGCCATGGTGTCGATCCAGATCGGCGCTACTTTCGCCAAGAGCCTGTTTCCGGTGATCGGCGCGCAGGGCACGACGACGCTGAGGCTGGTCGTCGGCGCGCTGATGCTGATCGCCGTGCTACGGCCCTGGCAGATGCGGCCTTCGCGCGCCACCATGCCGTGGCTGGTCGCTTATGGGGTAACGCTGTGCGCGCTCAACCTCCTGTTCTACGCCGCGCTCGCCACGATTCCGCTCGGCGTTGCGGTGGCGCTGGAGTTTTCGGGACCGCTGCTGGTGGCGACGCTGACCTCGCGGCGCGCCGGCGACTTTGCCTGGATCGCGTTGGCGGTCGCCGGCATCGTGCTGTTGTCGCCCTTCATCCGTTCGTTCCAGCCGCTCGATCCGACTGGGGTGATGCTGGCGCTGGCGGCCGGCGGTTTCTGGGCGCTCTACATCGTGCTGGCGCAGAAGGCGGGCGCGGAGCTCGGCACCCGCACCACCGCCTACGGCATGGCGATCGCCGCCGTGCTGGTGCTTCCTTTCGGCGTGGCGCAGGCGGGAGCTGGCCTTCTCGCGCCGTCGATCCTGGTCAGTGCCTTGCTCGTCGGCCTGTTCTCGAGCGCGCTGCCGTTCTTTCTGGAGATGGTGGCGCTGACCCGGATGCCGGCCCGCATCTACGGCACGCTGACCTGCCTGGAGCCAGGGCTCGGCGCGCTGGCCGGCTTCCTGTTCCTGCATGAGAGCCTGACCGCGCCGCAACTGGCCGGCATCGCCGCCGTCATCGTCGCGGCCGCCGGCACCGCACTGACGTCGAAGCCGCCGGTGCCGTCGCCGGAGTAGGGGCGGGTCAACGTACAGGTTCGTGCTGCAAAGCCGTTTCGTCACCGTCGTTCAGAACTTCACGCCCAGATCGACCTTCGCGCCCTGGTCGACCGTGCCACTGCCGAACTGGCCGGTATAGGACAGGCCGAGCGTCGCATTGGCCGACATGTTGAGATCGAGGCCGGCCTCGATCACCGCGGCATCCCGAGCGATCGGCACGCCGGCGATGGTGAATTGATCGCCGCCGGCGAAGGCGAAGGCGAAGGCGGAGGTCGGTGTGACATCGCCGAAGGCGTGACGCCAGCCGAGCATGCCGCGAGCGGTGGCATCGATGCCGCCAAGCGCGAAGTCGGTCGCGCCGCGAAGGCCGAGCGTGGTGAAGGTGGCGTCGGTTCTTGTGCTGGCGCTGGTCAACGCCGCGGCACCACCCGTTTCGGTGAAGCCGTCGGTGTGCACGCTGACATAGGCGAGGTTGGCGAAGGGCTCGAAATGGAAGCTGCTGCCGGCATCGGCCTTGTAAGCGAGTTCGCCGAACACCTGCGCGGTGCCGGCATCGTAGTCGGCCGACAGTTGATCGGCAAAGCCGTTGAAAGCAACCGAGCGCCTGGTCGAGATGCTGCTCCAGCTATAGGCCGCGCCGCTGCGGAAGGCGATGGCACCCCAGTTGGTGCCGCCATAGAGACCGAGATGATAGCTGTCACCCTTGCCTGATGAATTGCGGTCGTCGGCATCGAAGGAGGAATGGCCGTAGCCGCCGATGAGGCCGACACGCCAGCCGCCGACCAAAGTATCGGCGCCGGTCAGCAGGCCGCCGGTCGAGCGGTCGAAGGCGGCGGCATTGCCGTCGCTATCGGTATTGCTCCACGAACCGAACACCTGGCCCCAGACGGCGAAGCGGTCGGTATCGGCCGCCACCATTTCCGGTCCACCCTCGCCATAGGCCATGACCGGCAGCGCCGCAGCGCCGCCATCGCCAAAGGCAGCAGCAATGCGATTGCTGGCCACGTCGCGGACGAAGCGGCTGTCTTCAAGCAGCATGCCCTTGGCCGAGGCATGGATTTCCCCGGAAAGCTGGTCGAAGGCGTCCTGGGCGGCTGCTTCGCTCGGCAAAGCAAATATCGCATCGAACAGCGGATTACCGCTGCCAAGACTTTCGGCACCACCGCCGGTGGCGATCTGGTTGGGTGTCAGGCCGACCTCGGCGAAGGATTTTGCCTGCGTCGCGTCGAGATAGACATGCGTCGGGTCGTAACTCGCGAAAAGGCCGGTGAACGGGCCTAGGCCGCTGAGCGTGTAGGTGCCGGTGACGCCCATGTCTGCCTGCAGCACGGTGTAATGCGTGCCCGCCACGTAAGGTGCTGCGTCGGTCTTGATCACGTCGAGGACCGCACCGGCGGCGATCGTCGCCGTGCCCGTCGCGTGGATGAGATCGGACTGGCCGGTCGAGGTCAGCTCGACCTGGTAGATCGAGGCCGCCGCCTGGTCGAGATTGCCGGCGACGTGGAGCGTACCGATCGAATTACCGGGTGCGATGATGCCGCCCGACCGCGCCATGACACCGCCCACCGTGCCGTTGCCGCCCAGCGTGCCGCCGAAGATCGTCACCAGCGAGTTGGCCAGCGAACCGTTCACGGCCAGCCGCCCGCCATTCACATTGGTGGCGCCGGTGAAGCCGCTCGAATCGGCGGTAAGGTTCGTCGCGCCGGCGATCTGGTTGATCGTGCCTGCGCCACCGATCGCCGACGCGAAGGTATAGTTCGTATCGGTGTGGTTGAAGTTGATCGCGCCCGCGCCCGGTCCGAACTGGACGCTAGCCGCATTGAGCGTGCCCGCGGCGATCGCTGGCGATCCGCTCGCCGCACCGATGTTGAGCGTGCCGACGGAACCCGCCATGGCGGCGATGTTGACCACGCCGCCGCTCGACACCGCGCCGCCATTGGCAATCGTCAGCGTGCCTGTTCCACTAACGCCGACATCAAGATCTCCGCTGCTGGCCCATGTCGAGCCTGTGCCGCTGACGTTGGCCATGCCAATGGACCCGGCATAAAAGCCCAGATAGCCATCGGTGTTGGCGACCTTGCCACCGTTCGAGACGGTCAATGATCCCGTGCCACCCTGACCGACCTGAAGGAGGTTGCTGCTGGTCCAGCTTGAGCCTGCGCCGCTGACGATTGCCGTGCCCACCGCCCCGGCGTCAAAGCCCAGATAGCCAGCAGCGCTGGTGACGATACCTCCGTTTGAGATCGCCAGCGTGCCGGTGCCGTCTTCGCCGAGATAAAGGGAAGCATTATTGGCCCAAACCGAGCCGACGCCGTCGACTGTCACCGAGCCGATGGCGCCCGCGGCGGAGCCCACGGTGCTCACCAGGTTGACGACGCTGCCGCCGTTCGAGATCGTCAACTTGCCCGTGCCGGAATCGCCGATGCGCAGGTCCGAGAAATTGATCCAGTGCGAACCCGACCCATCAACGGTGGCGATGCCTGTGGAACCCCCAGCCTTGCCCAAATAGCCGGTCTGGTTGCTGGCGGTGCCGCCATTGGTGATCGCCAGCGTGCCCGTACCTTGGTCGCCGACGCTCAGGTTCGAACTGTTTGCCCAAATCGAGCCGGCACCGTCGACCGCTACCGTGCCGAGCGAACCCGCGGCGTAGCCAATCAAGCCCAAGCCATTGCTGACCATGCCGCCGTTCGAAACCGTCACCGTGCCCGTGCCAAAGCCTCCGACATAGAGGTCCCCGCTGTTCGTCCACTTCGATCCCGCGCCGTCAACCGCCGCCATGCCGGTCGAACCGGCAATGTAGCCGATATAGCCCCAGCCATTGCTGACCGTGCCGCTGTTCGAGATCGTCAGAGTACCCGTGCCGAAACCGCCTACGAACAGGTCCGAGCTGTTGTTCCAGGCCGCCCCCCCACCGTCGACCGTTACCGTGCCGGTCGAGCCCGACAATGTGCCCACATAGCCTGTGGTATCGCTGACCTTGCCGCCGTTCGAGATATTCAGCGTGCCGGTACCCTGATCGCCGACGAACAGGTTGGAACTGTTTGTCCAGGTCGATCCCGTGCCGTCGACCGTCACCGTGCCGGCGGAACCCGAATCGAAACCAACGAAGCCCAGGCCACTGCTGACCGCGCCGCCGTTGAGGATGTTCAGTTCGCCGGTGCCGGCGGAACCGACAACAAGAGCTACGCTGGCCCAGGTCGAGCCTATACCGTCGACCGTTGCCGTGCCGGTGGAGCCGGCAACGTTGGCTAAAATGCCGTTCTGATTGCTGACCGCGCCCTTGTTCGAGACCGCCAGCGTACCCGTGCCCTGATCGCCAACGATCAGGTCCGAGCTGTTGGTCCAGGTCGAGCCGGCGTTTTCGACGAACACAGTGCCGGTCGAATCTGCTTTCGCGCCAATGACCGCCGAGCTGTTCTTGACGACCCCGCCGTGGGAGATCGCCAGTGTTCCGGTACCGAAATCGCCCACAGCCAGGTTGGAGCTGTTGGTCCAGGTCGAGCCGGCGCCGTCGACGAACACGAAACCGGTCGAACCTACTTTCGCGCCGATATTCCCCGAGGCGTTGCTGACCACGCCGCCGCTCCCAACCAAGAGCGTGCCGCTGCCGCTATCGCCGACGAATAGATCCGAGCTGTTGGTCCAGGTCGAGCCGGAACCGGTGACCGTCGCGAAGCCGATAGAGTCCGTCAGCGCGCCGATCGTGCCGATGGCGCTGCTGACCGCGCCGCCGCCCAAGATTGTGAGCGCACCCTGGCCTTGGTCGCCGATGAACAGGTTGGAAGTGTTTGTCCAGGACGATCCGTTACCGTCGACCGCCACCGTGCCAGTGGAGCCCGCGGCATAGCCCGCATATCCCACCGAACTGGTGACTTTGCCGCCATTCGTTATCGTCAGCGTGCCGAAACCCCCGTTGCCGACCGCGAGCGCGGCGTTGGCCCAGGTGGAGCCAACGCCATCGACGGTTGCCGTGCCACTGGAACCCGCCAGGTTACCCAAAATGCCGCTCAGGTTGCTGACTTTGCCGCCGTTCGAAACCGTCAGCGTACCGGTGCCCTGATCGCCGATGAACAGGTGGGAAGCGTTGGTCCAGGTCGAGCCCGTGCCGTCGACGATGACCGTACCCGTGGAGTTTGAATTCTTGGCAATTGTGCCTACGCTGTCGGTCACCTTGCCGCCGGCGGAAACGATCATCGCGCCCGTGCCAATCTGTCCAACCGTCAGGTTCCCGCTGTTTGTCCATGTCGACCCCGTGCCGGAGACATTGACCGTGCCGTGAGAGCCGGCATTCGCGGCGACAACGGCGGTCACATCCGTCGCCGTTGCTCCGCTGAAGATGTCCAGAAATCCGGTGCCCTGATCGCCGACAGTTACCTGGGAAGCATTCGTCCAGGCCGAGCCTAGCCCCGTCACCAAAACGGTGCCGGAGGCCGAGAAACTCCCGCCAATATTGGCAAGATCATCCGACAACAGGCCGCCATTTGAAACCGTCACCGATCCGGTGCCGCCGAAACCGACATAGAGATTGCCCGCGCTGTTCCATTGCGACCCGGTGCCGTCGACCGTGGCCGTTCCAACGGAGCCGGAATTATAACCGACAAAACTACTGCCATCATTCATAACACCGCCGCTGGCAACGTTCAGCGTGCCGGTGCCGCCATATCCAAGGGCGAAACTAGCGAAAGTACTCCACGAGGAGCCGACGCCGGTGATCGTTGCCGATGCATTGGCGGTTGCCGAATATGCCAATGTACCGTCTTGGCTGGTCAGAGTGCCGGCATTCGAAATGGTCAGATCACCGGTCGAGGAAGAGCCATTTGCTATGGTGACACCGGCGGCAAAAGCATTTGCGCCGTTGATGACAGTCGGGTTGACGGCGCTTGTGTTGATAGTGACATTATCGGCCGCTGTCGGCACCGACGCTGGGGTCCAGTTTCCGGCCGTGAACCAGTTCGTGGAGGCAGCACCGGTCCAGATCTCGGCTGCCGCCGCGGTGAGCGGCTGACCAAGACCGACCAGCGCGGTCGAAGCCAGCAACAGATACTTCATCCCCGTCGCCTTGCGGCCTGCAAATGTGTTCTGCGGCATCCAAACCCCTGACATGATAGTCATTTCACCCTGAGGCTGACATGTCATTGGAGCTCGGGCTTGTCTTGGGCAGGGCCGCACTGGAATTGGACTGGAGCGAAAAGCCGAGCCTTTTGCGCGCACTGTGGCAGTTCTGCGCCACGATCGCGCAGGTGCCGCTCCACCGGCCTCTCAAAGAGAGAATCGGACGCCGCGCCAGGGCCGGCCACAGAAAATGCCGCAACCTATCTGGCGCTGGTCGGCGTATAGCCGAAACGGCGACGGAAGCAGCGATTGAAATACGATACATCGCTGAACCCGCTCGTCATCGCGATATCGCTGACCCGCATGTCGCTGTGTCTCTGAGAGAGCATCCTATGGGCGCTCTGCAACCGCAGTTCGAGAACGCGCTCGGAGAAGCTCACTCCGGTTTCCTGAAGGAGATCATGGACGTAGCGCGCCGACAGGCCGAGCTGTTGCGCGACACCTTGGGCGGAGATGCCAGGATCGGCAAAATCCTCGGCAATCGTTGCCAGGATCGCCTCCAGCCTGGCGGCGCGCAGGCCGCGAAGGCCGACCAATTCGGCAGCCCGGCCTTTCGCCCCGGTCACCAGGCCGATCAGGTCCACGATCGTGTCCGTCGCATGGGTTATGAGATCGGCCGAGGCGAGCGGGCTGCCGCTTTCAAGAAGCTCGCAATAGCGCTTGAGAAGATCGAGGGCTTCGTTGTCGGCGCCGATCTTCAATCCCAGCCGGTCGTCGATCTGCGGGAAGGCGCGCATGAGGACCGCGCGTGGGACCACCACATTGGTCCAGATATTGCTGTCGGCACCGGTCATTTTCAGCGCCTCCGAGGCCGTGACGAGGACCGCTTCTCCCCGACCGACGGCATATTCGCGGCCGACCTGCACGCCCGACAAGAGGGTGTCGGCCTTGTTGATCAACAGCAAATAGCCGTCATTGTCGTCCTCGGCGATGTTGCTCGCCTTCCTTGTCGCCTGCTTGATCGTTCCGGACATCTGACCGAGAACCAGTGAACCGACAGCCGTGGCTTCGATCGAGGCCTCGAAGGGCAGGTTTTCCGATATGCCGTATTCCACCGACCAGATTTCCGCGACGTGGATGTCCTGCCACAGGGAAAATCGCTCGCGTTCGCCAAGATGCGGCGGCAACTGAGCCGATGAAAACACCGTCTTTCGCGACAATGGAAAACCTCGATAAAGTATCCGCGCTTAAAAAATACCGATCGCCATACTTTCAATCGGCAGAATAACCGGCAACAGTGGCGGCTGGCGTCAAGCAATCGAGTTGAATCCTAATCGAGATCGGCCAGGAGTGGCGTCATCCAAAAGTATGACGCCACAAAATTCTCCGAGGCGAGATCGCAGTGTGTCTGGAGGCGTGGTGGAGAGGCTGAGCAGCGAAGTCCTTGGTTCCATTATCGGCGATATCTACGATTGCGTTTTGAACCCGGAAGGCTGGGCCGGGGTCATGACCCGGATCACGACGGCCATGGACGCGGCCTATACAACCATCGCGCTCGCCAGCACCGCCGACAATCATGGCCGCTTCGCCGCTCAATCGCCCTGGGATCCCGTGCAAATGCGCGTGCTCCAGGACTATGACTTTGATGCAATTCCCGGTCTGAAGACGGCGGTCATCGGCGACGTCGACACGCCCGTCGCGACGCTGTCGCTGATGAGCGAAGCCGAACTCGGGCAGACGGCATTTTTTCAGAATTGGGCCAAACCGCAGGGATTGCGCGAAGCCTGCATCACCAAATTCGTCCACACATCGGACCGGATCGGGCTCATGGGTTGCACCACATGGGCCGACAGGGGGATCATATCAGCCGAGGACCAACATTTCCTGGCGTTGCTCTCGCCGCATCTGCGCCGTGCTTCCCTGATCGGAGACCTGCTCGACCAGGCTCGCGTTACCGCCAGCCTTTACCGCCAGGCGCTCGACAATCTCGCAGTGCCTGTCGTGCTTGCCGGCGCCAACGGGGCCATCCTCCATGCCAATGGCGCTGCCGAACGGATGTTGTCGGCGCAAGGTCCGATTCTTTCCAGGAACGGCCTGCTCCAGGCGCAGAATCCGGCGGTCGCCCGCGCCCTGCTGGAAGCGATCGCCAGCGCCGCGAACGCAGATGCTTCGCTTGGCGCCCGGGGCATAGGACTGCCGGTCTCGGCCGCAGGCCGGCCGGCCGCTGTCGCCTATGTGCTGCCGCTGACCGAAGGAACCGCGCGCGCGGCTTTCCGGCCGGCATGCGCGGCTGTCTTCATATCGACCACGACGTCGGCTTCTCCTCTCCCGGAGGCCGTCCTGACCACGCTGTTCGACCTTACGCCCGCGGAGGCGCGGGTCCTGCTGCGGATCGGCAGCGGATTGTCGGCGTCGAAGAGCGCTTTGGCGCTCGGCATCGGCGAAAACACCTTGAAGACACACCTCAATCGTATCTTCGCCAAAACCGGGACGAGACGCCAAGCCGATCTTGTCAAGCTCGTCTCGGACATAGGCACGCCCCTGGCAGCGCATTCAGGCTGAAGGCGTAGTCCGCAGCGCGAGATCGGCTCACCGCCTCCAGAGCGGCTCCGGCGCGAAGCGCTCGCTCGCCGGGATCGCGCCTGGCCGCCCCCCTCTGGCCTGCCGGCCATCTCCCCCTCAAGGGGGGAGATTACTCGCTTCCACCGCTCAGATCAGCTTCTCCAGCGTGATCGGCAAGTCGCGCACCCTTTTCCCCGTCGCGTGGAACACCGCGTTGGCGATCGCCGGCGCCACGCCGACGATGGGCAGTTCGCCGACGCCCTTGCCGCCGAGCACCGAGGAGTGCGGGTCGGGGATGCCGACCGAAATCACCTCGATGTCGGGAATGTCGGCATTGGTCGGCACCAGATAGTCGGCGAGGTTGTTGTTGACGATGCGGCCGTGGCGGCGGTCGATGATGCCTTCTTCCAGCAACGCTTGGCCGATGCCCATGATGATGCCGCCCTTCCACTGGCTTTCCGCCAGCTTCGGATTGTAGAGCCGTCCCGAATCCAGCGCCGACACGACGCGCGAGACGCGCACCGTGCCGAAATCCTCGTCGACCCGGACCTCGATGAAATGCGCGCACCAGGAATGGCGGGAATAGTCGCCTTCGGTGTGCGGCAGCGCCATGGCGATGGTGGTGTAGTTCCTGTAGCGGTCCTCGGCACTCGAATTGGCCGGCATGGTATCGCCTGTCGCCTCGATGCGATCGCGGCCGACGCTTTTGAGGAGCTCGGCGATCGACACATCGGGGCCGTCGCCACGCGGTGCGGTGATGCGGCCATTGGCGACGACCAGCGTGTTGGCCTGCAGCGCATGGAAGGGCGAGCGCGGGTCGCTGATCGCCAACCCGACCAACTGGTCGAGCGCCGAGGTCGCGGCCTTGTAGACGGCGCCCGTCATGACGCCGGCCAGGCGCGAGCCGCCGGCGACGCCGGCGCGGGGGAAGCGAGAATCGCCCAGCTTCACCACGACGTCGTCGGCCGGCACGCCCACCGTCTCGGCCGCCGTCTGCGCCAGGATGGTGTAGGTGCCCTGGCCCATGTCGATCGAAGAGCTTTCGACCTCCACCGAGCCGTCGGCCAGGATGCGCACGATCGCCTCGCCATAGGCGCGCCGCACCGGATAGGTACCGGCGGCTACGCCCCAGCCGATCAGCTGGTTGCCGTCGCGCATCGAACGCGGCTCCGGTGAGCGCCTGGCCCAGCCGAAGCGCTCGGCGCCCGTGGCAAAAGCCTCGCGCAACTGCCTGGTGGACCAGGCTTTTTTCACTTCCGGGTCCTGCTCGGCATAGTTCCGCAGCCGGATCTCCAGCGGGTCGATGCCAACCTCATAGGCGAGCTCGTCGATGGCGCTTTCGATGCCGAAGGCCGAGGGGTTCTCGCCCGGCGCGCGCATGGCGCCCGGCACCACGGAATTCACCCGCACGACGTTCTGCCGGGACGAAAAGTTCGGCGTCGCGTACATGATCGAGGTAACCGAGGCCAACGGCTCCACCCACATGCCATCGATCGACGTTTCATTGACGCCGCGATGCACGATCGACTGGATTTTTCCTTCCGCATCCGCGCCGAGCGCCACCGTCTGGCGCGTCGCGGCGCGGCCGCCATAGCCGGTGAAGGTCTGCGGGCGCGTCATCACCAGGCGCACCGGCCGGCCGAGCATTTTGGCTGCACTCGCGGCAACCGCGCCGTGGCCGAGCGCCAGCGCCTTGGAGCCGAAGCCGCCGCCAATATAGGGCGAGACCAGCCGCACATTCTCGAACGGCACATCGAACCACTCGGCATAGGTGCGCGCCATGCCATCGAGCCATTGGCTCGGCTCCCACACGGTGAGCCGGTCGCCCTCCCAGCGGGCGATCAGGCCGTGCGGCTCCATCGGCGCCTGGTATTCGCGCGGCGTGTTGTAGGCGGCGCAGATCCGGACCGGGGCGGACGCAAAGGCAGCCTGCGCGTCGCCCCATTCCTTGGTCATGGCCTCGATCGGAATGCCGTCGCCGGCTTTGGCATCGTTGAGGTCGACGATGGCCGGCGTCTCGTCATAGTCGACCTTGACGAGGGCCGCTGCCGCAACCGCCTGCTCGAAGGTTTCGGCGACCACGGCGGCGACATGCTGGCCCGAAAAGCTGATGTCGCGCGCCAGCGGGCAATAAGGCTTGTCGGGCGGGGGCGTGCCGAACCAGTCCGACGCGGTTTTCAGGGCCATGATGGTGTCCGGCGTCAGCACTTGCAGCACGCCGGGCGCCGCCTCAGCCTGCGCCGTATCGATGGCGCGCACCTTGCCGGACGCGATCGTGCTGTCGACCAGCACGGCGTAGGCCAGGTCTTCGAGCTGCTGTTCGACAGCGTATTTGGCCGCACCGGTGATCTTGGCCGGGCCGTCGACGCGCGACAGCCGGCCTCCTACGGCTTGTGCCAGCACGCCGTCGGAGGCGTCGCCATGTCTTGCGATGTGAACGGTCATGCCGCTTCTCCCAGTTTGAGGATCGCTCTGGCCACGACGCGCGGCGCGAGCTCGATCTTGTAGTGGTTGGCGCCATGGTCGACGGCGCCCTCGACGGCGAGCAGGCTGGCCGCGCGGACAGCCTTAGGCTCCAGCACCTTGCCTTTCAGCGCCTCTTCCACGGCGCGCGCCCGCCAGGGCTTCGTGGCAACGCCGCCGAGCGCGACGCGCAGGTCGCGGACGGTGCGCCCGTCGGCCTCGAGTTCGAGGCCGACGGCGGCACTGGCGGCGGCGAACTCATAAGACTGCCGGTCGCGGACCTTCACGTAGGTCGAGCGGCGGGCGGCGGCGGATCCGGGGACTTCGATGGCAGTGATCATCTCGCCCGGTTCGATCGCGTGTTCCTTCTGAGGCGTGGTGCCGGGCAGCAGGAAAAAGTCGTCGACCAAGACCCGGCGTTCGCCGAGATGGACCACCGCATCGAAGGCGACCAGCGCGGTGGCGAGGTCGCCGGGATAGGTGGCGATGCAGGCTTCGCTGGTGCCGAGCACCGCATGGCCCCTGGTGACGCCGCCGATCGCCGAACAGCCGCTGCCGGGCTCGCGCTTGTTGCAGGCGCCAAAATTCGAGGGATCGCGGAAATAGGGGCAGCGTGTGCGCTGCATCAGATTGCCGCCGACGGTCGCCATGTTGCGGAGTTGCGCCGAAGCCGCCTGCCACAGCGCCTCCGAGACAGCGGGAAAGCCGCCCTTGATGCCGGCATGGTCGGCGACATGGCTCATCCTGGCGAGCGCGCCGATGACGGCGCCGCGCTCGTCGATCTCGATGGTGTCCAGCCCCTTGAGATGGGTGATGTCGACCAGGCTGTCGGGCTCGGCGACGCCGCATTTGGCGAGGTCGATCAGCGTCGTGCCGCCGGCCAGCAGCATGGCGCCGGGCAGGGCGGCCGCCTGGCGTGCGGCGTCGACGGAGTTGGCGCGAAGATAGGAAAAATCCCTCATGACGCGGCCTCCAGCGCTGCCTGGCGCACGGCGGCGACGATGTGCGGATAAGCGCCGCAGCGGCAGAGATTGCCGGCCATGTATTCGCGGATCTCGTCATCGGAGCCGGCATGGCCCTCGCGGATGCAGGCGACCGCCGACATGATCTGGCCCGATGTGCAATAGCCGCACTGGAAGGCGTCCTGATCGAGGAAGGCAGCCTGCACGGGATGCAGTGCGCCCTCCCGTGCAAGCCCCTCTATGGTGGTGACGGTGCGGCCTTCGGCCTGTGCCGCGAGCGTCAGGCAAGCCAGCACGCGCTCGCCGTCGACATGCACGGTGCAGGCGCCGCACTGGCCGTGGTCGCAGCCCTTCTTGGTGCCTGTCAGGCCGAGGCGGTCGCGCAAGGCGTCGAGCAGTGTGACGCGCGGTTCGAGGTCCAGCGTATGCGGCTGGCCGTTGATATCGAGATGGACGGGGATTGTGGTGTTCGTCATGGGCGTCTGGCTCCAGTTGCTTGACGCTGAGGGAAATGAAGTGGTGTCGGGGCGGGGAAGGGCAAGGCGCAATGTGGTCAGCTTGGCCGATCTCCCCCCGTGCGGGGGGAGATTACGCTCTTCGGCGCCTTCACCAATCCCTGACGGAAATCGGCTTTGGCTTGCAAGCTTTCAGCACGTGACATACCGGTTCCCCTGATTATATGATAAAGGTGCTCCACTAAAGCGGAGGTGCCTCCGTTTATTACGTGGGGGCTGACCCGATGGGGTTCAAGCCCCATATTTCGACAGTGGAGAAAAAATTGGCCGCAGAGCCGTCCGCCATCCCCGACCAGAAGACCGCAGAGGCCAAGCCGCTGCGCGCCGACGCGCAGCGCAACCGCGACCGGCTGGTCGAGGTGGCGGCGTCGGTCTTCGCCGAGCGCGGGATCGACGCCTCGCTGGAGGAGATCGCGCGCCGCGCGGGCGTCGGCATCGGCACGCTCTACCGGCATTTCCCGACACGCGAGCACCTGGTCGAGGTGGTCTACCGCCGCGAGGTGGAGGGGCTGTGCGCGGCCGCCGGCGAACTGGCGGCAAAGCATCCGTCCGACGTGGCGCTGGAAGAATGGATGCGGCGCTTCGTCGACTATATCGCCACCAAGCGAGGGCTTGCGACCAGCCTGCGGATCCTGTTGACGGCGAATGCCAATCTCTATTCCGACACGTCGGGTCGGGTCTCGGCGGCGTTGCGGCAATTGGTCGAGGCGGCGGTGGCCGAGGGCACCATCCGTGGCGATGTCGACGCGTCCGACGTGCTGCACGCGCTGGGCGGCATCTATTCGGCGCCCGACACCCCGGATTGGCGCGATCGCTCGCGCCGGCTGGTCCGGCTGCTGATGGACGGATTGCGGTTCGGCGCCGCCAAGGCTAGGTGAGGGCGACTGGAGACTGGCCTGCGGCTAGCGGGCACGTCCGCGATTTGGGGGCATCTTATGTATGTGGGCCGTTCCTACAAGGTGATGGATTTCGCGCTCTGGTCGCGGCGCAGCGTCATCTACATGGTGGTGGTGAGCGGACTGGCGGTGGCCGCCTACCGTTTTCCCGGACTTGCCGGGTTCTCGGTGCCGTGGTCTGTCGTGCTGGTGCTCGGCACCACGGTGTCACTGGTTGCGGGCTTCAAGAATTCGCAGGTGTTTACCCGCAGCGGTGAAGCGCTGCAGGCCTTTGCGCAAATCACGGCCAGCAGCCGGTTGTGGTCCAATTTCTGCAGGGACTTCACCGACGCCCCGACAGCGAAGCAACTCATCTATCGCCACATCGCCTGGATGACGGCGCTGCGTTTCGCGCTGCGGCGGCCGATGCCATGGGAATCCATGGCGCGGGCCGCCAATATCGAATACCGGCGGCGTTACCATGTCCAGGAGGATACGGGCTCGATCACCGACGAATTGCGGCCGTTGCTAGCCGAGCAGACCGGGGGCGTCCTGAAATCGCCCCGCCCGGCGATCGCCTTGCTCGAAATGCAATCGGTGCAGGTCAACGGCTTGTTCAAGGACGCCAAAATTCCTCCGCAGATCTATGGCGAACTGACAAAACTCATCCGCGACTTCCACGACCAGCAGGCGCGCTGCGACCGCATCAAGAACAATCCCTATCCCCGCCAATACGCCATCGTCAGTTCCATGTTCGTCATGATCTTCTGCACGCTGTTGCCGTTCGGCGTCGTTCCGGTCTTCGCCGAGATGGGCAAATTCGGCGGCGCGCTGGGCTCGATCGCGATCTGGCTGACGATCCCGTTCAGCACGCTGCTGGGCTGGGCATACATGTCGCTCGACCAGGTCGGCGAGAGCAGCGCCAACCCTTTCGAGGGCAACGCCAACGATGTGCCGATCTCGCAGATCTGCCGCGACATAGAGATCGAAATGCGGACCGGGCTCGGCGAGATCGACCTTCCCGCGCCATTGCTGCCTGTCAACGACATCGCGACGTAAGGCCAGTGCCTTACGGCGATAAGCGCGAACCGCCCGGGCGTCATTGGCGATGTGTTTCGCCCCGGGCGGCGCGTCGGCGCCGCCGTCGAAGCGTCAGGTCTTTTCGGGCGTGCACCAGGGGCAGCCCTTGGCGGGTTGCGACGGCTCGTCGCCGCGCCGTGTCGGCTCCGCCTCGATCGGCTCCCGTGTGTCGGGACCGTGCGTATCACTCGTCCGTGTCATGGTTCTTCTCCTCGACGGGTTGCATCGGCGATTCAAACTGCTTGCGCAATGCTCTGTTTTTGCAGAGTTTTCTCCAAGCGCTTTGCTTTCTCCCGGCCCGCCTGCCTGTTGGAAATCACGCGCAGCCAAGGCGCCAGATGGAAGGCGCTCATCAGCAGGTACATGGCCGGCATGCCGGCGAGCGGCGAAGAGGTGCCCATGCACAGCATCGCCGCATCGCCGCCGAAGATGCCGGCCAGCAGCGCCATCAGGGCGAAGATCGGCGCTGCGGCGAGGCCCAGCCAGTCGGCGATGCCGAGGCGGGCCGCGTCCTGATCGGGACAGCGGCGGGCGTCTGTATGGATGTCGCTCATGTCTTTCTCCTCGGTTGCGCATTGGCGCAAGCCCGGAAAGCAGCAGCAGTCCTGGGAAAGCTGCCGCCTTGCGAAGAGCGTCCGGCCGCGCTTGCGTCGAGCCGGCGCTCTAGCCAGGCTCTACTGGGCGTCCTTGTTGCGGAACGCCGCCTCGCCGGCAGCAGACACTTCGTCCCATTTCCTGTCCGGCGCGGTGTCGGCGTCGTAGTTGTCGCTCCAGTTCCACCATTTGTAGGTCGGGGTCTGCGGATAGCCTTCGGGCGAGTCCTCCCAGACCTCCTGGCGGCCGAGCGGCGTGGCGTCGAGGTAGCTCCAGACGGTGCCCATCGCCTCGTCGCCGCGGTTGTTGATCAGATAGGTGCGGAAGATGCGGTCCCCGTCGCGGATGAAGACGTTGTGGCCGTGCCATTCGTCGACGCCGAAATCTTTGTCGAAGCTGTCGGTGATGGTGTACCAGGGCATTGCCCAGCCCATCCGCTTCTTCAACCGCGCAATGTCGGCCTGCGGCGCGCGCGAGGCGTAGGCTAGCGTGGTGTCGCGGGCGTTGAGATGGGCGAGGTTGGAGACCTGGTCGGCACCCAGCGAGCAGCCGCGGCAGGCGTGATCGGGCCAGCCATACACACCCGGCTCGAAGAAGGCGCGGTAGACGATCAGCTGGCGGCGGCCCTCGAACAGGTCGAGCAGGCTCGCTTTTCCGTTGGGGCCTTCGAACGTGTAATCCTTCTCGACGGCCATCCACGGCATGCGCCGGCGCTCGGCGGCCAGTGCGTCCTTGGCGCGGAGCGTCGCCTTCTCCTTTACGAGCAACTGCTGGCGCGCCGCCTCCCATGCTTGCTGGGAAACGATCGGCGGTGTGTGCATTTGCTTGGTCATGGCTTTTGCCTCGCTGTTCCGGTTTGATGTGACGCGACTGACATAGCGCCGGACAGCGGGATGGTGAGAGTTACAAGTGTGGCGGGATTCGCCGTGGCGGGATTTTTTTGATGGATTCGCTGATCACGGCCGCGGGGCTGTTGCTGGCGGCGGGTGACCCGCTCGGCGCGCTCGACCGCGTGGCGTTGCGCGAGGACGCGCCGGCGCTGGCGCTGCGCGGCATCGCCATGGCGCAGCTCGGCGATCTCGACCGGGCCAGGGCTCTGCTGCGGCGGGCGGGGCGCACCTTCGGGCCGAGGGAAGCGGTGGCGCGCGCCAGATGCGTCATCGCCGAAGCCGAGATCGCGCTGGTTTCGCGCGACCTCGGCTGGCCGGCCAAGGCGCTCGACGCGGCGCGGGCGACGCTGGAAAAGCAAGGCGACCGGCTGAACGCCGCGCATGCGCGGCACCTGGAAGTGCGATTCCTGTTGCTGATCGGCCGTCTCGACGAGGCCGAGCAGGTGCTGGCCGGGCTCGATGCGACGCCGTTTCCGCCGGCTTCGCGGGCCGCGCACGAGCTGGTCGTCGCCGGCATCGCCATGCGGCGCCTCAGGACGAAGACCGCGCGCGCGGCACTCGAGCGGGCCCGCCACGCCGCATGGCGGGCCGGCATTCCCGGACTGATGGCCGAGGTCGACAGCGCGTTCCGGGTGCTGGCAACGCCGGCGGCGCGGCTGATCGCGAACGGCCAGGAGCATCCGCTGCTGCTCGAGGAAGTCGAGACCTTGCAGGCATCGGAAGCGCTGGTGGTCGACGGTCTTCGTTATGCCGTGCGCAGACAGGAGGCGCGGGCCTCTCTGGCGACGCGCCCGGTGCTGTTTGCGCTGGCGCGCGCGTTGGCCGAGGCCTGGCCCGGCGACATGCCGCGTGCGGCGCTCATCGCCAGGGCCTTCGGCGGCAGGCACGCCGATGAATCGCATCGCGCCCGGCTGCGGGTCGAGATCGGCCGGCTGCGCGCCGAGCTGCGCGGGCTGGCCGACATCCAGGCGACGAAGCGCGGTTTTTCGCTGGCGCCGAAACGGGGCGGCGAAGTGGTGGTGCTGGCGCGGCCTCTCGAGGAGCGGCATGCGGCAGTGCTCGCCTTCCTCGCCGACGGCGAAGCCTGGTCGAGCTCGGCACTGGCGCTGGCGCTCGCATCCAGCCAGCGCAGCGTGCAGCGCGCGCTTGAGCAGCTTGCCGAGACCGGCAAGGTGCAATGGTTCGGCCACGGCCGCGCGCGCCGCTGGATGACGCCGCCGGTGGCGGGTTTCACGACCACCTTGTTACTCCCGGCGCCGTTGCCGAACGGCTAGGAATGAAAAAGTCGATCAAAGGCGAGGATGAACGATATGAAACATGCGGCGGCCGAAATCCTGTGCGAATACGGCCCCTTTGCGGGCGTGGACAGCGTGCATGGGGTGAGCTTCGACGGGCAGAACGTCTGGTTTGCTTCGGGCAAGGGGCTCACCGCCTTCAATCCGGAGAGCGGGCAGGCGGTGCGCTCGATCGATGTCGCCGCGCATGCCGGGACCGCCTATGACGGCCGGTATCTCTACCAGCTCGCCAAGGACCGGATCCAAAAGATCGATCCCGACACCGGCGCGGTGCTGTCCACCATTCCTGCGCCCGGCGGCGGCGGCGATTCCGGCCTCACCTGGGCCGAGGGCACGTTGTGGGTGGGGCAGAACCGCCAGCGCAAGATCCACCAGATTGACCCCGAGACCGGGGCGGTCCTGCGCGTCATCGAATCCAACCGCTTCGTCACCGGCGTGACCTGGGTCGATGGCGAGCTGTGGCACGGCACCTGGGAAGGCGATCAGAGCGACCTGCGGCGCGTAGATCCCGAGACCGGAGAGGTGCTGGAACGGCTCGACATGCCGCGCGGCAAGGGCGTGTCGGGGCTCGAATCCGACGGCGGCGACCGCTTCTTCTGCGGCGGCGGCCCGGGCGGCGTGGTGAGAACCGTGCGCCGACCGAAATGAGGGCTGATCTTCGCGGTGAGCTCAAATGCCAACGAAAGCGACAAGAGCATCGTCTGTGTCGATCACAGATTCGGCAATTTGTCCGCCGCCGGCTGGCCGTTGCCCGATGCCGGGCCTAGATAGGCTGGACCATCTTCGCAGAGGACCAGACCATGCCTGAACAGATTTCGTTGAACGACGGCTCGACCATTCCCCGGCTGGGCCTTGGCGTGTGGCAAGTCGATCCCGCTATCACCGCCAAGGTGGTGGGTTGGGGGATCAAGGCCGGCTACAGGCTGATCGACACCGCCGAAGGCTACCAGAACGAGAAGGGCGTCGGGGAGGCGATCCGGGGCGCGGGCGTGCCGAGGGGCGAGCTGTTCATCACCTCGAAGCTGCGCAACGGGGCGCACCAGCGCGATGCCGCATTGCGCGCCTTCGAGGATACGATGGACAAGCTCGGTATCGAACAGATCGACCTGTTCCTCATCCACTGGCCGGTGCCCAGCCAGGACAAATATGTCGAGGCCTGGCAGACATTGGTCGAGCTGCAGAAAGCCGGCCGGATCAAATCGGTCGGCGTGTCGAATTTCAACCGGGATCACCTGGAGCGCATCATCGGCGAAACCGGCGTCACGCCAGCCGTCAACCAGATCGAGCTGCATCCGCGTTTCCAGCAGCGCGAGATCAGGGAGTTCCATGCCCGGCACAACATCCACACCGAAAGCTGGAGCCCGCTCGGCAGCGGCAGGCTGCTCAGCGACGCGACCATAGCAGGCACCGCCGCAAAGCACGGCAAGTCCGCGGCGCAGACGATGATCCGCTGGCACCTCCAGGAAGGGCTGATCGTCATCCCGAAATCGGTCCACCAGGACCGCATATCGGCCAATTTCGACGTCTTCGATTTCGAACTGGACGCGCAGGACCTGAAGGCCATCCGCGGCATGGATTCAGCCGACGGCCGCGTCGGGCCGAACCCTGCGACGGCGGCGTTCTTGTTTTGAGGCCACCAACGTTTTTACTCTACGGCGCCCCCCTCTGTCCTGCCGGACATCTCCCCCACGAGGGGGGAGATCGGCTGTCGTGAATGCTTTCGCCAATTTTCAACTTTGAAAAATGTGGCGCTGGAGCCAAAGCTGCCAATCTCCCCCCTTGTGGGGGAGATGCCCGGCAGGGCAGAGGGGGCGCTGTCCCGCCAGCCTGTCAGGGCGCGTCTGCCAAACCAGCCGCGATAACGATATGCTGGCAGACATTGTCTATGTCGCGGATGACATCGTCATTCCAGAAGCGCAAGACGATCCAGCCATCCTGTTCCAAGCGTTTGGTTCTGGCCTCGTCAGCATTGGCAAGACCCGGGTCGCCATGTTGTGAACCGTCGACCTCTGCAATCAGCTTTTTCTCCGGGCAGGCGAAGTCTACGATGTAGCCGGCGATGGGGAATTGCCTGCGAAAGCCCAGGCCCATCAGCCTATGCGCACGCAGCTCGTTCCAGAGCTTTAGTTCGGCATCGGTCATGATCCTGCGCATCGATTTCGCGTTAGCGCGGTGTCTTGGGGGCAAGGGTGTGTGTGGCATGGTGTGAGAGGCTTGATGCTGAAGTTGGTCACCAACGTTTTTACTCTACGGCGCCCCCCTCTGTCCTGCCGGACATCTCCCCCACGAGGGGGGAGATTGGCAGCTTTGGCTCCGGCGCTACATTCTTCAACGTTGAAGATTGGCGAAAGCATTCGCGACAGCCGATCTCCCCCCTTGTGGGGGAGATGCCCGGCAGGGCAGAGGGGGCTGTCCCGCCGGCGTCTCAGGAGATCAGCAGCTTCAGTGCCTCAAATCCCCGAGCCGTCCAGCTGCTGGGCGTCGTCGCCTTCCCAGGGCGAGGGCATGGAGGCGCGGGCGAGGTTGGCCGAGGGCATCGGCATCCAGCATTTCAGCTCCGGCTCGGCATATTCGACGATGCGGCCGGGCGAGGAGTCCGACGCGCGCCAGCCTTCTTCGCCGAACTGGTCGCCATCCGACCAATAGGCGAGGTCGACTTCCGCCGGCCCCTGCTCGGACGGCCGGACCGTGACGAGGATCCGGCTGCCGTCCTTGGGCGCGCTTGACATGTGGCGCCAGCGGTCGGGCTCATCCATCGCTCATCCTCCTCGAGATCCATTGCCATGCTTCGAGAGGGATAGTCGCCTCGCGTCCGGAAGCGGTCAACCCGGACTTTTCGCAAAACCGGTCCTTGCGGTCGCGACCGCATTGTCGGATTCGATCGGCGCTATCCGTCCTTGGCGTGCATGCCGCAACAAGGAGCGAGGCGATGGCGAGTGACAAGGTCGGGCCGAAACCGCACGGGGCGGACGCGGAGATGAAACTGTTCTTCAGCCGCAACCCCAATCCGCGCCTGGGAGTCGCGGTGGCCCGTCACCTCGGGGCGAAGGTCGCGTTCGAATTCGCTTCGCCTATGGCGCCGGGGCAGGCGGAGCGGTTCCGCCCGCTCAATCCCAATCTTTCCCTGCCCTTGCTGGCCTGGCCTGGAGGGAGCCTCTGGGAAGCGGACGCCATAACCTGCCGGCTTTCGCGCGACATGGGTTCGGATTTCTGGCGCGCGGGCGACGACGAACCCGAGATGATCCGTTGGCTGAGCTGGGGCAAGGAAGAGTTCGTCAGGGCCTGTGACATCGTGCATTTCGAGCGCGGCACCAAGCAGCGCTATGGCATCGGTCCGATCGACGCGGAAAAGGTCGCGGAGGGACTGGAACAGTTCCACAGGACGGCGCTGATCCTCGAGGCGGCACTTGGCCGGCGGCCATGGCTGGCCGGGACTTCGGTTTCCTATGCCGATTTCCGCATGGCGACGTTCCTGCCCTTCAACGACGCCGCCCGCTTGCCGCTCGGCGACTATCCCGAGATCGAGCGCTGGTATCGCCGGCTCGAAGAGATCGAGGCCTGGCGCGATCCGTTCCAGGGGCTGGACGCGCCCGCATTGGCGCCGGTCCCCGGACGGTGATGCCCGCGTGAGACGACGCGGGAGCGGCCGACCAGGCTTCAGGATTTGATTCGCGATTCCGCTTCAACTGCTTGTTTTCACATCCATCCGAAACGATTGCGCGCTTGTCATGCGATCGTTCAGCCGGTCCGAGGTTCGCATCAGGCAGGCAGCATTCGCACAACTGTGCGCAACGCCCAACCGGCGGCCATCGGCGCTCGACGCTTTGCAATCGGATTGATAAGTCCCTCTGCGAAGGAGCGGCTGAGTCTGACATGACCGTTGCGATCGAGATGGGACAGACGACCGCCGGCGCGCCGGCGGCGCTGGACCTTGAGGAACTGCTGGCGACGCGGCTTTTGGTGCAGGGCAATTCGGGCTCCGGCAAATCTCATTTGTTGCGCCGGCTGCTGGAGCAGAGCGCGCCCTGGGTGCAGCAGACCATCATCGACCCCGAAGGCGACTTCGTGTCGCTGGGCGAACGCTTCGGCCATCTGGTGATCGATGCCGAGGAACATACCGAGCGCGGGTTGCAGAGCGCCGGCGAGCGGGCGCGCATCCACCGCGTCTCCACGGTGCTCAATCTCGAAGGGCTCGACGCCGAGAACCAGATGCGGCGCGCCGCCGCCTTCCTCGGCGGGCTGTTCGAGGTGGCGCGCGACCATTGGTATCCCATGCTGGTGGTGGTGGACGAGGCGCAGCTTTTCGCGCCGGCGGTGGCCGGCGAAGTTTCCGACGAAGCGAGAAAGCTTTCGCTCGGCGCCATGACCAATCTGATGTGCCGCGGCCGCAAGCGCGGGCTTGCCGGCATCATCGCCACGCAGCGACTGGCCAAGCTTGCCAAGAACGTCGCGGCCGAGGCGTCCAATTTCCTGATGGGCCGCACCTTCCTCGACATCGACATGGCGCGCGCGGCCGATCTGCTTGGCATGGAGCGGCGGCAGGCGGAGGCTTTTCGCGACCTGGAGCGCGGGCATTTCATGGCGCTGGGCCCGGCGCTGTCGCGCCGCCCGCTCGGCCTGCGCATCGGGCCGACGGATACCAGCCCGCGCAACGGCACGCCGCGCCTGATGCCGTTGCCGGAAGCGGCATTGGAGGATGCCCGCGCGATCATCCTGGCGGCACCGCCGCCGGAGGCCGCGCGGCCGCAGCGGCGGATGACATCGCCGGACCTGCTCGACCAATTGATGGCGGCGAAGTCGGCGGCGCTGGAGATCCGCCCCGAACCGGCCGAGCCGGCGCCCAGCGCCGAGGACCTGGCGGAGCGGCGCGAGCGGATGGACCGCATCCTGCGCGCCATCCTGGCGGAGCCCGATGCGGGCTTCCGCGTCATCGGCGTGCTCTACCAGGAGTTCGTGGTGCGCTGCCGCATCGAGGGACTGGCCTCGGTCGTGCCCGATCTGCAGGAGTTTCGCCGCATGCTGACGCGCGCCCGCGCCGGCGTCGGCTCCGATATGGCCGAGGACGATGCGTGGCGCGACGTCTCCGTGCGCGCTTCGCTGCTACCCGAGGACATGCAGGGCGTGTTCATGATGATCGCCCGCGCGGCCAAGGAAGGCTGGCCTTGCCCGAGCGACGCCGCGATCGCCCGCGCCTATGGCTCGCACTCCATGCGCCGCGCCCGGCGCCTGCTCACCTATATCGAAGAGCAGGGCCTGATCGTGTGCCAGCTCGACGGTACCGGCCGGCGCACCGTCACGCTGGTGGAACTCGCCTGGGCGACGGCGCCGGGCGACCCAAATGCGGCGCCGGGCGATCCCAATGCCGAGGAGGCGGAGCAGGGCAGCCTGGCGCTGTGATGGCGTGGGCGGGACGGTTGCGGTTGTCCACTGGAACATAACGAGAACATGTGATACTCTATCGCATCGGTGAGTCTTGCGCGGTACGGTCGAGGGCGATGGGTAAAATTTCACAGATTCGTGGGTCGAAATTGCCTGCCGTCTTGCGCTCGGCGGCTGATGCATTGCGAGCGGCGCGCGCGGAGCTGTCGAAGGCTCGCCTGCTGGCACGCGCATGGTGCGAGACGATCGACGAATGCGACCGCGAAACCTATGCGGTTTCGCTGACCCGGCGCGCGCTGGAGGCCTTGTCGGCGGCCCTCGGCATTTCTCCGGCGATCTGCCCCTCGCTCGCCTTCGAAACGGAAGCGCTGGACGAGCCGGCCTCCGCGCTTGCGCACAGCATCGGAGAGACCGCCGCGCGGCTGCCGATCCTCGAAGCGCTGCATCTCGTCACCAGCCTCTATCCGGTCCTGCTGCCGACCAGGGAGCGCGGTGAGCGCGGTGCCTTCTACACGCCGCCGGCGCTGGTCAACCGCCTGCTCGACCAGGCCGAGGAAGAGGGCCTGGACTGGCGCAGCGCGCGGGTTCTCGATCCCGCCGCCGGCGGTGGGACGTTTCTGTTTCATGCCGCGCACCGCATGATCGCCGCGCTCGGCGATTGCGAGCCCGCCTTCGCGCTCAGCCATGTCGGCACCAGGCTTGCCGGTTTCGAGCTCGATCCTCTCGCGGCGCGGCTGGCGCAAGGCGCCCTGGAGATCGCGCTCGCCGATATTGCGACCAGGGCCGGGCGCGCCGCCCCGGCCATGGTGACGGCCTGCGACACGCTTGAAGCCGATCCGGAACCCGTCTTCGATCTCGTCGTCGGCAATCCGCCCTATGGGCGGGTCTCGCTGCCGTCGCAATTGCGCGAGCGCTATGCGCGCGGCCTCTACGGGCACGCCAATCTCTACGGCGTTTTCACCGATGCCGCGCTGCGCTGGACCAAGCCTGGCGGCCTCATCGCCTTCCTGACGCCGACAAGCTTTCTCGGCGGCCAATACTACTCGGCGCTGCGCAGCCTTCTGGCCAAGGAGGCGCCGCCCGTCGCGATCGACTTCGTGCATGCGCGGCGCGGCGTTTTCGAGGATGTGTTGCAAGAGACGCTGCTTGCCGTCTACGTCAACGGCGCCGAGCCGCGGCGCGCGCAGATCCACTACCTGACCGTCGCCTCCGAGACCGAGGCCGGGATTGCCCGCAACGGCACGATTGGCTTGCCATCCGACCGCGCCATGCCCTGGCTTGCGCCGCGCACGCCGGAGCACAGCCGGCTCATCGCCCAGGCCGAGACGATGACGCATCGCCTTGCCGACTGGGGCTATGGGGTCTCGACCGGCCCGCTGGTCTGGAACCGCTTCAAGGGTCAATTGCGCGATCGCGCCGGCGGCAAGGGGGTGCATCCGTTGATCTGGGCCGAAGCCGTGACCGCCGACGGCCAGTTCGCCTATCGCGCGCGCAAGAAGAACCACGCTCCCTACTTCAAGCTGGAGGCCGGCGATGGCTGGCTGCTTGTCGAGGAACCCTGCATCCTCGTCCAGCGTACCACCGCCAAGGAACAGGCCCGGCGCCTGATCGCCGCCGAACTTCGCCAGGAATTCATCGATGCGCATGGCGGCGTCGTCGTCGAAAACCATCTCAACATGGTCCGCGCGACCGGCGGCATCAAGGTGCCGGCGGCGGTGGTGGCGGCGCTTTTGAACAGCCGCGTCGTCGATGATCTTTTCCGCTGCATCAGCGGCAGCGTCGCCGTTTCCGCCTTCGAGCTGGAAGCGCTGCCGCTGCCGCCGCCCAGGAGCATCCAGGCATTGGAAAGGCTGGTCATGGCCGGTGCACCGCGCGACAGGATCGAGGCGGAATGCAGCCGCCTCTACGGTGAGCCTGCATGACGGCACGGCCGCCCTATGCGACGCGCGATCTTGTCGCCGGGCGCCTGCCGCTGATCTTTCCGGAGGGCACGCCGAACCGCATCTATTGCATCCGCGAACTTGCCGCCAGCACCGTGTTCGCCGCTCTCTACATCGGCGCCGTCGAGGGTTCGGGGCGATTCCTGGGCCCTGTCCATGTTTATCGCATGACCCGCGAGCAGGCGGCGCTGGCGGACGATGCAGATCGGGATGCCTACGCCGCAACTGTCCTGCGCAAGAACGGCGCCGTCGCGGGATCACGCTGGTACGCGGACAATACGCGCGAGCCCATCCGCGACGAGACGCTGCGGGACGGGCTGGTGGCGATCGGCGCGGTGCTGCGTCGCGAGGATCTGCCGACGACTTCAGGCCAGCCCCGCTATGCGCTGAGGGCGGCATTTGCAGCCCTGTTCGACCCGGCGCTGGAAGGCGAGGCGCTGGAAACCGCCATCGCGGACTTCCAGGAAACGCATCTCAGCAAGGGCGCGCTGGCCCGCGTGACCATCATGCGCGCCGGCGCTGTCGCCAACACCGCCGGCATCCGCGTCACGTTTCCGAACGGCGACACCAGGCTTTTGGCGCCGGGACCGAGTTCGGTCATCGCGCAAGCCGTCATCGAGGTGTTCGCCAAACGGTTTCTCGCCGCCCCTGCCATGTTGTGGCTGAGCGAGAGCGGCAACAAGGTGGTCCTGCGCGACGACGCCATCGCCAGTGCGATCGGCCTCAAGATCGAGGCCGACAGGAACTTGCCCGACATCATCCTCGCCGATCTCGGCCGCAAGGAGCCGTTGATCCTGTTCGTGGAAGTGGTGGCGACCGATGGCGCGATCACGGATCGCCGGCGCGATGCCCTCCATGCTGTCACGGACGCGGCCGGTTTCGACCGAAAACAGATCGCGTTCCTGACCGCCTATCAGGATCGCCAGTCCGCCGGCTTCAAGAAGACCGTCGCGCAGCTTGCCTGGGGCTCGTTCGCCTGGTTCGTCTCCGAACCCGGCCAACTCCTCGTGCTTCATGACGGCGCGGCCGACGGGCGTCCATTCGGCAGCTTGCCTTGGACAGTGATGTAATAACGCTTCCCCAGCGTCACTAGGACAGCCGGTCGATACACGGATTATCCGGTGTTGCGCTCCGTTGGCGGCCTAGCCTGCTATGTTTAATGTTGGAGTTATTGTATAGGAATAAGGTCTGGCGAATAGCACTTCGTTTGTTGGGAACGAGTAGCATTTCGTTTGATGGCGAGGGGAGCGCCAAACGATGAAGTTCAACTTCGATGGACCTCCGGTGGATGAATCCGAGGCTGACATCCCGCTCGCCTGCCAGCGCCAATTGTTGCCTCTCGTGGGCGAAATCGTCGAGGCGGCTGTCGCGGCCGGCTGGGACAAGGATGATGTGCTTCTGGCTTTTGTGGAACTCGCGTGGGATCTTTACGAAAAAGGTCGCGGGGACCCGCAATAGACGGCCGTGAACGACTGGCTCCGCGCCGCGCCGTTGCGTGCCACTGATGCCGAACAACGCTGTCGAACCACAGGGCCGTCACAGCCTCGCATGTGAACTCTTCCTTCGTGACCGATGCGTTGCCGGCTTACGCCCGGGCCGACGAATCCCGAAGCGAAGATCCGTCAAGGCTCTTCGCTATTGACAGATATGCTGCTGAACTTCCTTCGACGGTCAGTTCTTCTTTCTTATCTCGAATAAATAATTTTCTTTGCGCGTGGAAGTTCTTTTCAATTCGAGGCGTGTGCGTTACGTTGATTCCGGGTCAGGGGAAGGGGATACCAAGCGGCGGTAAGCCGGCTGAGGCAACACGTATGAAACATGCGGGCGAGGCTCGGGAAAGCGGCGATTCCCAGGGCGTCGATCAAGAGCGGACAGCTCGATACGTCCTGGATATCATTCCGGAAAGTGCTGGTCCCAGAAGAGCCACCGCCCGCGGAAGCGTCATCTATTCCGTCCGCAGTCCGGGATCGCAGAAATTCCTGGCCAGGGAGCATTCCACGGGGATTGTGCTGAGGCCGGCACGCAAGCTGAGAGCCTCGCTCGGCAGTGACAGGATCACGCAGTACGATGCGCCGGTCGGCTGTCTCGTCGTCAATCCGGCGGGCGTCGACAGCACGCTGGCCTGGTCGCAGACCAGGGAGAACGCCGTCGTTTCGATCTCTCCCGAAGCGCTGTCCGAGCTGGCGGCCCATGAGTTCGACCTCCCGGACGTCAAGCTCGAGCCGCCCGCGTTCGGCACGGTTGACCTGAGGGCGCTCAACATAGCCCAGATGATCACTGCCGAACTGACCGACGGGCTGCCGCCGAACGAGCTCTATCTGGACTCGCTGCTGACGGTGTTCGGGGTGCATCTGCTGCGCGGTTATACGGGTCGCAAGAGGCAGGCCGCGTCGCCCAAAGGCGGGCTCTCCGCCGTTGGCGCCCGACGCGTGCGAGAGTATCTCGACCAGAACTTCGTGCGGAAAGTCATGGTCGCCGAGCTCGCGTCGGTCGCGGGGGTGTCACCAAATCATTTCATAGCAAGGTTCGCCGGGACATTCGGCATGCCGCCGCATCGGTATCTGATCAACTTGCGTCTCGACCTCGCGGAAAAGCTGCTGGCCGGCGGAGAGTTGCCGATTGCCGAAGTCGCCTACCTTGCCGGATTTTCGGATCAGAGCCACCTGGCCGCGACCATGAAGAGATACAGGGGAAGAACGCCAGGCAGACTGGTGACGCTTTCCGCAGGAATTGAAAGCCCGACCATGGCAAAGTAGCAACAGCTGCCGGCCAGCGAGCCAAGACCGGAATTTCCTACAAGGCTTCCGGAGTTTTTCAAAATACGTCCGTCACCACCAGTGCCCCAAGCTTTGCTGGAGTCATTTGGAATGCCATTCGGTTCGCGCATTGCTTGCCATCCGGCCGGATCGATCACATGAGCGGGGCTGGCGATGCGGGCCCGCTTCGATCAATCACGAATTGTTTTTCGGGGGAACGGGGAGGGAGGCCTCGGGTTGAAGTTCATCTTGGAAATATCGGGAGGCCGAAAAATGCCGGGCGCTGATGGTCCCCCCGGATCGGTTTCCGGAGCCAATTCGGCCCGGCAGCCGCTGCTCAACGTGAAGGGCGGGCTTTCCGCCCGCAGTGCGCGCAAGGTGCAGGAGTTCCTGAACGAGAACTTCTCGCGCAAGCTGGCGCTTGCCGAAATGGCCGCCGTCTGCGGATTTTCATCGTACCACTTCGTGCGCGCCTTCTCCAGGACGTTCGGCATGCCGCCGCATCAATATGTTCTCGATCTCAGGCTGGACTTCGCGGAAAGACTTCTTGCCGACAGCCGCATGACCATCGCCGACATCGCCCATCTGAGCGGGTTTTCGAGCCAGAGCCACTTCACCACCATGATGAAGAAATACCGGCAGATGACGCCGATGCAGGCACGGGCGGCCAAGTTTAACGCAAAGATTAGATGAAGCCGCGCTCTCGTCGTTATTTGATTACTTGATTTTAAAGCAGTTGCTAAGGTAACGAGCCGTTAACCTCCGCGTATATGCTCGTATCTTTTCTCACGAGACAGCAATTTCGTGAAATACCGCGAAGGGGAATCATGTCTTCCTGCTGTGGAGTGGAAGTGTCAGACATTTCGTGCCGGCCAGCGGAGAGGGAACCATGACCGACAATCATATTTCGGGCGGCCATATTTCGGGCGGCTCGCTCCTTGTTCAGCGCCGTGCGGCGCATTTCGCCAGTCACTGGATCGCGAATGGCGATCCTCGGTCCCGCTCGGCCCGGCGCCGCTTGATGGCGGTCCTGCGCATGGCGCATCGTGCGCTGGGCATGGGGCGCAAGCGCTTGGGGCTGGGAACGCTGAGCGTCGGCGGGGCGCTCGGGACAGCCGTGACGCTGGGCGCCTTCGCGATCGGCATGGCCGCGACGCCGGCTCAGGCGCAATATCAGGCCGGCGGCGGTTCGGCGACCGCTCCCGAGGCCATCGCGGTCGGAAACGGCTCAAACGCCAGCCTTAACTGGGCCATAGCGCTCGGCTTCCAGGCCCAATCGACGGCGCAATACGGCGTCGCCATTGGTCGCACCGCGTCGGCCACGGGCACCGGCGGCGCAGTGGCGATCGGCTCCGGTACGATTTCAAACAATATCAACACGGTAGCGATTGGCGTCGCCGCGGGTGCCACTGGTGCCGGGGCCAGCGCGCTGGGCACCAACGCCCAAGCTTCGGGAGGGAACTCCACCGCAGTCGGTGTCAGCGCCACGGCCAGCAACAACTATGCGTTCGCCGCTGGCTACGGATCCGTAGCAAGCGGGCTGCGCAGCACTGCGATTGGGCAGTTCGCAGGGGCGTCCGGGCTGGATGCTGTTGCACAAGGCACCAGCACCGTTGCGAACAGCCAAAATGCCGTCGCCGTCGGCTTCCAGTCGACCGCAACCGCGATAAACGCCGTCTATCTCGGCTCGCGCACCGCTGCCGGGACGGGAGCCTTGGCCCAGAGCGCCATTGCTATCGGTACGGACGTGACGGCGTCTCAGGTCGACACCACCGCAATCGGACGCCAAAGCAAGGCAACGGGAACGGGCGCCACGGCGATGGGTAAGAACGCCAGCGCCTGGGGCAACCAGTCCATTGCATTCGGTGTGGGCGCGCAGGCAGGCGTGCAGGCCGACACGGCCGTGCCCAACAGCATCGCCATCGGCACCAGCGCGCTTGCGAATAAGAACAACGCGATGGCGCTCGGCACGCTGGCCAATGCCACGGAGGACGGTGCCATCGCCATGGGCTCCTCTACCAACGCGACAGCCACGCAGGCCGTGGCGCTTGGCGTTTCCGTCAACGCCACTGGCGCCGGCGCCACCGTGGTGGGCAGCGCAGGCTCCACTGCGTCCGGCGCCTACTCCATTGTGGTAGGCGCCACCAGTACCGCGAGCGGAGCCAATTCCATCGCCATCGGCCCCTCGACCAACGCGACGGCGGCTAACACCATCGCCTTGGGCGCCAGCGCCAAGGCGGATTCCGCCGAAGCGGTCGCCATGGGCACCAATGCGGTGGCGACCGGCGGCAAAGCCGTCTCCATCGGCTCCGGCAACACCGCCTATGGCGACGGCGCGGTGTCGATCGGCGATCCGAGCTATGCCAGCGGCACCGGCGCCTTCACCGGCGGCGCCAACAACATCGCCAACAGCGACGGCACGGCGACCGCCACCGCGGCCAACATGGCCAACGGCGCCGTCGCGATCGGCAACAGCAACAAGGCGATCGGGCAAGGTTCCGTGGCGCTGGGCAACGGCTCGACGGCGGGCGCGGCCGGCCTCGCCGGAAATGTCGCGCTCGGCGATGGCGCGACGGCGGCGGCAAGCTCCGGCGACGTGGCGCTCGGCTCGGGCTCGGTGACCACCACGGCGGTCGGCACGGCCAGCGGGGTGGTCAACGGCACCACCTACGCCTTCCAGGGCACCAACCCGACCTCGACGGTCAGCATCGGCGCGGTCGGCGCGGAACGCACCATCACCAACCTGGCGGCTGGGCGGATCAGCGCGCTCTCGACCGACGCCATCAACGGCTCGCAGCTCTTCGCCACCAACCAGGCGGTCGATGCCATCGGCGCCGTCGTCAACAACATCAATGTCGGCGGCGGCATCAAGTATTTCCATGCCAACTCGACGCTGGCGGATTCGCAGGCGCTGGGAGCCGATTCCGTCGCTGTCGGCCCGAATGCGGTCGCCAACAATGCCGGCGATGTCGCGATCGGCCTGAATTCGACGTCGGGCGCCACGACCAATGTCGGCGGCACGACGATCGGCGGCGTCAACTATACCTTCGCCGGCGGCACGCCGGCGGGCGCCTTCTCGGTCGGCTCGGCCGGCGCCGAGCGCCAGATCCAGAACGTCGCGGCCGGACAGTTGAACGGCGGTTCGACCGATGCCGTCAACGGCTCGCAGCTCTTCGCCACCAACCAGCAGGTGACCCAGAACACGACCGACATTGCCAATATCGGCGCTGGCGTGACCAATCTCGGCAACACGATCAACAACATCACCGGCGACACGTCGACCGTCTTCACCGACGCCAATGGCGAAGGCATCCGCTATGCCCGCACCAACGAGTTCGGGCTGGCGCAGACCGATTCCTTCGCCCAAGGCGTCGGTTCCACGGCGGTCGGCTACAATGCGACCGCGACCGGCGTCAGCGCGCTGGCGCTCGGCCGCGACAGCAATGCCAGCATCGACGGCGGCGTGGCGCTCGGCTCGGGTTCGCTCTCCGATCGTCCGATCGCTCCGGCTACCGGGCAACTGCCCGCCGGCCCATCCAACTTCATCCAGTACAACACCACCGACAAGGCGCTGCTCGGCGCCGTTTCGGTCGGCAACGCCACCTCCTACCGGCAGATCACCAATGTCGCCGACGGCACGCAGGACCAGGACGCGGTGACGGTGCGCCAGCTCGCGGGCGCCATCGCCGCCGTGTCGGCCACCTCGACCAAGTATTTCCATGCCAATTCGGTGGCGGCCGACTCGCTGGCGGTCGGCGCGGAATCGGTCGCGGTCGGTCCGACCACGGTCGTCAACGGCGATAACGGCATCGGCATCGGTAACGGCGCCATCGTCGACCAGACGGCGCCCGGCGGAACCGCCATCGGCCAGAACGCCCATGTGATGCTGGCGGACGGCCTGGCCTTCGGCACCAATTCGCTCGCCTCCGGCATCCAGTCGGTGGCGCTCGGCGCCGGCGCGCAAAGCACCTTCATCAACAGCGTGGCGCTGGGCGCGCAGTCCATCACCTCGGTCGGCGCGCAGGCCGGCTACGCGGCCTTTGCCCTGACCGCTCCGCAGACCTCGGTGGGCGAGGTGTCGATCGGCGACGCCGGAGCTGAACGCAAGCTCACCAATGTCGCGGCCGGCTCGGCCGACACCGACGGCGTCAACGTCTCGCAGCTGCGCGGCGTGTCGCAAAACGTGACCAACCTGTTCGGCGGCACCACCACGCTCAACCCCGACGGCTCGATCACCGGGCCGACCTACACCGTCCAGGGCAACACCTACACGACCGTCTATGACGGGCTCACGGCGGTCGACAATGCCTTGACCACCATCAGCAATGGCGGCGGCATCAAGTACTTCCACGCCAATTCGTCGCTGGCCGACAGTATCGCCGGCGGCACCGACGCCGTGGCGATCGGACCCGAAAGCGTGGCGAGCGGCAACGACAGCCTGGCCGCCGGCCATGGCTCTACGGCTACCGGGGCGGGCGCGGTCGCGCTCGGCCAGGGCGCGCAGGCCAACAACGCCAACGATGTGGCGCTCGGCTCCGGCTCGGTGACGCAGAGCGCCGTCGGCACCTCCAGCACCGTCATCAACGGCAAGACCTATGCCTTTGCCGGCACGACGCCGACCGGAACAGTCAGCGTCGGCGATGCCGGCGCGGAGAGGACGATCACCAATGTCGCTGCCGGACGGATCGCCGCCGACAGCACCGACGCGATCAACGGTTCGCAGCTCTTCGCCTCCAACCAGGCGATCGAGGCCCTGCAAACGGGCGTCGGAAATCTCAACCAGAATGCGGTGACCTATGACACGCAGGGCGGCGCCAAGACGAACACCATCACGCTGCAAGGCGGCGACGTCAACGCGCCGGTCGTCATCTCCAATGTCGGACCCGGCGTCGCCGGCACCGACGCGGTCAATGTCAACCAGCTGACCAAGGGCCTGGACACCGCCATCAGCACATCCAACAGCTATACCGACAAGGTGGCGGCCACGACCCTGCAACAGGCCAACGACTATACCGACCAGAAACTCGGCCAGCTGAATTCGGACATCAGCGGCATCCGCGACGAAGCCCGGCAAGCGGCGGCAATCGGCCTCGCCGCCGCCTCGCTGCGCTACGACGACCGTCCCGGAAAGCTGAGCGTCGCGGCGGGCGGCGGCTTCTGGCGGGATGCCAGCGCCTTTGCCTTCGGCGCGGGCTACACCAGCGAGGACGGCCGCATCCGCGGCAATGTCTCGGGCACGGCGGCGGGCGGAAATGTCGGTGTCGGCGCCGGCCTGAGCTTCACGTTAAACTGAGGCGGGAATGAACGGGGCAACCAGCCGTCATGCCCGGCTTTTCCTCCTGACCTGCCTGGCGCTTGCCGGCGGCCTGTCCTTGGCCGCCGGGCCAGCCGCCGCGCAAGCGACCGCGCCCTACAGGATCAAGCCATCCGACGTGGCGGTGCCGCCGGATGTGAAGCTGGGCCAATACCAGCGCACCATCCGGCCCTTCGAGAACTGGACGCTGATCTGCGACGAGAACCTCAAGGCGCGCAAGAAGGTCTGCAATGTCTCGCAGGTGATCGAGGACGGGGCCGGCAGGATGGCCTTCAGCTGGTCGCTCGCGGCCACGCAGGACGGCAAGCCCTACATGATCCTGCGCACCGCGCCGAACGCCAAAAGCGACGGCCTGGTGTCGCTGAAGTTCGACGGGCGCGACCCGATCGACGTCCACTTGAACGGCTGCAACGAAGTGGTCTGCGTCGGCATGCTGCCGGTGGGGCCCGTCATGCGCCAGCAGATAGTGCAGAAAGCGACGCCGGCCATCTCCTACCCGACCGTCGACGGCCAGACGATTACCGTGACCGCAACGCTCAAGGGGCTGTCCGAGGCCCTTGCGCCAATCAAATAACCGAGGCAGCACCGTGAGCCAGCAAGACCCGTTCATCTCCCCAGCGCGCGGCCCGAGCGTGGAGCCGGACCGCAAGAGGATCGTCGAGCCCGATCGCAAGAGGGGCGCCGAGCCGCAGCGGCGGTGGCCGCGCGTCCTAGCCTTCTCGCTGCTGGGGCTGGCCATGATCGGCATCGGCTTCGCTGCCGCCAACTATGCCGCGATCGCCGGTCTCGTCGGCACCCCGACGGCCGCACAGGCCGGGATCGCGCCGCCCGCATTGCCGGACTCGCCCTTCCTCGAACATGTCAAACAGGCCGGGGTGCAGGCCTGCTCGACGATCTTTCCTGTGCTCGGACAGGTGCTGACGACGGGTTCTAAATACAGCGTCAAATCCTTGTGGAACGACCAGGCCGCCGACAAGCACGCCGTGCAGGCCCTCGTCGGCATGGATTATGCGACGGAAAAATACAGCGGACCGGCCGCCGGCGTGGTTTTCGCATCGCCCACCGCTTCCGGCTGCGAAGGCGCGATGGTGCGGGTGGCGCCGTTCGCCAGCCCGTGTTCGGAGATCCCGTCCGTTCTTCCGCAAGGCAGCAAGATCACCGACCATCTCGGCCAGGTCGAAGTGTACGAGCTGGGCGGCAATTCGGGCGAAGCGCTTCTGCTGCCGACCGGCAATAGCTGCGTGGTGATTTCCATCGCGTCGGCGTCGAAGTGAGACAACGGGATAGGCGAATGGGCGAGGGCTCCTGGAAAGGATTGCAGACCATGAAATCGCGACGTCTGGCAGTTTTGTGCATGGCCCTGCTGTGGAGCGGGCAGGTTGTCTCGGCCGACCTTGTGGCGCCGCCGGAGCCGGAGCCGGAGCCGAAGGAGGAAAAGGGCATCTGGGGGGCGATCGCCTATTCCAGCATCGATACCAAGCACGGCTTCTTCTGGGGCGCCGACAAGCGCCAGGAGGCGAAGGACGCCGCGATGAAATATTGCGAGAACGCCGGTGGCAAGGGCTGCACTGTTGTCACGGTGTTCCGCAATCATCGCCATTGGACAGACGACGACGAGACGGGCTTTCCCTACAAGCACTGCGGCGCCCTGGCCGTGGCTAAGGAGAAGCAGAGCGACCGGCTGACGCCCTGGGGCGCCAACTCCGCCGAGACCCGCAAGGACGCGGAAGATCTCGCTCTGCATGCCTGCGAGGCGGCGGGAACCGAATGCAAGATCCGCGAGTGGGTCTGTACCTGAAGCGCACCGCGCCCGACGGCTTCATACGACGCGCTTTGGAATTGCTTTTGCACCCTGCGTGAGGCAGATGACCATGCTCGCGGCCCCGAAAATCCCATCCGGTTTTCGGGTCACGCGCGTGAACCCGAAAGAGAAGGTCGCCATCGTTGTTTGACAGATTTGTTCTTCTGAAGGCGGCCGCAATCTGCGCGGCGGCGCTGCCCGCATCGAGTGCCTGTGCGCAACAGCAGCAGGCGGCCACGCTTCCAAACGGCGCGTCGTCGCTCCAGGAGACCTATCAGGACTGGAGCCTGGCCTGCACCATCCAGGACAATGCACGCGCCTGCTCGGTTTCGCAGGACCAGACGCAGAAGAACGGCCAGAGGCTGCTGGCGGTGGAGTTGCGGGCGGGGCCGAAGGGTGGATTGACCGGAACCCTGCTTCTGCCGTTCGGTATCCTGTTCGACCCAGGCGTGACGATCCAGATCGACGACCAGCCGCCCCTCGGCCAGTTGCGGTTCCGCACCTGCCTGCCGAACGGATGCGTGGCGCAGTTTCCGATCGATCGGGCGCTGGCGCAGAAGCTGAAGGCGGGCGGCGTATTGACGCTCAACGTCATCACCGACGCCGAGACCAAGCTCAACTTCCCCGTCTCCCTGAAAGGCCTCGGCGCCGCCCTCGACCGCGTCGCGGCGCTGAGCGGGCGCTGAGGAGGGGCGAAGTCGGCTTTAGTCCAGCTCGCGCGGCCTTTGGGCCGCAGCGCCGGAGCCCCACAAGGCGCGCCTGAGCAGGTTCCGTCCGCCCTTGCGCGGGACAAGATTGATATCGCTGACAAGCTTTGCGCCGCCCTCGCGCCGCTCCAATGTGATCTTGCGGCTGTGGAAGGCTTCCAGCTCGGCGCGATGCGCGACGCTTATGATGGTCACCTTCGGTAATTCATGGATGACCGTCTCCATCATCTTGTCCTGGCTCTTCTCATCGAGCGCAGACGTCGCTTCGTCCAGAACGACGATATCGGGATGATGCAGCAGGAGGCGCGCGAAGGCGAGCCGCTGCTTTTCGCCACCCGACAGGGTCTGGTCCCAGGGCGCGTCTTCCTCGATCCGGTCCTTGAGATAATCGAGCCCCACCTTGTCGAGGGCGGCGTTGATCTTCTCCAGCGTCCAGTTGTCGGCGGCGGCCGGATAGGCGACCGCGCGGCGCAGCGTTCCGGAGGGGATGTAGGGACGTTGCGGCAACATGAACAGCCGCCTGCCGGGGTGGAAGTCGACGCTGCCGCCACCCCACGGCCAAAGGCCTGCGACGGCCCGCACCAGCGTGCTCTTGCCCGAACCGGATTCGCCGGCCACCAGCACCCGCTCGCCAGGCTCGATCTCGACCTCGGTTTCCTTGACCACGCCGGTGCCGTCGTCGAGCGACACCGAGAGATTGTCCAGGCTGAGCATCGCACCGTCTTCGGTTTCGCCGTGCCTGATGCGGCCCAGCGCGTCGCTGCGTTCGGCGCGCTCCAGCCCGTCAAGCGACATCATCAGCGAGGCAATACGCCGTGCCGAGGCGTTCCAGTCGGCGAGGCGGGGATAGTTGTCGACCAGCCATCCGAACGCGGCCTGCACGATGGCGAAGGCTGAGGCAGCCTGCATGATCTGTCCAAGTGTCATGCTGCCTTCGAGAAATTTTGGCGCGCAAAGCAAGATCGGTACGACCGGTGCAAACAGGCTCGACCCCTGCGACACCAGCGCCGTGCGCATGTGCTGGCCTGTCAGCAGCGCCCATTGCCGGAGCACCGTGCCGAACGTCTTGTCGATGCCGCTGCGCTCCTCCTCCTCGCCGCCGAGCAAGGCGATGCTCTCGCCGTTTTCGCGCACGCGCGTCAGCGTGTAGCGGAAATCGGCTTCCGCCTGGTTCTTCTGCTCGGAGAGCCGCACGAAATGGCGGCCGATGACCACCATCGAAGTGGAGGTGATGGCGGCGTAGATCACCGCGGTCACGACCAGGAAGCCGGGAATGGTGACGCTCCAGCTTCCGATCGGCAAAGTCAGCGCCCCGCCGATCGTCCACAGCACCACGATGAAAGTGGAGGCCGACAAAAACGCGTTGATCACGCCGGAGATGAAATCGACGGGCGATTCCGTGGCGATCCGCAAATCCTCCGCGATGCGTGCCTCGGGGTTCGTGTGGTCGCCGCCCACGAGGTTCAGCTGATAGTAGCGGCCGCTTGCGAGCCAGCGCGCGATGATGGCGGTGGTCGACCAGGAACGCCAGCGGCGCTGGATCGTCATGCGAAGGTAGACTTGCGCGACGACAAGGCTTGCGCTTCCAACCACCAGCGGCGGGAACACGGCGCTGAGCACATAGACGGTGTGGGCGTTGCGCTGCTCGATGGCGTCGAAGATCGAGCGGTTCCAGATGTTGATCCCATACTGGAAGCCGACATTGATGCATATCAGCATCAACAGCCCGAGCGTGAACGGCCAGGCCAGCTTGTCGCCGCGCGTGCTCCAGTAGCCGCGCGCGCTGATCCAGAAGCGCCTCAGCAGGTATCGCTTGCGCGCCTGCTCGGCCTCCTGCGGCGTCAGCTCCGGACCGGGTTCGATGGCCCCGGGCGGTGGCGCAGCCTCGCCCACGACCTCGGACGCAACTTCGACTGTCGAGGCCTTCTCCTGGTGCGACTTCTCTGCCTTGCGCCGCCTGGCGCCGTCGACCGTTTTCGGCATGAGTTCAGCCTCGGATGTAACGGCGACAACGGCCTAAAAATCAAAAAGTTTCACCAGGCCCGCTCCAGACGGCGCCATGGGTCTCCCCGTGCTCCCCTGCTCGACCCGCGATGCCGCCAGCCGCCGCTGGACAATTCGCCAGCCGGCGGGCCCGTTTAGCGACGGTCTCCTCGCAGCCGGAACGAGACCGTGTGCTTGGAACCAATGATGGGCGAGACTGTTTAGCCATGAACTTCGATGCGACGCCGACGTCCCGGCCCGGTCGGGTGAGCAGCGACCTTGAGGAGCCCCTTGTCATGAAGATTTCGTCCAGATTTCGTTCAGTCGCCATCGCCGTGATCACTGCCGCGGGCGTTGGCTTTGCCAGTGTCGCGCACGCCGACACCGGAACGATCCGCTTCTCCATCTACAAGGCGGCCTTCTTCATCGGCGGCGCCGGAGGCGAGGGCACGCTGACCTTCCATGGCCGCCGGTATCCGATCTCGGTCGGCGGCATTTCGGGCGGCCTCGCCTTCGGTGCCTCCAAGACCTATTTCCGGGGCACCGTGCGCCATATCAAGCGCGCCCGGGACGTGACGGGTGTGTACGGCGCGGCGGGCGGCGGCGGCGCGCTCGGCAAGGGCGCCCAGGTGATCGTCATGACCAACGACAAGGGCGCCCAGCTCGAGCTCACGGGCAGGCAGGTAGGGCTGCAAGTCAACGCCGATCTCAGCGGCATGAGCATCACGGTGAAGTGAGGGCGGTCACTGCGTCGGTGTTTCGAGGGATGAGCCGGCGGCCCCTCCCTACCGCTCCTCCACGATCCGCAGATAGGCCGCCGTCACGAACAGCACGATCAGGCCGAACAGGATCCTTCTTGCCCCCTCCGGCATCTGCAAAATCGTCAGCAGCGTCGTCAGCACGGTCAGGATCAAGGCACCGATGATGGTGCCGGTATAGCCGCCGCGGCCGCCGAAGATGGAGGTGCCGCCGATGACGGCGGCGGCCACGGAGGGCAGCACCAGCGGTTCGGCGAGGGACAGGGAAGGGGCCTTGATCAAGCCGATATAGAGCAAGCCGGTGATGCCGGCGAGCAGGCTGGATAGGACGTAGAGCGCGGTGATGACCTGCCAGTAGCGCACGCCGGAAAGGCGGGTCGCGCGCTCATTGTCGCCGACGGCGTAGAGCAGGCGGCCGAAACCGGTGCGGTTGAGGCCGAAGACGATCAGCACCGCGACGGGGACGAACAGAAGCAGCGCGTTGGGAAACCCTGCGGTCACGCCGGTGCCGAGCCAGGCGAGGAAATCGGGGATCTTGGCGCCCGAGGCGATCACCGTGCGTTGATAGACCTGCAGGAAGCCGGTGCCGATCAGGCTGGTGCCCAGCGTCATGATCAGCGGATGGACGCGGAAGACGCCGACGCCGATGCCGTTGACGAGGCCGATCAGCACCGCCGGCATCATCGCCAGGAGGAAGGCCACGGCTGGGTCCTGGTTGACGGCTTGCGTAGCCATGATGAAGGCGCTCATCGTCGCCACCGTGCCGACAGAGAGATCGATGCCGCCGGTCAGCATGGTCATGGTCTGGCAGCCGGCAAGGATCGCCAAGGGAATGGCGAATTTGATGGTGTTGGCGATCCAGCGCTCGTTGACGATGCCGGGGCGCAGGATCTGCAAAATCACAACCAGGATGACCAGCAGGATGACCAGCGGAATCAGCGGCCGGTCGGCCATGAAGCGTTTGACACGGCGGCCGAAGGGGACGGGTTGGGGCGTGATTGCTGACGTGCTCATGGGGTGGCTCTTGTCTGCAAATGTAGCGCCCTACGGCGGCCCCCTCTGTCCTGCCGGACATCTCCCCCTCTAGGGGGGAGATCGGATGGGGTGACGGCTTTCGCAAATTGTCGGCGTTGCAAGAATGAGCGAGACGCCGAAGCTGCCAATCTCCCCCTTTGAGGGGGAGATGTCCGGCAGGACAGAGGGGGGCGCCGTAGAGCGCTATGCGCCAATTCATTCTCCCTCATCATTGCCGACCCCGCATCGTAATGAAAGCCCCGAACATCACCACGGCGACCATGATCAGGCCCTCGATGATGGCGGTGACGTTGGGGTCGATGGCAAGCAGGGTGAGGTCGGTGCGCACCAGGCGCAGCACGAAGACGGCGACGATGGGGCCGAGCAGGCCGCCCTTGCCGCCGCCCAGCGCCACGCCGCCCAGCACCACGGCCGCGACGCTGGCGAGCAGATAGGGGCCGGGAATAGGAGCGCCGATGCCGGTGCTCATGGTCAGCGCCAGGCCGCCCATGGCCGCGAACAGGCCCGACAACGCATAGGCGATGATGCGGGTGCGCTTGACCGGCACGCCGCTGCGGAACGCCGCCAGCTCGCTCGAGCCGATGGCGTAGATGGACAGGCCGAGGCGCGAGCGCCTCAGCGGTATCCAGACGATGCAGAGGCAGATGATCAGCACCAGCAGAGCCTTCGGCAGCCAGGCGTCGATGTTCTGCGGCAGGCCGGGTATCGGGACCGTGCCTGAAATCATCGCCTTCAGCCATTCGGCGGCGGCGCCGCCCGGCGCGCCGAGCACCAGAAGAGCCGCCCCTTGCAACACGAACAGCATGGCGAGCGTCACCACGATGTCGGGGACACGGGTGGCGACAATGAGCAGGCCGTTGAGCGCGCCGAGCACAAAACCCATGGCCAGTACGAAAGGCACCACGAACAGCGCGTATTCTTCCGAGGCGCCGGCCATCATCGAGGCGGCGGTGACGCTGGTCAGCGCCATCATGGCGGCGACCGACAGGTCGATGCCGCCGGCGATGACGACGACGGTCTGCGCGGCCACGGCAAAGGCGTAGGGCAAGACGGCCCGCGCGAGCGAGCCGAAATCGCCGCTGCCATAGCCGGGCTGGATCAGCTTGGTGACGACGAACAGCACGACGAGGAGGGCGAACAGGCCGGCGACCCAGCCCTGGCGGCGCAGGAGATGGCTCATGGCGTCACCTCCGGTGCATCCGGGGTATTTGCTGTGGGGTCCGCCAAAATGCCGACATCGGCCTTGGCGCCGCGCGGCAGGCCGTAGGCGGCGCGCATCAGTGCCGGCTCGTCCGCCTCCTCGACCGGGAAGATATCGACGACGCGGCCGCCGAAGATGACGATGACGCGATCGCAGACGCGCTGCACCTCTTCGAGTTCCGAGGTGTAGAACAGCACCGACTTGCCGTGGCCGGCGAGCTCGCGCAGCAATTTGTAGATCTCCTGTTTGGTGCCGACATCGATGCCGCGCGTCGGGTCGAAGCACAGGATGGTGCGGGCGTCCGCCGCGATCCAGCGTGCGATGGTCACCTTCTGCTGGTTGCCGCCGGACAGGCGCTGCACCTCGCCTTGCGCGCGGGTGTCGATCTGGAGGCGCGCGATGGCGCTCGCCACCGTGGCGCGCTCCTTGCGCATGGCGATCGGCCCCCAGTTGCGCAAGGCGGCGCTGAAGGGCAGCGCGATGTTCTCGCGCACCGAGCGCTGCATGGCGAGGGCCTCGGAGCGGTCGCCCGGCACATAGGCGATGCCGGCGCGGATGGCGTCGATCGGATGGGTGAATTTCGCCGGCTGGGCGTCGACCTCGATCGTGCCGCCGGACGGTTTGATCGAGCCGGCAAGGGCGGCGAACAATTCATCCTGGCCCTGGCCTTCGAGCGCGACGACGCCGGCGACCTCGCCGTCGGCGAGCTCGAAGGAGACGTCGTTGAGCTTGGTGCCGACGCGCAGATTGCGCACGGCGAGACGCCGGCGGGCAGGGGCCGACGTGGCGGCCTGGCCGGCGGCGCGGGCGGTCACCTTGGTCTTCTCGATGCGGGCGCCGAGCATCAGCTCGACGATCTTTTCCTCCACGCCGGGCTCGATGTCGAGAACGCCGACGGTCGCACCGTCGCGCAGCACGGTGGCGCGGTCGCAGAGCGCCGAGATCTCGACGAAGCGGTGCGAGATGAAGATCACGGCGCGGCCGCTGTCGCCCTGGCGACGCACGACTTCCAGCACTTTTTCAGCGAGGTTGGCGGGGAGCGCCGCGGTCATCTCGTCGAGCAGCAGCACGTCGGGCTCGACGGCGAGCGCCCGCGCCAGGTCGAGCACGCGCAGCACCGCCAGCGGAATGTCGCGCGCGGTGTCGCGCAGGTCGAGGTCGGGAATGCCAAGTTCGCGCACCCAGGCGCGGAACGGCTCGACGGGCGTGCCGGTCAGCCGCAGATTGGACAGTATGTCGAGATCGGGGATCAGCGACGGTTCCTGGTAGACGGGCAAAAGGCCAGCGCGACGCGCGGCGGCGGGCGAGCGTATGTCGCGCGCCTCGCCACGGATCAGCACGCGCCCGGCCGAGGCAGGAACCGCGCCGGTCAGGATCTTCACCAGCGTCGACTTGCCGGCGCCATTGGCGCCCATCAGGGCATGCACCTCACCCGGCAGCACGGACAGCGACGCGTCGCGCAGCGCGGCAACCGCACCGTAATTCTTGGCGACGCCGGAGGCGTCGAGGAGGGGACTGGTGGTCAAATTGCTGTCCGTATCAGAAACTCAATTGCTGGCGCTCTACGGCGCCCCCCTCTGTCCTGCCGGACATCTCCCCCACAAGGGGGGATTGGCCGTAACTTCGGCTTTCGCCAATTTTCAACGTGGCAAGACGAGAGCCGGCGCCGAAACTGCCAATCTCCCCCCAAATGGGGGAGATGTCCGGCAGGGCAGAGGGGGGCGCCGTAGAGCGCTAACCTATCAAACCTTTGGTTGGCGGGGACGGCAAACGCCATCCTCGCTAGCCAGTCAAAATAGCCCTTACTCCCCCGGCCCCTTGCACGCTACGATCTGGTCCTTGGTGTAGGTCGTCCAGTCCGGGATCGAGATCGAGACCGGCCATTCCGGGCTGAGCGACGGATCGGCGGCGGCCTTCAGCTTGGCCTTGCCTTCCTCGGTGGCGTTTTCCCAGAGCTGCGGCTCGACCAGAACGGTCTGCTGCGCCGGCTTCTTGCCGTCGAGGATCTGGAGCGCGAGCGTCACGCCGGCGCCGCCGATCGAGCCGGGATTGGTCACGGCGGCCCCGACCAGGTCCTTGACCGAATTCAGCTGGCCGACGAAGCCGGCATTGTCGGCGCCGACCACGGGCACCATCGGCGCCTGCGATTCCACCAGCGCGTCGACGATGACGTTGTCGATGCCCGAGGTCCACACGCCGTTGAACGGTGTGCCGGTGGCGAGGAAGGACAGCATCTGCTGCTTGGCCTGGTCCTGCTGCCAGCCGGTGAACACTTCCTGCGCGACCTTCACGTCGGGGAATTCGGCCAGCGCCTTCTTGAAGCCCTTGTCGCGATCCGAGTCGGCGGAGGCGCCGGCGGCGCCGCGCATGTAAAACACCTCACCCTTGCCGCCCATCTGCTGGAACAGCCATTTGGCGCCGAGATAGGCATATTGTTCCTGGTTGTTGGAGATGATGTAGGCCGAGGGTTCGGTGACCGCCTGGTCGACGGCGACGACAACGATGCCGGCCTTGGTGGCTTCCTCCAGCCCCGCCTTGATGCCGGCGGGATCAGCCGGATTGACGACGATGGCGTCGACCTTGGCGCTGATCAGGTTGCGGATGTCCTCGAGCTGCCCGGCGGCGTCGGTATTGCGGTGGGCGATGTTGAGCTTGGTCACTTCGCCGGAGGCCAGCGCCTGCGCCTTCATGGCGCAGACCATCTCCTCGCGCCAGCCATTGCCCTGCACGGTGTTGGAGATGCCGATCGTGTATTTGCCCTCGGCGGACGAGGCGCCCATCGAGGCCAGCAAGGCAGCGCCGGCAAGGAGCGGCACCATGGTCAGGTATTTCTTCATTTCAGATTTCCTCCACTTTGATTTTCGTTTCGATTCCAAGTCGTTACACCGGGCCGCGCAGAAAGAGATTCAGGCGGCGCCTCGATGTTGTTTTTGCGCCTTCATTTGACGAAGGGACGCAGCACGTCGCGGGCAAGCAGGAAACCGCGCTTGACCTTATCGTCGCTGCCCTCGAACCACCGGTCCTCGTGCTCGATGATGATCGGGCCGTCGTAGCCGGCACGATAGAGGCCGGAGAAGAAGCCGTTCCAGCTGACATCGCCCAGCCCCGGCATGCGCGGCACCTGCCAGCCTATGCCAGACGAAAGGATTCCGCGCTCGTACAAACCATCATGATCAATCATCAGGTCCTTGGCATGGACATGCAGCATGTAGGGGCCGAATTCCCTGATGAAGCGGGCCTGGTCGATCATCTGCCAGACCAGGTGCGAAGGATCGAAATTCATCCCGACATCGCCGCCCCAGGTTTCGAGGATGCGGCGCCAGACCAGCGGCGAATAGGCGATGTTGTGGCCGCCCGGCCATTCGTCATAGCTGAAGATCATCGGGCAGTTCTCGAAAGCGAGCTTGACGCCGTGATCGCGCGCATGGGCGACGATATCGGGCCAGATTTCGAGCGCGTGCTGCCAGTTGACGTCGACGGTCTTCGAGGCATCGCCGCCGCAGAAGGTGTTGACCAGGGGCACGCCCATATTCGCGGCCAGCACGATCACCTGCTTCAGATGGTCGATCACCGTCTTGCGGTGGGCGGCATCGGGATGCAGCGGGTTGGGATAGTAGCCGAGACCGGAAATGGTCAGCCCCTTGCCGGCAAGGTTTGCCGCGATGTCCCTGGCCTGCGCCGGCGAGGTCGCGGCGGTGTCGATGTGGCTGGTACCGGCATAGCGGCGGCTGGCGCCCGAGGCTTTCGGCCAGCAGGCGATTTCCAGCGCCTCGAAGCCGGCCGAGCTTGCCCAGTCGGCGACCGCGTCGAGCGGCGTCTCCGCGAACGGTGCGGTGAGCAGTCCAAGCCTCATAGTGCCTCCCCCGGTCGTGAATTCACGACCGATTCCTACTATGCAGATCGTGCCGGTTGCTTCAACCGCTCATCTGCCGGTTGCGCGCATGCATGCCTGACGGTTGCCATCGGATCGTCCGACAACAGCCCGTCGAGCGCCGATGTGACGGCCTTGCGGAACATGTCGTTGGCGGCGAGGGCGGGATCGAAGATGGCGTCGATCGCCAGGATGCCCGCGGCCAGCGCCGGGATGTCGCGTCCGCTTGCCTCCGCTAAGCCAGCGACCTTGCCGGCATAGGGGTCCGACACCGGCCAGCGCCGGCCGAACCGGGGCGAAGCCTGGATCAGATAGGCCATCCAGCCGGCGACGGATACCGACAGCAGCGCAATGCTTTTTTCCTCGCCCAGCCGATCGCGGATCGGGTTGAGCAGGCGCTGCACGATCTTCTGCGAGCCGTCGGTGGCGATCTGGTGGTTGCGGTGGCGGATCGCGGTATTCTGCAGACGGCCAAGGCTCTGCTCGACATAGGCTGATGGGTCCATGCCGGGCACCGGCTTCAACGTTGGCAGAGTCTCCTCGACGAGCATGCGGCGCACGAAGGCCGACAGCAGCGGGTCCGCCATCGCATCGAAAGTGTGTTCGAGGCCGGCCAGCACGCCGAGATAACTGAGTGTCGTCTGAGCGCCGTTCAGCACACGCATCTTGAGATGCTCGAACGGCGTGACGTCGTCGACGAAGGTTGCCCCCACCAGGTCCCAGCGCGGCACGCGGCCGGCGAATTTCTGCTCGATCACCCATTGCCGGAACGGCTCGCCGGCAACGACGGCTCCATCGCGGTAGCCGAAAAGCTGCTCCACACCGTCGAGATCGGCCTGCGTGCTCGCCGGCACGATGCGGTCGACCATGGCGCTGGGGAAGGCGGCATTGGCCGCGATCCAGCCGGCAAGGCCGTTGCCGCGCCGTTCGGCAAAAGTCCGCACGACATTTTCCAGGATGGTGCCGTTCGCCGGGATGTTGTCGCACGAGAGCAGCGTCAGCGGCCGGCCGTGCGTGGCCATGCGTTGCTCCAGCGCCCGCGCCAGAATGCCGGGCACGCTGCGCGGCGTCAGCGGGTTTGCGAGATCGTGGACGATGTCGAGATGGTCGAGGTCGAGCGCGCCGCTGGCCGGAATATGGCAATAGCCCTTTTCGGTAACGGTCAGCGTCACGAATTCGATGTCCGGGGAGGAGAGCACTTCGAGCGCGGGCATAGCGCTCGCCTGGCTATCGACAACGCGCACGATGCTGCCGATGACGCGGGCCTCGACATGGGAATCCTGGCGGATGAGCCTGGTGTAGAGCCCGTCCTGAGGGCCGAGCGTATCGGCGAGCGCCGGCGGACGGATGTTGATGCCGACCACGCCCCAGCGGCCGAAGCTCCGCGCCAGGAGGTCGTCGGTGTATTCGGCCTGGTGGCAGCGGTGGAAGGCACCGACGCCGAGATGCGCCATGCCTGCCTGGAGCAAGGCACGGTCATAGCCGGGCCTTTGCACCGTCGCCGGCAGGCGGCCGAGCAAGGCCGGACCGAGCGTCTCGGGCGCGGCTGTGCTCACCGGTTGGCTCCGATCACCCACTGTTCCTGGTCGATCAGCGAGCCGGTCATCGGTCCCGCGGCGTCGGAGAGAAGGAAGACGGCGAGCCTGGCCACGTCCTCCGCCGAGAACAGCCGGCCGAAGGGCTGCGCGGCGTTGGCGGCATCGAGCCAGCCGGCGCCGTGGCCGAGCGTCTCGGCCTGCATGACGCGCTCGGCGGGCGTATCGGTCCAGCCGACATTGATGCCGTTGACGCGGATGCGGTCGAAGCGGTGGGCGTTGGCTGCGTTCCTGGTCAGCGTCGCCAGCGCGCCCTTGGTGGCGGAATAGACGGCGAGCTCGGGCGAGCCGCAATGGGCATTGATCGACAGGATGTTGACGATCGCGCCGCCCTGGCCCCGCTTCCGCATGTCGGCAATCGCCGCCTGCATGAGGAAGAAAGGGGCGCGGGCATTGACGGCGAACAGCGAGGCCCAGTCGTCGGGGGTCGCATCGAGGAAGGAGGCCCGGTCGGTCAGGCCGGCGGCATTGACGAGACCGTCGATACGGCCGAAGCGGTCGATGCAGGCTTGCGCCAGGAGGGCAGGGGCTGCCGGGTCAGAAAGCTCGGCGGCGATGAAGTGTGCCGGCGTGCCCGCTTGCGAGAGCTCCGCAGCAACGGCCTCGCCGCGCGTCCCGTCGCGGCCGGTGACCAGCAGGCCGCCGGGGCCGGCACGCGCCAAGGTTTCGGCGACTGCCCGGCCGATGCCTTGCGTCGCGCCGGTGACCAGCACCATCTTGCCGTCGAGCTGAAGCTCCATTCCTCCTCCCGGAACAAAGTTTCTATTTCTGAAGATATGGAATGTCAGTTCCCGTTAGTCAACCGCGCAATCATTCTGCCCGTTGGGCCACGACACCATGGACCAAAGCCATGCCGACGGCGAGCGACGCCGCCAGCGAGCGGAAGCCTGCGAAGTCCTGTTCCACAACTTCCAGCCAGGTGTCCGAGAACTTGACCAGCGGAGAAAAAGTGCTGTCGGTGATGGTGACGATCCGCGCGCGCCGCTCGTGGGCGACCGCGACGAGGTCGGGCGTGATCGAATTGTAGGGACTGAAGGAGACCGCCAGCACCGCGTCGCGTCTGCCGATGCAGCCGACCTGGTCGAGCGCGGTGGAGCCGACATTGTCGACCAGCACATTGCGCACGCCTTGCTGCGACAAGGTCAGCGAGAGATAGCTGGTGACGGGAAAGGCGCGCTTGGAGCCGATGACGTAGATCAGCTCGGCGGCCGAAAGCAACGCCACCATTTTCTCGAAGCTCTCGATATCGAAGCCGGTTTCGATGCGGCCGAGCGAGGCCTGCGAGGCGCCGACCATGCCGCGCAGGAAATGCAGGTCGGCATTGGATACGCGCGGCGTGCGTTCCTGGCCGCGCCCTTCCGGCCAGGACGCCTTGACATGGTCCTTGAACAGGCCCTGGAAATCGGAAAAGCCGGCATAGCCGAAGATCTGGGCGAAGCGCACCAGCGTCGAAGGCTGCACCCCTGCCTGCGCGGCGACCTGTGCGATGGTGCCGAGCGCGACGTCGCTCGGATGCTGCCACAGGAAGATCGCGACCTGGCGCAGCCGCTTGGGGAAATGGACCGTGCCCGACGACAGCACCGCGCGCAGCTCCTCGTAAGTCTGCGGCTTGATATAGCCGAGCGCCGCCAGCGAGCGCCCGCGCTTGCGGGTCGTCGCCTCGTCGGCGCTGGACCGTCCGGATGATTTGCGCGCCCCGCTCATGATTTCAGGCTAGCGCGATACGATCGTTTTACAATATGAAAATTGGAAATCCTGTTCGAGGGTGGTAGCTGTTCTGCAGCGAAGAAGTTCGATCCATTCAACATAGCACCCTGTGGCGCCCCCCTCTGTCCTGCCGGACATCTCCCCCACAGGTGGGGAGATTGGCAGCGTCGACCGCGACGCCTTTCATGCAACGCTGGCAATTTGGCGAAAGCCGGCGTGACATCCGATCTCCCCCCTTGTGGGGGAGATGTCCGGCAGGACAGAGGGGGGCGCTACAGAGCTCGACGGTGGGTGCTGGCTTAACATCCTTAAATCGGAGGAGACAAACATGGTTTATGCGACATCGGACGGATCGGCGGGCAAGCGTTTGCGCGTCGGCATGGTGGGAGGCGGGCAGGGCGCCTTCATCGGCGCGGTGCATCGCCTCGCCATGCGGCTCGACGACCAGATCGCGCTGGTGGCCGGAGCGCTGTCGTCCGACCCCGGGAACGCCGCCGCCTCGGCCGCCGAGATCGGCATCGCGCCGGAGCGCAGCTATGCCGATTACCGCATGATGGCAAAGGCGGAGGCGGCGCGCCCGGATGGCATCGAGGCGGTCGTCATCGTCACGCCCAACCACCTGCACGCGCCGGTCGCGACAGCCTTTCTGGAAGCCGGCATCGATGTGATCTGCGACAAGCCGCTGTCGACGACGCTGGGCGAGGCGCAAGCCCTAGTGGCGCTGACGCGGGAGAAAAATCGCCGCTTCGTCGTCACCCTCAACAACACCGGCTACGCCATGGTGCGCCAGGCGCGCGAGATGGTGGCGGCGGGCGAACTCGGCCGCATCGTCTCCGTGCACGGCGCCTATATCCAGGACTGGCTGACCAGGCCGATCGATGCCGACGGCCAGAAACAGGCGGAATGGCGCACCGACCCGGCGCGCGCGGGCCAGTCGGCGGTGCTGGCCGATATCGGCGTGCATGCCTTCAACCTGGCGAGTTTCATCAGCGGCCGCGAGGCCGAGACGGTGTCGGCCGACCTGTTCACCGCCGTGCCGGGACGGCGGCTCGATGACAACGCGCATGTGCTGGTGCGCTGGGCGGGCGGGGCACGCGGCACGATCCTGGCCAGCCAGACGTCGCCCGGCCACTATAATGATCTCTCCGTGCGCATCTATGGCGACAAGGCGGGGCTTGAATGGTCGGGCACGCGGCCCGAGGAACTGCGCTTCTCCAGATATGGCGAGGAAAGCCGCACGCTCGTGCGCGGCGGCCATGGCTCGACCGAGCAAAGCCGGCGCGTGTCGCGCATGCCGGCCGCTCATCCCGAAGGCTATATCGAGGCCTTCGCCAATTTCTACCGCGACGCCGCCGACATCATCCGCGCGCATCGTTCGGGCGCCGCCGTCGATGCGGCCCGGGCGGCGCAGGTGCCCGATGTGGTCGACGGCGCGCGCGGCGTGAAGTTCGTCGCCGCGGCGGTGGAGTCGAACGCGGCTGACGGGGCGTGGACGGCGGCAAGGTTCGGGTGAGGGTGTGCCATCCAATGTGACATCGCGGCCACGCCCGACGGTGCCGCGCGGTTGACGGCGATCAAGAGTTGGCCGTCCATTCGGGACCGCGCTGTGTTCCGCCATTTTTCAAGCCCGTTGCGAGGCTGGTTTCGAAGGCAACAGCCGGTTGACTGGCTTCCAAATCGTTGCCGCCGACCTTGCGCGAGGTGATTGCGACGCTATGTCAGGCGCATCCGCGTTGCTCCCCGCCCGCGCATTCGGCAATCTGTCGCTTCTTCGGCGTTGAAGGCTTGCTCCGATGGAACTCGGTCTCATTGGATACTACAGCGACTTCGTGGTTTACCCCCTGGCGATCGCCCTGCTGGCTGTGGCCGGGCTTATCGAGGCCGGCGAAGAGAGCGCGCCAGGCTGGCTGGCGACGGCGCTGGCGTGCCTGTGTCTGTGGACGCTGATCGAATACGTCATGCACCGCTTCGTCCTTCACCACATTCCCTGGATCAGGGATCTGCACGCCCGCCATCATGTCGAGGAGCGCAGTCCGGTGGGCACGCCGACCTGGCTCAGCCTCGGCGTGCATGCGCTTGTCGCGTTCTTTCCCGTATGGATGGTCTCGGATTTCGCGGTCGCCAGCGCGGCGAGCTGCGGGCTGATGCTGGGCTACCTATGGTACGTCAGCATCCACCATGTGATCCATCACTGGCATCCCACTCATCCGAGCTATCTCTACACGCTGAAGCGCCGCCACGCGCTGCATCATCATGTCGACGAAAACGTCAATTTCGGCGTGACGTCGCTGTTCTGGGATCGGGTCTTCGGCACGATGCGGCTCTGAAGCCAACTGGTGTGCGCCATTCGGGAAGCGCAGACAGCCATTCCCGCTTACAATTCCTTCTGCGCCAATTCCCTGAACTCGTCGGGCACCGAGCGGGCCGCCTCCAGCGCCACGGTGCCGTAGCCGACGGCCTGTTTGCCGAAACGCTCGCGGATCTTGTCGATGGCGCGGTCGGCGCCGAAGCGTGCGAGGCCCTTCCTGGTGCCGGGGCGGCGCTTTTCGTCGGCGAGGCCGAGCGGCAGTTCGAGCTGCAATTCGGCACTTTCCTCCAGATGCGAGACCGAGATCGCCAGCAGCGAAATCGTCCTGTCATGCGGATGATCGGCAAGCACGCCCCGCACCAGGTCTGTCGCGATCTCGGCCAGCATCACCGTCGCCGAGATCGGCTGGTCGAGCGTGATCGAGCGGGTGACGGCGCTGAGGTCGGCGAAGCGCACGCGCACCGTCACCGTGCGGCCGGGGCGCGCCTTGGCGCGCAGCCGGCTGGCGACCCGGTCGGCCAGATGCAGCAGGACGGGGATGTAGACGCATTCCAGTGCCGGCTTGCGGCCAAGCGCCGACTGGGCACCGGCCGAATGGGCGCGGCGACGTGTTTCCAATTTGCGCGGATCGCGGTTCCACGACAAGGCGGCAAGCTTTTCGCCGGCGGCAGGGCCGAGCAGCCGCGCCAGCGCGCCGCTGTGCGTCCTGGCCAGTTCGCCGATTGTCTGGACGCCGATCTCGGCCAGCCGCGCGCTGGTCGCCGGGCCGACGCCCCACATCAGGGAGACCGGCAGGTCATGCAGGAAGGCGATCTCGGTGCCGGGCTCGACCACCACCAGCCCATCGGGCTTGGCCACCTGCGAGGCGATCTTGGCCAGGTGCTTGGTGCGCGCCACGCCGATCGAGATCGGCAGGCCGAGTTCGCTTCGCACGCGGCGGCGAATGGTCGAGGCGATCTCCCGCGGCTGGCCGAACAGATGCGTGCAACCGGCGACATCGGCGAAGGCCTCGTCGATGGAGATGCGCTCGACCAGCGGCGTGAAATCGTCGAGCACCTTCATCGCGGCGTCGCCGAGCCGCTGGTAGTCGCGGAAATTTCCGCCGACGAAAATCAACTGCGGGCAGAGCTCGCGCGCCTTGCGCCCCGGCATGCCGCCGCGCACGCCGAAGGCGCGGGCTTCGTAGGAGGCGGCGAGCACGACGCCGCCGCCGACCGCGATCGGCTTGCCGCGCAGCGAGGGGTCGAGAAGCTGCTCGACCGAGGCGTAGAAAGCGTCGAGATCGGCATGCAGGATGGTGGGCTCCATCCCCGGTTCCTCGCGACGTTGTAGAGTATGGAACATAAAGAGAACAAACATTGCTCGCTGTCAAGCGAGGTCGCGATCCGCCGGAACATTGTCGCTCACAATCGCGTTGACGGCCGAAGGGCGCCGCGTGCGGAGGCTGGCATGGGCAACTTTGAAATGATCGATCTGGTTTGCGTCGTCAACGCCTGCTCGACCGACCGCGCCGCGGGGCGGCTGGTTTCGATGGCCAAGGCCGTGGAGGAATTGCGGGTGCTGACCGGCGATTTCGTCTCGGCCGACGAAACAGTCGCGAATGCGCTGAGTGAAGTCGCGCTGCAGTGCGGCTGCGCCGTGCTGTTCGATGAGCAGGCGGGCGCCGACATATTGCGCACGCCATAGCTCGTCGCCGGCGTGCTGCAATGCATCACGCAACCGTTCCAATTGCTTGTTTTTGCGCTATTCCGAACAGAGGGCCGTGACGCGCTTTCTGAGGCGCGTTGCCTGTGCGGGTCGTTGTCCCCGAGGCCGCCTTGGCGACATCCATCAACCGAGATGCTCCGCCCGCAGCGCCTGCTTGAGGCGCTCCAGCGCCGGCTCGCCGTCGGCAGCGAGCTTATCGGCGATCCTTGCCAGATCATCGTCGGCCTTGCGGTGCTTGCTGCCCCAGGCGCCGAGCGTGGCCAGCACGGGCACAAGGTCGATGCCGGCCTCGGTCAGGCGATAGATCGCCTTCAGCCCATGCGTGGGATCACCGCTGCGGGTGAGGATACCTTCGTCCTGCAATGTCTGGAGGCGCTCGGCCAGCGTACGCGAGGAAATGCCCTCATCGGATTGCAGGAATTCGCGAAAGTGCTTTTTTCCGGCGAAGACCAGGTCGCGGATGATGAGCAGCGTCCAGCGGTCGCCGAGCAGTTCGAGCGACAGGTTGATGGGGCAGCCAGACCGGTCCTGTGTCGACATGTGTATGGTTCCATTTTTAAATCGCTTTACTATTGACATCGTTTTCATCTCAGGTCAATAGTTCCAAATGTAAACCATCGGCAACCGTGCCGGCCGGACGGGTAAAACGAGCCGCTCGGCCCTTGACTGGGAGAACCATAATGAAAAAGCTGATCCTCCAGATGCAGATGTCGGTCGACGGTTTTGTCGGCGCCGCCGGGGATCATCGCTGGCAGCTCTGGGAATGGGGCGACGACAGCGCCTGGGACGAGGAGCTGAAGCGGGACTTCAACGCCGTCTTCGCCGGCATCGATACCATCCTCTTGAGCCGTAAGATGGCCGAGGAAGGCTACCTCGCCCATTGGGGCAATGCGGCGAAGAGATATCCGCGCGACCCGTTCTATGCTTTCGCCCAGCGCATCGTCGAGGCGAGGAAGGTGGTGCCGAGCGACAGGCTCAAGGCCTCGCGATGGGAGGGCACGACAGTGGTCAGCGGCGACCTGCCGCGGGAGGTCGACTTGCTGAAGAGGGGTGAGGGCGGCGACATCGCGGTGTTCGGCGGCGCCGGCTTCGCCTCGGCGCTGATCGCGGCCAGGCTGGTCGATGAGTTCCAGCTGTTCATCAACCCGGCCGTCCTGGGCGCCGGCCGCCGCATCTTCGACCAAGGCGGGTTCGGCAGGCTGCGGCTGCTCGGCTCGAAGGCCTATGCGAGCGGCATGGTGGTGAGCCGCTACGCGCCGGCCGGCTGACCGAAAGGCATCGCGCAATATTATACCTGCCTTGAGTTTTGGGCATGGTAGTCGGCGATGCAGGACCAAGCGCGAGGCCACTTTCTCCCAGGGGAGAAGGGATGACGCGCCTCAATGTACCCATTGGTCCACGCCTTGACCTCCCAATTCACTTGGCATCGTGAAAAATAATGCCGAGCGTGTGCCGCATGCCCGAGCGCAGGCGGCTGACGCCGTGGCGCAGATTGACGCGGTAATTGCCCTTGGTGCCCTGCACCGGCCGATTGTGGACGGCGAAGGAGACGGCATCGCCCTGGCGCAAGGGCACCACTTCCACCCGGCTCTGCATGCGCGGCCGCTGTTCGGTCAGGGCGAACTCGCCGCCGGTGAAATCCTCGCCGGGTTCTGAAAGCAGAACCGCCACCTGCAACGGAAAGGCGAGGTCGCCATAGAGGTCCTGGTGCAGGCAGTTGAAGTCGCCGGGCACATATTGCAGCAGAAGTGGCGTCGGCCTGACCTGGCCGGCGGCATGGCACTGTTCGAGAAAGGCGGCATGCGTTTCGGGATAGCGCATGGCGATGCCCATGCGCTCGTTCCACCGGTTGGCGACCTCGGCGAGCCTGGGATAGAGCGCCGTGCGCAGCCCGCCGATCAGGTCCGGCAAGGGGTAGCGGAAATAGCGGTATTCGCCCTTGCCGAAGCCGTGCCTGGCCATGTGGATATGGCTGCGGAAATGTTCTTCATGCGGATAGAGCCCGGCGAGTTGTCGGCACTCCTGCGGCGTGAGCAGCTTTTCCATCACCGCACAGCCGAAGCCGTCGAGTTCGGCGGCTAGGGCTGGCCAGTCGTAAGCGGCAACGCGTTCCTCGGCGGCTTTCACCACCGATGCCGCAACCTTGGCATGGGCGTTCATATCGCGGCCTCTTTGTCGAGCAAAGCGTGCTTGCGCTCAGTGCCCCAGCGGTAGCCGGAGGGCGTGCCGTCGGCGCGGACGACGCGGTGGCAGGGAATGCCGAGCGCGATCGCGTTAGCGGCGCAGGCCGTCGCCACGGCGCGGGCGCCGTTCGATTGGCCGAGACGCTGGGCAAGGGCGGCGTAGGTGATGGTTGCGCCGCGGCGGATGCTGCGAAGCTCGCCCCAAACTTTTTGCTGGAACGGCGTGCCGTGGCTGATGTCGAGCGGCAGGTCCAGGCCGGCGGCGGGCGTTTCGATGAAACATGCTATCGCCGCGAGATCGTCATGCAAGGCGGTCTCGTTCTCGACCAGCATCTTGCCGGGAAAGCGGCTGGCGAGGTCCTGCGCCAGCGCCTCTGCGTCGTCGCCGATCAGGATGGCGCAGACGCCGAGGGAACCGCGCGCGGCGAGGATTTTGCCGATCGCGGATTGGGCGATGGCGTAGGTGATGGTGTCGGCGCCGGAGGCTGTCGCCGGCGTGTGGGTTTGCATGAGGTTCATTGCTTCACTCCTTCTGTGTGCCTGAACCCTAGCCGCGTGCCTTCCGTTCCTCACTCCGATGGTTGCTTTCAAATTCAATTTCCGGAACGGTGCGGAGGTAAGTACCCTACGGCGCCCCCCCTCTGTCCTGCCGGACATCTCCCCCACGAGGGGGGAGATTGGCAATTTCGGCGCCCCACTCATTCCTGCAACGTCGTAGATTGGCGAAGGCGGTTGTGACAGCCAATCTCCCCCCAAGTGGGGGAGATGTCCGGCAGGACAGAGGGGGGCGCCGTAGAGCGCTGATTTATGCGATACGAATGACAGCAACCTCGCCAAGCAAAAAAACCTCGCCTGATAACAGCCGCAGTTCGATCTCGCCTGTCGCGCCACGGCTCCACTCGGCCTTGCCGCTCTCGACAAGCTCCCCGAGCGCAGCCATCACCAGCGACCGCGCATCTTTGGCGCGTCTGACGGCGCCGCGATGGGGGATCCCAATGTCCGCATCGGTGGTGGAAGATCTTGCCATCGCGCCCATTGCCGCTCCTCCTCAGGCCTCGCGGCCGAGCAGCGCGCGCTTGCGCTCCGCGCCCCAGGCGTAGCCGGACAGGGCGCCGTCCTTGCGGATCACGCGGTGGCAGGGAATGGCGACCGCGAGCGCGTTGGCGGCGCAGGCGCCGGCAACGGCGCGGGTCGCCTTCGGCGCGCCGATGCGCCCTGCTATCTCGGCATAGGAGACGGTGCGGCCGGCCGGGATGTCCCGCAGGGCCTGCCAGACGCGCTGCCGGAACGCGGTGCCGCGCAGGTCGAGCGGCAGGTCGAGACCAAGCCTTGGAGCCTCGACGAAACCGACGACGCGGGCGACGAGCGCCTCATAATCGCGGTCGGCGCCGATCAGGCGCGCCTTGGGGAAACGGTCCTGCAGGTCGCGCACTAGCGCGTCCGGGTCGTCGCCGAGCAGGATTGCGGCGACGCCCTTCCTGCTCGATGCGACAAGGATGGCGCCGAGCGAGCATTCGCCGACGGCGAAGCGGATCTCCTCGCTGGCGCCGCCGGCGCGGTAGCGCGTCGGCGTCATGCCGAGCATGCCGGCCGACTTCTCATAGAAGCGTCCGCTCGAATTGAAGCCGGCATCGTAGATCGCCGCTGTCACGCTGGCGCCGTCTTCCAGGCCCCGGCGCACCCTTTCGGCGCGCCGGGCGGCCGCGTAGTCCTTCGGCGTCAGGCCGGTAACGGCCTTGAAGGTGCGGTGGAAATAGCCGGCGCTGCGGCCGGCGGCGGCGGCCAGTTCACCGAGCGACGGTTCTTCCTCGCTCTGTTCGATCCTGCGGCAGGCCTCGGCCACCATCGCGGCGTTGCCGGCCTCGAGCGAAGGTCCGTCGGGATTGCAGCGCCGGCAGGCGCGAAAGCCGGTTGCCCTGGCCTCGTCCAGCGTGTCGTGGAGCTGCACGTTCTTCGGGTTGGCGCGCCGCGACGGGCAGGAGGGCCGGCAATAGACGCCGGTCGTCGCCACCGAATACCAGAAGCTGCCATCGGCCGATTTGTCGCGCGCCACGACTTGCGTCCAGCGCGGATCGTCGGCGACCGGCAGCGGCGCGGGTTTGAGATCCTTGGCAAGGGTGATGAACATGGCCGGCATTGAAGCCGCAGACGACCCGCGTCGCCACCCGTTTCCTGCCAATTGAGAGGTGGACGCGAGCGTATTCGTCGGGACACACAAAGGATATGACAAGATTGATCCGGAGAAGGTGTGATGGAAAACATTCGACCCCTTAAGACCGAGGCCGATTACGATCGGGCGATTGCCGAAATTATCCAATATTTCGAGAACGAGCCGGAAATCGGCTCTCTTGGCGATTACCGGTTTGATGTTCTCGCGACCTTGATCGACGCTTATGAGGATAAGCACTACCCTATCGAAGCACCCACATCCCGTTGAAGGTTATTCACTCACACATTCAACCTGTCGCGAAAGGCGAAAGCCGCCGCTCCCGGTGCCCGATCGCTGTTCCCCGAGCCCTCGTTTCTACGCCGCCCGTTTGGGCTCGACCGCGAACGGGCTGAGGCCGAGCCAGGTCTGCATCTTCCTTGCGATGTGCTGATCTCCGGTCAAGGCGACCTTCGCGCCGGCCTTCTCGACGGTGATCAATCCCATCCAGATCGCCGTCATCGTGTGCAGGTCGGTCGAGACGTAGAGGTCGATATCGAAGCCCGGATCGTACCAGCACAGATCGACCTCGCCATGCTTTTCGACGATCAGCCACCACGACCGTTTGGACGCCGGCAGCTCCTGGTACAGGAATTGTATCACGGTGCGCCCGTCGGGCAGCGGCGAGGGGTTCAGATTGCGCCGCATGTCCCACATCAGCAGCGACGGATCGAGGTTCTTGAGGGACAGCCGGGACTCGACCCATTTCTGTCCCCAAAAGCCCATCGCTTCGACGACGGGGCGCAAATCCCGGCCGGCCTCCGTCAGCCGGTATTCGGAGATGCCCTTCTCGCCCGGCACCTCCTTGCGCTCGACGATCCCGGCGAGCTCGAGCTCCTTCAGCCGTTGCGACAGAAGGCTGGGCGACATTTTGGGGACGCCGCGACGCAGGTCGTTGAAACGGGTCGAACCCGCCACCAATTCGCGCATCAGCACCATCGTCCAGCGGGTGCACAGCACCTCGGCGGCCATCGATAGCGGGCAGAACTGCTTGTATCCGTGCTGGGCCATGATCCGACGTCCTCCCTCGAAACTGGGCTGAACATTAGGCCTTCATGAAGGAAGCGGCCAGTACGGAAACTGTACCGGCCCGGTACAGATCGCGGACTGGCCGGCGCCGGCCCTGCCATGCGAGCCCTTTGACCGGCCGCGGGGATCTCCCCTGTGCGCCGTAACAGGGAGAAGACCATGACCACCTACGTAATCGCAGACATCAAGGTGAAGAACCCGCAGTGGATGCCGGCCTACGCCGCATCGGTGCACGACCTCGTCCACAAGCATGGCGGCAAGTATCTGTCGCGCAGCGGCAATGTGAAGACGCTTGAAGGCAAGCCGCTCGACACCACTCTGATCGCGCTGATGGCATTCCCGTCGGAAGCGGCGGCGCGCGCCTTCGCCAACGATCCGGCCTACGCGCCCTTCGTCTCGGCCCGTCAGGACGGTAGCGACAGCCGCTTCCAGATGATCGACAACACCGACCTGGCGGGGACGATCCCGTATCTGCCGAAGGGATGAAGCTTTCCTCCATCCGTCGCATCGCTTTCGGGCTCTCCGAGCAACGACAATCACGGCGCTTGCCTGCCGCGCCTCCGTATTTCCGGCGGCCGGCGCGCTGGGCCTTTTCAAGAAGAATGGAATGAACATGATACGCAAATTCCACAACGGGCTTCTCATGGCGGGGGCCATGCTGGCCGTCTGCGCCACTTTCGCCCAGGCCCATCAGGACGAGGTCGCATTTACATCCGGCGCGAATCCACTGGCCGGTAAGGTGCGGGCGGCGAACGGCCGGTTCCTCGACGTCAAGGTCGCCACGGACGAAGGCTATGCGCCCATTCCCTGCGCCAGCGGCATCACCGGCGGCGCGATGGGCATTCACTATGTCAACGGCCAGTACCTGAAGGACGACAAGATCGACATCGCCCGTCCCGAGGCCGTGATGTACGAGCCGATGGCCGACGGCACACTGAAGCTGGTGGCGGTCGAATACATCACCGCCAAGGGGCCGGCGTCACTGGACGGCCAATTGTTCAACTTCAACAGTGCGCCCAACCGTTACGGCCTGGGCGAATTCTACGAGCTGCATGTCTGGGCCTGGAAGGGCAACCCGACCGGCACCTTCGCCGACATGAACCCGAAAGTGTCGTGCGAACACGCGGTGGCGCCCAGCCAGTAAGCAATGAAGCCAGGCGGTGAAGGCCGCCTGGCTCGACGCTGTCCGCTCCGGCCCGTTATCGCGGCGCGGGATTGGGGGCCGCCGATCCCGTATCGGAAGACTGTTGGGCCACGTCGGAAGCCTGCTGCCCCGATGCCGGTAGAACGAAGCGTCCGGTCAGGTACCAGAGCAGAGAGACCACGATGATCGATAGGTAGCCGTCCACGGCATAGTGCCAGCCGGTATAGACCGAGCCGAACAGGATGAGTGCGGCGAACGACCAGCCTGCAACGGCCCAGCGGCGACCAAAGCCGGTGAGGAAGAAGGCATTGAGCGTGACGATGGCGACATGCATGCTCGGCATTGCTGTGATGCCGCTGCCCAGCGCGGAGCTGCCGCTGTCGTGTGCATCGAGCAGATAGCTGGCGGCGAACCGCACCGGCAAGGCATACGGGTCTGCCATCAGCGCTGCGAGCACCCCGGCAAATCGGCTGCTGCCATAGAACCGGTCGTAGAATATCGGCCCGCTGGATGACAGCATGATTGGAAGAACGGTGCCACACAACATCATGGTGAGCGCGAACGCCCAGAGATAGCGGATGCGCCGGGCGGGACTGTTCCAGAAGGCGACGAAGAGCACGACGCCAAGCCATTGCATGAACCACCAGGACATATAGGCCTTGAAAACCAGCATGGAGGCGGGCTTTGAAACGATGCCGTGCGTCCATACCCAAGGATCGACGCCGTGCAGCCAACGATCGAGGTCGGCCAGCATGGGATCGGCATAGTAAGGCACGATCTCCGGTATGGTGATCCTGAATGTCGTGAAAGCGATGATGCCGAGAAAGAATAGCAAGACGACCCGCGCGGCCGCCGGCCCGCGTTCCTTGAGTATGTGCACCATGAATCTTGTCGGCCTGGGCCCGCCATACACCAATGCCGTTAACCCGAGGCCAACCACCAGCAGCACCGGCAGCAAGCCGAGGAATGTCCCGAAGTACTTTATGGACAGCAGAAGATATCGCTCAGGCCGCAGGCAAAGCGCCGTCGCGACGCAGACCAGGCACAGGCCCGTCAGCAGCCAGCTGCTTCTGGTTGTCGCCACGCCAAGATCAACAGTGGAAACCGATCGGAGATCGCCGCCCTGTGTTCCGGTGTACCCACTCATCAGGGAGGTCCCGCCAGCTTTCGAACTTGTTATGAATGTTCTGGCGGCAACGTATTAATATCTTGTTGCACCCGTAATGGTGTCTGGTTTCCAATGTAATACTCAATAGTGTAGTATTGTATTCAAATACGGGCTGAGGACCATGGCGGTGCTGGCCCTGTGTTGGGTTGCTGCCAAGAGGCCTTTCGTCACGCACGTGCAATCGAGAGGGACCACTGCCTGGACGGCGATGGTCCCTCTCATTCAAGCCGCCTTGATCAGGCCGAGCTGGGTCAACGCCGCGACGCCGTCGTCGAGGCCGATCTCCTCGACGATCCTGCCCTCGATCACCTTCAGCACCGTGGTGCCGGTGAAGCGCATGGTGCGGCCGGTGGCGGCGGGCAGCGAACCGACGAGGAAATCGCTGAAGGCCGGACCGGCATGGGTGCCGCCGCCTTCCCACTGGCCGACGACATAGTCGCCTTCGGCGATGAGGTCGGCGGTGGCCCAGAAGTTGAGGTCCGGGAAGGCAGCGCGGAAATCGGTCATGAAGGCCTTGATGTCCTCGCGGCCGCGGCGCGGTTCATGCAGCGAATATTTGAGCAGCATGTCGGACGCGGCGATGGCGTCGACGACGGAAAGATCGCAGGTTTCACCCCAGAAATCAGTGAACCATCTAGCGACGACGGCCTTGTTGTCTTCCTGTTTGGTCATGGGAAAAGTCCTCTTGTGTTTGCACGAGATCGCCAGGGCGGGCGGCGACCCCGCGCAAACACTAGGAGGATCGGCGGGCGGGCAAACTCCGCTTCTTGCCCGCCAATCGAAAGTCGGGACCGCAAGCGAGGAACGCGGCGGAGCCACCGGCGTGGTAACGCTTTCTTCTCTGGTTTTGCCGCAGATTGCCCCCGGCGGGGTTGGACGAAACGGAAGATGGCGGGTCAGGACAAGAAAAGCCGTAATGGAACGTTCTGGGAGAAGGCCCTGGAGCGCGCCCAACTTGGCGTCTGGGACTGGGACCTTCGGACAGGCGAGTGTTTCTATTCCGCCACCTGGGCGCGGATGCTGGGCTATGACGAAAGCGAGCTTGCCAACAGCAGCGACCTCTGGCTGCGGCTTACCCATCCCGACGATCGCGAGCAGGCGCTGGCCAGCGGCGACCGTCACATCGCCGGCCTGACCGACACCATCGAGACCGAGCTCAGGCTCCGGCACAAGCAAGGCCACTGGGTCTGGGTGCTCGACCGCGGCGGCATCGTCGAACGCGACCGCGACGGCCAACCGATCCGGCTGATGGGCGTGCAGACCGATATTTCGAAACAGAAGGCGGCAGAGGCCGCGCTGGAACAGGTCAACATCCGCTTCCGCCTGGCGCTCGCGGCCAGCGGCACCGGCATCTGGCACTACGACATCGCCAGCAACAAAAGCTATTGGGATTCCCGCACCAGGGAAATATTCGGCCTTGTCGCCGTTACCGACGAGGTGACGGCAGACCTATGGCACAGCTACCTGCATCCCGACGACAAGCAGGCGGCCGAACGCGCCCACAGGGCGCCGCTGGAAACCGACGGCGTCATTGCCGCGCAATATCGCATCATCAGGCGCGACGGCGATATCCGTCATGTCGAATCGCTGGTGCGTTTCGTCGCCGCCGCCGGTGCCGCCGGCCAGATCCTCGGCACGGTGCGCGACATCACCGAAGACAAGCTGCGCGAACAGGAACTGGCCTATGCCGCCCGCCACGACGCGCTGACCGGCCTGTGGAACCGCGCCGCCTTCGACAGGCTGCTTGGCGAGCATATCGCGGTGGGGGCGCCGCTGGCGGTGTTCTATGTCGATCTCGATTACTTCAAGGCGCTCAACGACTTCGCCGGGCATGCCGCCGGCGATCTGGCGCTGAAGAGCGTCGCGGGGGGCATACGCGGCTGCCTGCCGTCGTCGGCGCATGCGGCGCGCCTGGGCGGTGACGAGTTCGCGCTGCTGGTGCCGCATTGCGACGCGGTGCAGGCCGAGCGGATCGCCGGCGCCGTGCTTGGGGCGGTGCGCGAGGCCGATCTCGGTCCGGCCGCGTCATCGCGCCGACTGGCGGCCTCGATCGGCATCGCCTTCATCGATGATGCCACGACCACCGTGGCCGATGCGCTGGCTTGCGCCGACGACGCCTGCTACGCGGCCAAGGCGGCGGGGCGCAACCGCTTCACGGTGTTTTCGGCCGCGGCGCGATCGGGAGCCGCCGGCCTCAATGCGGCGCGCATCGCAGCCGACACCGTCGATGCCATGGACGACGGGCGGCTGAAACTGTTCGGCCAGGAAATCCATCTCCTGGGAAAGCCATGGCAAGAGTGCCGGCACGTCGAAGTGCTGGCGAGGCTCGCCGCGCGCAACGGGCGGCTGGTGCCGCCGGGCGAATTCATCCCGGTGGCCGAGCGTTTCGGCATCGCCTCGAAACTCGACCGCTGGATCATTCGCACGGCGCTGTTGCGGCACGGACCGGCGCTGCGTGCCGGGGCGCTGACGCTGGGCTTCAACCTGTCGGCTCAGACATTGAGCGATCCGGGGCTGTGGGATTTCGTCGACAACACCATCGAGGAAACCGGTGCGCCGCATTCCGGCATCGGATTCGAGATCACCGAAACCGCGGCCGTCACCAATTTCGACGCCGCCGAGGACTTCGTGCGCAAGGCGCGCGAGCGACGCTGCCGGGTCAGCCTCGACGATTTCGGCGCCGGCATGAGCTCGTTCGAGTATCTCAGGCGCTTTCCCGTCGATGCGATCAAGATCGACGGCTCGTTCATCGAACATATCACCGACAGCCGCTTCGATCGCGAGATCGTGCTGGCGATGACCGGCATTGCGAGGAGCCTCGACTTCGCCGTGGTGGGCGAGAAGATCGAACGGCACGATACGCTGGCCATGCTCCAGGACATGGGCGTCGCCTATGGCCAGGGCTTCTTGCTGCATCGTCCCGAGCCGCTGGAGGCGATCGTTTCGCGCGCGACGGCCGGAACGCCCGACAGGCGGCGCGCCTGAAGCGGGCAAGCCGCCCGCCAGAATCGCCGAGCCACTCCAACACTCCATTAGGCAATCCCGAAGAGCTGTATTAGGCAATCCCGAAGAGCTGTTAAGCACGGCCCCTGGAACGTCTCCGGGCGGTCGGCCGGGCGTGGCGGAACGATCACTGGCGGTCGGCGAACCGTGCCGATCGCGGAAACTCCAACACCTCTGCCTCCGATCGCCTGTGCTGCGCCTCCGCGACCGCTTCGATCAGCAGGTCGAGGGCTTCGCATGCCGAGCGGCTTGTCTCGTCATCGCCGCGCAAATAGTGATAGGCGCGTTCGAGATGCACCCGGGCGGCTGAAAAATCGCTGGTCAATGATCCCTCCATTACCTCGCCCTAATATATCTTGGCCGGTCTGGCGGAACACAGGGTAAATATCCACAGGCGGATTTTATTCAAATGCCGGGGGATTCCGGCAAGAAGGGCGAGGCGGTGGCTGTCAGGAGAGACAACGCCCAACCCCTTTGCCATGCCTTGCCACGCGGCTAGAATGCTACTCCCTTGTCCGAGGATGGCAGCCATGATCGTCCAGGCCTGCATCAATGGCGCACGACCGCGCGATTTTCATCCGAAATTGCCGCTGACGGCGCAGGCGATGGCGAGCGATGCGGCCGCCTGCGTCGTCGCGGGCGCAGCCGAGCTGCACATCCATCCGCGCGGCGTGGACGGGCGCGAGAGCCTGGCCGCCGTGGACACGACCGTGCTGGCGGTGCGCCGGGCCTGTCCCGGCACGCTGATCGGCGTGTCGACAGGCGCCTGGATCGAGAATGACGTCGAGCGCACCCGCGCGGCGATCGCCGGCTGGCGCGAACTGCCCGATTATGCCTCGGTCAATCTTTCGGAGGCCGACGCGCCCGCCGTGATGGAGCTTTTGCGCCAGCGCGGCGTCGGCATCGAGGCCGGCCTTGCCACAACGGAAGATGCCGAGCGGTTCGTCAGTCTTGCCGATCACGGCCGGGTGCTGCGCATCCTGATCGAGATCGACATACAGGAATTGCCCGCCGCACTCGCCGAGGCGCACGGCATCGCCGCCGTGCTGGACCGGGCCGGGGTGCGGCGGCCGATCCTGCTGCACGGCGCCGATGCCACGGTCTGGCCGTTCGTGGAACTGGGGCGTCGAAGGCGCTGGTCGACGCGGGTCGGACTGGAAGACGGCAGGACGCTTCCCGATGGAAAGGTGGCGCAGGACAATGCGGAGATCGTTGCGGCGGCGGCGGCGGTGTTTTGGTCGAAAACCTGAAGGGTCTCAAGCGCCTTGGCTGTGCAGCCGGTGCGACAAGCCGACCCGACCTGCTCCGCCATAAATCGTTCTCACTCGAGGCGCAGCTAAATAAAGGCAAATTCGGCCTGGCGCGGGGAGCCTTGTGCAACTGCCGCGGAGTTCCTGCATGTCACTGTCCGGTACCACAACTCGCTACGGAAGCCTTGCCCAGGCATTCCACTGGTTGACGGCACTGCTCGTGCTCATCGCCTTCCTGGTCTCGGCAGGCGGCCCTCCTACGCGCGTTTATTCAGCGCCCAGGGCCTCGATGCTGCTGCTTCATGAATCGCTCGGCTTCGCGGTTTTCTGGCTGCTGGTGATCCGCCTGGCCTGGCGGCTGTTCGATCGCATTCCCGATGCTCCGTCCATGCCCGCCTGGATGTATGTCGGGTCGAAGGCGGTACATTGGGCGCTCTACGCGTTGATGTTCGCTGTGCCGGTGACCGCCATGCTCGGCGCATGGTTTGGCGGCCATCCGGTCACGGTGTACGGCTTCGGTCCGATCGGTCCGCTTTTCGCCCCATGGGACGTCGGCGCTTCGCTGGCGGAAATCCACGGCACGCTTGGCGACATCCTCATGTGGCTGGCCGGCCTGCACGCCGCGGCGGCCGTCTTCCACCACGTTCTTCTGCGAGATCGCGTGCTCAGCCAGATGCTGCCCGGCTTGGCTGCTCCAGAATGATCCGGATCGCCTGATCCACCACGGGATGCAGGCCGCTGGCCTGGAAGGACAGGCGGTTGCCGGAGCCGACATTGCTGGTCATGGCGATGGTAAGACCGGTCGCCGGATCATGCAGCATGACCGCGACATAGCCCGGAATGCTGCCCTGATGGCCGTAGAAGGCGCGGTCGGCATAGGCGCTCTGGAACATGCCGGCGCCGGTCTCGCGCATGCGGGTGCCCGGGAAGCTCGCCGGCACGCGGCGTTCGAACATCTCGGCGAAGAAAGGCGGCGACAAGAGCTTGCCGGAGAACAGGCTGCGCATGAAGCTCACCATGTCGGACGGCGTCGACACCATGTCGCCGCAGCCATAGGCGGCGCCGAATGGGAAGGAATCGGAAGAATCCTGCAATTCGTCGGAGTAGGGCAGCACGCCGTCCATGCGCCACATCTCGCCGCCGGAAGCGATGTCTGTCGGTGCGCCCGGCGCCGGCGGCGGCCGGTGGTAGTAGCCGCGCACCATCGACCTTTCCGGGAATGCTTCGGTGGCTGGCGACCAGGTGTTTTCCAGGGCGAGCGGCCGCAGGACCGCGCTTCTGACATAGGCGCCGAGCGACTGGCCGGTGACGGCCTCGATCACCATGCCGGCCAACACATAGCCGGTGTTGTTGTAGACAGCGGGTCCGCCCGGTGCCTTCTGTTTGTCGGAGGCGAAGGCGATGTCGACCAGCTGCTGCGGCGTCCATTGCCGGCCCGGATCCATCGGTATGTAATATTCGAATTCCGGCAGGCCGCTGCGATGGTTGATCAGCTGGCGCACCGAAATATTCCCTGCGCCCGGCAGATCCGGGAACCAGGAGGAGATCGGCGCGCCGAGCTCGAGCTTGCCGGTCTCGGCGAGCTTGACCAGGGCGGCGGCGACGAAGGTCTTGGTGCAGCTGCCGATCTTGAACAACTGGTCCGGTGTGACTGATGTGCCATGTGCGCGATCGGCTAGGCCCGCGGTGAGGGCGATTGGCGCGGCGCCTGTCGAATAGGCCAGCGAGGCACCCACCGCGCCGTCGGCGAGGTAGCTGTTGAGGAGGGAGGTCAGGTCTTTCGGCATTGATATCGCTTTCTTTTTTCCTTCTCCCCCTGTGGGGAGAAGGTGGCCTCGCGAAGCGAGGTCGGATGAGGGGTGCTCCAGGGAACACCAACGTCTCATTCCGCTGGAACACCCCTCAACCGTCTCGGCGCTGCGCGCCGATCCACCTTCCCCCACAAGGGGGTAAGGACAGGGAGCGCCTGCCCTCACTCAGCCACATCGACCGCCGCGAAATTCTGCCGGCCGAAGGGGTCGAGGATGTAGTTGAGCACGCTCTTGCGGATCGGGATCGCCACCAGCGAATGGGCGATCGGCGCCACCGGCACCTCGGCCTTCAGGATTGCCTGCGCCTTCGCGTAGATCGCGGCGCGTTCTTTCGGGTCGGCGGCGACGCGGCCTTCATCCAGCAGCTTCTCGAAATCCTTGTCGCACCAGCGCGAGCGGTTCGAGCCACCCTTCACGCCGTCGCAGGACAGGAGATAGCTCAGCATGTTGTCGGGATCGCCATTGTCGCTGCTGCCGCCGAGCAGGAAAGCGTCCTGCTCGCCCGCTGCGGTGCGCTTGAGATATTCGCCCCATTCGAAGCTGACGATCTCGGACTGCACGCCGACCTTCGCCCAGTCGGCCTGGATCATCTCGGCCATGCGCTTGGCGTTGGGGTTGTAGGGGCGCGACACCGGCATCGCCCACAGGCTGATCTTGAGACCGCTTTCGTGGCCTGCTTCCTTCAGCAGTTTCTTCGCGCCGTCGGGATCGTAGTCGATGCCGGCATCGGTAATGGCGCCGAGCTGCGCCGGCGGCACGACGCTGCCGGCAACGGTGCCGGCGCCGGCATAGACGGCATCGACGATTGCCTTGCGATCGACGGCCTTGGCAAGCGCGGTGCGCACGCGGACATCGCCCAGCGGCTGATGTTCGACGTTGAAGCCGAGGATGCCGATATTCTGGCCCTTGAGGTCGAGGACCGTAATGTCTGGATCGGCGCGCAATTCGGCGACGGCACTGGGCGGAGGCGGGGCCGCCACCTGGCATTCATTGGCCTTGAGGCGCTCGACGCGGGTGGTCGGCTCGGGCGTGACGGCGAAGACCAGCGTGTCGATCTTCGGCGCGCCGCGCCAGTAATCCTTGTTGGCGGCATAGCGCACCTGGCTGTCGGGCACATAGGCCTCGAGCATGAACGGGCCGGTCCCGACCGGCTGGCTGTCGATTAGCTCCGGCGTGCCGGCGGCCACCATCTTTTCGGTCTGCTCCAGCGACAAGATCGAGAGGTAGTCGAGCGCCAGCCCGGCCAGGAAGGTGACGTTGGGGGCCGTCAGCGTGAAGCGCACGGTGTAATCGTCGACCTTGTGTATTTTGTCGATCAGCGTGCCCATGCCCAGCGCGTTGAAGTATTCGTAAGAGCCGCCGCCGAGCTTGTGGTAGGGATTGTTGGCGTCGCGCTGGCGGTTGAACGTGTAAAGGACGTCGTCCGCGTTGAACTCGCGCGTCGGCGTGAAATGCTCGTCCGACTGGAATTTCACGCCTTGGCGCAGGTGGAATGTGTAGGTCTTGCCGTCCGGCGAGACATCCCAGCTCTCGGCCAGCGCCGGTCCGACTTCGGTCGTGCCCGGCTTGAACTCGACCAGCCGGTTGAAGATCGTCTTGGCGGCCGCATCCATGGTGGAGTCGGCGATGCCGATCGCCGGGTTGAAGGTCTCGGGATTGGCCTCCGAGCAATAGACGAGCGTCTTGGCATGAGCCTGCCCGCCGAGAAGGACGGACGAGGCCAGAAGGGTCGAGCCAAGCACTGTGCGCAGAACGGTGGATTTCATCGCAAACGCTCCTGATGACGCTTTTTCTGGTTGAGGGAAGGGCATGAAATTCATGGGGTCGCCGCCGGCGCCAGGAAGCGGTCTGGCGCCAGCCCCGCGGCGGTGACGCCAAGCGCGGTGACATCGTCGGGCAAGGGGTGGCCGCGCATCAGCGCCGAGCCGAGCCTCGCCAATGTCAGCGACACCTGGAAACCGTAGCCGCCCTGGCCGCCGAGCCAGAAGAAGCCGGGCAGGCGCGGGTCGAAGCCGGCGACCGGCGTGCGGTCTGGCGCGAAGGTGCGCAGGCCGGCCCAGGGCGTCGACGGGCGGCCTATGCGCATGGACGTCGCCTGCTCGATGCGGTCGACGGCGATGGCGACGTCAATGTCTTCCGGCCAGGCGTCGCAAGGCTCGGAATCGGTTTCGTCGGCCAGCGAGCCGATCAGCCTGCCGGCGTCTGGCTTGAAGTAGAATTGTTCGTGCAGATCGACCACCAGCGGCCAGCTGGCAATATCGGCGCCCGCGGGCGGGTCGAACAGGAAGGCGGTGCGCCGCTTGGGCTGGAAGCCGAGGCCGGTGAGCCCCGCCAGGCCGGCCACGACATCGACCCAGGCGCCGGCGGCGTTGACGACGATGTCGGCGGGATAGGCGCCGGCACTGGTGGCGACGCGCAGGCCATTGCCGGCGCGCGCGATCGCGCGCACCTCTTCGCTCGTGCGCATGATGCCGCCCCTGGCCTTCAGTGCCGAAGCGCAGGCCGCAAGCATCTTGCCGGTATCGACGTCCACCGCACCCGGTTCATGGACACCGCCGCATGTGGTTTGCGGATCGATGACGGGAACCAGCGCATGCAGCTCAGTGGCCGACAGGCGGCGTACGCTCGGCACCATGGCCTGCAATTCGCCGGCCAGCCGGTCGACGGCCGCGTCGTCATCGGCGCGGCCGACATGCAGCGCGCCACGTTGATGCGCGACGAAGCCGCCGTCGAAGATCGCCCGGCGGCTCGCCAGCGTCAGCGCGCGCACCAGGCGGTTGCCATAAGTCTCGGTGAACAGGGCGGCCGAGCGGCCGCTGGCATGATAGCCCGGCTGGCTCTCGCGCTCGATGAGGGTGACGTCGGCCCAGTCCGCCACCTCGGCGGCAAGCGAGAGGCCGGCAATGCCGCCGCCGATGACGACGATTTTCGGGAGTGAATTCGACTGCATCGTTCAGTCGTAAAAATAATTTCTTATCCAGTCAATATTTAGCGTATAAGAAAATGTTGGCGTTGTTGATGACGGCGGGAAGTTCAATTACCTAGGATGGAGCGGCGCGATCCCGCGGCATGGAGCTGATATGTCGGAGCAACCGAAGCTGGGTGATTGCCTGCGCGGCTTGAGGAAGACGCATGGCTGGACCCTCCAGGAGGTGAGCAGGCTCACCGGTGTCGCGGTGTCGACGCTGTCCAAGGTCGAGAACGACCAGATGTCGCTGAGTTACGACAAGCTGCTGCAGATCTGCGAAGGGCTCGGCATCCATGTAACGGAACTGCTCAGCGGCGACCGCAAGCAGCCGGCGGCGCGCACCCGCCGCTCCGTGACGTCACCGTCCAACACACTGCGCCAACTGACCCGCAATTACGACTACCGGTACCTGGCCACCGACCTGGTGCGCAAGCGCATGGTGCCGATCCACGCCTATGCGCGCGCCCGCACGCCCGAGGAGTTCGGGCCGCTGACGAAACATGCCGGCGAGGAATTTTTGATCGTGCTCAAGGGCGAGATCGAGCTGCACACCGACCAGTACGCGCCGGTGCGGCTGAAACAGGGCGAGAGCGTCTATATCGATTCCACCATGGGCCACGCCTACCTCTCTGTGGGCGACGGCGACGCCGAAATGCTGTGCGTCTGCTCCGGCGACGAGCCCGACATGGAAGGCACGCTGCTCAGCGTGCTGGAGACGGTGGAAGGCTAGGGCGGTTGGCGCGTCGCATTTTTCTGCAGGTCGGTTCAGCCTTTCTGGTTCGAAGCGGCCGACGAAACCGGCTATATGACCGCTGAGACGAAATTCCCGCCAACCCGAGAAGGAAAACCCAATGAGTTCAGAAAAAGTGGCTGTCATCGTGGCCGGCGGCAGCGGCATGGGGGCGGCGGCTGCGAAGCGGCTGGCGGCGGACGGGTTCAAGGTCGCCATCCTGTCTTCATCCGGCAAGGGCGAGGCGCTGGCCAAGGAGCTGGGCGGCATCGGCGTCACCGGCTCCAACCAGTCGAACGAGGATCTGCGGCGCCTCGCGGACCTGACGCTGGAGCGCTATGGCCGCATCGACGTTCTGGTCAACAGCGGCGGCCACGGGCCGCGCGCGCCGATCCTGGAGATCACGGACGAACAGTGGCACGCCGGCATGGACGTCTACCTGCTCAACGTCATCCGGCCGGTGCGCATCGTGGCGCCGCAGATGGTCAAGCAGAAGGCCGGCGCCATCATCAACATCTCGACCGCCTGGGTGGTGGAGCCGAGCCCGATGTTCCCGACCTCGGCCGTGTTCCGCGCCGGCCTCGCCGCCTACACCAAGATCTTCGCCAACACCTATGCAGCGGACAATGTGCGCATGAACAACGTGCTGCCCGGCTGGATCGACAGCCTGCCGGCGACGGAAGAACGCCGCGACTCGGTGCCGATGCAGCGCTACGGCACGTCGGAGGAGATCGCCGCGACCATCGCCTTCCTGGCCTCGGACGGCGCCGGCTACATCACCGGCCAGAACATCCGCGTCGACGGCGGGATCATTCGCGCTATTTGAGGCGGGTCCGGGAGGGGAGGCCTGTCCGACGCGCGCCGCGGAGGGGATCCGGCATCCCGCCTGACGCGACGACATCTCGCACCAAGGAGGAAAAATGCGGCTTCTGATACTTGGCACCGGCTGGATGGCGCAGGAACATGCACGGCAATTCAGCGCCATCGATGGCGTCGACATTGTCGGGGCCGTCGACCTCGATCCGGCGCGCGTCGGCGAGTTCGCCGACGGCTTCAACATCCCCAACCGCTTCACCGCGCTGGACGAGGCGCTCAAATGGGGCGCCTTCGACGCCGTGGCCAATGTCACGCCGGACCGCATCCACCACCCGACCACCATGCAGCTGATCGCGGCCGGCAAGCCGGTGCTGTGCGAGAAGCCGCTGGCCGAGAATTTCGGCAAGGCGATCGAGATGGCCGAGGCCGCCGAGAAAGCCGGCATCGTCAACATGGTGAACCTCACCTACCGCAATGTGGCGGCGCTGCAGAAGGCCCGCCAGATGGTGCAGGCCGGCGAGATCGGCACGGTCCGGCATGTCGAGGCGTCCTATCTGCAGAGCTGGCTGGTGTCGAAATTCTGGGGCGACTGGCGCAGCGACCCGAAATGGCTCTGGCGGCTGTCGCGCGGCCACGGCTCCAACGGCGTGCTCGGCGATGTCGGCATCCACATCCTCGATTTCGCCAGCTATGGCGCGGCCCTCGGCATCGATCATGTGTTCTGCCGGCTGCGTTCCTTCGACAAGGCGCCGGGCAACCGCATCGGCGACTACGGGCTCGACGCCAATGACAGTTTCGCCATGACGGTGGATTTCTCCAACGGCGCCTTCGGCGTGGTGCATGCCAGCCGCTGGGCGACCGGCCATCTCAACGAATTGCGCCTGCGCATCTATGGCGACAGAGGCGGTCTCGAAGTGGTACACAATCTCGACGGCTCGTCGCTCAAGGCTTGCCTCGGCGAAAATGTCGACGACGGGATATGGGAAGAGCTCGACGCCGGCACGGTGGCCACCAACTACCAGCGTTTCGCCGACGCGGTGCGGACCGGCGTGCAGGCCGAACCGTCCTTCCGCCACGCCGCCGAACTGCAGAAGGTGCTGGATCTGGCCGTGGTGTCGGACGAGAAGCGGGCGGAGCTCGCGGCGAGCGCGCAGACGCGGTGAGGGTGGCGCCTTCCTCTCAGGGACCGGTCACGAGGCCAAAAACCAGTTTTTGCAAATTGCCGCCATTGCCGAATTCGACGCGGTCGAAATCGCGGCTTGCCTGCCGCTGCGCCCGCGACAATTCGGAGAGGCGCCTGGTCATCTCGGTCCGGATCTTGGCGCATTTGGGATCGTCGGCAACCCTGAGGCCGACGGTCGCCGCCTCGATCTTGCGCACCATGGCGATGATATCGGCGCCATGCACCTTCTCATGGGCGGCGACGCCGGCGATGAAGCTGTCCCAGCTCTTCTGCACGGCCGGCGGCAGGGACCCTGACGGCTTCGGCAAGGCATAGGTGATGATGAGTTTCGGGCTGGCCGATGCCAGGACGCAATCGCCGCCTTTGTTCTGGTAGTCCCTGGTCCAGGTCAGCTTGAAATTGGTGTAGGCGATGGTGCGCGTTTTGGCGCTGCGGATCAGCGGTCCGTTCTCGCCGATCGACCGGTAGAGCTCCTGTCCGGTCCGGCCCGAGATGGCGTAGGGCTCGATCGTCTCGACCGGCTTCCATTGTGCATGGGCGGCAAGCGGCAAGGCGAGCACCGCGACCAGCGACAGGCACAGACGAACACACGCTCTCAACACCGCTCTCCGCGAAACCAGGACCGGCGCCGACGCCAATGCCATCTTGTGGCTTTTCCTATATGCTGCCGGCGGGCGCTGCAAATGTGTTGGAGGGAGGCGCTGGCGCCGTGCGGCAAGACCAGGATGGGTATGGGGTTGAAGAAGTTCCCTCGGTTCGTCATCCTAGGGCGGAGCAAGGAGCGAAGCGACGCGGCGCAGACCCTAGGATGACGAAGATAGGGTGAGGCTTCCAAACCAACGGCCTTGCCGGCGCCGGCGCGTCGCCGTAAGTCGTGCTCATGATCACCTTCCGCAAGGCCCTGGCCTCCGACCTGCCTGCCCTCGTGGCCATGCTGGCGGACGATCCGCTTGGCGCGGCCAGAGAGGATGCCTCGCTGCCGCTGGCGCAGGGCTATGTCGATGCCTTCAACGCCATCGATGCCGACCCCAACCAGTTGCTGGCGGTGGCGGTCGATGGCGCCGACGTGGTCGGCACCTTGCAGATCAGCTTCCTTGCCGGGCTGTCGCGGAAGGGCGCCTGGCGCGGTCAGATCGAGGCGGTGCGGGTCGCCGGGCACCGCCGTTCCGAAGGCATAGGCAGGCTGATGATCGAATGGGCTGTTGATCAATGCCGGGCGCGCGGTTGCGGCCTCGTCCAGCTCACCACCGACAAGACCAGAGCGGACGCGCACCGCTTCTATGAAAGCCTCGGCTTCACCGGCACCCATCTCGGCTACAAGAAGACCTTGTAGCGCAGGCGGGGCCGTCGCTTTCCGCTAAGGCGGGCGGCTGGCGCATGCGGGAAGGCTAGCAGGCCCTATTCAATTTGCGGCGAGACCAGATATAGGTCAGCTAAGTTGACCTATATTCGATGCGTCCGGGGAGGCGTGCTTGACCCTTATGAACCTGTTGGCGTCGCGCTCGTCGCGCATGAAGGCCTCGGAAATCCGCGAGCTGCTGAAGCTGCTCGACCAGCCGGACATCATCTCCTTCGCAGGCGGCATTCCCGATCCGGCGCTGTTTCCGGCCGAGGCGATCCGCGACGCCTATGCCGACGTGCTCGGCGGCGGCGAGGCGGGGGCCGCGCTTCAGTACCAGGTGAGCGAGGGCTATCTGCCGCTGCGGCGATGGATCGCCGGGCAGATGGGCAAGCTCGGCGTCGCCTGCGAGGAAGCCAACATCTTCATCACTTCGGGCTCGCAGCAGGCGCTCGATTATATCGGCAAGCTGCTGCTGTCGCCCGGCGACACCGCACTGGTGACGTGGCCGACCTATCTCGGCGCGCTGCAAGCCTTCAACGCCTATGAACCGCGCTACGACCGGCTGCGGCCGGAAGGCGGTAACATGACGCCGGATGCCTATCGCGCGGCGGCGGCGGCGAATGGCGGCCGCGTCAAGTTCGCCTATCTGGTGCCGGATTTCGCCAACCCGACCGGCAACACGCTGGACAGGCAGCAGCGCGCGGCGGTGCTCGACCTTGCCGGCGAGCTCGACATCGCAATCGTCGAGGACGCCGCCTACCGGGCGCTGCGCTATGATGGCGAAAGCGTGCCGCCGATCCTGGCGCTGGACTGCGCGCGCTCCGGCGGCATCGACAAGGCGCGCACGCTCTATTGCGGCTCGTTCTCGAAGATCCTGTCGCCGGGCATGCGCGTCGGCTGGGTCTGCGCGCCGCGTCACGTGGTGGAGAAGCTGGTGCTGATGAAGCAGGCTTCCGACCTGCACAGCCCGTCGATCAACCAGATGGTGATGCACCGGGCGGCCGAAGCGGTGTTCGAGGCCCAGGTCGAAAAGCTGATCGGCGCCTATCGCGAACGCCGCGACGGCCTGCTCGGCGCGCTCGCGGCCAACATGCCGGAAGGCGTGACCTGGAGCCGCCCGGAAGGCGGCATGTTCGTCTGGGTGACGCTGCCGGAAGGCGCTGACGCCACCGCGCTCCTGGCGCGCTCGGTGAAGGAAGCACGTGTCGCCTTCGTGCCCGGCAATGCCTTTTATGCGGACGGCACCGGGCGCAACACGCTGCGGCTGTCCTTCACGCTCGCCGACCGCCGCGCGGTGACCGAGGGCATCCCGCGGCTGGCGGCGCTGCTCAAGGCTTAAGGCGCCGGCCAGACGACGGTGCATCGCTCCAGCGGCGAACAAACCCGGGTTGCCCTGACTTGTTGCGGGTGCAAAATAGCCTTGTGTCCACGAACGCGGGTTCATGCGCCATGACCGACCTTTCCGGTATCTACCGCGACTACATTGCCTGCCTCAACCGGCAGGACTGGCCGAACCTCGGGCAGTTCGTCGACGACGACGTGTCCCACAATGGCAGGCGGATCGGTCTCTCCGGCTACCGTGCGATGCTGGAGAAGGATTTCGACGACATTCCGGATCTTCGTTTCGATATCCGGCTGCTGGTCTGCGATCCGCCTCATGTCGCGAGCCGCCTGATGTTCGACTGCACGCCCAGGGGAAATTTCCTCGGGCTTGCCGTAGACGGCCGGAAAGTGTCCTTCGCCGAGAACGTCTTCTATGAATTTCGCGGCGCGAAGATCCGGCTCGTGTGGTCCATCATCGACAAGGCCGCCATCGAAGCCCAGCTTTGAACCACGAACCTCTCCTGGCGTGCTCGGTGAAGGAAGCGCGTGTCGCCTTCGTGCCCGGCAGCGCCTTCTTCGCCGATGGCACCGGGCGCAACACGCTGCGGCTGTCCTTCACCTTGGCCGACCGCCGCGCTGTGACCGAGGGCATTCCCAGATTGGCCAAGCTGCTGAGGAACTAGCAACCGACCGGATTCCTGGCCCCGGGGCGTCAGGCCGGCTTGTCGGCAGCCCTTGTGCGCCTGGCAAGGCGTGCGGTAAATGCGGGCGTGCCTTTGCCGGTCGAATGAGGATGTCATGGTCTCCGCAACGCCCAGAGTGACGCTGCTTCTCGGCAGCGCGCCCGACGTCGTGCGCTGCGCCGCCTGGCCGAAGGAGACCTTCGCCAGCATCGTCGCCATCAACAATGCCTGGCGCGTGCGCCCCGACTGGGACGTGCTGGTGCATGCCGGCGATTTCCCGTCCAACCGGATGCCGCCTCTGGAACCGCTGCGGCAGGCCGAGATCTTCAGCGCCGCGCATTACGTGCCGGCCCAGAATACTTTCGGCGGCTTCGTCTATGCCGGCGCCACCATGTCGCTGACAGCGGCCTATTGGGCCGTCCACAGCCAGAGGCCGGACGTGCTCGCCTTCCTCGGCTGCGACATGATCTACGACACGGCCGGCGACACCCATTTCTACGGCATCGGCCGCGCCGACCCGCTGCGCGACGATGTCACGCTGCAGAGCCTCGAGGCCAAATCCGCCCGCCTGCTCATTCATGCGCTGCGACGCGGCACGCTCTGCATCAACCTGTCGGACCTGCCGCAAAGCCGCCTGGTCTTCCCAAGGCTGTCCTTCGAGGAATTGCGGTTACTGTCCCCCGAGCGCCTCGCCGGCATGAAGATGGATGCGCGTGCGGGCATCCATCAGCATAGGGTCGAAGTGGCCGAGCAAATCGAGCGCGAGCTCGGCTATTTCTACGAGGATGGCATGTACTGGAACCATCTCGACGAAATCGACCGCGCGCAGCTAGCCGACATCGACCGGCTCTGGATCTCGGCGATCGGTCCGGCTGAGCCGACCGAAGAATGCAGCGCGGCGGAATAGCGCCGTCCGGCAGCTTTTGTTGCAGGGACCAGCAATTCCCGCGGCTCCCACCAGCAGTTTCGCGCCAAATTGCCTAATTTCGGGCCGCTTTTCGGCTAAACTCGTCGGCATCTTGGCTGGAAGTGGAGGAAGCCATGAGCTTGCGCCTCGGTTTCGCCGTGCTGGTGCTGTTCGGCCTCGCCAATCAGGCGGCGGCTTTCGAGATTTCAAGCCCGTCGGTTTCCAACGGCAAATGGGCCGAAAAATATCTCGGCGACAAGGCCGGCGGCTGCAGCGGGCAAAGCGTATCGATCGCCTTGAGATGGAAGGACCCGCCGGCAGGCACCAAGAGCTACGCGCTCACCATGTTCGACCCCGACGCCGGCGGCGGCAAGGGTTTCTGGCACTGGCTGGCCTGGAACATCCCGGCAAGCGCGAAGGGCTTGGCCGAAGGGGCGGGCTCGAAGCGCGGCAAGGGCTTGCCCAAGGGTACGGTGTTCGGCAAGGGCGGCATCGGCCGCGCAGGCTATTTCGGGCCATGCCCGCCGCCCGGCAGCGGCACGCATCACTATGTCTTCACGCTCTATGCGCTCGGCGCGCCGAAGCTGCGCGCGCCGGAGAATCCCTCTCCGGAAATGGTGGCAGTGGCCGCGAAGAGCCAGGCGCTCGGCGAGACCAGCGTGACGTACACCTATGGGCGGTAAGCATGACCGGTTCAGGCAGTCGCCCGGGCCACCAGCGCATTGACGACGCTGTTGGCAAACACGTTCCAAGAGATCGTTTGAATTCCGTTCCGGTGGCCATCTGGCGGCTTTGCGCGCGGCCTCGGCCGGCGCGTCAGCGCGTCCAGAAATCGCGATGCGGCGCGATCAGCTCGTCCTCGATCTCGGGGAAGGGGCCAAAGACCTCGATCTTCTTCTGGCCCGAGGCGAGCACTGTGCGCGAGGGCAGGCTCATCGTCGGATTCTCGGCGTGATCGCCGGTGAGCGCCAGGAGCTTCGTCTCCTCGAAGCCGTAGACCAGGCGGCCGATATTGGCCCAGTAGAGCGTTCCGGCGCACATCGCACAGGGTTCGCCGGTCGAGACCAGCGTGCAGGACCAGAGGAAATCCGGCTCGTAGGCAGCCGCGGCGCGCCGGGCAAGCTCCGTCTCGGCATGGCGCACCGTGTCGAGATTTCCCTGGCGCATAAGCACGCGATCGTCCGGCCCGACCAGCACACAGCCGAACGGATGATGGCCGTGCACGGCCGCCTCGCGAGCGACGGCGTCGGCAGCACGCAGGTGGGCGAGCATCTGGTCGCGGGTCATTGCGCAATCCTAACACGACGGGCGAGGAGAGGAACCGACACCCGGCGACCGGCTTCGTAGGGCTGAGAGTGCGCCGATCGGCGGGCATTGGCAAGCTTCGCCCGGCGGGCAAAACCCGAGCGCGGGCCATCGCCTGATCAGGCGAATGAGGTTTGAAGCACTGTTCTCCGCTCTCGTATCCCTGTATACGAAATTGAAATAATCTGTTTGAGGAATTGATGAGCCCACCGCCTGGAACCGTGCCGTTTTTCAGCCAGTGGGAGACGCCCGATATGACTTCGGCCGTCCTTGCCGATGGCGCCGAGGTGGCGCTGCGGCGCGATCCGCTGTGGGAGAACTCGGGCGCGCGCACACTCGACGAATACGCGCTGTGGGCCGCCAATGTCTGCGGCATGGCGTGCCTCAAGATGATCCTGGCGGCGCGCGGCCAGATCGTGCCGACCATCGAACTGGCCAGGCGCTGCACCGGATATGGCGGTTATGTCGTCACCGAACGATCGATCAAGGGCCTGATCTACGCCCCCTTTGTCAGCTTCGTGAAGGCGGAATTCGGCCTGGAAGCGAAGGTGATGACCAGTGTCGCTACATCGGATATTCCGGCGATCCTCGGGCAGTCGCGCTTCTTCATCGCCTCGGTCAGCAGTTCGATCCGCTGGCCCGAGCGCGAGCCGCCGTCCAAGGGCGGCCATCTGGTGCTGGTCATGTCGGCATCGGATGAAGGTTTTCGCTTTCACAATCCGTCCGGCCATACCGGCGCCACACAGGCGAACGCAGTGTTGGCGGCCGCCGATTTCGATCGCTTCTTTGCCAATCGCGGCATTGCCGTCAGCATTTGATCTTGTGGGATTTCGATGAAGGACAAGGCTTTTCAATGAAGAACAAGATTAGGGTCGCCGTCCTCTATGGCGGACGTTCGGCCGAGCATGACGTATCGCGCCTTTCGGCCGCCAATGTGCTGAAGGCCATCGACCGGACGCTTTACGAGGTGGTCCCGATCGCCATTTCCAGGGACGGAAGATGGCTGCTGCAACCATCCTCCGAGGCTGGCGACGACAGAGCCGGGGCACCGGTGTCTGAGGACGGCGTGGAGGTCGCATTGTTGCCCGGTGGTAGAGGCAGGCTGGTGGCCGCACGGGGCGGCGGAGCACAGCCCGACCTGCCGCCGGTCGACGTCGTCTTTCCCGTGCTGCACGGTCCTTTCGGCGAGGACGGCTCGGTGCAGGGCTATGCCGAGGTCGCCGACGTCGCCTATGTCGGCTGCGGCATTCTCGCCTCGGCCGCCGCCATGGACAAGGATGTCGCCAAGCGGCTGCTGCGCGAGGCCGGGCTGCCGGTTGCCCGTTCCGTCACCGTGCATCGAAACGATGTCGGGCCGTTCCAGGAGATCGCCGGCGCGCTCGGCCTGCCTTTCTTCGCCAAGCCGGCGCGCCAGGGCTCGTCCTTCGGCGTCAGCAAGGTGAACGACCGGGACGGCTTCGAACGGGCCGTCGAGACGGCTTTCCGCTACGACGGCAAGGTCCTGATCGAAGAGTTCGTCGACGGCCGCGAGATCGAATGCTCGGTGCTGGAGCGGGCCGACGGAACGCTGACCGTATCGCTGCCCGGCGAGATCATCCCGGCCGGCAAGCACGGCTTCTACACCTATGAAGCCAAATATCTCGACGCCGACGGCGCCGTGGTGAACGTGCCCGCCGATGTCCCGGCCGCCGTCGCCGACAAGGCAAGGGAGATGGCCGCGCGGGCTTTCCAGGCGCTCGGCTGCGAGGCGATGGCCCGCGTCGACTTCTTCCTGCGCGCCGACGGCTCGCTGCTGGTCAACGAGGTCAACACGCTGCCAGGCTTCACCGACATCTCGATGTATGCCAAGGCGCTGGCGGCGATCGGCATCGGCTACAGCAAGGTCATCGACGTGCTGATCGAGCACGCACTGGCGCGGCATGCCGCGCGAAAGTCCTGACGTTCGGCGCGGCATTGACGGCGGATCACGCGAAGCTAGTTAGATTTGAGCCCTTGGCGAGAGGAGAGCTTGCATGGAAGAACTGCATCGCGGCCGGCTCATCGATCATATCCAACTGGTGGTCAGGGACATCGCCGCCAGCCGCCGCTTTTACGAAGCAGTATTTCGAGTGCTCGATATTCCGATCGGCGGCAGCGCCGCCGATTATTTCTGGGCCGACGAGCTTTTCATTTCAACCGCCGACAGCCGCGCGGCTCGGGGAGAGTTGACCGGTCGCCATCACCTGGCATTCCAGGCGAAAGACCGCGCCATGGTCGATGCGTTCTATAAGGCCGGGCTGGACGGCGGCGGCAGGGACAATGGCGGGCCGGGTGAACGCCGGTACCACCCCGGCTACTACGCCGCTTTCCTTCTCGACCCGGACGGCAACAACATCGAAGCGGTGCATCACGGGGCGGCCAACCGCAGTGCCGCCTCGGTGAAGATCACGTTCTAGAATGCGCCGACAAGAGGCGGGTGGTTTTGCTTTGATGTGGCCGGTCTCGTTGATCCCGATCGGGTGGAGGGAGCTCGATCCACGCGGAGGCGACCCGTCCGTGGGGCAGGCCTTGAAGGCCATGTGAGGCATAGTTACATCAACCATTAAGCGTGCGTTTGCACGCGAATACAACGCTTTGGCCAAGCTTCATCTATGGAGGTTGTCATGGCAAATACACTCATGGAAGGAAAGAAAGGCCAGGACTGGCTCAATCTGGTCCTTGCCGTCTGCCTGTTCATCTCACCCTGGATAATCGGCTTCGCTGCTGAAACCGCTCCCGCATGGAACGCCTGGATTGTCGGCGTCGTGCTGGGCGCGGTGGCCGTGGCGGCGCTTGCCGCCTTCGCCGAGTGGGAGGAATGGGTAGGTGTCGTTCTCGGGCTCTGGCTGATCGTGTCGCCCTGGCTGCTCAAATTCATGGCGAACACGAATGCGATGGCCACCCACGTCATTCTCGGCGTGCTGGTGGTTGCCGTATCGGGTTGGGCCGTCTGGGACGTCCGTCACCCGCACGCACATGCGTGACCGCTGACCAAGGACGGGGCCGGCGCGCGAGCGGGGCCCCTTCCGGCTTTGAACGTCTGCCCATTGCGTTTGCCGCCGGCTGCGAAGGGCAGGGTCGCCGGCTTGCAATCTGAGGCCAGGCCATGGATTTCGACGGACCCAACGCCATATCCTGCACAGCATATCCTGTGTAATCCAGGGAGTTTTGAGCGTGACCCTCGCGCGGATGGCGGTTCTGGCAGCGGCTTTCATGGCCGCCGCGGCCGCCAGTCACTCTTCCGTGACCGCGGAGGCTACGGAGAAGGTCGCGTTGCGCGTCGTGATCGACGGCGCCATCGGCCCGGCGAGCGCCAGGCAGCTCAACGAAGCGCTGGCCAAAGCCGCCGAGCGGCACGCCGAAGCCGTTGTCCTCGAGATCGACACACCGGGCGGGCTGGTCACCTCGATGCGCGAAATGATCGCCGATATCCTTGCCTCGCCGGTTCCCGTCATCGGCTATGTCGCGCCGGCCGGCGCGCATGCGGCAAGTGCCGGAACCTATATCCTTTATGCCACCCATGTCGCGGCGATGGCGCCCGGCACCAATCTGGGCGCCGCCACGCCGGTCGAGCTTGGCGGGTTGCCGCCACTTCCCGGTGGCGACCAAAAGGACAAGGGCGACCAGAAGAATGCCACCGGGCCTCCGGCCGGCGACCCGATGATGACAAAGGTGACGAACGACGCGGTCGCCTTGATCCGTTCGCTCGCCGAACTGCGCGGCCGCAATGCCGACTGGGGCGAAAAGGCGGTGCGCGAGGCAGCCAGCCTTTCCGCCAATGCGGCACTTCAGGCACATGTAGTCGACCTCGTCGCCCGCGACACCGCCGAGCTGCTCCAGCTTGCCGACGGCCGCACGGTCGAGGTGGCCGGCAAGCAACAGGTGCTGGCGACCAAGGGCGTGGCGGTCGAGACGCTCGATCCCGGCTGGCTGATCCGGCTTCTCGCCGTCATCACCGATCCCAACATCGCCGTCGTCCTGATGCTTGCCGGCGTCTACGGCCTCGTCTTCGAGTTCACCAGCCCAGGCGCAGTGGCGCCCGGCGTGATCGGGACCATCTGCCTGCTGCTCGGGCTCTATGCCCTCAATCTGCTGCCGATCAGCTATACCGGCCTCGCCCTGATGCTGCTTGGCATCGCCTTCCTCGTCATTGAGGCCTTCAACCCGACCGTGGTGCTCGGGCTTGGAGGCGTGGCCGCCTTCCTGCTCGGCGCCGCCATGCTGCTCAAGGTCGAGGGCCCGGGCTTCGAGATGTCGTGGGCGCTCATCGGCACCGCCGCGGCGCTGACGCTTGGCCTGGCGCTGCTGGCCGGCAGCTATCTGTGGAGGGCGCGCAAGAGCCTGCCGCGTGTCGGCGCGCAGGCCATGCACGGGCTGCCGGCCAGGATCCTCGACTGGTCGGGCAGCGAGGGCCATGTGCTCGCGCAGGGCGAGCGCTGGCGGGCGAAAGCCGATGAACCGCTCGCCCCCGGCGACAGCGTCGAGGTGGCCGACGTCAGGGATCTCGTGCTGACGGTCCGGCGCAGGAACAATGGAGCAAGGCAATGATCATCGGTTACGTCGCCTATCTGGTGCTCGCCCTCATCGTGCTGATCTTCCTGTCCGCCGCCATTCGCATCCTGCGGGAATATGAGCGCGGCGTGGTCTTCACGCTCGGCCGCTTCACCGGGGTGAAGGGCCCCGGCCTCATCCTCCTCGTCCCCTTCGTCCAGCAGATGGTGCGGGTCGACCTGCGCGTGGTGGTCCAGGACGTGCCGCCGCAGGACGTGATCTCGCGCGACAATGTCTCGGTGAAGGTGAACGCGGTGCTGTATTTCCGCATCGTCGACGCCGAGCGGGCCGTTATCCAGGTCGAGGACTTCATGGCCGCGACAAACCAGCTCGCGCAGACCACGTTGCGCTCGGTTCTCGGCAAGCACGAGCTCGACGAGATGCTGGCCGAGCGCGACAAGTTGAACAGCGACATCCAGGAGATCCTGGACCAGCGGACCGACGCATGGGGCATCAAGGTGTCCAATGTCGAGATCAAGCATGTCGACCTCAACGAGAACATGGTCCGCGCCATCGCCAAGCAGGCCGAGGCTGAAAGGCTGCGGCGCGCGAAGGTGATCAACGCCGATGGCGAGCAGCAGGCGGCGGCAAAGCTGGTCGAGGCCGGCAAGATGCTGGCGCAGGAGCCGCAGGCCATGCAACTGCGCTATTTCGAGGCGCTGCACGACATCGCCGGCGAGCGCTCGTCGACGGTGGTGTTTCCGCTGCCGATGGACCTGCTAGCGATCTTCAACAAGCAGCCGGGCGCCGGGAAATAAGTTGGGAGGGGTTTGGCAGCCCGGCCGCGGGCCGGCGAGCTCGGGACCGGCACGATCACCCGGCGATTCCCCGAAGTTGCGATCTCCACGCCAAGCGCTGCCGGTCCTTTGCTGTCAATTTTAGGAGTTTTATTCAGAATTCGGCAATATATAGCGGGCTTTTTAGCGGATTCATTGTTTTTAATTAGCTTAAGCTTTCGCTATGGATTCTCGACTAGGGTGACGGCGAAATGATCGAGAGCCCTGACGGCGTGGCGGCTTGCCCGGCCAGTCAGGTCAATCGCCTCCTGCAAGTCAAGCTTCGGTTGCATAAATGAGTGGGCCCATGTCGATTGCCGGCATCATCGAAAGGATCCTGGACAAGTTGTCCGGCTCCAGCCTGCTTGCGGCCGGCCTTTTGCTGCTGACCGCGCTGGGCAGCGCCCTGATCGCCTATTGGCGGACGGCGGAGCGCAAGAGCTTCAGGGAATTCTTCGATTTCGTCTTTCCCAACGAGATCGTCACGCACCCCTCGGCGCGGGCGGACCTGCTTTTCTGGATCACCCGCAAGGCGATTATGCCCTTCCTGATGCTGCCCGCGGGCGTGACCTTCGTCGTCGCCGTCGGTTACGCGACGAATCGGACGCTGGTGGCACTCCTGCAAATCGAGCCGCCGCTGCTGCCGGGACCGCCGGGGGCGGTGACGATCGTCATCTTCACGGTGACGATGCTGATCGCCTACGACATATCCTATTACCTCTACCATGTGGCCCAGCACCGCTTCCCGTTCCTGTGGGAGCTGCACAAGGTGCATCACTCGGCGGAGGTGATGGTCGGGATCACCAAGGACAGGGTTCATCCGCTCGACGAGCTCATGAACCGCGCCTGGGACGGCGTCATACCCGGGATCTGCTTCGGCATCTGGACCCTTTTGTCGCTTAACCTCGTCGAAGTGACGATCTTCGGCGTCAACGTCTACGTCATGCGCAATATCCTGATGATGGATTTCGTCAGGCACACCCATTTCAAGATATCGTTCGGGCCGCTCAACAACATCGTGCTGTGCCCGCATTGGCACCAACTGCACCACAGCGTCGATCCAAGGCACTACGACAAGAATTTCGGCTTGCTGTTCTCGTTCTGGGACCGGCTATTCGGAACGTTGTGCGTGCCCAAGCCCGATGAGGATTTCAGGTTCGGATTGATGGAACGCGGCGCGCGCGACTATCAATCCCTGTCGGGGCTTTACGTGCTGCCGCTCAAGAAGATGTGGGGGCACATCGCCCGGCGGTTTCGCCGCCGCGCTTCGTCCGAGCCGACACGGAGCCCGCAGCCATGAACGCTCACGCCGCGATCGAGGGCCCGAAGGCCGGCGCTTTGGAGATCGTCACCTCCGAGGAGCGCCTCGCGTCGGTCGGGCCGGCCTGGACGGAGCTGTGGCGCCGGGCGGAGGGGCTGATCTTTCAAAGCCACGCCTGGGTCACGGCGTGGTGGCAGACGGCCCCGGACCGGGAGCTGCGTGGTCTCAGGATCGGCCTCGTCTGGAACGGTGACCGGATCGACGCCGTCATCCCGCTGGCGACGGTGCGGCGCAAGGGCGTCAACGTCCTGGAATGGGCTGCCAAGGACCACAGCGACTATGGCGACGTGCTGGTCGCGCCGGACTGCGATCCGGCGGCGGTCGCGGCGCTATGGCACGAAATTTCGGCCGCGGGCGGCTTCGATCTCGTCTATCTGAACCGCCTGCTGCCGGACGCCGCGATGCGCACGCTGCTTGCTCCCGCTTCGGCGCCCAAGATGGGGCTGCGCCCGAACCGCCGCAGCGAAACCAGCTTCCGGGTCGCCGGGCCATGGCGTACGGGCGCGGACTGGTTCGGGGAACAAACGAAGAAGATGCGCCAGAATTATCGCCGTGGCCGCAAATTCCTCGAGGAAGGCGGCGAAGTGCGGTTCCGCCTCATGTCGCCGGACGAGCCGATGCAGCCCGTCCTCGACAGGCTCGCCGAGTTCAAGCGCAAATGGCTCGCCGCGCGCGGACACGAATCCAACCTGTTCGATGAGGGGTCGCCGGCCCTGGCCGCGCTGGTCGCGGTGCTGGCCAGGGAAGGGCTCCTGCATGTCTTCGTGCTGGAATGCGCCGGGATGGTGGTGGCGGTCTCGATCAATTTCGTCCAGCGCAACACGATGATGGCCTTCGTCACGACCTACGATCCGGATGTCGAACGGGCGTCTCCCGGCATGGTGCTGATGATGGACTACATCCAGTGGTCGATCGACAGAGGGCTGACGATGGTCGACTTCCTGTGCGGCGGCGAGGACTTCAAGCGGCGCTTCGCGACCCAGTCGGTGACGCTGGATTCGGTGCTGGGAACAAGGACCTTGCGCGGAACACTCGCCGCGCTGGCGGACCGGACCCTGCACGCCGGCAGGGAACTTCACCAGCGGTTGCGGCCCGATCCTCGGCAAAAGCCCGCACCGGTGGAATAGGCCCGATTCACCGGCGACGTGCGAACCTATCGGTCGATCATCATCATGGTGCGGTCGCCGTAACGCGGGCCGGAGACCTTCCCCGGGGCCAGCGCGTCGTCGAGCGCCGCCATCTCGGCGGCCTCCAGTTTCAGCGACGCAGCGGCGACATTTTCTTCCAGATATTTGATCCGCTTGGTGCCGGGGATCGGCACGATGTCGACACCGAAGACGTTGCCCTTCTCCAGGAGCCAGGCCAGCGCGATCTGCCCTGGCTTGACGCCTTTGGCGGCGGCGATGTCGCGGACCTTTGCGGCGGCCTCGACATTGGCGTCATAGTTCGCACCCTGGTAGCGCGGGTCGCCGCGGCGGTAATCGCCTTCCGGATAGTCCTCGGCGCGCTTGGCGCCGCCGGTCAGGAAGCCGCGGCCGAGCGGTGAGAACGGCACCAGGCCGATGCCGGTTTGCCGCAGCAGGGGAATGATTTCCGGCTCGAGATTGCGCTCCCACAGCGAGTACTCGCTCTGCAGCGCCGAGACCGGAAACACGGCGTGCGCCCGCTGGATGTTCGCGGCTCCCGCCTCCGACAGGCCGAAGAAGCGGACCTTGCCCTGTTTGACCAGTTCGCCGACCGTGCCGGCGACATCCTCGGCCGGCACGGCTGGATCGACACGGTGCTGGTAGAGAAGGTCGATATGGTCGGTGGCGAGCCGCTTCAACGACCCTTCAACCGCCGCCCTGATGGTTTGCGGCCTGCTGTCGCGTTCGGTGCCGACCTGCCGGCCATTTTCGATGCGAAAGCCGAATTTGGTGGCGATGGTCACCTGGTCGCGCTTGCCCTTCAAGGCGCGGCCGAGCAGCGCCTCATTGGCGTAAGGGCCATACACCTCGGCGGTGTCGAGGAAGGTGCAGCCGAGTTCGATGGCGCGGTGCAGCGTGGCGATGGATTCGGCTTCGTCGGCCGGGCCGTAGGACTGGCTCATGCCCATGCAGCCGAGGCCGATGGCCGAGACCCGCAGCCCCTGGCTGCCGAGCTTGCGTGTGTCGAGCGTCATGGCGTGTTCTCCAGAGGGGGGAATTCAAACACCATATAGCGCGCGCGCTCAATTTCCACAGGTAGGCGGCGTCCAGCGGGTTCGCCCGGCCACCGGAGCCCTGATGCAGGTCGCCCGAAATGACTTAGCGCGTCGCCTCAAATCCGTTCAGACGAGGCGCTTCAGGGCAGGGGCCGGTCCGCCGGGACGGCCGTTGACATGAGCGTCCGGCAGGCGGTCGATCATGGTCAGGCCCTCGAATTCGATGGCGGCGCCAAGCAGTTGGGCGGCCGCCAGGACCAGGTGCTCGACGTCCTCGAGAGCAACGTTTTCGTCGAGGTTCCTGAGCCTGATCCGTTCGGCCACCGCGGTGATGTTGACGATGCCGTACGTCCTGAAAGCCGTGGTGACCGCGGATTGAACGTCATCGCGCAACCGCGTCGAGTAGTCATACCGCATGGAAACCTCCTGGACTGGTTTTGCCTTTGTAGCATGCGCCTCGCATCGGTGTGTGGCAAGCGGAAATCTGAAAATGCTCGATATATATCAGTTAGTTAGCATGGTTACGCAAAGGCGCGCCCGACGCTTTATAGTCATCATGAGCAGGATGGGGAGGTCGCGTATTTGCCGACCTTGACGTGTTAGGATTGCTATCCTAATTATTAGTGGAATGAGACAGATACTCATTCACGTATTCGGTTGTGCGAGGAAGTGCCGTGACTGAACTGGAACGTCCTGAACGCTTGCAGGTCATGCTGACCGCCGACGAACTGGCGGCACTGGAGAACTGGCGCTTCGACAAGCGCATGCCGAGCCGCTCGGCCGCGGTCAGGGAGCTCTTGCGGCGTGGCCTCGCCTCGGACGGATTCCTGGCGGCGGAGCAGGGCGTCAAGTCCCAGGACTTCGGACTGCTGTCCACCCCAGGCGGCAACGGCAATGTGGGCGACGGCCATTCTGACTGAGGCGCGGTGACATTCAGGTGATGCCGGCCCGCAAGGACGGGTTCCGCGCTTCCGGTGCCCATGGACTTGAATGTCCGCTCTGTCCTGGTGCTCGAAAACCATTTTGTATGGTCGCTGGCGTCTCCGATGCCGGCCGCCCTGATCTGCGGAACGACCTTCCCCTCGATCACTCCAGCCGGCGAGGCGATTTCGATGAAGTTGAAGCAGCAGGCCGCTTCAAGGTGATTGCCTTGTCCGGCGCACGCGTTATCTAGTGGCTATAGGCTGACACCTGGCGGGGCAATGGCTGACATAGCAAGCGGTGAAAAACAGGACGCAACGGCCGATGCGCAGCTGGCGGCGATCGTCGATTCCTCCTTCGACGCCATCATCAGCAAGGACCTGAACAGCATCATCAAAAGCTGGAACCAGGCGGCCGAACGCATGTTCGGCTACAGCGCGGAGGAAGCGTTGGGGCAGTCGATCCTGATGCTCATCCCCGACCACCTCAAGAACGAGGAAACCGAGATCATCGCCAAGGTCCGCCGCGGCGAACGCCTCGCGAGCTACGAGACGACGCGAAAGCGCAAGGACGGCACCTTCATTGCCGTTTCGCTGACGGTGTCGCCGATCAGGAACGCCAGCGGCGAGATCGTCGGCGCCTCGAAGATCGCCCGCGACATCAGCGCCAGCAGGGAGAACGAGCGCCGGATCAAGATGCTGATGCGCGAGGTCAACCATCGCGTCAAGAACCAGTTTGCGGTGATCCTGTCGATGGTCAGGGAAACCAGCAAGCGCTCGCAGGACCCGCGCGAGTTCGAGGAGATGATCCGCGCCCGCATCATGGCGCTGTCACGCTCGCACGATCTACTGGTCACCTCGAACTGGGCGGGAGCCAGCCTGTTCGACCTGGTCCAGGAACATCTCAAACCGTTCGGCCGCGAGGAGCAGATACTGCTTTCGGGACCGCTGCTGACCTTGCAGTCGAATGCGGTGCAGAATCTCGGCATGGCTTTCCACGAGCTCGGCACCAATTCGTCCAAGTATGGAGCGCTCGCCAGCGATTCCGGCCGGGTCGAGGTGACCTGGAGCATGAGCGACGACGCTCTGGCCGAACGCGAATTCCAACTTGTCTGGGAGGAGCGGTCGCCCCCCTATAGCGGCGGCGACGAGCGCGACGACACCACGCGCAAGGGGTTCGGCACCGTTGTCCTGCAAAGGGTGGCGCCGCAGTCGCTCGGCGGGTCCGCCGTGATCGAGCGCTCGCCCGGCTATTTCAGATGGACGCTGAACGCGCCGCTGGCGTCGATCATCGTGCCGCAGCACCCTATGGAAGACGCCGGCCAGACGATCGGCTTAGGCATCTGAAAGCCGCCGCCGTGGCCAAGGCGCGCCGCATTTGCGGATTCAGGGGGCTAGAGGATGTTGGCCGTCACCTCGACGATGATCGCAGCTCCTTCGAGCGAGCCGTCGGGCACATGCACGACACGCGAAACGCGCAGGTCCTGGGCGTTTCCGTCGACGGACAGCGAAACGCTCTCGCCGATCCGGGGCACGGCCTGGAAAACGGCCTCGATCGATTGAGGCCGGTTGTCGATCGATACGCGGCAGTTGACGGTCATGGGCATCTCCTGTGGCGGCCACCCCACGCGTCAACGCCGGCCCCTCGGAATGGTTTCAGGCAGGGATGCGGCAATCCCCGAACGTCGATGCCGGCGCCTGACCGACCGGTCAATTCGGGAAATTGTTGACCGGCTCCTCGCAGCGGTAGACCGGACAGTGCCCGTCACGGGCCGGGATATAGGCCGACATCGGCACTTCGGGCCAATCGCATTCATTGCCGAACTGCCTGACATAGCGGTCATAGGTGTTGGGGCCGGTGGTCAGCACGACGGCGCGGTGGCTCTGGATCATGGCGCGGATCTGCGCGCAGCTCATGGCGCGGCTGTCGGGCCGGGCTTCGGCCAGGCCGGTGGCGGCAAGCATGGCAGCCACGGTCGGCAACAGTATTCGAACGGACATGGCGGTCTCTCCAAGGCATGATCCGCAACGCCGGGCGATTAAGCTTGGTTGCGGCATGCCGGGGAGATTCGCACTTTGTCTGGCGGTTGCGCAACAGCCGGCGTGTTCGCTTGCGAGGGACGGCGCGGGCGCGCAACCAAATCGCGCCTCGCGCATTGCTGGGCATGCTCGGCAGGAAGCCTTACCAGACCCCGCGATGGCCGCCCGGGAACAGGGATCGCGAAGCCATGTGCTGTTCGTTCTGCGGCGGCCGCGACCACGGCTACGAGGACTGTCCGCAAAGACCGCCGTCCGACAATCCGGCCGAGCCGAACTTCGATGATCCGCCGGGCGACGATCTGATCAAGAGCGGCCCGGGCGAGGGCAGGCAAGGCGCATAAGAATTTCGCGATCCGGTCGCCCCGCGCATCAATGGGCGTGCGCTTCGTTGCGCTTGCGGGTCGCGGCTGCCTTCCTGGCCGATGCCGACCGGCTCGCGGCCGAACGCGAGGCGGAAGCCTTGCCGCCCTTTTCGCCGCCCTTGTGCGCGGCGGGATGGCCGGTGTGCTTGCCGCGGCCGGAGCCGCCCTCCTTCTTGCCGCCGCCATCATCCTTGTTGACGGTGGCCCAGGCGCGGCGCTCGGCTTCCTTCTCGGACACGCCGCGATGCTCGTAGCCCTCGGCGATGTGGTCTGCCTTGCGCTCCTGCTTGTCGGTGTATTTGGATTTTTCTCCGCGTGGCATGGTTCTGCTCCCGGGTTCATTCGATGCCCCTGCAACTGCGCAGCCAAGGATGTGGTTCCAATTCCCTTGGTCGCGGCCGGCTGGGGAGGTTCCCGCTGAACCGCTCCAGACGTTTCGACGCGATTCCCCAGGGAAAGTGGTAGGTGGGAAACCGCTAGGCACTTTTCCTGACATTGCCCTCTCGGGCGGTGGTTTCGGGGCCGGCGAAGAAAGCGCTCAATTCGGCGGCCGTTTGCGCGGGTGCTTCTTCGGGAAAGAAATGCCCGCCCTGGACCGCATGGCCGCGCAGATCGCCGGCCCAGCCGCGCCACAAGGCCAGTGGTCCGCCTTCGCCGGCATACCATTCAGCGAGCGCGCCTTGCCCGCTCCACAGCGCCAGCACCGCGCAGGCTATGCGCCGGCCGGCGGCGCGATCGGCATGGTCGTGCTCGCGGTCGAGCCTCGCGGCCGCCCGGTACTCCTCGCAGATCGCATGGGCATGGGCGGGATCGCGCAGGGCCTCGACATAGGCCTGGCGCACGCCGGCGGAAAATGTCTCTGGCGACGAGCCCCAGCCGCCCAGGGCATCATCGACGATCGCGTCGGCCGCGCCCGCCAGGAGCTTTTCCGGCAGCGGCTCCGGCTGCGCCAGCAACGACCACGGCCAATAGCCGAGCGCCAGCCTGGCGTCGGCCCGGTCCCAGGCGTCGGCGGTGGGCACGATGTCGAGCACGGCAAGCCTTTCGACGCGGTCGGGATGGTCGAGCGCGAGGCGGTAGGCGACACGTCCGCCGCGATCATGGCCGGCGACCATAAAGCTGGAAAAGCCGAGCTCGGCCATCAGCGCCACCATGTCGCGGGCCATGGCGCGCTTGGCGTAAGGGGCGTGATCGGCGCTCGACGCCGGGCATGAGCTGGCGCCGTAGCCGCGCAGGTCGGCGCATATGACGGTGAACCGGTCCGCTAGGCGTGGCGCCACGTCGCGCCACATCAGATGCGTCTGCGGAAAGCCGTGCAGCAGAAGAACGGCGGGCCCGTCGCCGGCGCGCCGGGCGAAGATGCGGGCATCCCCGCAGTCGACCTTGAGGGCCTGAAAACCTTCGAACATGATTGCCTCCGGCAGGCGAAACGGCGGCAGGATGCGAGGGTTGCAATGTGCGCCTGCGAAAGCCGCCAACTTTTTCCGCCGACATGCGTTGTCCCTGCGAGCAAAACGTTTGGACCGAAGACATCGCGAACAGTTCCGCGCGTTGCGCGAGGAGGTTCGGGATGTCTCCGGTCCAAACACAGAGGAGACGACCATGCCGACCAGCACCCAGAGCGACAGTTCGAAAGCAACCAGCAAGCAGCGCAGCATCCAGCGCAAGGTCGACGCCAAGGACCGCGCCAAGGCCAAGCCCAAAGGCGACGGCGCCATGCAGGCCGGCGCGCGAAAATATCCCGCGCCGCCTTTTCCCGCCCAGCATCATCCCAAACCCGGCGAGGAATGGGCCATCGAGCCGGCGCCGCTCTATGACGCGCCGTTCTGGCGCGGTTCGGGAAAGCTGGAAGGCAAGGCGGCGTTGATCACCGGCGGCGATTCTGGGATCGGCCGTGCGGTGGCCGTGCTGTTCGCGCGCGAGGGTGCCGATATCGCCATCGTCTATCTCAGCGAGGACCGTGACGCGGAGGCGACCAAGCAAGCGGTCGAAGCGGAGGGCCGCCGCTGCCTCGCCTTGCGCGGCGACGTCGGCAATCGCGCCTTCTGCGCCAAGGCCGTGGCAAGGGTCGTCAAGGAACTGGGGCGGCTCGACGTGCTGGTCAACAATGCCGCCTTCCAGATCCATTCCACCGATTTCGCCGACCTGACCGAGGAGCATTTCGACACCACGCTGAAGACCAACCTCTACGGCTACTTCCATATGGCGCAGGAGGCGGTGGCGCATATGAAGCCGGGTTCGGCCATCATCAACACCGGTTCGGTCACCGGCATCGAGGGATCGAAGGACCTGGTCGACTACTCCATGACCAAGGGCGGCATCCATGCCTTCACCCGGGCGCTGTCGGGCAACCTCGTCGGCAAGGGCATCCGTGTCAACGCGGTGGCGCCGGGGCCGGTGTGGACGCCGCTCAATCCGTCGGAGAAGGAGGCGCAGGACGTATCGCAGTTCGGCGCCAAGACGCCGATGAAGCGGCCCGCCCAGCCGGAGGAAATCGCGCCGGCCTATGTGTTCCTGGCCTCGCCGCAATGCTCCAGCTACATCACCGGCGAAATCCTGCCGATCGTCGGCGGTTATTGAGGCAAGCCATCGAAGGCACGCCATCGACTATTGGGCGGCCGGTGAGGGCGGCCCAACCCGGAAAGGAGGCCGAGATGAGACTTCTCGCCATCATGTCCGTCAGCCTGATGCTCGCCGCGCCCGCCGCGGCGCTGGCACAGGCCGAGCAGCAGAACCCCGACAAGCAGGCGCCCAGCGAAAAATGCCGGGCCAAGCCCGACGGCAACCAGCAGCCGACCGACAAGACGCTGACCGAGACGCTGAACGATTGCGGCGGCGTGCTGAAGCCGCCGCCGACAGGCGACCAGGGCATGGCCGCGCCGGCGCCCAACGAAGGCAAGACGCCGGTGATCAAACCGGGTGAAGTGCCGCCGCAGCCGCCGAAACAGTAGCCGGCGGCTTGCCGCGATGCAGCTATCGGGTTCCGGACCGCCCCTTGAGGCGGCAGGCTTTCAGGATTTGCCGTTGCCGGGCAGAAATTCCGCCTCGCGCCCGGCATCGATCATGGCCCGCATCGCCTTCTCGGCCGGGGTCCAGCCATCGAGGGCATCGCGGCAGCTGCGCCATGCGGCGCGGTAGCGCCGGCCGTGCTTGCCGGGCCAGTCGCGCAGGCATTCCAGGCCTTCCCAGGCGCTGCGCACCACGCGCTCGCGGGCCGGTCCGACCTTCAGCCTGACCGGACGGGGAAAGAACTTGTCGTTCACGGCGATCTCCATTGAAACTGAGGCGCCCGATAACGCCGGCCGCCGTTCCGGGGTTCCGTCGCGGCCGCTAAACTTTTCGACTAATTTTCAGCCGCCGGGAGCCGCGTCCGACAGCGGCCTCGGCGGCGGGCCGGGAGCCTGCGCGGCGGGCCGGTCGTGCTCGAACTGCCGCGTATCGGGCAAGGCATGCAGCCAGGATTCGCGCCGGCCGATCCACAATTCGTACTCCGGCATGAGATCGGTCGGCGCCACGTCCAGGCTGCCGATCATCACCTCGGCTTCGTCGTCGCTGAGCGAGGCGACACGGCTGCCGCAGGTCGGGCAGAAGCCGCGGCCGGCATAGGTGCCGAGGATGCCCGATGTCTCGAAGGCCTGGCGCGGCCAGATGGCGAAGGCGGCAAAGGCGGAGCCGCTGGTCTTGCGGCAATCCTTGCAATGGCAGAGACCCACCCGCAGGGGCGGACCGCTGACGGTGAACTGCACGCCGCCGCAAAGGCAGCTGCCGGTTCTGCGCGCGGTGTCGGGCATGGCCGTGGCCTCCAACCATTCGGTGCCGCAATGCGCCCGGGGTCCTGCCCCGGGCAAGGCTTCCAACGCCGGTCGCGCCGAGCTATCCGCGCGCGGCCATGTGGTTGTCGAGCTTCTTCCTCGAGGGCCCGTAGCGCTTGATGATGGTCTGGGCCTCGCTCTGCGGGATGCCGTATTTGCGGGCGAAAGCGGCAACCTCATAGGTTTCCTCGCTCGAAACCAGCTTGCGATCCTGCTTGATCTTCGATTTGTCGTCCGCCATGCCGAGCCTCACTTTCCACCCCCGGCGCGCCGCCGTCGCGGCGCGACCCTGCGGTCATACATAACAGCATTTGACGCCGCTGGTTCCATAGCGGCTTTTGCAGGCTTTGGCGAACACCGACCGGAATATCGGCTCCGCCGCCTCAGGCCGGCTCCAGGCGCATGGCGGCGAGATACATCAGGGACGATGCGGCCCCCTCTATCCAGGAGCCGGCAAACCGGAATCCGGTTTTGCGACAGCGGGCCCGATCGAGCGGCGCCGATCGCGACATCCGGAAAAAACTTCGGCAGACATGTCGGATGCGCGGCGCGTGGCGCGTCCTAGGAGCAATTCCAGGAAAGTTCGGTTTCCATCCGGAATTGGGTAAGACAAGCAAACGAAACGGGAGAACAACCATGCCGTCGCCAACCGTCCAATCGCCGTGGCAGACCGCCGCCTTGCTCATCGCCCGCCTGATCTTCGCGGCCGTCTTGCTGATGGCGGTGACGTTCAAGTTCATGGGCATGGGCGCCACCGCCGGCTATATCGCCGCCGCCGGCTTTCCGTTTCCGCTGTTCCTGGCCTGGTGCGCGGCGATACTGGAGGTGCTGCTGGTGATCGCTTTCCTCACCGGCGCCTTCTTCACGCCGGCCGCGCTGGTCGCGGCGGTCTACGTGCTGTTCCTCGGCTTCGCCTTCCACGGACCGAGCCACTGGGCCGGCAACCAGGCGGAATTCGGCTTCTTCGTCGATCATTTTTCCTTCCTGGCCGGGCTGCTGTTCGCCGCCGTGCACGGGCCGGGCCGCGTGCTTTCGCTCAATCCGGGATGGCCGGGCAGGGCGTAGCTACATCTGGTCGTTGTAGGGTTCCTTCATCTGGCCGACCATGCGCGCCAGTTTCGAAAAGGACGGCATGTCAGCTTCGGGCTGGCACTGGTTGGCGAGCTCCAGCAGCCGGATCGGGAAATTGACGGCGTCGCGGCTCGACGCCGACATGCCCTCGGACCGCTCCTCGCTGGTTTCGCCGGCTTCGGCCTTGCGCAGGGCGATGTCGATCTCCTCTGATGTCAGCACGCCCTTCCTGACCAGGACGTGGTTGATCGATGCGACGGCCATCAGCAGGCCCTCGAGTTGCAGGTTGGCGACGTTCATGGCGGTTGCTCCCATCGGTGAGGCGCGTCACGCTGAACAGGGCCCGTGCGACGCACTTGCAGGTATCGGCCTACGCATGTCGCCCAAAACCGAGGTCACTTTGAGGCGGCGTGCATAGGCGTTCAGAACGCGCGGACATCCATTCGCGATCCGCGCTCGGCAAGGAAAATAGTTCAAGACCGATGTCGGGCTGCAGCGCAGGCTTGTTCGTCATCGCCAGGAAGCCCAGGAAACAGGCAAGGAAGCGGATGCAATGACAATCACCATTACGGCGTTCAAACGGTCGCCCGACGGCGGCAAGGGACTGGCGCGCGACACGCGCGTTCGCTGGGCGCTCGAGGAAGTGGGCCAGCCCTATGAGGTTCGTCTTGTTTCCCATGCCGAGATGAAGGCGCCCGACCATCTGGCCATCCAGCCCTTCGGCCAGATCCCCACCTACGAGGACGGTTCGCTCTGCCTGTTCGAGACCGGCTCGATCGTCTTCCACCTTGCCGAGCGGTATCCGGGGCTGCTGCCGGAGGATCGCGATGCCCGCGCCCGCGCCATCACCTGGATGTTTGCCGCGCTCAACACCGTCGAGCTGCCGATCCTCGAACTGACGACGGCAAAAATATTCGAGGCCGACAAGCCCTGGAGCGAGGAGCGCCTGCCATTGGTGAAGGATCGCGTTCGCGCCCGGCTGGACAGGCTCTCGGCCCATCTGGGCGGCGCCGACTGGCTCGACGGCGCGTTCAGCGCGGGCGATCTGTTGATGGTATCTGTGCTGCTGCGGCTCAGAATGTCGGGCATTCTGGACGAATATCAAAACCTGGCTGCCTATGTGGCCCGCGGCGAAGCCCGGCCCGCCTATGGCAGGGCGTTCGCCGCGCAATTCGCGGTCAATGCCCCAGCACCCGACTAATAAAGCCCGGCGGGCCGGGGAGAACCACGCTGGGACGGGCGAGATAGGATTTTTTTCTTAAAAGCTGTTGACGGGGTGAAGGCAACTATGCTATGTTTTTATCTATGGTGCTGAGTTGCGCCGATGACCCGCCGCCGAGGCGGGTTTTTGATTCTGACGGGTACTGTGCTCCAGGCCTGTCTTCTGATCAATTCTCTGCCAACGCGCTTAGCGATTTCCACAGCGAGGCTCCGGTTCGTAAGTTCGGCTGATCCTGTCTGCCCATTGCCGTGACGGCGGCGTTCGCTGCGCGGGGCAGTGCTGAAAGTTTTGAGGAATTTTTTCCTAATTATATACTTGAGAGAGTATGGGAATATGTCCTATGATTCGAGCCGACAGGCCGGCACAGAAATCAAAGCGAAAATTGAGGTGATCCTCAGAGATGCGGAATTAGAAGGTGATGTCTTCGCGGACGCCGCGCAACGCATCCTCGACCTCGTCCTTGCTGAAAATGCCGAACTTCCTGAAGGCGAACACAGCCAAGGCTAGCGTTAGTTTGGCGCAAGCCTCGCTGGTCTTGCCGACGAAATCCATTGTTACCGTTTTGTTTTCGATGAACTCCATGCCCGGTCGCTCAAAGCGAGAGAGATTGAACGGCTGGTCAAAAAGCGTGCCGCCGATCATTGATGTGGTCCCATGGATACACCAGTTTCTATCATCGAGGATTTTGAAGGCGGCGTTCGCAAGTTCCTCTGCACGAGGGAAGGCATCAGCAAGCTCTGGTATGGCCTTCACGGCCTTCTGGAAGAATTTGACTTTTGCTCTAGCGTTAAGGGGCAGAACGGTAGTTAGCGAACTGGCGCCTTTCTCGTAAAATAGGATAGAAAGGCAGTGGTCAAATGCGTGTTCGGCGGCAGCCCAATTTATGGCTAGCTTGCCGATGGCACGCTCAAAATCTTCTCGCTGGATAGGGTCCAATGAAAGAATCACCCGGCAATGACGACCAAGCCGACGATACACGCTTCAACGAGACATTGAAGCGGATGCTCAAGACGCCGCCGAGGCCAAAATCAAAGCCATCCCCAGAAAAGCCTGCAATCGGTAAACTATCGCAGGAGAAATCGTCAAAGGCCGAATAGACAATGGATCCTCCCTCTGCAATCTTGCAGCCTGGGGGATTCGTATGGACAAGAAGGTCACTGTTAAATTCTGGCAGTTGTTTCCGGCGCTTGAAGATGGCGTTGAATTTGATGTCTCGCTACAAGCAGCCTTCGCATTGAAGGGCGGGGATTTAGTCAAGGAAATAGACGAAGTCCGCTACCAGTTAGACACTCGGGGTGACGCCAAGGTTTCACCAATATGCGGCGACGTTATTCGACTGCAATCGGATGCGCTACCCAGTCGCCTGAAGGCAGGAGAGAAGGCCAAAAAGCTTACTCTTGGGGATGGCGAATACCTGGGCTATCACACGGCATTTATCTACGACGTAGAGAAAAAGCTCCTCGGTTTCGAGGTGAAACCAGCGGCGGCGGGCTTGTTAAAGCTGACTGGGCTAGTTGCAGAACTCGCTGGCCACCAGCCTTGCATCGCGCTTCCCATCCTTTCTGAGAGCGATATTAATAAGCTTGCTGGTACGAAGAATGGCGCGGTCATTTTCAAGATTGCCGATCCCGCCTCGCTCAATACGGTAGATCCGGATTTGGGAGAAGTTAGAGACAACATAGCCTTCCTAAAGGACATGGTGGACGGTGCTTACGTAACCGTATCCATTGGCGTCGGCCCCCGCCGAGAGGGTCTTGCTGTCCCCAAGATTAGGAAGTTGGTGGGATGGCTGGTAGGCGAAAAGGAGGCTAAAAGAGGCAAGGTTCGCGATATCAAGGTGAGCCAGCCGCATGAAGCCGAGCCGATCCTTGACTTCGTAAAGGCGCATTTCAGGACTAGTCAGATTTTGGAACTGTCGGGCGATCCGGAGCTTGACTGGCCAAAGCGGGAGCAATTCCTGCGCTCATCATTGGCAAAGGCAAAAGTCCATGTTGGCAATGGGAACGGTTAGGCCAGGCACCCTTCTAGGTGAGGGGCGAGTGCGCCTGATTTTTATCCTTTTTCTTGCTGCAATTGTCGCCGCCGTATTTGTGACGACTAAATTTGACGTCGGACACGAGGTAGCTGCTTCCATGAACAAGCGGGGAGAGGCCGTGTTCTCTTCTCTCTTTACGTTTTTAAGCGTTTTTTGGGCGGCTGTTTTGACGATATGGAGCCTGCTAAAATCTCGCGCGACAAGATATGTCGAGAGACTTGCTGACAACGTAGTGTTTAAGGACTTTATGAGCGACCTTGAAATCAGGCTGGTTTTGGCTTTCGGCGTGGTTATATTTTCTTTCGCTATTTACATTGTTAACCCGGCCCTAGCGATCCCGTACGACAACGGCACAATTGCAATTGCGATCTGGTTGATCGGCTACGGTGGGGCCGTGCTGTTACTTATCGACAGCCTACTAACCGCGCGACTGGTCTTAGCGTGAAAGCTTTCGTTTTCGGAGCAGCTTTCTCAACTTCTGCTTAGGCGAGATCGCCTTCGTTAATCCGCCGATAGGTAAGGCGCTTGCCTTCGATCATGGCAAGCAACTGGTCGTGGCGCTCGGTATCGGTCACCTTGAGCGCCGTGCGGCGATTGTAGCGGAAATCAAACTCGGCAAGGTAGCGGTGCAAGTGAGCCTCGCCGCAATGCTGATAAACGCCAACCATGCCGCGCTTGAACACTGAAAACACGTTCTCAATCGTATTGGAATGGATCGACACGCCGTCTTCATAGCGGACGTATTCGCCAGCGGAATGATTAGTCGTCTTGTGTGAGGCGTATTCCTCGCCGGTCACGGTGTAGAGCTTGGACTGGTCCGTGTAGAGCGTCGATTTGCGGTCGGCATTGCGCACCAGGATATCGCGTACAACGTTTTTGGTGGCGTGCTGGACGTGAACCATGCGGGCTTTGCCGCCACGCTCGACAAGGCCGATAACGGTGCGCTTCGGCTTCATCTTGCGCTTCAAACGCGGCTGGCCCTTACGCTGGGGCGAAAGGTAATCGCGATCCACGCGCCCAATGTAGGTTTCGTCGGCTTCAACGGTCTTGCCTTCGCCGCCAAGCGGACCAGCGGACTTAACGTCTTCTGCCATCGCTTCGCGGATGCGGTGAGCCATGAACCAAGCGGTTTTGTAGGTCACGCCGAGCATACGGTGCAGCTGGTGCGCGCTCATGCCTTTCTTGGACGAAGCCATGAGGAACGTCGCCAGCAGCCACTTGTTCAAGGCGATCTTGGAGCGCTCGAATACGGTACCGACAGTGATGGTGAACTGTTCGCGGCATTCCATGCAGTTGTACAGGCCGGGGCGGTGCGCCTTGCCTTCCATCTTGGTGATGCGGTCGGGATTGGCATTGCCGCAGTGGGGACAGTTAGGGCCATGCGGCCAACGCTGCGCTTCCAAATGGATGCGGGCGGCGTCGGCGTCTTGGAAGATTGGGCTGTCGAGTTTCATGGCTAGGTGCTCCCTGCCATCTTTGTAGCAGATCGCCCGTGCTTTGTCACGTATATAATTAGGAATTTTGTCCTAAAAGCTGTTGACGGGGTGAAGGCAACTATGCTATGTTTTTATCTATGGTGCTGAGTTGCGCCGATGACCCGCCGCCGAGGCGGGTTTTGTGTTTTTGGTTTTGCTTTTCTCCTCGAATGATGGCGCTCTACGGCGCCCCCCTCTGGCCTGCCGGCCATCTCCCCCACGGGTGGGGAGATCGGCTGTTGTCCCGGCTTTCGCCAATCGCCAACGTTGTAGAAAAAAGCGAGGCGCCGAAGCTGCGATCTTCCCCCTCGTGGGGGAGATGTCCGGCAGGACAGAGGGGGCGCGAAGGAATGCGACGTTTCGAACCTGACGATTATCCGCGAGAAATCCCATGCCACGCTATGCCACCATCATCACCGGGGATGACGGCCTTGAGGTCGTCAGCGCCATTGGCGAATTCGAGGGTGCGGCGCCGCAGACGCGGCTCGGCCGGATCGAGCAGGTCGCAACCGGCGTGCTGATCGGCATGGTGCGGGACGCGGCCGGCGGCTTCGCTTTCCCGCAGGCGACAATTCATAGCGGCGCCATCGGCCTCGCCATGGCGGGCCTGAAGGATCTGCCGGGCGTCGCAAAACCTGCCCGGCGGCCGAAGGGCGCCAGGAACGTCAGGAAGAAATCCACCCGCTCGAAGAAGAAGCGGGTCCGGTCGGTCAAGTCCGCGCCGTCGAAGGCCAAGGCCGGCGATGCCGAGGCGGTGACGGGCCATGGCTGACGAAACCGCCGCAGTGCCGGCGCGCGGCAAAGGGCGCAAGCCGGCCGCCAGCCGGAGCGCAAGCCCGGAGGCCGCGCCGGAGACCCGCCGCAAACGCCCGAAGAAAACGCTGGGCGACGACTTTCTCGCCGCCGTGCGCGCCGATTTCCGCGCCCATGGCGCCGGCGTCATCGCCGAAGTGCGGGCCGACAAGCCTGACCAGTATTTGAAGATCGTGCTTTCGGTGCTGCCCAAGGATTTCGATGTCGCCGTCAACCATCTGGATGCCCTGAGCGATGAAGAGATCCGCAGCCGCATCCGCGCGCTCGAAGCCGCGGTCAAACCGTTCCTCGAAGACATCGCCGGTGGCGGCGAGGACGGAATATCTGGCGCTGCTGGCGGAGCTTGACCGCAGGCGTCGTACCAACCAGCTTGCCGCCTACCGGCCCTACGCCAGGCAGGCGGCGTTTCACGCGGCAGGCGCCGCCAACCGCGAGCGGCTGTTCATGGCCGGCAACCAGCTCGGCAAGACCCGCGCCGGCGGCGCCGAATGGGCCATGCACCTGACGGGCCGCTATCCCGCGTGGTGGCAAGGCAAGATTTTCGATGCGCCGGTGCGGCTGTGGGCCGCCGGCGTCACCGGCGAGGGCACGCGCGACAATCCGCAGCGCGTGCTGGTCGGCCCGCCGCAGCAGCAGGCGCAATGGGGCACCGGCATGATCCCGGCCGATGCCATCGTCGACACCATGATGGGCCGCGGCGCGCCGGGCGCGCTCGACAGCGTCGTGGTGCGCCATGGCGGCGGCGGCGATGTTCAGGCCGGCGAGAGCGTGCTGTCGTTCAAGAGTTTCGAGAAAGGCCGCGAGAAATGGCAGGGCGAAACGCTGCACGGCGTCTGGTTCGACGAGGAACCGCCGCTCGACATCTATTCCGAGGGCCTGACCCGCACCAACGCCACCGGCGGCATAACCATCGTCACCTTCACGCCGCTGCTCGGCATGTCCGATGTGGTGCTGCTGTTTTTGTCGGCGGCGGAGGTGGAGGGGATGGGGAAGGGGTGATGGAGAAGAAACTGATTGGGGACGAGCGGCATCGCACTTGGCGCTTGCTCGCCTTCGTCGGCGCTGCCCCTCATCCGGCTGCCGCCACCTTCTCCCCGTAATGACGGGGAGAAGGGAGCTGGCCGCAATCTCGGCGCCGATTCTTGAACGTTCGCGATTGGCGAAACCGTCGACAACAGCACCCCTCTCCCCGTCACTATACGGGGAGAGGATGCCGGCAGGCAGGTGAGGGGCGGCGCGACGTTGGTCCGAAAAACGTAGCCTTCACAAGACGCTACATCGATTATCTCGAAAGTGATTCAGGATCCCCCATGTCCCGTCACGTCACCTTCATGACCATAGACGACGCCGAGCATTATTCGCCCGAGGAGCGCGCGGCGATCGTTGCCGCCTATCCCGCGCATGAGCGCGAGGCTCGCGCCCGGGGCATTCCCGTGCTGGGGTCCGGCCGCATCTTTCCGGTGGCGGAGGAGTTGATTGCCTGCGCGCCGTTCCGGCTGCCGCGCTACTGGCCGCGCATCGGGGCGCTCGATTTCGGCTGGGACCACCCTTCCGCCGCGGTCGAGCTCGCCTGGGATACGGAGGCCGACGTCGTCTATGTCGCCAAGGCCGCGCGCGCCTCGCACCAGACTCCCGCCATGCAGGCGCTGACCCTGAAGCCTTGGGGCGAATGGCTGCCCTGGGCGTGGCCGCGCGACGGCCGCCGCGAAACGCTGGAAGGGGCGGGCACCGCGCTCGCCAAGCAATATGCCGCGCACGGGCTGAACATGCTGTCGCGCCACGCGCAATTCCCCGACGGTTCGGTCTCGGTCGAGGCCGGGCTGATGGAGATGCTCGACCGCATGCAGTCCGGCCGGTTCAAGGTGTTTTCGACGCTTGTCCCCTGGTTCGAGGAGTTCCGGCTCTATCATCGCAAGGACGGCCAGGTGGTCAAACTTCGCGACGATTTGATGGCGGCGACGCGTTATGGCGTGATGATGCTCAGGGAAGCGGTGGTCGATCCGGCGGAGTTCAGGACTGCGAGACGGGCGAAGGGGCAGAGCGATCCGCTGGGGGCGTTCAGGTGAGGGCGGAGGGCTCTTCGGAGCGTCGCGGCAGCGCAATTCCCGCTGGAGGAAACGGGCGCTCCGGCGCCGGCCCGATAGCCCGCGCTGCGATGTCCCTGCGGGGCCTACTCCACGATTTTCCAATATGAATCCTTGCGGATCACCTTGCCGTCGCGAAACGTGTAGAAGTCGCAACCCCTGACCTCCTTTTTCTCCCCCTCGCGGGTGGTACCTGTGAGGATCCATTTCGAGATGCCGGTATTGGCGGTCGAATCCACAAAATGCTCGGCGTTGCCGTAGTGGACATCGGGCAAGCCTTCAAAGCGTGTCGCCAGTGCTTGCCGTACGTTTTCCTTGCCCTCGAAACGAGAGCCCCAAGGATTGCCTCCCCTCGGCATCTCCAGGATGCAGTCGTCGGAAAAGAACGCCATGATGCGATCGAGATCGTGCGCGTTGAAGGCCTCAGATATCTGCGTCAGCGCCGATCGAATGTCCATTCGCCCGTCTCCCTTCAATTGGATGACCGATGTTTTGCTCCCGCATTCTATGGTCGAAGTAGGTCACCGGAGAGGAGACCGGTCAAGGGCGTGAATTTTTCACGCGGCACTCACACAGATGAACCTTATCCCCCGGGCTCTGGCATCCGCATGACCCTCCGCATCATCCCCGCGACCCTGCGCGATCTCTCCTATATCGCCGCCAATTTGCGGCCCGAGGATCGCGCCGAGATCGATTGCCAGCTCGACTACTGGTCGCCGGCGCTGCTGGCGCTCACCGCGCTGCAAGGGTTTGCCTATGTGGCCGAGCTCGGCGGCAATCCGGAGGTCGGCTTCGGCGCGGCCGAACAGCGGAGCGGGCTTTGGATCGCCTGGAGCTGGGGCACGCGCCGCATGAAGCGTTGCGTGCCCGGGATCACGGAGTTCTTTCACGCGGTGCTCGGTCCGCAAGTTTCCGCTCGCGGTGCCTGGCGGGTCGAGGCGCGGGCGCTGGCCGGCAATGAACTGGCGCTGCGCTGGCTTGCGCGGCTGGGCGCCACGCAACGTTGCCTGCTGCCCGGATATGGCCGGAACGGCGAAGATTTTTTCCTCTGCGACTGGACAAGAGAAGGCTGGAACCATGTGTCTGTTTCAAAAACCACCGGAACTGAAGCCGCTGCCGGCAGTGCCGACGGCCGGGGATAAGGACGTGCAGGCGCGCGAAGCAGCACTTCGGGCTGAGCTCGAACAACGCCAGGGCACGGCCAGCACCATCAAGACCGATCTGGCGCCCGGTAGCCTCGCCGGCCAGCGCCGCGTGCTTTTGGGGGTGTAACCATGACCGCGATGAAGCGCAGTTTTCGCCGGCGCGTGCTGGACTGGTGGTATTGGAGACGGCATGCAAGGTTGGTGAAGCGGCGTGGCGGGTGAACGCTGCCAATCTCCCCCACGAGGGGGGAGATTGGCAGCTTCCACCGCTCATCCCTTCTTCGCGAATGCCCAGACCATCATCGGGTATTCCTCGTCGTTGCTGAGGTCCCGCCACAGGCCGTAGGCGCGGACCGGGCCGCCTATGTGGGCGCGGGCGCAGGCCTTGTTGCCCCAGCCGAACGCCTGGACGTTGTCCTCGGCGAAGCCGCCATCGACCATCAGCTGCTTCAGGCCGGCCGGCGTCCACCTGTTGTAGTCGTGCGGCCTGGCGTGTACGCGAAACAGGAAGGGCGTCGCCACCATCGCCCAGCCGCCCTCGCGGGTCATGGCGTGGATGTTCCGCGCCGCCGCCTGCGGCCGCTGTACATGCTCCAGCACCTGGTCGGCGATGACGATGGAATATTGCTCGTCGGTGCGATCCTTGCAGATGTCGAAATCGGGGAAGTCGACCGAGCGATAGTTGGGGCACATCGCCTTCCAGTAGCGATTCCAGCCGGGCGAGATCTCGATCACGTCGCGCGATTTGCGGTTGGCAGCCGTCAGGAAAGTGGTGAAGGCTTCGATCTGGCGGATGCGCAGCCAGTTGCGGGAATCATAGCCGATGAGCCGTTTAACGGTACGTTTGCTCTGGTTCTTCAGGGCGGCAAGGCTTGTCGTCGTCACATCGACCTCCTGCAAAACCCCGCCGCGAGACGTTCCTAGACCAAGAACCGCGCAAAAGAATGACATCGTCGGCTGAAGCTGCCGATCTCCCCCCTTGAGGGGGAGATGTCGCCGGAGGCGACAGAGGGGGTCGCCTCGCATGAAGCGCTAACCTCCTTCTGTTGCAGAAGGCCGAACCCGGTCGATCCGACCCCCTCTGGCCGCTTTGCGGCCATCTCCCCCTCAAGGGGGGAGATCCCCCAGTTTTAACGAGGCCCCCATGACCAGCGATTCCCGTGCCCGCGATATTCTTTCCCGCCAGTCCGAGCTCGAGAGCGAGCGCGCCGCCTACGAGCCCGTGTGGGAGGCGGTGGCGGAGTTCTGCGATCCCGATGCGCCCGATATCCTGTCCGGGCGCGGCGCCCGCCGCGGCGACAGCCAGACCGAGCGGCAGGAGCGGCGCGGCGCCCGTGTCTACGCCAACACCATCAACTCGGCCGCCAACCGGCTGGCCGCCGGGCTGGAAAGCCTGATCATCCCGCAGTCGGAGAAATGGCACGGGCTGACCACCGCCGAGATGGACGACGAGGAGACCGACGAGGAAAAGGAATGGGCGGAAAACCTGCGCGACTTCCTGTTTTCGCTGCGCTACTCCGCCAATTCCAATTTCGTGCCGGCGACGCAAGCCTGCCTGCGCAATGTCGTGCGCTACGGTCCGGCCTATCTCTATGCCGAGGAAGGGTTCGGTTCGACGCTGATCCGCTACGCCTCGATCCCGGTGGTGGAAGGCTATCTCTCGCGCAACCGCTGGGGCCAGGTCGACATCTTCCACCGCCGCTACGAACGCACCGCGCGCCAGGCGGCGCAGCTGCTCGGCTACGAAAAACTGCCGGCGCGCATCAGGACGCTGGTCGACGATCCCGCCAAATGCGAGGAGAAGATCGCGCTCATCCAGTGCATCCAGCCGCGTGACGAGCGCCGCATGTACCGCTCGGGCGGAAGCTACCGCTATCTCGACGCCGCCTTTGCCTCCTACCATGTCATCGAGGACGAGGAGGAGATCGTGCGCGAGAGCGGGTTTCGCACCTTCCCGGTATCGGCCTTCAACTGGCGCCGTTACGAGGGCGACGCCTATGGCATCTCGCCGACCATCGAAGCCTTGACGACCGTGCGCGAGGAAAACGCGGTACGCCGCTCGGGCCTGCGCGCGCTCCAGCAGATCACCGATCCGCCGACGGCGTCGAAGGCCAGGCTCGACTACGTGCCGGTGCTCGATCCGGGCGAGAATTATCCGGGCCTCATCGACGACAATGGCAGGCCGCTGATCGCGCCGATCACCACCGGGCAGAACCCGAGCTACGCCTTCGACTATGCGGCGAGCCGGGCTGAGGAAATCCGCGACATGATGTTCGTCAACCTGTTCCAGACCCTGGTGGAGAACCCGCAGATGACCGCCACCGAGGCGCTGATCCGCCAGGAGGAGAAGGGCGCGCTGCTGGGGCCGTCGGGCTCGGTCATCCAGGCGGGCTTTGCCACCAATCTCGACCGCGAGCTCGGCATATTGGAGGACAAGGGTCTCTATGACGAGGACAGCCGCTTCCTGCCGCCGGCGAGCCTGGCGGGCAAGGCGGTGTGCGCGTGTTTTCCGGCGAGGACGGCGAAATGGTGCTGGCCGATCTCGCGGCGACGGTCGGCTATTTCAGGCGCCCGTCATACGGCGAGTGGATGGCGCGGACCAGAACCCCCAATGGCTTCGAGCTGCACAGCGCGCTCAGCAACGCGCGCGCCGAAGTGGTGCAGCACATTATGGGGTTCCTGACGATGGACGAGGCGCAGCTCGTGGCGCTGGAAAAGGCGGCAAGGATGGAGGAGAGGTGAGGCGCTGAAGCGCCGATCTCCCCCCTTGTGGGGGAGATGCCCGGCAGGGCAGAGGGGGGCGCTGTCCCGCCGGCCTTGCCGTGTTCATCGCACGGCGATCAAATCACGAGCGGTCGCTCAAGCCGGGCCCTAGACGACAAACATATGGCCATGTTCAAAGTTCGGCAGCGACCGAGGTCGGCGCTCTACGGCGCCCCCCTCTGTCCTGCCGGACATCTCCCCCACGAGGGGGGAGATCGGCCGTCGTGCATGCCGCGCCCCACTATTTGCCCCTTGGCTCCCGCGCCGCCGCCCCGGCAACGGCGGTCTGTCGAACATCCCGCACGAGCCGCGTCGCGATCCTTCCGCATCCGGATTCCCGCCGAATCTCCACCGTCCGCACTGCCGATCCCGCTGCCATGTCCGGCGGTCCGTCGCCGCGTGCGCTCCTTTCAAAACCAGCCGGCAGGAAACAGCACATGGTCAGCATCATTCCTGTCTCCATTGCCCAGCGCCGGCTCGATACCGGCAGCGCCCCGGAATATCCGCACCGATCGCCCGTTGGCGCCGCCATGCAAGGGCCGGGCGAGCACCTTTCGGCTGTCGCCGAGCGCCACCAGCAAATGAAGAACCAGCAGGAAGCGTTCGACGCCGAGCTGGCGCGCCGCCGGTTCAACAGCCAGATCGCGCAGGCGGAAGACGAAGGTGACGGCAAATGCGCCGGCCGATGGCAGCGGCCTGTATGAGGCGATGTACGGCCAGGTCGATCCGCGCACCGTAATACATGAGATGCGATTGGACCCGACCTTGTATCCGGGCTCGTCGCGCCCAGTACACGTCCAAGCTGCAAACGAATCCCTATTGCAAACGATGGAGGGAGAAATTGCTTTCGCTCAGGATTTGCTGAATCAGGGTCTCAATCTTCAGCGAACGCCGACAGGGCTAGCCCCGCGCTGCACCTCCCGGCTTCAGCTGGCACCACGCAGATGAACCCGGTGTAATGCAACTCGTCCCTAGATCTCAACATGATCGAGGGAGTATCTTCCAGAAAACACTGCATCCGAATGGCCGAGGAGGATTTTCCCTATGGGGAAAAATGAAGTTGCTGGATATCGTTGGGCGGTTGTCGGAATTTGACGAGGAGGACCGGTCTACGCAGCGGAGCCCACAATCTACGCGGCGGAGCCTTGCATCGCAAGAAGAAAAGCCAAGCATTTCCGCCATCTGCGAACGCGTTATTTATTATGCCACCTATGAAGCGTGAGAGGTTAAATGTCGACTAACCCACGTTATGACGGACAGCCGCTGCTTAGACTGCTGGATGTTTATGTGCTCTGGGCGATCGGAGAGCTTTCTCAAGAGTCGGAGGAGGGCTTGAAAAGAATGGCCCCCAAACTGCAATCTCTGTTTGGTGGTGATGGACAATGGCATGATGCAGTCGCCCAATCCATGCACATGCCCGAGGGAATGCCGGCAGCAATCCGGGATATGTGGCGGAGGAATGTCGAAATCGCTCGCGTCAACGGCACGACCCTCCCGCCCGAGAGATTTGCCGAGATGTTCGTGGACGAGAATTTCAAAAGTTGATTTATCGGAATTCCGGTGACAGTGCACTTTTATCGGCCGCATCACCTAGCTGGCTTGAACCACCGGACTGAAGCATGGAAGTAGCGCACTGTCACCGTATTCCCAACAAAATCGTTCTGCCTCGCGAAGTGCATCGACAATAGGCTATGCCGTGGTGGAATCAGTTGCTGAAAGACCTGGGAGGATAGCAGTGAGATATAGTCTAACTGAGGGACAGTTCGACGCCCCGGCTGAAGCCGCAGTTGTCGATGGCCTGTCCGCAAAGTTGGGAGTGATGCTGCCCAAGGATTATACCGACTTCCTCAAAGAGCATAATGGAGGCGAAAGCTTCATTTGGCGATAACTATATTAGTTTTTTAAAGCCGAAGGGTTGGCTGACGTCAATCGAGAATATGAAGTTGAAAAATATGCGCCAGGCATCCTCCTGTTCGCATCGAACGGAGGACGTGAAGGCTACGGTTTCGACACTGAAGATGCGGTGCGCATCCCGTTCATAGGTATGGATCGAACGTATGGGTATGTTCAAAGTTCGGCGACGATCGAGGTTGGCGCCCTACGGCGCCCCCCTCTGGCCTGCCGGCCATCTCCCCCACGAGGGGGGAGATCGGCTGTGTCGCTGTTCGGCGCCTCAATAATTGCCGCTGTAATAGCGGTCGTCGCAAGGCGCGGTGTAGATGCGGCCGTAGCGGTCCTGGTAGCGGCAGAGCTGGTCGCCGCGGCGCTGCGGGGTGGTGGCTGAGCCGACGACGGCGCCGAGCAGCGCGCCGCTGGCCGCGCCGATCACCGTGCTCTTGGTGTTGCCGCCGATGGCCTGGCCGACGAGGGCGCCGCCGGCGCCGCCGATCAGCGCACCGGTTCCGGCCCGCTGCTGGCCTTCCGTTTGCGCGCAGCCTGCCAGCGCGGCGGTCATCAAAACGGCGGCTATGGCTTTGTGAAGGTTCATGTGACGTCTCCCTTGAAGATCTGAGATCCCTATCGATCGCCACGTGCGGCCGCATTGCGGCGGAACGGCGGCACAGGCTCTCACGATATAAGACATGGTTTCTCGGGTGTTGATGGACCGAGGGCGCGAAAACACCTCTTTCGAACAAGGCGCTAGCACCGCTTCCTGGCAAAATGATTCAGCCGGCCTATGCCGCCTCGATGATCTTCCTGACGGCGGCGGTCAGAAATCCGAACGGCTATAGCCGTGTCGTTTTGCATAGTCGTCGATCTCGCCGAGGATATCTTCGGGGATGGTGACATTGACCTGTACCACCTTCGTTGTCTCGATCTTCAGGGGGATCAGAACGGCCACACCGGTAAGATTATCCTTGTCCGCCATCACTTGCTCGAGCGACGAGGGCTCGGGAATGGCCTCGCCATCCTCGACCAGACCATCGACATGAAAGGCGAGCGCTTCCTGCGCCATGGCACGGGCGTCGTCCAGTGTCGTGCCGGCAGTCACCACGCCGGGAAAATCGGGGAAAGAGACGCCGAATCGCTGTCTGCTTCCCATCGCAGAAGCGCGAACGGGACTAACGCAACGACCATTCTGAAAGGTGCGCTCAATCACCCCGTATCGCGTGTTTGGCGGGGTATTGGCAGCGATCCATGTGACATTTACGCACTTTCGCAGCCATTGAAACGCGTGTAAGAGCGATTACCTAATGATAAACAGTGAAACCATTCACGGACTGTTCATCCCAATTGGCGCATTGAATCAGCAACCTGTCATCGCGAGACGCGTTGATTGGGCTAAGGATACGTGCTTATGTACAACATGGAACTAGTGGAGCGGACAATGGCATCGCCGATGAGAAAGACCGTGGACACGTCCGCGTCGTCATCGAACGGCGGCCGGCATTTCCCGCCGGAGTCGTATGCGTACGATGACGATGTGACACCTGAGGCAGTGGAAGCTATGCGGCAGAAAGCTGCAAAGATCATTGACGCGCAGGAGTGGGAAGTCGTTGATGGCTTCAAATACTCCGCCTAATTGGCTTACGCAGCCACCAACCGCATTCGATTTGGTGGCTGCTAGATTCCCTGAGACAAAACCCAAGGGCGAGCTCCGGCTTCGCCCTTGTTTAGTTTTGAACGTTCTTAGAGGTAAGAGCGACGGCGCAATTGCGTGCAGATTGGCTTACGGGACCAAGCATCTAAAATTCATTCAACGCAAAACGCTTGATATCATCGTCCAAAACCATGACGACCTAGACGCTATGGGGCTATCCATGGCGACGCGGTTCGATCTCGACCCCAAGAACGTTGTGATTTTGCCATGGAATGAGGAAAATTTTGGATGTTGGAGTGGCTACCCACATCCTAAGATTGGGGCTCTTACCGAAGATTACATTAAGACCTATGCCTACATCATGGCATTGAGGCAGGCTAACAAGGTAGGCTAGCCAAGCTTTTTGCGGCCTTCTGCCGCCGCCAAGCTCTTCGCCGTCTTGATGTTATTCATGAGCGCCTTCACGAGCGCGGCATCCCATCCCTTCGCCTGCACGATTCGCGTTGCGGTCTCACGGTTTGACACGCTCCCTTCCGCCTCAGAATCACCCAGTAAGCTTGCCTTTGCGAAATCGGCTAGGGGTGCGCCGGAGCGGCACGATTTGCGTAGGGTCGCCCCTGTAGCCAAGGATCAGTAGCACCGCGTCTATGTGCTCTCGCTGGTGAGCTAGGTCCGCGCCTTTGAACTGGATCGCGCCGGGAATCTCGGATCGTTTCGCCACCGGCGTATTGATGGCGTGTCGTATCGGGCCGAGCGAACTATGGGGCAACTCTCGGTACCGCCAGCCTCTCCGTCAAAGCCAGCGCGGATCGATGAAGTCGGCGCCTTGCAGGTAAACGCGAGCGCCGAATTCTTTCACGCCCTCTCTGGCCCGCCGGCCTGCCACCAGCTCACTTCCAACCTAACCCTCAAAAGGAACATCACATGACAGATCTGGCAGATGCCGGGTCCGTGGCTGCCTCGTCGCAGCCGGCGGGCAACCCGGAACGGCCTCCGGCAGGCGCGGATAACGGGTCCGCCGTGCTTGCCGGCAAAAGTTGGTTTGACGGTCTTTCCGAAGGCAACCGCAAGCTTGCTGAAGCCAAGGGCTGGACCAAGCCTGAAAGCCTCGATCGGGTTTTCACATCCTATGCGGAGCTGGAGCGGCGGCAGGGCGAAAGCCTGCGCGTTCCAGCCAGGGACGCGCCTAAGGAAGACTGGGACAAATTCCATGCCCGGCTGCCCGAGGCGATGCGTCCGCTGACATCGCCCGAAAAGGTCGAATACCGGCGGCCCGACGGCCTGCCGGAAACCTTCGCCTATTCGGACGAACTCGCCCAGGCGTCCAAGGCCTGGGCGGTCGAAGCCGGCGCCACGCCGAAGATCGCCCAGGCCTATCATGACAGGTTCGTCGGCTACATGGCCGAGCAGGCGGCGGCCCAGCAGGCAGCGCTCGCCCGCTCGGTCGAAGCCACCCATGACGACCTCGTCAAGGATTGGGGCCCGGCCGACAGCGATGGCTTTCGCCAGAAGCTGGAGGTGGCCAACCGGGCGATGAAGAAGCTCGGCCTGGTCGATGCCTACAAGCAGAAGGGCATCCTTCTGCCCGACGGCGCCCTGACCGATCCGCAGATCGCCAGGGCCTTCCAGGCGATCGGCGAGGCGATGTTCCGCGAAGACACGATCGACGCCGACGCGGCGCCGCGGGGGCAAAACCCCTTCCGGCGCAACGCCGCCGGCGAGCGCAACGTTTCGGCCATTTCAGCCCTTGTCAAAAGCGACCCTCAACGCGCCCGGCGGCTGGCCAGGGAAGCGGGCGAAAACCCGGATCTCTGGATGCCGAACAACCCGCTCTGATCCCGACGCATCAGCCGCCGATCAATCTCTCAAAGGAAAGACAAAATGGCAGACGCCTATACCCGTATCGCGGACGCGATCGTTCCGTCCGTTTATGCCCAATACGCTTTCGAGGAGCACGTCCAGTCGCTCGAAATCTACCAGGCCGGCATCCTGTTTTCCGATCCGGCCATCTCCTCGAAACTGTCGATGGGCGGCCGTTCCGTCGACATGCCCGGCTGGAAGGACCTCGGCAACGATCCGTCCGAGCCGGTCAATGACGACCCGGCCGATTCCATCGAGATGAAGAAGATCGGCTCGCGCCGCGAGGTCGCCGCCCGCAATGTCCGCGCCCAGGCGTGGGGCGTTCCCGACCTGACCTCCATCCTGGCGGGCGACGATCCGCAGAAGCTGATCGTCAAGCGGCAGACCGAGTACTGGCAGCGCGCCAACAAGCTGACCCTCATCGGCATGCTCAAGGGCGTCGTCGCCGACAATCTGGCCAATGACGGCGGCGACCTGGTGCGCGCCACCGGCGCCTCCATCGTCGACACCGACATCATCGAGGCGGCCTACCTGATGGGCGACCGCGCCGACAAGTTCCGCACCCTCTGGATCCATTCCAAGCAGATGAAAGCGCTGAAGCTCGCCGACCTCATCGACTATGTGCCGTCCTCGCAGCAGGGCGGGCCGCTCATCCCCTATTACATGGGGCTGCGCTGCGTGGTCGACGACGACATCCCGCAGGCGGCGGGCGTCTACACCGCGTTCATGTTCAAGGACAAGGCGATCCTGTGGAACGAGCTGCCCGTGAACACCGAAGGCGGGCCGCTCGAGTTCGACCGCAAGCCGCGCCAGGGCCATGGCGGCGGGGTGACGGAAATGGTCGGCCGCCGGCATTTCGTGCCGCATGTGCCGGGCACCCGCTTCCTCGACGCCTCCACCGCCGGCGAATTCGCCACCGACGCGGAGCTGGCGCTGGCGGCGAACTGGGACCGCACCGCGTCGAGCGTCAAGACCATGACGTTCATCGCTCTGAAGACGACCGAGGCATAGGGTTTCGTCTCCCGGGAGGTGGGCCAGGCCCACCTCCTTCCTGCGAGCGCCGGCGCTTGAACATTGACGCCAACCGTCGATGCCGGCGCTGCCCCTCATTGCCCTGCCGGGCATTTCTCCCCGTGAACGGGGAGAAAGACGCACTTCCCCCAATCACAACCCACGGAGGCCTTACCCATGGCCATAACCCCGACCGACATCGCCAATATGGCGCTGGCCGTCCTCGACGAGGCGCCGATCGACAGCCTTGACGAGGACATCAAGGCCGCGCGCTTGCTCAACATGCATTTCGACCTGACCCGCGAGGCCGAGTTGACGAAATACGCCTGGGTGTTCGCCATCCTTTCGGCATCCCTGGCCGGCAGCGATACCGGTTCCGGCGATTGCACGCTGAACTGGGTCTATGAACTCCCCGTCGATTGCCTTCGCCCGCTGCCGCTGACCCACAATGGCGAGCCGGACGGCATCGCGATCTCGTGGCGGCAGGAGGCGGGGCTGGTCTACAGCGACCGGGCGGGACCGCTCACCACCCGCTATGTCGCGAACCTCACCGACCCCAACGACTGGGACGCGCCGTTCACCGAAGTGCTGGTGGCGGCACTCGCCATCAAGATCGCGCATCCGCTGACGCACAAGGCCGGCATGATCGACATTGCCCGTTCGGCCTACGACCGCGCGCTGGACGCCGCCTTCACCGCGCAGGCCATCCAGCGCGGCGGACGGCTTTCGACATCGAGTTGGGCGCGGCAGCGCGGCGACAGCCGGTTTTATGCGGGGGCCATGCGCTGATGGCGACGCTCTATCCTGTCCAGGACGTCTTCACCCGCGGCGAGATCTCGCCGCGCCTGCATGCGCGCGCCTCGCTCGATCTCTACCGCGCGGCGCTGTCGAAATGCGAGAACTTCGTCACCCTGCCGCATGGCGGCATCCGCAAGCGCGGCGGCACCCGTTTCGTCGGCGAAGTCAAGACATCCGCCAGGGCGACGCGGGCGATCCCGTTCATCTTCTCGGCCGACCAGGCCTACATGCTGGAGTTCGGCAATCTTTACATCCGCGTCTACGCCTATGGCGCGCGTGTCGGCACGGTCGAGGTGGCCTCGCCCTATCTTGAAGCCGACCTGTTCGATCTCGACTATGTGCAGTCGGCGGACCAGATGTGGATTTCCCACAGGGACTATCCGCTCAAGGTGCTGACGCGCACCGCCCATACGGCATGGACGCTCGACGACTACGCGATCGACGACGGGCCCTATGACGACATCAACGATACGCCGACCACGCTGAGGCCCGCGGACTATGGGGCGCTGACGCCGAAGATGACGTCGAACACCGCGCCTTCCGGCACGGTCTCAGGCATGGGCGGGGCAGGGGACGCCTTCCAGCTTTTCGACAAGGCGACAGAGACGGACAGCGGCATCGCCGGTGCCACCAACGGCTCGGTCACCTACCAGCTTGCCGGTGGCGCGCAGGCCATCGTCGAAAACTACTATCTGACCGCACGCACCGGCGGAACGGTCGACCGCACGCCGACAATCTGGGTGCTTGAAGGATCGAATGACGGCGCGACATGGGTGACGCTCGACAGCCGCACCGGCGAGACCGGCTGGTCGGGCGGCGAAACCCGCTACTATGAATTCCTGAACAAGCTGGCGTTCGAATATCACCGCTTTACGTGGAAGGCGATCAACGGCGCTTCGGACAGCGCGTTTTCCGAACTGAACCTCAACCGGGCGGCGGCCAGCCAGACCCCGTTCGACCTCACGGCGTCATCGACCGCCGGCATCAATGGCGGCGCCGGCTTCCAGGCTTCTGACGTCGGCCGGGCCATTCGCCTGCTAGCGTCCGATGGCCGCTGGCGCTGGGCCAAGATCACCAGCCGCACCAGCGCCACGGCGGTGAAAGTCCAACTGCATGGATTTGCCCTGCCGGACCTCAGCCCGATATCCCGCTGGCGCCTGGGCACGCTTGTGCCGGGGAAATATGTCGAAAGCGGATCGCTCTACGAGGAGCGCCTGGCCTTCAGCCGCAAGTTTTCCGTCTACGCCTCGGCAACGGGGGATTTCAACAATTTCGCATTGGGCGAGAAGGATGACGACGCGCTGGAATTCCTCCAGGCCGGCGGCGGCCAGGCGAACGACATCACGTGGATCGCGGAATCGGACGGCGCGCTGCTGATCGGGACGCTCGGCGGCATCCGCGCACTCTCCGGCTCCGGCATCGACGAGGCATTGACGCCCTCCTCGTTCAAGAACCGGCGCTCGCGCACGTCGGGCTGTGCCCGCATCCGCCCCGTCGATGCCGGCCAGTCGTTCCTCTATGTCACGCGCTCGCGCCGCTCGATCGCCGAGCTGACGCAGGCTTCGACCGGCCGCTTCACCTCCGACGATATCGGCCAGATCTCCGAACATATCGCCAAGCGTGGCGTGGTCGAGCTGGCGTTCCAGACCGACCCCGACCCGATGCTGTGGTTTCCGCTCGATAATGGCGAGCTCGGCGGCTACACCCACCAGCCCTCGCAGGAGGTGCGCGGCATGCACCGCCACCGCCTCGGCGGTACCGTCGCCGGTTCCGGCTGGGCGGCCGTCGAAAGCGCTGTCGTGACGCCCGGCCAGGATGGCGTCGACGACATCTGGTTGATCGTCAGGCGGACCATCGGCGGCGTGACCAGGCGCTATATCGAGATCATGATGGCGCCGTTCGAGTATGGGGCGTTGGAGGATGCCTTCCAGGTCGATTGCGGCCTGACCTATTCGGGCGCCGCCGTCAACACCGTGTCCGGGCTTGGCCATCTCAACGGCGAAAAGGTCGACGTGCTGGCCGGCGGCAAGGTCTATCGCGGGCTGCCGGTCGCCTCCGGCCAGGTGACGCTGCCCGGCGGCGCCGTCGCGGCCAAATGGCAGGCCGGGCTTGCGTTCCAGTCGCAGGCCGACACGCTGGAGCTCGACGTCGCCGGCCGGGACGGCTCGATCCTCGGGCGGCGCAAGAAGGTGGCGGGTGTCATCCTGTCGCTGCTCGAGACCGACACGACAGGGCTTCAGGTGCAGTCGCTGATCCGCGGCCGCTGGGAAAGCGTGCGCATGCCCTCCATCGTCGCGCCCGACGGCAAGGCGAGCCTGTTCACCGGCAATGTCGAGGTGCCCATCGACGACAGCTGGGAAGGGCAGGGCCGGGTGCGGATCCGCCACGTCAACCCGACGCCCTGCACGATAAGGGCGTTCACGCCGGTGTTCGACGCCGAGCCTTAGGGCGAGCTGGCGTTCCTCGCCCCCGCGAGCGGGGGAGAGGTGGCCGCGAAGCGGTCGGAGAGGGGCCTTCGTAAGGCGCAGGCGCTTCTGCCGGAGAGTCCGGCACAGGTCGGCGCCATCCCCTCTCCGTCTCGGCTTCGCCGAGCCACCTCTCCCCACTTGGGGGGGCGAGGAACCCAGGCTGAATCAACGCCGCGATCCTTCGCGCCTCCCTCTGCCCTGCCAATCTCCCCCACAAGGGGGGAGATCGGCGCTCCACCGCCTCCAGCCCACCACAAGGAACCCATCCCGTGACCACATCCCCCCATGCCGAACAGCTCGGCAGGGCGCGGACGGCTGCCGAATATGCTGCCGTCATCGCCTTGCTCGATGCCGACCTCAATGATGCGATCGCCCGCCGGCGCGGCTGCGAACAGGCCGAGGACCGCGCCGTTTTCGGCGACGGCGATCTTTCCGCCGCGCGCATCGCGCTGGACGACTGCAACGACGTCGTCGCGCTGCTGGAGAAGATTATCGCTGCCGCGGACAAATGCCGTGCCGCGGCCGCCGCGGCAGAGGCGCGCGCGGCCGTCGAGGCGCTGGGCGGGCAAGCGAAAACCAAGGCGGAGGTGCTGACCGAGCGCTGGCGCGCCGTGCGCCGCCTGGTCGAGCTGTTGCGCCAGGACCTGTTCGAGGCCGATGCGCTCGCCCGCGCGCTCGCCACCGCCAACGGCCTCTTCGACGCCGCCGGCATGCCCGACCTGAAGGTGAACCTGGCCGTTGCCCGCCGCGCCGCCATGGCCGGGCCGCGCGCGGCGGCGCCGGCGCGCCTCAGCCGCCCGGCAATCCAGGCCGACAGGCTGCTTCTGTCGTTCACCAACCCCGGCGGCGCGCTCGACCCGCGACCGGCGCTCGGCGCGCGGGCGGCCAGGAAAACTCCCATTGCCGCATCCCAGCGAGGCTGACCATGTGCACATTAGCCCTTCTCGGCACGGCCATCTCGGTGGGTGGCGCATTGATCGAAGGCCGGCAGCAGAGCCAGATGGCCGGCTACCAGGCCAAGGCCTACGGGCAGCAGGCGCAGGCCGATGCGCAAAGTGCCGCCTTCGAACAGAGCCAGGAGCGCCACAGGCAGGATCTCCTGCTTTCGCAGGCGCGAGCCCGGGCGGGCGCCTCCGGCGTCGGCCTATCGGGCTCGCCGGCCGAGGTGCTGGCGGCCAATGCCAGGCAGGGCCAGCTCGACCTGAAGGCGATCCAGTACGGCTCGGCGCTGCGCCGCAACACTCTCGATAGCCAGGCGGCGCTCTCGCGCTTCTCCGGCAGGCAGGCGGCGGCGGCGTCGATCTTCAAGGCCGGCGGCAGCCTCGTGTCCGGTCTCTCCCGCCTCTACGACCCGACCAAAGCCGTGACCTTCGGCAAGGGCGCCTTCCCGCCGGCGCCGGGCGGCGCCTTCACGGGAGGGCTCTACTGATGGCGACGATTCCTCTCCAGCTTGCCCAGCGCCGGCTCGAGGCCGGCAATGGCGTTTCCTATCCCGAGGGGTCGCCGGCCGGCAGGGCGATGCAGGATCTTGGCGACGAGCTCTCGGCCGTCGCCGAGCGCTACCGGCAGATGAAGGAGCGGCAGGAGGCGTTCGACGCGGAGCTGGCGCGCCGCCGGTTCGCCGAGCGCATCGCGCAGGCGGAAGACGAGGTGGCGGCGAATGCGCCGGCCGACGGCGGCGGCCTGCACGATGCGATGTATGGCGAGGTCGACCCGCGCAGCGGGCAGGTGGTCAAGCCCGGCCTGTTCGACAGGCTGTTCGATGAGGCTCTGCCTGACATACCGGAGAGCCAGCGCGCCGCTTTCGCCAGGCAGAAGGAGCCGATGCGCGCGGCCGGCTCGCCGCGCGTGGCACAGCGGCAGCAAGAGCAGCGCGATGAGTATGAGCTGGCGGAGTGGGCGAAGGTCGACACCATGTCCACCAGCTCCATCGCAAAAGGCGACCCGAACGACATCGGAGCTTTCGAGGCGATCCGGCAGAACGGGTCCGATCTGATCGCCAAGATCGGAAACCCGGTTATCAGGCAAGCGGCGGAAGTGGCCTGGCGCAGCAACACGGCCAAGGCACTGGTTCAGGCGATGATCGCCCAGGATCCGAAGCGGGCCGCCGAGATGTTGGGCGGGGCGCCGGCAGACTCTTCCAGCAGCGATGCCTCCGACGTTAGCTGGATCCGTCTTGCCGGCAGTTCAGATACGGCGGCAGCGAAAGGCAATCGTGTTGGCAAGCTCGCGCCGGATGAAATTGTGGCACAAGCATTTGGGGAAGACATTCCACAAGACGACCGGTCGGCGCTGCTCCAACAGGCGCAGGCGGCTCACGCTTCTCAGCAAGTTGAGATGCGCACCCGTATTGGCCTCGCCGAACAGAACGCACCTAGGGCGATCAGGGACACTGGCAGCTATTCGGGCCCGACCTTCACGCCAGAACAGTTCGTGGGGCTCTATGGGGCGACGGAAGGGTTCAGGCGTTTTCAGGCTCTCCATCAAGCGCTTGATGTCAGTCGCCAGTTCCACGGCATGCGCACAATGTCCAATGACGCCGTGCAGGCCATGGTCAAAGAGTCTGCGCCCAAGGCCGATAGTGCGACGCCAGAAGAGGATCGGGCGCGTTATGATGCAATAGCCGCCGCGGCGGACCTGACATTTCAAGCGAGGCGAGGCGATCCGGGCGGTTATGTACGCAAGACATTCGCGGCCCTCGACGCAGCTTGGAATAATCTTTCGAAGCCGGAGGACTATCAGACCGCGATCGTTGGCTCGATTGCCGCCCAACAGCAGTTGGGCCTCAACCCCGTCCAGCCGTTGCCGAATTCTGTGGCAAAAGGCGTTGTAGGGAAATTTAAAGACGAAGCTCACCCGCCCAAATCTCAGCAGACAGAGCTGCGCAATGTGCTTGCCGCTCTGCCGAATCAAGAGGCGCTTGAAGCGGTGCTTGGCCATCTTTTGCAGGCCAGTGCGTCGCAAGCAGACAACGATGCCGCGAACAGCTCGCTTCGGGCAGCAGGCGTCGACCCGATGGGCGTGCTCGATTTGCAGAACACCGTCCAGTCGGGATGGTCGGTACCAACTGGGTACGCAACCAACCGGTACCTGACGGCTCGAGAGCGGTTAGGGAACCTAATAGCTGGCGATAGTGAACCGGGAAGTCTGTGGCGGTTCGCCGCGCAAAAGCTTGTAGGCTCTGAGGGCCTCGGCAATGACGGTATTTCGGTAGCCGACTTCACACCTGTCGTGGGAGCTTCGTTGGCGCTCGACGAAGCCCTGAATGCCGCCCTGGATGGAAACTACAGCGATGCAGTGCTCGACGCCTTAGGTACCTTTCCCGGCGAAAAGTTGGTGGGTGAGGTTTTCCAGGGCGCCAAAAGTATTGCCAAGCCCTGGGTCGAGAGCTCTTCCGTATTTTCGAAGCGATCGGCTGAACTTGCCAAAGGCGGCGAGATACTTGTTCGTGGCGTCGACGCCGAAACCCTTCGATCCCAACAAGCCATTGCTCGGTCGGTCTCTCGGCAGTCTCGACGCCGTAGAACGCGATCCGGTGAGATATCCGAAAGTGCTTTTGAAGCTGCAATGCTGGCTTCTCTGCTTTCTAGGGACGCCTCCATGATTAAATATGCCGGTGCAAAGGTTGGGTGGACGAAATCAAAAAACTACCGAAAAACGTTCTTTAAAGCGAATCCCGCACTCAACGAGGGAGATTATGTTGTTCATCATAGTGTCGAGCAAAACGTTCTTGATAGATACCCAGGGCTTTTTGCAAGTGAAGAGATACATTCACTCGAAAATCTCCGTGGTGTCCGAAAGGAATTCGACGTAAATTTGCATTTAAAAGTGATTCGAGCCGAGTGGGATGAATTCTATAAGACGCACATCACGGCAACCCGGCAGCAAGTGCTTGACTACGCAACTGAGTTAGACAAGAAATATGGGCATCTGTTCGACCCACCGATAGGTGAATAATGCGATATTATGAAGTTAGGCCTGACGTGGCTGGTGGGCTGGGTGAGAACACTGTTATGGACACCAGCGTCCATCCGCCTGCCGTGAGCAAGCTCCACTATCAGGTTGAGGGATGGTTCGGCGACGCGCTTGTCACCACTTTTCCTTGTTTCCTGGTGACGGAAGAAGCCAAGCGCGGATTGCTCGATATTGGCATCTCCGGCGCTACATTCGCTCCTGCCGAAGTGACCAAATCCGAAAATTTTCTGGAGCTGCAGCCCGATGTCGAGCTCCCTCCGTTTGTTTGGCTCAAGGTGGACGGTAGAGCAGGTCACGACGACTTCGGCGTCAATCAGAAACTGAACCTCGTGATATCGGAGCGCGCCTTCGATGTGCTTGATGAACTGGGACTTCCTTCCGCATCCATCCAACGGTTCGACGTCGGCAATAAGTAGTGGGGTCGCCCGCGTCGTTGCCGACGAACGTTAAAGCGCCTCGGATAAGTGTCGAGTTAATCATGACGATCAATGCCAAATCCAATTTTGAGCAGCGTCACACATCTGCCTTCGGTTTAATGTCAGCCGGGCTCGACGAAAAGATCTTATCGTCGCCAATGGTGGGCTAGATCACGTATCAAATATTAAGCCTCGTACCAGGGAAGAGCACATAAGGCTCCACATGGAAGCCGGCGATTTTCAGCGCTGGGCTAGGAGACGATGGCTGCGGACTAAGATAAGTAGTGGAGAGAAACTGTGAGCAAAATTACCCCGGATCTCGGTAAAGTAAGCCGTCTTCCTCTACCAGCAGACGACCCAGGTGCAGATGATGACCTTGACAGCGCCCTTCTGGAAGCTCGTGAATATATCAAATCATACGACTGGGTAAGGAGAATCGAAGGCGAGTATTTCGGATATGGTGCCGAAGGGATAATATACATTTTTCTCTTCGAGATTTCACCCGGGAAACCAGATGTGCCACGATGGATATGGGTGCTCGTCGGTGATGTACCCCCAGCGTACATGCCCGGTGACGATTTGGAGACCCCGTACGAGGCGCTGGACGGATATATCGGTGCAATGGATGAGTGGGTTGAAGCTGCGCGGCAAGGGAAGTCCGTGGCGAAGCTCATTCCCGTTAATGTCCCGGCGAATCCCGCCAACGCCGAGATGTTGAGTGGACGGCTTAAATTCCTCGACGAAAAGATTCTGCCGCTGCTTCAAGAATGATGTCTCGGCAAGCAGAAGAGCCTAAGATAGGGATAAATGGAAGTTCGAAGGTCCAGAAAATTTGGCCGTCATATCGACCCGAAAAATATTTGGTGGTGGCGGCTGGGTTGCCTACGCCTCACATGATGCCGATGATGAGTCGTGGCAATTCTACGGAGATGAAGCTGAAGTTGATCAAGGCGACCTAATTTGGTGGGTTTGGCCGAAGTGGTAGAGCTTGATAATACGGTTGCACAATTGGCAGATTTGCCAGTGGGTTGGCATGCTCGGCGCGATACAAAGACCTCACCATGGAGGCGGAGCAAAATGCCCGACGAATTTCCGGAACTGAAGGAGAGCTAGTTCCGTCATCCAAATTCCTGGTGGGGTGAATTTCTGGCCAGTCGGCGCCCGATGGCCGAAGAATACAATTTTAAGCAAATGTTTCCGGATTGGTCTATTCTGTTACCTGGCGGCAGTTCAGGTGCAATACAGCGGAAACACCCACGGAACACCTTGGCATTAGGGCTGCCAGTGCACTTCGATGGCGCAGCTGGCAGCTCTGCGATGTGTAATATTAGCTAGGCGTAAACTTTGGCATGTTCGTTGCACCTTACCCCTTGAGGGGGCCACAGGGGTTGGAACCGATGTATCGAAATGACACAGAACTGTTCGCGCGGGCGAGCGCGCGGGGCATTACGATCTATCAACGCTCGAAAACGGTGTGGATCGCGGCGGGAAGCTACCGGGACCGCGACTATGCGGTGAAGGGGCGGACACCCGCCCTTGCGCTCGCCTTGTGGAAGGAGGCCACCAGATACAGCGGGTCGGGACTTTAGAGCCTGTCCTTGCCGTCTGGATGAAGCCTCAAAGGCGATCTAGACGCCCGCCACGCGACAGAACATCTGCAAAGCCGTCAGGGCGCGGGCCTCGGTCGGCTCTTCGCCTCCTGCCTGTGAATCCGCCGGCGCCGTCACCGCTCCAACGGATTTGTACCGGGAAGCGAACGGCCTTTCTTCTGCCGTGCGGTTGTCGTTTGCAGCGACGACAATCGCGGATTTTTTCATCGGAAATCACACCTTGTGGAAGCGCTGCGACATTGACGCTCCCATAGCGCAAGCCACCGCAGTGCGCGGGTGTTAACACGGCAGCCAGTCCGGGAGCAAGCCGGCATTGCTGCTTGTTCAGGAAGTGCGTGCCCAAGGACAGAAAACCGACCGCTGAATTGTCTCTCGCCTAGCCGAGCGATCGTGACCAAACTTCTCAAGGAAGAACCTGAATGACCGTGGCGCCGTGGCCGCACGGGCCAGCGCTTATCCCATCCGAACCCGTCGCCACGCCGCCAACCAACCCGAATTCCAAGCCTCGCTTTCGCGGGGCTTTTTTATGGAGCAAGCCTCATGGCCCGACCCGCAACTGCCGCCGTTCGCCTGCTGACGGGCGAGCGCGAACCCGTGCGCCTGGCGACGACGGCAAACCTGGAGACGGTCATCGTCGACGGCGTTGCCTGGATCCTCGGCCTGAAGACGATCGACGGGGTTTTGACCGCCGTCGGCGACCGGGTGCTGGTCAAGAACCAGTCGGACGCCCGGCTGAACGGCATCTATACGGCGAGCGAGGGCTACTGGTACCGCGCGGCCGACGCCCGCACCGCGCGCACGATGCAGAAGGGAACGACCGTTCACGTGCAGGAGGGGGTTGCTTCGGGTGGCTTGGTCTACGCTTTCCAGACCCTCAATCCTGTGATCGGCACGAGCGACATCGTGATCTCCTACTATCTGTCGGATGATCCGCTCGGGGATATCGGCGGGGCGCTGGCGGCAGTCATCCACATCGCGGAACTCGCGCGCGACCTGGCCCAGCAATACGCCGCCGACGCCGCGCAGGTTTCGGGCGTCAACGTGCCGATCTACGCTTCCGTGGCGACGGCATCGGGCTCGACGATCGCTGCCGGCGTCAAGAGCATCAGGACCCAGTTCTACGCCCCGGTCTTCACGACCCCGGCAACCCTGGTGGGCGGCGCCAACTATGCCCGCATGTCGCGCGCGGCGATCACCGCCGGCGGCTACCCGGCGCTGGCCTATTTCCGCTCCGCCGACCGTTTCATGCCGGACGGCACGACCGATGCGGTCAATGGCGGCTTTTGGGTATTGAATGAAAGCGTCGCCACCGCCACGATGTTTGGCGCCCGTGAAGGGCTTGCCGACAACGCGCTTGCGTTAAACGCGCTCGGCTCCTATTGCCGGATTACCAAGGCCGTGCTCGTCCTGCCTGCCGTAGCAACATACTACGCGGTTGGCTCTTCTATCGACTGGCGCGACATCAGCGAGATCAATGGCAAGGGGGCGCTGATACGCGGTGCTTTCGACGGCCTTTCGGCGGTCCGCATCGGTGGGACCGGAACGAATGTTTTGCGCGGCGCAAAGATCTGGTTGGAAGTCCAGAATACACCAGACAAATCTGTTGTCGCCAACACGCGAGGCATTCACTTCGGCGGCATGGCCGAGAGCAAGCTCTGGCTTGCTGCCCGTGGTTACGACGAAGGGCTCTATTTCGACGGCCTGACGGCAAATACAAATTGGGTAAGCAACGAATTCAACATCATCACTCTCTACAACAACGGCTCCCATGTGCATTGCGATCTGGCTGGCGCGAGCTATTTCGCAAACAACCAGTTCCGCGGTGGAACCTGGTACATCGGCACCAACCAGAAGGCGGCGGGTCGCGGGACCTTCAAGCTGACTCTCGCCGGGACCGCTGCCGTTGAAGAGGTGTTGATCGACAGCCCCCAAATCGGCATTGATGGTGGCTCGGCCGGCGTTAGCCATGCAGCTTTCATCTACGCCGCGCTAGGCAGCACCAGCAACCTGACCACCGTGTTTTTCAAGAATGCGCGCATCGAAACTTACAGCGCCTTCACCAACACACTTGCTCTCGTCAACGTGCCATCCGCGACTGGCTTCGCCTCCTTCAACATTGATCTTTTGAGCGCGTCAGGCATCGATGACGCGAACATCCTTTCGCCTGATCTGAAGCGCCTGTTTGTCTCGCTGCGAGATATGTCGAATAGGCCGACTGGAGGGGCCAACTTGGTGAGGCGCTTTCAGGGCGAGCGGTTCTTTCCGGTGCAGGCCGAGGGCCGCATCACGGTACCCGGCGTCGTTTTGTACGACAGCGCGACCGGCGGTTATACAGCTCCATCGCCCTTCCTGACCAACGGTGTCACGGCGCGCACGTCGCGGGCCAACGGCGACGGCCAACTTGTGGTGTCAAGCTCGGGCCAGGCTGTCGGCCACATCTACAAAAAAGCCAACACCACACAGCACGCGTTCCTCAACTTCCTTAACGGTTCGCGCGCCATTACGGTCATCTGTTTCGACGCCTCTGGCACCGTGTTGTCAGGCAATGCCCCGTACTATGCAAAAGGTAGCAACGGCCAGTCAATCGCTCGAACCGGTGCATCGGTTTATGAATTTTCGACCAACTGGCTGTGGATACACCCATCTGTTGCCTCATTCTTCGTTGGGGCGTCCGGATGGATTGGCGCAACGATCATTGAAAGTATCGATTTTGAACAAGGCTTCGCCGCGCCCATACTGCGATTGCGTGATCAAGAGACCGACATCAGCCGGCTTTGCTATAGCTTCCTTATGGAAAGCTATCTTCCCGTTGGAGCGACCATCGAGCGGGCACAATTTGGTGGATATCGAAATACATTCCTACTGAAGACCACCGTCTCCACCGCCGCCATTTCCGGTGCCACCACGATTGGCTTAGCAAGCGTCGCGGGAATCACGGCTGGCGACCGTATTGGAATCGAACTTGACACTGTGATTACCGGAGCAGAGCTCCAATGGCACCACACAACTGTGAACGGCGCACCTTCGGCTAACACGGTGACACTGACCAATGCCTTGCCGGCAGCAGCCGCTGCCGGCCGCGCGGTCAGGCTCAATCGCTGGGTGGTGCGCTAGTTCGGTTTCTTGCAGGATCAGCAATGCTTCGTCGCCATCGGGAAGTACCGCACCTTCAGGTAGTCATCGGCCGCCATGGGGCGGGGTGTCGATGTTCCGGCGCATGCCGAGATAAAGCCTGCGGGCGATATTTCTGAGCAAGGTCTCGCCTCCGATGGTTTATCCGGGCTGTCGTCTCGTCACCGCCTGATGCCCCAGGCATAGGTTCTTTGCTTGGACGCGTTCAGACGGCGCACCTCGTACCGGCCCTGCCGCTCGATCTCGGCGACCGCTTCGACCACGCCATCGAAGGACCCTGGCGTGACGTCGTCGAATACGACCATGTCGCCCTCGCGCTGAACGCCCGAAACGCAGCGATGCTCGGCCAGCACGTTCTTCCTGGTGTGCTGCGCGTCGATGAAGGCGAAGTGGATCCGGTTCACGCCGACCCTGGGCAATTGAAGGAGTGAATCGCCTTGCAGGAAAATGATCCGGTCGGCCAGCGGCTGCCAAGGCCGAAGCAGTTCGGCGCGCGACTTCCTGCCGTCATGGTCGTCGATGCAATTCCAGTAGAAGCGATGATGGTGCGGCAGGACGTCGAGCGTGACGACATGCCCGCAGGCGCCGGCATCGGCGAGTGCCTTGGCCATGCAGATCGCGGAGAAACCACGCGCGGTGCCGGTCTCGACGACGGTGGTGAACGGCCTTGGGCTGTCGGCCAGCTGGCGGCGAAGAAGACTGTAGAGCACCCGCCCGTGCGGGTAGGCGAGCGCGCTGGTCTTGATGGCGATCTGGGTGTGGAGGGCCAGTTCGTCGAGCCAGTCGCGATCGACGGCAAAGCCGGTTTCGGCCTCGAGCCTGTCGATCTCAGCGAATGAGACGCGCCGGGTGGCTTCGAACAGCCTCAGATATTCCTTTTTCGAGGCACGCGGCGCCGAGCCCAGCGGGTCGACGTTCCAGCGGCGATCGATGGCGGCCGACAGCCTGTTGAAGGCCAGGCGCCGCGCGGCGCCAACAAAGTCTCTCATCCCAGACCTGTTCGTCCCAAAATTGTATTTTTTCTAACCATGCGCCGGCCGGCGCGCAAGGCGACCTCCGGTTTTGACGCACTGCAAGTAGGCACCGAGGCGCGCGCAACGGCGACTATCCGCACCCCTGTGCTGCCGGCGATCACCCACTCACCTCATCCACCAAGAAATCGAAAGGGATATCATGGACCGCAATTTTACGCGGGCGCTTGCGCTCGTCCTCAAATCCGAAGGCGGCTGGTCGGACAATCCGGCCGATCCGGGCGGCGCCACCATGAAGGGCGTCACGCTCGCCAATTTCCGCCGCTACGTGAAGGCGGATGCCGCCAAGGCGGATCTCAGGAAGATCAGCGATGCCCAACTCGCCACGGTGTACCGCCGCTTCTACTGGGATGCGGTGGCTGGCGCCGAGTTGCCCGACGGCGTGGATTACGCGGTGTTCGACTATGCCGTGAACAGTGGGCCAAGCAGGGCGGCGAAATATCTTCAAGCAGTGGTCGGCACCGCCCAGGACGGCCGCATCGGGCCCGAGACCCTCGCTGCCGTCGGTTCCAGACCGGCCGCCGTCGTCATCGACAATCTCTGCGATGCCCGCCTGGCTTTCCTGAAGCGGCTTCCGACCTGGCCGACTTTCGGCAAAGGCTGGTCGAGGCGGGTCGGATCCGTCCGCGCACAGGCGCTGCTGCTGACGGCTGTCGGGGCAGGCGAGGCATCGGCCACGCGGCCAGATCCTGCACCGGCCGCTGCTGCGGCGGCGCCGGGCGGCGCTGCTGCCGTAGATGCCGTCGAACCGGTCGCGGCGGCGCCTGCCGGCGCCAACATCCCAGCTGCCACCAAGGCGGGCGGGATCATTGTCGCGTGCCTGCTCGTCGCCTACGCCGCCTGGCACCACATCGCCGCCGCCTTGCAAGGAATGTTCTGATCATGGCCACCACAACCCAGCCGACCATCCGCCCGACCAACAAACTGACGGCCGCGACCATCGCCGCCGCCGCCGTTTCGATTTCCGGCGTCTTCGTGCGCAATGTCTGGCCATCCTGGTCCGATGCCGAGACATGGGCCACGCTGCTGCCGCTAGCCGTCTTTGCCGTCGGCTATCTCGTCAAGGACGCGCCAAACCAATGAGCGCGCTCCTCTCCTTCCTGCTCAGCAATTCGACCGTTCTCGGCATCGGCGCAGCCATCGTCGCTGCGTTTGGCTGGGGTGTTCGCCAGCGGCTTGCCGGCGAGCGCGCCGAACGTAGTCGGCAGGCCGCGGCCGAGGCGGCGGCGCGCGACGTCGCCGACCAGGTTGACAACGACATCGGCGCGCTACCCGCCGCCACTGCCCGAAAGGAGCTCAGGTCATGGGCAAGGGATTGATTGTCGCAGCGGCCGCAGCACTTGTCGCGGTAGCCGGCTGCACCACCGTCACCGGCGGATTTTGCGCGGTCTCGAGCCCGCTGCGCTTGTCCGCATCCGCCGTCGCAGCACTGTCGGATGCGGAAGTCCGGACGCTGCTGGCGCACAACCGCAAGGGCGAGAAACTGTGCGGGTGGAAGCCATGACGATCGTGTTGCCGCTCGATTCGGGCCCTGCTGCTCGGGGACTGCTCATCTTCGGTGCCGGATCGGTCATTCTGTTTCCTGATCGCGAGACAATGAAATGATGCATGATCTTTTCGACCTGCTCGGTATCAAGGTGCCGGTGGTGGTCGCCGGCCTTTCCGGCGGCATATTGCGCGCGCTGTCGCGCCACCGCTACAAACCGCGCGAGATGGTGGCCTCGCCGATCTGCGGCGCGCTAGCCGCCGCCTATCTGACGCTGCCCGTGGTCCAGTATTCCCGCGCCATGGGCCTGCCGATGGCCAATGACGACACCACGACCCTGGCGGCCGCATTCCTCATCGGCGTCTGCGCGATGTGGATATCGGATATCGTATTCGAGGTCGTGGTGCGCAGGTTCAGGCCTGGGGAGTGACGCCGCGCGTCCGTGGTGATCGGCAGCAGGACGCGCCCGTCGACTGGACGAAACCGACGACAATGCCCATCTATGGGAAATCCTGGAGCGGCTGTCATAGCGCTGGGCCTCCAGTTTTATCGTGCGCAATTCCGGACGGAAACGGCTACAACCTTTCCCCGGAGTTGCTTTGGGGAGATTTGATATGGCGACTTCAAGCGAACGCGCGGTGCTTGCCGGCGGCTGTTTCTGGGGCATGCAGGATCTGATCCGACGCATCCCGGGCGTCCTGTCCACGCGCGTCGGCTACAGCGGCGGCGACGTGCCTGATGCCACCTACCGAAACCACGGCACCCATGCCGAAGCCATCGAGATCAATTTCGATCCCGCCAAGCTGAGCTACCGTACGCTGCTGGAGTTCTTCTTCCAGATTCATGATCCGACGACACGCAACCGCCAGGGCAACGATGTGGGGATGAGCTACCGTTCGGCGATCTACTACACCAGCGATGAGCAGAAGCGCGTCGCCGAAGACACCATCGCCGACGTCGACGCCTCGGGCCTGTGGCCCGGCAAGGTGGTCACCGAGGTGGCTCCGGCCGGCGCGTTCTGGGAAGCCGAACCCGAGCATCAGGACTATCTGCAGAAATACCCGAACGGCTACACCTGTCATTTCGTCAGGCCGGGCTGGAAGCTGCCGGTTCGCGAAAAGGCTGTTTCGTAGACGCCCCCGAACCGAGACGAAGGCCGATGGCGGTTTACGTCTCAGGCGCCTGCCTGTTCGGCGAGGGTGAAACATAAAGAGACGGAAACGCCACGGAACAGGCGCCCCGTGGCATTCTCCAGCAGTTTCGGCGAGTGGCTACTTGCCGCAATGCTTGTCGTTGACGGTCGGCGAAGCCGTGCCCGGAGCGGTGTGGCTGGCATCCGGCTGAGCACCTTGTGGGCTGGCCGGACAGTTCCGGTCCGCGTTCGAATTCATGCCGTCGGGCATGACGGTCGTGCTCCCGGTCGTGCCAGGATCCACCGTGTTCGGCGATGCCGGCGTGTTCGGGTCGACCGTGACCGACTGGCCGCTGCCGGGCCCATTATTGGCGCCGTTTCCGCCAGCACTTTGCGCCATCGCCGAAGTCGCGAGACCAATGGTAAGAGCCGAAGCTGCGAGGATTTTCATGAGCATGGTTTGTCTCCATTTCTGTGAAGTCTTCGCTCGTTTCCACGAAGTTCGTCGCGTTTGCGACTATAGGGACAACCACTCGTCGTGGCTAAGGTTCCGGACAAATTTCCCTCAAGACCGGGCCCGACGGAACCGCCCATAAATCAGGCCTGGCGCAATGCATTTCCGGCGATGGTCCTGAAAAAACAGCTTTCATAGCCGCCCGATTGGTGCTTTAACGCGTCCATCCACAGGGGTGCTCCGTACGGTCGGGGCTGAGACGGGGGCGGCAAGCCCACAGACCCTAGAAGCTGATCTGGGTAATACCAGCGGAGCGAGGCGGGCGATGTTTTCAGGCGCACAGATTTCCCTATATCCCATGTCCAGCGATTTTGTCGGCGTCATCCTTGGCGCGCTCGGGGCACTGGACCCTTATCGTGATCGACTGCGGATCGAGACCGACGATATCTCGACCTTGCTGGTCGGACCGCCCGAGGTGCTGTTTCCTGCCATGCGCGACCTGTTCGTGGCGGCAGCGCGCAGCGGCAAGCATTGCGTGCTTTCGGCCGCCATCTCGCGCGGCTGCCCGGGCGAGCCGGACGATCCGATCTGCCGCTCCGACGCGTTTGGCGGACCTGCCGGGCCGCTCGGCCCGCGCAAGGAAGCCGCTATCGCCGCCGTGCGCGGCGTGACCGCCACCGGCCAGCCGGCGGCGGCGCAGTTCTCGCTTTATGTCATGGGCACCGACGACCACATGGACGAGATCTATGGCTGCATCGACTTCCTGAAGCAGTCGGGCGTATATGAGCGCTCCAAGCATTTCTGCACAAAGTTGCGCGGCGACGCAGGCGCCATTTTTACCGCACTCAACGAGGCCTTTTGCCGCTTCGGGCCGGGTGCCGGCCACGTAACGCTCGACGTCACCGTCTCGGCCAACAGCCCCACCGCCGTCTGACGGCGCGCCCCGCGCCATCCGCTCCGGGTACCTGCGTGTCCTCCCCGTCCGCCCCTTCGCGTCCGATCGTGGACCTCATCGCCAGAACCGCTCCGGCGATGCTTTCGGTGGGGCTGCTGCTAGCCGCGTGGGAACTCTATGCGCGCTTTGGTGGCATCAAGCCGACAATCCTCCCGGCGCCATCGCGCGTCTTCGCTCAGGCAATGCTCAACCGGCACGCGCTGGCCGATAACGCCGTGCCAACCCTCCGTGCCACGCTCGCAGGCTTTGCCTGTTCGCTCGGCGGTGCCTTTGCGCTGTCGATATTGATCGACTTCTCCCAGCCATTGCGGCGCGCCCTTTTTCCGGTCTTCGTGGTCAGCCAGACCTTGCCGCTGGTGGCGATTGCACCGCTGGTGGTGCTGTGGTTCGGCTTTGGGCTGATGCCCAAGATTATGCTGGTGGCGCTGGTCACCTTCTTTCCGATGTTGGTGGCTTTGGCCGAAGGATATGAGGCGACGGAGGCTGAGATCGGCCAAATGCTGCGCGCCATGGGGGCAGGGCGCTGGCGTGTCTTCGTCCTGGCGCGGCTGCCCTCGGCGCTGCCCTACTTCTTCGCCGGTGTCAGGATCTCGATCACCTATGCTGTCGTGGGCGCCATCTTCGCCGAATATGCGGGCGCGGCGAAGGGCCTCGGCATCTACATGCTCAACGCCAAGAACAACTTCCGCCCGGACCTGGTGCTGGCCGCCGTCGCCGTCAGCGCCGTGCTGACGCTCGTCCTGTTCGGGCTGACGATGCTGGTCCAGCGCCTTGCCATGCCATGGGAACGGACCGCCGGCGGGCGGGCCGCAGGAAAGGGGCCGTGGCGATGAACCGGCTCGAACTGCGACATGTGCGCAAGGCCTTCGAAGGACTCGACGTGCTTGCCGACATTTCGCTCAGCGTCGGCGCCGGCGAATTCGTCTCCATTCTAGGCCCCTCCGGCGCCGGCAAGTCGACGCTGTTCCAGCTTCTGACCGGCGCGCTTCACGGCGAGGGCGAGATATTCTTCGACGGCAAGCCGCTCGATGACCACGGCCGGCATTTCGCTTTCATGCCGCAGCGCGACGCGTTGATGCCTTGGCGGCGCATTCTCGACAACGCCACGCTCGGGCTTGAGGTGCAAGGCGTCAGGCGCAAGGCTGCCCGCGCTCACGTTGCTCCGCTGTTCGAGGAATTCGGGCTTGCCGGTTTCGAACGGCATTTTCCGGCGCAGCTTTCCGGCGGCATGCGCCAGCGCGCGGCCTTGCTGCGCACCGTGGTGCAGGAACGCGATATGCTGCTGCTCGACGAGCCGTTCGGCGCACTCGATGCGCTGACCCGCGCCGCCATGCAACGCTGGTTGGAACAGATGTGGCGGCGCCACTGCTGGACGGCGCTGCTGATCACCCACGACGTGCGCGAAGCTGTGTTCCTGTCCGACCGCATCTATGTGCTTTCGGCGCGGCCGGCGCGCGTCGTCGCTGAGATCACCGTGCCGCTGCCGCGTCCACGCGAACTGGCCGGCGGCGCTGCACGGCAGGCCGGCACCCTCGAAGCCGAGATCCTCGACATCCTCCTCAACCCGAGCCACCAGAAGGACACGGACCATGACTGACCTGACGCGCCGGCAAGCCTTGCTGCTCACTGCCGCTGCCGGCCTTCCCCTTGTAGCCCGGCCAGGCCGATCTCTTGCCCAGGCGGCCGCCCGGAAAGTAACGGTGGCGCTGGACTGGACGGTCAACACCAACCATATCGGCCTGTTCGTCGCTCGCGACAAAGGGTTTTACAGTGAGGCCGGCCTCGAGGTCGACATCCTGCCCTACAGCGATACCGGTGCAGGCACGCTGGTTGCCAACCGCGTTGCCGATTTCGGCATCAACGGCTCCATCGGCCTCTTCACCCAGAAAACCGCCGGCGCCGATCTCAAGGCGGTCTATGCCGTGGTGCAGTCCGAAACCGGACGGCTGGTGTTCAATGCAGCGCGTGACGAGATCAAAACCCCCAGGGATCTTGACGGCCTGACCTATGGCGGTTTCGGCAGTGCCTGGGAAAACGCGCTGATCTCGACCATCATCCGTCACGACGGCGGCAAGGGGGCTTTCGAAACGGTGACGCTCGGCACGTCCGCCTATGAGGCGCTGGCCAACGGTTCGGTCGACTTCACGTTGGAGGTCTCGACCTGGGAAGGCGTCGAGGCAGAACTGAAAGGCGTCAAACAGCGAAGCTTCGTCTATGCCGACTACGGCGTGCCCGACGAGCACACCACGCTGATCTCCTCTAGCGATGCGTATCTGCGTGCAAATCCGGAATTGGCGTCGGGCTTCATACGGGCAACGCGGCGCGGCTACCAGTTCACCGTCGATCATCCCGAAGAAGCGGCCACACTGCTGATCGCCGCCAACAAGGACGCCCTGACCAATCCGGCATTGATCCACGCCTCGCTGAAGACGCTGATCGACGGGCACTATCTGCGCCGGCGAAACGGCGCCATAGGCAGCATGGACCCGGCCAAGATGGAAGCGATCGGTTCCTATCTCTTCGCCGCCGGCATCCTCCGGAACGGGGACGGCGAGCCCGTTGCCCGGCAACCGGATTTTGGCAACTATTTCAGTAACTTCTATTTGGGGTAGGGATCAAACCGCATCGGGCGCCAGCGCTGCTCAAGCTGATTGCCTTTCGTCAGCCTCGTCAGAGCTGCGCCCAAGGCAAAACCTTTACCGCAATAAAGCACAGAGCGGCGACTGCCATTACGCCCAAACCACTCCAACGCAAAATCCGCGCCCTCCCGAAAAGCCCGTCTAATCTACCCCAAGGCTCAGTGCCTTCTTGCGATCGGCCTGAGCACGCTTGCGGTTGCCCTTGGCTTCCCACGCCCGGCTCCGCGCCTCGTAGGCGGTTGCGAAATCCGGCTTAAGCCTTATCGCCTGGCTGAAATCCGCGATGGCCCCTTCATAGTCCGCTCTGCTGGTTCGGAGCACGCCTCGACCGAAATAGCCAAAGGGGTTCTTGTGATCGAGGCTGATGGCCTTTTCGAAATCGTGCAGCGCGGCGACGTCCTCGTGCCCTCCCATCCATAGGAGGCCTCGATCGGCATAGACCCTTGCGTCCGCGGGGTTGAGATTGATGGCCTTTTCGAAGTCGGCAAACGCCCCGTCGTAGTTTTCCTGGAAACTGAGGTTCTGGCCGCGACTGTAGTAGGTCTCGGCTATATTCGGATTGATCGCGATCGCCTGCGTGTAGTCGGCAACAGCATGAGCATAATCGTTCTTGGCCTCCCAAGCCATGGCCCGGGCCAGATAGGCGTCATGAAATGCCGGGACCAGTGCGATCGCCTTGCCATACAGGGCTATGGCGCCGTCATAGTCATTTTTCTCATACAGCCTCCGACCCTTGGCGAAAAGCGCCTTGGCGGCCGAATCAGTATCGCTCGGTGCGGCCGAACCGGCGGCTGAACTGGCGGTGGCCGCCGCCGAGCTGACGGCGCCGAGCGTGGCGGCGGCCATATCGCCCTGTCCCTTCGCAGCCACAGCCGCCTTGCGGGCGACTGCGTAATCGCGATTGTCGGGATCGAGCTTGATCGCCTGGCCGAAGTCGGCGATTGCCTCGTCATAGTCCTTCCTGTCAGCACGCGCCATGCCGCGCCCGTAATGGCTGGCGTCGTCTTTCGGATCGATCTCGATGGCTACCGAATAGGCGGCAATCGCGCGCCCCGCGTCGCCCTTGGCGTGCCAGGCCATGCCCATGCAGAAGTAGGCGTCGCGCGCTTTTGGATCGAGTGTTGAAGCCCGGCTGCAATCGGCAAGAGCGCCTTCGGCATCGCCTGACGTGATCTTGGCGAGGCCCCGGCGAGAATGAGCCGCAGCAAAATTGGGGGCGAGCTGGATGACCGTGTCGTAATCGGCGATCGCTTGCTCGTAAACGCGTTTGGCGGCCTGGGCCTTGCCGCGGCCGTAATAGGCGAACCGGTTGTTCGGATCGAGCGCAATCGCTTTGTTGTAGGCGCCGATCGCCTGATCGTACTTGCCCATGTCCAGGAAGGCATCGCCGCCAAGGATCGCTTCGAGGGCGCGCGGATCGGTCGCCTCCAGAACCCTTGCGGCCAGCGTGTCTTGGGTAGCAGTGATATCCGGAACGACGGCTCGCTGCTTTTGCTGTTGGGTGTCCGGCAACGGTGCCGGCTTGCTTTGGTCGGCGGCGAGCTGAGCGCCGCAGCTTCCTGCCCGCGTCGGATCAAGCTCGATGGCGCGCAGGCAATCCGCCGCCGCTCCGGCGCTGTCTCCCTTGAGTGTCCTTGCGCGGCTGCGCCCGAGATAGGCGTCCGCATTGTCGGGATCGAGGCTGATCGCCTTGTCGAAATCGAGAAGCGCGCCTTCGAGGCCATATTTCGACAGCCGCATCCCCGCACGCTCGATCAAGGTCTTTGCGGCTGCGCGATTGCTGGTCGTATCCTTGGCGGCGGATAAGTCCTCGCCGGGCGCCTGTTCAGCATCGTCATCGGTGACAGTGGGATCGAACTCACTCTCGGCGGCGCGGGCGATACCGCGTTTGACATTGGCCAATATGTTGTTGGGATCGATACGGACCGCCTCGTCATACTCGGCCAGGGCCTGTTTCGGGTCGCCCATCCTGTCCCAGGCGATGCCCAGGCCCGCATGCGCCTTGCCATTCTGAGGGTCCGCCTCGATTGCCTGTTGGAAATCGATGATGGCCGCGTCGGTCTTGCCCTTGTGCAGGAAGGCGAGGCCACGGTTGCTGTAGGCATCGCTGGAGGACGGCTCCAGGCTGATGGCGATGTTGAAGTCCGCGATCGCACGGTCGTCGTCTCCATTGCTGAACCAGTCGGCGCCGCGGTTGAGATACGCGGAAGCGTCGTTCGGATCGAGCGCGATCGCCTCGCTGTAGTCGGCGATCGATCGGTCGTATTGCTTCTGGTCGCCGAGAGCGACGCCCCTTTGGAAATAGGCTGTGGCGCGGCTGCGCGCTGGCTCTGCGGCGTCCTCCGCAATCGCGGAGCAGGCAACAATGCGCTTGTCCGGCTCGATGTCCTCGCCGAAGCAGGTTGCATAATCCTTCTCGGCTGCGAGCGCAGGCGTGTTCCGGGCGAGAGCGGCGCCAAGCCCGGCTGAGGGCCACCGGTCGGGCGCAAGGCTTGTCAGCGCGATCGCGGCGGCGAGGAGCCCCGCATCCTTCCACCTCATCATATCGCTGGTCCCCCCAAAACTTTAATCCGCCTTGGCAGCTAGGGTTTTCATTGTTCCTTATTTGTTCCTGAAATGCAAGCATAAAGTGCAAACCCGCTCTCGCAACCTGACAATGCACGATCGAAGATAAGTCGACCTGATGTCGATCCGATCTGCGGGTTAACTGCCCGGCAATAGTTGCGTGCAAAGCTCACCCGAGGGGTCACCGGGTATTTGCCTTGCTCATGTCAAAAAGTGAAACGCTTTCACGTGCCGACGAGGACGGGTTTTTCTCCGCCGCGCGCAAGCACGAAATCATGGTCGATCTGCGCGAAGGCTTCTTTCGCGCCTGCGCGCTCGCTTGCGCCGGGTTGTTCGTCTACGGCGGCGTGTATCGGCTGGTGCAAGATCCGACTCGGCTCAATGTCGCGCTCGTGGCGATTTCCGAGATCCTCACCTTTACCTGGCTGCTCCTCTCGCGGCGACCGGTGGTGCGTGACTGGAACCCGCTTATCGTCATCGTCTCCGTGACTGCCAGTTTCGGCGCCGCCCTCATCAGTCTCGAACCGGGCGCGGCTATCATCCCGATCTATGTCGCCGCGCCTTTGCAACTGCTGGCGCTGTCTTTCGTCATCTGGGGCAAGATATCCCTGGGCCGTTCCTTCGCCATCCTGCCTGCCAATCGCGGTGTGATGACCGCTGGCGCCTATCGGCTGGTGCGGCACCCGATCTATGCCGGCTATCTTGCTGGTCACGTCCTGTTTCTGCTGTCGGCTTTTTCCTTCTACAATCTCGCCGTCTACGCCGTGGTCACCTTCCTTCAGCTGTATCGTATTCTGCGCGAAGAGGCATTGTTGGCCACCTTGCCGGAGTATCGCGAGTACATGAATCGCGTACCCTACAGGTTATTCTACGGGATCGCCTGACAATCCCTGGCCGCTGCCGGGCCTATGACCGCGATCGGTGAAGCTCTGCCTGCGGATCGCCCACCGCTGAGATGGCGGCGCCGGATGGACGCGCGGAACCAGCCGTGAAGCTTTGACCGCGCTCTCCCGGCTTCGGCCGATCGGAAAACCCGCAATTGCGGGACGACTGCGGCACGAATTGCGCCGTCAGCATCTCGACGTCATGCATTAGGTGGAACGCGAACGCGTTCAAAGCGTTGTCTGTGAGCAACATTCTCAACCCAGAACTGCCGAACCGGCGCGCAAGTGCCTGCGGGAGTGGAAGCCATGAGTCTTGGAACCATCCTTATCATCATCCTTATCCTCGCCCTGCTCGGCGGCTTCAGCGGCCTCGGCGGCGGTCCGTTCTACGGAACCGGTTATTATGGTGGCGGCGGGCTGGGGCTTGTGTTGCTGATCGTCATTATTCTGGTCGTGCTCGGACGCATCTAAAGCGCGTCGTGCACGTCGTTCTCACAAGGCGAGAGCCGCTTTTGGGCGACATGCATTGTTTGGGCGACATGCATTGGTCGCTGATCGCGATCCCGTGACCAATGTCGATGCCGGTGCGCACCGGATCGTGATGCGGGCAAACAGGCTTGTGATCGGGCCTCTGGCGAAACTCCCGTAAGGTGATTTCGGTCCACACCCCCCCGTGGAAAGCAAGAGGAGAGGTCCCACCCTTGTCCTCCTCCAAGGCCCGCCCCGGTTCCCGGAGCGGGCTTTCCTTCTTCTGCCGCTAGGGTCACCGGAGCAGGATCGCGACACGGTGCGACGCGTCCAGCACTGGGGAAATTCCTTCTTCGTTGCCGCCTGCGGCCGGCTGATCGTCGAAAGCAGTGCATCGGGGCACATGACCCGTCCCATTGACAAGCCCGCTATACGAGGAGATTAAACAAGGTTAGACAGGTTCACTATACAGGTACTTATATGAAGCGGAGCGCGATCAAACTGTCTCCCGGCACGGGCAAGCCCGAGCAGATCGCTACCGTTCTCGAACACGAGATCCGTTCCGGCGTGCTGGGTTTCGGCGACCGTCTGCAAAGCGAAAATGAACTCGTCCAACGCTTTTCCGTCAGCCGCAACACGGTGCGCAAGGGGCTGGAGGAACTGTCCAGCCGCGGGCTGATCACCACAAAGGTCGGCATCGGATCCTTCGTCACCTTTGACGGCAAGCCTGTCGATGATGCGATCGGCTGGTCGCGCGCGCTGGCCAATGCCGGCGCCAACGCCGATACCCGGACGCTGCGACTGGAGGTGATCGAGGACCCCGAGCTTGCCGTGCTGTTAGGCATCGAAAGCCCGCTCTTCATCGCCGTCGACCGGGTTCGCACCAATGCCAGCGACGGCCATGCCATCTCCATCGAACGCAGCCGCCTGCCGCTGTCGCCCGAGCTGGAGGACGTGCCGCTGCGCGGCCTGCGCGAAGGCTCGCTGCACCAGACGCTGCGCGAAGCGGGGCTTGTACCCGACCATGGCGAGGAGTGGGTCGACATCGAGATGTTGAACATCCATGACGCCGCTATCCTCGGCTGCGCGCAAGGCACACCCTTCCTGCGTGGCCGTCGCCTGACGCGCGCGGCCGATGAGCGGCCGGTCGAATATGTCACCAGCCTGCTCAATCCCGCCCATTTCGCGCTGCATATGAGGTTCTGAGCGATGCCGGAGAACGAGCTTGAGATGGACCGCGCCATGGGTGCGCTCGTCGGCGGGGCGCTGGGCGACGCGCTCGGCATGCCGACGCAGCTTCTGTCGCCTCAGCGTATCGCCGAACTCTACGGCCATGTCGAGGATTTCGTCTCGCCCTTTGCCGATCATCCGGTGTCGAAAGGGCTGCCGGCCGGGACTATCACCGACGATACCGAGCAGGCGCTGCTGCTCGGCCGCATCCTGGTTGCCTCAGGCGACCGCTTCGACCATGCGCGCTGGGTCAACGCGCTGCTCGACTGGGAGCGCGAGGTCAAGGCGCGCGGCAGCTACGACCTTTTGGGACCGTCGACCAAGCGCGCCATCGACGCCATCAACAAGGGCGTGCCAGCCGAGGAGGCTGGGCGCGGCGGCGACACCAATGGCGCGGCCATGCGCATCGCGCCGCTCGGCATCATGATGCAGCCGGAGCCGCTGGATGCGCTCGTCGACAAGGTGGCCGAAACCTGCCGGGCGACACACAACACCTCGATCGCCATTGCCTCCGCCGCGGCGGTCGCGGCCGCCGTCAGCCGCGGCATCGCCGGCGGCGACTGGCGCGCCGCGTCCGACAGCGCCGTCGCGGCGGCGAGGCGGGGGGCGACACACGGCCACTGGGTGACCGGCGGCGACATCGCCGCGCGCGTCGCCTGGGCGCAGGATCTGATCCGCGGCAAGGCGCCACGAGACGCGGTCCGGCTGATCACCGATCTGGTCGGCACCGGCGTTGCCAGCCAGGAGTCCGTTCCGGCCGCTTTTGCTGTGCTGGAGGTCGCCGGCGGCGATGCTTGGCAAGCGGCGGTCATCAGCGCCAATCTCGGCGGCGACACCGACACGATCGGCGCCATCGCCGCAGGCATGGCCGGCGCCTGCACCGGCCTTTCACGATTGCCGCAGGACCGCATCGCCCGCCTCAAAGGCTTTGACATGGCGGGCGTTCGTGCGCTCGCCGCCGATCTCGTCGCGGCGCGGACCTCGCACAGTCGCCTGGAGCAGGCCGGCCCCGGCAAGGACGCGGCGGCATGAGCGCGCGTCTCGTCCATATCGGCAGCGCGGTGGTCGACTATGTCTACCGTATCGATGCCTTGCCGGCGCCGGGCACGGAGAAGACGGCTTCGAGCTATGCGCAGGTCGCCGGTGGCGGTTTCAACATGATGGTCGCGGCAATCCGCACCGGGATGAAGGTGGTATTCGCAGGCCAACTCGGCAGCGGACCCAATGGCGACTTCCTGCGCGCCGCCTTCGCCGTCGAAGATATCAACATTCTGACGCAGCCTTCGCCTCTGATGGATAGCGGCAACTGCGTCGCCATGATCTCCAGCGATGCCGAACGCACCTTCGTGTCGTGGCCGGGGGCGGAGAGCGTGCTCAGCCTCGACATGATGGCTCCGGTGCTGGTCTCGACCGAGGATTGGGTGTTCACGTCAGGCTATACGCTGAGCTATCCCGGCAGCCGCGACGCGCTCACCGACTGGATCGAGACGCTGCCGGCGGACATTCCACTTGTCTTCGACCCGACGCCGGTCGTTTCGGACATTTCGCGCGCCACCCTGTCGCGGGTGCTCGCCCGCACGACCTGGCTGAGCTGCAATACGACGGAAGCCGCCGACATTGCCGGCCCGGGCGATGCCGACGCCCTTGCGGCGCGATTGCTTGCCGATCATTGTCCCAAGGCCGACGGCGTCGTCATCCGCTGCGGCGCCAGGGGCTGCCATATCCGACTGGCGGACGGTTCCGCCGGGACCATTCCCGGTTTCAAGGTGGCGGCGGTCGATACCAACGGCGCCGGCGACACTCATATTGGCGCCTTCGTAAGTGCGCTCGCGCGCGGCATGCTGCCTTTCGAGGCGGCGCGCTACGCCAATGCGGCGGCGGCCATTTCGGTCACTCGCCATGGCGGTTCATCCGCGCCCACAGACGCGGAGATCCGGACTTTCCTGAGCCATGCCGACGGTGGCTCGACCGGCGCGCGAGGCCAGAACCGGAAGGCCCATCAGACAGCCTGATTAAGCCCGGGAAGCGGGCAAACAAAAGAGAGGAACGAACATGCGCATGCCTGACTTTACTGCCCTGCTGACGGCGACGGCCGTCTTCACCTCCGCACTTACTTTTGCCGCCAAGGCCGATGAAGTGCACGTGCTCAACTGGAAGGGCTACGGCGCCGACGAGCCATGGGCGATCGCCGCCTTCGAGAAGGCGACCGGCCATAAGGTGGTCAACGACTTCTTCAATTCCGAACAGGAAATGCTGACCAAGATCCGCACCAATCCCGGCCTCTATGACGTCGTCATGATCAACGCCGCCTTCAACGACCAGGCGATGGCTGAAAAGCTGATCCAGCCGATCGACACCTCCAAGCTGCCCAACTATGCCGATATCAGCAAGGACAAGGCGAACTCGCCGATGCTCGACCATGACGGCAAGGTCTATGGCGTGCCGTGGGTGTGGGGCCTGACCGCCCTTGCCATCAACGAAAAGTCCTTCGACAAGCCGCCGACGTCGATCGCCGAAATGTGGAATCCCGCCCACAAGGGCCGCGTCGTCATCCGCGACGACGCCGTCGAGGCGGTGCAGTTCGGCGCCATCGCGACGGGCCAGAACATCAACGACATCAAGGATATGGACGCGGTCAAGACGAAGCTCACCTCGCTGATGCCGCAGATCAAGACCTTCTGGAGCTCGGAGAACGACTGGAACCAGATGGTGGCTTCCAACCAGATCGACATCGGCACCTATTGGAGCGGTTCGGCCGACCGCGCCAAGACGCATTTCAAGCTGCCGGTCTCGCTCGTGATCCCGCAGGAAGGCGCCGTCGCCTGGCTGGACGCCTTCTCCATCCCGGTCGGCTCCAAGAATGTCGCGGGCGCCGAAGCCTTCATCAATTACATGATCGATCCGAAATTCTATGTCGAATGGGTCACCAAGGTCGGTGCACCGGTGTCGGCCAACACCAAGGCGGTGGAAGCGTTGCCCGAGGATTCGTTCAACCGCAAGGTGATGGGTGATCCCACAGTCGCCAAGCGCATCCAGTTCCAGGCTCCGATCACCGATGCGCAGCGCGAAGCTTATCTTACGCTCTGGCAGCAGCTCAAGGTCGACGTGAAGTAAAACCCGCGCCAGGGCCAGCCGGCGTTCGCGCCGGTTGGTCCTTCCAATCCGGGGAGGAGGATAGCATGGCAGCAGAGGGTGCGGTCGCAGTGCGCGGCGGGCTGAGGTCGGCACTGCCGCTGCTGGCGCCCGCCTATCTCTGGCTGACGGTGGCGATCTTCCTGCCGTTGTCGGCCATGGTGTTCTTCTCGTTCATGACCGACCTGCCGCTGACGGGAAAGCCGTGGGCGTTCACGCTTGGCAACTACGCCGCCTTCTTCTCGCAGAACCTTTACCTGACGCTGCTGCTCGCCTCGCTGCGCCTCGGCCTCGAGGTGACCTTGTGGTGCATCGTCATCGGCTATCCCGCGGCTTATGTACTGGCCAAGGTGCTGAAGGGGCGCAGCCGCGAGGCGATCTTCCTGCTCGTCATCCTGCCGTTCTGGTCGAACGGGCTGGTGCGCATCTTCTCCTGGGCGATGGTTTTGCGCGAAGGCGGCATTCTCGACACCGCGCTCAACGCTGTGCTGCCGTTCAAGATCAACATCGACCTCATGTATTCCTATCCGGCGATCATCATCGGACTGGTGCACTCCTATGTGCCCTACATGGTGCTGACCTGCTATCTCACTTTGCAGGCGATCGACGATTCATTGCTCGAGGCCGGACGCTCGCTCGGCGCCTCGCGGCTGCAGGTGCTGAAGCGGGTCATTGTCCCGCTATCGATGCCGGGCCTGGTGGCGGGCGCGGCCCTCATATTCGTGCCCGTCGTCGGCTCCTTCATGGAGCCGCGGATCCTCGGCGGCCGCAGCGGCACCTTTTACGGCACGGTGATCGAGGACCAGTTCGTCGCCGTGTTCAACTGGCCGCTGGGGGCCGCACTCTCCTTCATTCTGCTGGCCGTCGTGCTGATCATTCTGGCGCTGGCCGCACCGGTGCTGCGGAGGGTGGCGTGATGGCGACGACGCGTATCCTGGAGTGGCTCGGCCGCCTCTATATCGCGGTGCTGCTCGCCTTCCTGTATTTGCCCATCATTATCATGGCGCTGATGTCGTTCAACGTCTCGCCATTCTACCAGCTGCCATTCGAGTGGACGACGGAATGGTACGCCTCGCTGTGGCAGAACGACCAGCTCATCGCCGCCACCTGGAACAGCATCGAGATCGCCGTCATCACCACGGTCATCTCGACCGTGCTCGGCTCGGCGGCGTCCCTGGCGCTCTACCGCAATGAATTCCGCTGCAAGAAATTCCTGCAGGCGCTGTTGTTCCCACCGATCGCCATTCCCTGGCTGATCACCGGCACGGCGATGCTGATCTTCTTCTTCGGCATCGGCATTGGACGCGGCCTGTTCGCCATCCTGCTCGGCCATGTCGCGCTGGCGCTGCCCTATGTCATCGTCGTCGTCTCGGCCCGGCTGCAAACCTTCGCGCCGGAGCTGGAAGAGGCGGCACGCTCGCTCGGGGCCAATCAGTGGCAGGTGACGAACCGGGTTACGCTGCCGTGGATCATGCCGGGTGTGATCGCGGGCGGCTTGTTTGCGTTCGCCGTGTCGTTCGACCAGTTCGTGGTGTCCTACTTCCTGGCGACGCCGGGGCAGACGACGCTGCCGGTCGAGATCTACGCCGCGATCCGCAAGGGTTTCACGCCCGAGATCAACGCGGTCTCCACCATCATCATCGTGGTGTCGATGGCGCTGATGCTGCTCACAGCGCGCTTCTTCAAATTCGGCGGAGAGAAATAATGGCGGGCGTCCAGGTATCAAACGTCTCGCGCAGCTTCGGCGCGCACAAGGCGTTGGACGACGTCTCGATCGATTTCGTCGATGGCGGCTTCTACGCGCTGCTTGGGCCATCAGGCAGCGGCAAGACCACGCTGCTCAGGCAAATCGCCGGCTTCGATTTTCCCGACAGCGGCCGCATCGCCATCGGCGGCGAGAGCGTCGAGCGGGTACCGGTCGAGAAGCGGCGCATCGGCATGGTGTTCCAGAACTACGCGCTGTTCCCCAATATGAGCGTCGCCGACAATGTCGCCTTCGGCCTGTCGGTGCGCGGCGAGGCCAAGGCGGTGATTGCCACCGAGGTGCAACGCGCGCTCGACCTCGTTCAGCTCGGCTCGCTCGGCGGTCGCAAGCCGCATCAGCTCTCCGGCGGCCAGCGCCAGCGGGTCGCGCTGGCGCGCGCCATCGTCACCAAGCCACGCGTGCTTTTGCTCGACGAGCCGCTCGGCGCGCTCGACAAGGCGCTGCGCGTCGACATGCAAATCGAGCTCAAGCGCATCCAGCGCGAGATCGGCATCACAACCATTTTCGTCACCCACGACCAGGAAGAGGCGCTGACGATGAGCGACCGCATCGGTATCTTGCGCTATGGCCGGCTGGTGCAGGAAGGGCCGCCGGAGGAGATCTACGACAGGCCGAAAAGCGAATTCGCCGCCATCTTCCTCGGGGATGCCAACATCTTTCGCGGCGATACCACCGGCAACGGCATCCGCTTGGCGGACGGCACGACGATCGCCGCCGGGGCCGGCGCCAGGCTTGCCGCCGGCGCAAAGGCAAGCTGCGCCGTGCGTCCGGAGCGTATTCGGATTGCCTTGGATGCCGGAACTTCGGACGGCGATGCCAACATACTGAAGGGCCAGGTTTGCAAACGCATCTTCGCCGGCAACAACAGCACCTACTTTGTCGAGCGTGCCGGCCAGACGCTGAAGGTCATCGTCCAGAACACCGGCGCTGACAGGCTGGCGGAAGGTCAGCATGTCGTACTACGCTGGTCCCCGCAGAGCACGGTGTTGATCCCTGCGGGGTAGTTCACTGAACTGCTGGCGTTCCTTCGCGCCATAAGATCGAGTAGGGGCCAGAGCGGCAATGACGTTGGAATTGACTGCCGAGGACCAATCCATGCTCGACGGCGAGCAAGGGCCGTCGGCGGCCGCGGCCATGAAGATCCTCGTCGCCTTTTCCAAAGCCGTCGGAGCGGACAGCCTCCTCGACATTGCCGGCGCCCATATCGATGGCTGCCTCTACCATGGCACGGCAGGGCTCGATTTCGTCGAACGGCTGGTCGAGGGCGGCGGCCGCGTGCAGGTGCCGACGACGCTCAATGTCGGCTCATTCGATCTCATCCATCCCGGCATGGTGAAGATGCCGGCGGCGGAGGAAGCGCCGGCGCGGCGGCTGATGAAGGCGCATATCGAGCTCGGCTGCCAGGCGACCTTCACCTGTGCGCCCTACCAGACGCGGTTCCGGCCAGGTTTCGGGCAGCAGATCGCCTGGGGCGAATCCAACGCCATCGTGTTTGCAAATTCGGTGATCGGCGCGCGCACCAACCGCTATGGCGATTTCATCGACCTGTGCTGCGCCATGACGGGCCGCGCGCCGGCCTGGGGCCTGCATCTGAGCGAGAACCGGCGCGGCCGCATCCTGTTCGAGCTGGACTTTGCTGAGCCAGAGCCGAGCGACGCCCTGTTCGTCGGCGTCGGACTGATCATCGGGCAACCCAGCGGCGATCGCGTTCCGGTTGTCACAGGTCTGCCACGGCCGCGCGACGAGGACCAGCTGAAGGCGCTGGGCGCGGCAGCAGCGACTACCGGCGCCGTGGCGCTGTTCCATGCGGTCGGCATCACGCCCGAAGCGGGAACGCTCGACGAGGCGTTCCATGGTCAAGCGCCGGAAGAGACGATCCGCATCACGCGCGCCGATATCGATCATGCACTGGCCAAGCTGTCGCGCGTACCCGACGGGGCGCCGCTGGCGGCCGTGTCGCTGGGCACTCCGCATTTCTCGCATGCGGAATGGATGCGCCTGCTACCTTTGCTGCGTGCCATCGCGCCGGGCAGGGGCATCCCGATCTATGTCAACACCGGTCGCGCGACGCTGACGCGATTGCAGGAGGAGGGCGCGCTTGATGGCACACAGGCGTTCGGCCTGATCCCTGTCGCCGACACCTGCACCTATGTCACTGCGATTCTGGAACGGCTCGACGGCGTGGTGATGACCAATTCCGGCAAATGGGCGCATTACGCTCCGGGCAATATCGGCGTGACGGTTGCGTTCGCGGATATGGCGGATTGCATCCGCTCCGCCGCGGTGGGGCATGTCGTGCGGGGCGCGTCATGACCGCGCCGGTGGAACCGGGCGTCGTCCAGCGATCCGGCACCTTCCAACTGGCCGGGAGTGCCGAGGGTCGGGCGTTGGTATTCTCGCAACCGCTAAGCTTCTGGGGCGGCGTTGATGCCACGACAGGCGACATAACGGATCACTCGCATCCTGGCCTCGGCCAGAACGTCGCCGGGAAAATCCTGATCATGCCGAGCGGGCGCGGCTCCTCGTCCTCATCCTCGGTGCTGGCCGAGGCAATCCGCAGGGGCACGGCGCCGGCCGGCATCCTCCTGGAACGGCCTGACCCGATCCTGGCAGTGGGCGCCATCGTCGCGGAATTTCTCTACGGGATCAGCATGCCGCTGGTGGTCTGCGAGATTGACGGCATTGTTTCCGGCGAGCGGATCGCGATCGATGTCGGCGGGGACAGGGCAATTGTCCGCAAGGAAACCGTTTCCTGACCAAGCTCGACGCGGACGACGAAGGCAGTTGGCGCTTCGCTCCCCGCCAAATCTCATTTCTTTCAAAACGGCCTTCCGTTCGAACAAACTTTTCGCCCGGCCCGAAACATTGGCAGGATATTCCAAGCGGCGCGGTTGACCGGAGGCGGGTTGTCTAGCCTATAATTCTACTAAATTCATAGACTAACTTCGTCCGGCGCTGCACGGCATGGTCCGTCTGAGCGGCAGCAAGAAGGGAGCGCATCAATGCCGAAGACAGAATCCAACTCGATCGAGCTTGGCACCAAAGCGGCCGATTTCCTGCTGCCCGACGCCCAAGGCGTGCCGCACCGGCTCGGCGATTTCGATGCAAAGCCCGCCTTGCTCGTCGCCTTCATCTCCAACCGCTGCCCTTTCGTCGTGCTGATCCGCGAGCAGCTTGCCGCTTTCGCCAGGGAATATGCGGGCAAGGGGCTGCAAGTGGTGGCCATCAATGCCAACGACCATGAGGCGCATCCCGAAGAGACGCTGGCCCGCATCGGCGAGGAAGTGGAGAAATTCGGCTATTCCTTCCCCTATCTCAAGGATGCCTCGCAGCAGACGGCGAAAGCCTATGGCGCGGCCTGTACACCCGACTTCTTCCTGTTCGGCGCCGACCGGCGGCTTGCCTATCATGGCCAGTTCGACGATGCGCGGCCGGGCAATGGCAAGGCGGTGACGGGTAACGACCTGCGCGCGGCGGTCGACGCGGTGCTGGAGGGCGGCAGGCCCGCCGCCGGCCAGGTGCCGTCGATCGGCTGCAACATCAAATGGAGCGCCGGCAATGAGCCGGCGTGGTTCTCGGGCGCTGCGCGCGCTGCTTAGCGCCTCGCACTCCTTCGCAGAGCATCCATGTCCATGCCTCAAAAATCCGCGTCCGACAGGCTGCAACTCCAGACCGACGTGCTCGTGCTGGGCGGAGGCCCGTCCGCAGCCTGGGCGGCGGTCGCCGCTGCCGAAAGCGGCGCGCAGGTGGTGCTGGCCGACAAGGGCTATCTCGGCACCAGCGGCGCCACCGCGCCGTCCAATACGGGTACCTGGTGCGTACCGCCGGGCGACAACAGGCATGCGGTGGTCGAGCGACGCTGGCAGCGCACCGGCGAGCTTGCGGACCAGCGCTGGATGCTGCGCTGCGTAGACACGGCCTATCGCAACCTGCTCAGGCTTTCCGAGTGGGGCTATCCGTTCCCGAGCGAGGATGACGGCCGGCTCTACATCGCCAATCTGCGCGGGCCCGACTACATGCGCTTCATGCGCCGCCGTGTGCTTCTGGCTGGCGTTACCGTGCTCGACCATCATCCGGCGCTGGAACTCCTGTCGGATGGCGATGCCGTCGTAGGCGCGGCCGGTATCGGCCGGCAGGCCGGCCAGGACTGGCGCGTCGACGCCAACGCAGTGGTGCTGGCGACCGGCGGCTGCGCTTTCCGTGAGCGCATCCTCGGCGGGACTGGACTGACCGGCGACGGCTATCTGATGGCGGCGGAGGCCGGCGCCAGCCTGTCGGGCATGGAGTTTACCGGCAAATACACGTTGGCGCCCTTCGGATCTTCGCTGAACAAGGGGCTGCCGTTCCGCTGGGCCTCGTTCCATCGCGAGGATGGATCGCCGATCCTGGGCCCTGCCGGTGAGCCGCTGCGCAACGGCATCGGCGACCGCGAGGACGAGGTGGCGCGCGCATTGATCGGGGGACCGGTCTATGCGCGCCTCGATCAAGCGGAACCAGCGCTGCAAGGCTGGTTGCGCCAAGGGCAGCCGAACTGCTTCGTGCCTTATGACCGCGCCGGTGTCGATCCATTCACCGAGCTGTTCCGCATCACCCTGCGCGCCGAAGGCACGGTACGCGGTACCGGCGGCATCGACATCGTCTCCGACGACTGCGCCACCGGCGTGCCCGGCCTCTATGTCGCAGGCGACGCCGCCAGCCGCGAGATCATGACCGGAGCGGTATCGGGCGGCGGCGCCGTCAATTCCTCCTGGGCGCTGGCCAGCGGCTGGTGGGCGGGCAAGGGCGCCTCGACCCATTCGAAGCGTCGCGGCGGCAGGGCGTTCCGCGACACCGTCGAACCACTCGGCCAGGCCGGCCTGCGCCCGGCGGCCTCGCCGCGTGCCGACATCGCTGCAGGCGAGGTCATCGAGGCGGTGCGCAACGAGGTGACGCCGCTCGACAAAAATTTCTTCCGCAACGGCGAGAGCTTGGAGAAAAGCCGGGGGCGGCTGGAGAGTGTCTGGCGCGACGTGCGCGACCATCTGCGGGGCGAAGGGGTGGACCGGGTCCGCGCGCGCGAGGCGGCGTCGATCGCCGCCGCGGGGCGCTGGTCGGTGGCGGCCGCGCTGCATCGGACAGAAAGCCGCGGCATGCATCGGCGCACCGATCTGCAGGGCAAGAACCCGGCCCTCGCGCATCGGCTGGTCATCACCGGCGTCGACGACTTCCGCATTGCCGGGGCGCCGGAGCGCCTGGCGGAGCTGGCGTCATGATCGAGATCGTCTCGGCCGCGCGCTGCGTCGAATGCGACATCTGCGTCAAGGTGTGCCCGACCAATGTGTTCGACGCTACCAAGGACGGCGCGCCTGTGATCGCCCGTCAGGACGACTGCCAGACCTGCTTTCTCTGTGAAATCTACTGCCCGACCGACGCGCTTTACGTGGCCGAGTTCGCCGAGGGGCCGACCGGCATCACGGAAGCGCAGGTCGAGGCACGTCAACTGTTCGGCGGCTACGCCCGCGCGCTCGGCTGGAAGCGCGGCAAGGCCGGCGGCTCTGAATTCGACCCGACGCACCGCATCCGCGTGGCGCAATAGGAAGCGACAGGACATGGACCGCATCGTCGTCAGCGATATCAAGAAGACCTTTCTGCTCAAGCCGGGGCAGTTCGTCACCGTCGACGGCGAGGAGACCGACCGCGTCACCGTGCTCGACGGCGTCGATCTTTCGATCCGCAAAGGCGAGTTCATCACTTTGGTCGGCCCGAGCGGCTCGGGCAAATCTGTGCTGCTCGACATCATCGGCGGGCTGACGCAGGCGAGCGGCGGCGATGTCCAGCTCGACGGCCGGCGCATCACCAGGCCGGATCCTAAGACCGGCTATGTCTTCCAACAATATGCGCTGTTTCCCTGGCGCACGGCGCTGGCCAACATCGAATACGCGCTGGAGGTGCGTGGCGTCGCCAAGGCCGAGCGCACGGTGACGGCGCGCCATTTGTTATCGTTGTTCGGTCTTGCCGGTTTTGAGGACCGTTTCCCCAACCAGCTCTCCGGGGGCATGCAGCAGCGCGTGGCGATCGCCCGCGCCTTGGCGAGCAACCCGGAAGTGCTTTTGATGGATGAACCCTTCGCCGCACTCGACCAGCAGACGCGCGAGCTCCTGCAGGGCGAGTTGCTGCGGATCTGGGGCAAGATCAAGACAACAGTGATCTTCGTTACCCATTCGATCGACGAGGCAATCTTCCTCGCTGACCGCGTGGTGGTGATGACGGCGCGGCCGGGCGCGGTGAAGGAGATCATAGACATCGACCTGCCACGGCCGCGCGACGGGGACATCCGCGCCAGCGCCGGATTCAACGGATATCGCGGCCGCGTCTGGGACGCGCTGCGCGATGAGGTCAACAAGGCGCAAAAGGACTGGACGCTGTCGCCAGCCTTCAGTCATTGAGGAGGTAGAGCCATGGCTTATCTTACCGAAAAGTTCGGCCCTGCCGGCGCTCTTCATCTGTTTGCCGGCGCCGGCGAGACGGCGGCCGCCGCAAGAGTCCCGGCCATCACCGCCCACAGTGCCAAGGTCCGGCGCAAAGGGACGAGCCACGGGACTTTCCTTTACGGCTTGCCGCTGCTCGGCCTGTTCTTTCTCGTGTGGGAAATCGCGCCACGGCTCGGCTGGTTGAACCGCATCTTCTTTCCGCCGCTGAGCGAGGTGCTGGTCGCTTGGTGGAACCTGCTCGCCTCGGGCGTTCTGGTCGAACATATCGGCATCAGCCTGCAGCGCGCTGTGATCGGCTTCGCTCTCGGCGTGGTGGTGGCCATTCCGCTCGGCCTGCTGATGGGGCGCTACTCGCTGTTCGAGAAGGTCTCTGACCTGCTTGTGCAGACGCTGCGCAACACCTCGCAATTCGCGCTGCTTCCGGTGTTCATCCTTTTGCTCGGCATCGGCGAGGAATCGAAGGTGGCGATCACCTTCTACTCCTCGGTCTTCTTTCTGCTGGTCAACACGATCAGCGGCGTCAAGTCGGTCGATCCGCTGCTGATCAAGGCGGCGCGCTCGATGGGTACGTCCGACTTCGACCTGTTCCGGAAGGTTATCCTGCCGGCCAGCATCCCCTCTGTTGTCGCCGGCGCAAGGCTGGCGGTGAAGTCGTCGCTGTTCGCGGTGATCGGCGCCGAGATGCTGGCGGCCAAATCCGGCCTCGGTTTCCTTATTCAGAACTCGCAGTTGATGATGGAAACGGCGGACATGTATGCCGGCATCCTGACGCTGACCGTCATCGGGCTCACCGTCAACTATTTGCTCGTCTGGTTCGAGCGCTGGGCGACCGCCTGGAAAGGCCAGTCCGAGTCCTCGCTCATCTGAGCCGTTCACTCATTCCAATCAGCAAGGATGTTCCTCATGTCCAACATTGCATTCGACGGATTTCGCCGGCTGTTCCTGAAGGGCGCCATTGCCGTCGTCATCGGCCTTGGCGGCATGCCCGCCTTCGCGCAGGACAAGCCCGAATTCATCCGCATCGGCAGCACCGCGCCGGGGCACCTCAAATTCGTCCTCGCACAGAAGGACGGCTGGTGGGAAAAGGAGTTCGCCAAGGACGGCATCAAGGTCGAACTTGTCACCTTCAATGGCGGCTCCGAGGCGACGACGGCGCTTGCGACAGGTGCCATCGAATTCACCTATACCGGCAACAATCCCGCGTTGCGCGTCGCCGCCTCCGGCGCCGATGTCAAGCTGATTGGCCTGTCGAGCTATGTGCGGTCGGGCGGCTCGTATATCGTGGTCAAATCCGACTCTCCACTGAAGACGCTGCAGGACCTCAAAGGCAAGAAGGTCGCCTATCTCACCGGTACGGTGCGGCACTCGAATTTCAGCAAAGCGCTGAACAGCGTCGGCCTGACGACCGGTGATGTCGAGGGATTGAACCTGCCTTTCGAGGCATCCGGCCCGGCACTGCTGCGCGGCGACATCGACGCCCTCGTCGAAACGGATTCGACCGCGGCCAAGCTGGTCGACACCGGCGAGGCACGGGTGCTCTTCGACACCAGCACCCATCCGGAATGGAACGTGCCGAACGTCATTTCGGTCAACGGCGCCTTCGCGGCGAAATATCCCGACCTGGTCAAGCGGCTGCTGAAGGTCGACATCGAGATTTCGCGCTGGGCCGATGCCCATCCCGACGAGACGATCAAGACATTCGTCGAGGCGACCAAGTCGTCGGAGAAATCGGTACGCAAGACCTATGCGGACGGCGTCTTTCACCAGGATCCGAGGCTGACCGACGATGCGATCGAGGCGCTCAAGGGCGAAGAGAAATTCATGGCCGGTGCCGGGCTTTTGAAGGGCTCGATCGACTACGGCAAATGGATCGACAAGAGCTTTGTCGACGCGGCCGGCGCGGAAGTCGCGGCCGGCCAGTAGCGGGCGTGCTGAACGGGCAGGGGTTCCGGCGCCGCTCCATTTCAGAGAGTGTCAGATCTCCGGGATGTTCTCCTTGAAGATCACCTGGAGCCTCGGCTGGTGCAATTCGTAAGGCAGTCTCCGGACCGCATGGGTCAAGGTGTTGAGCGCTTCGCGCGCTTCGACGCGCGGGTTCTGGTCGATGACCGCGTCGAGCGTGCCGTCGAGCAGAAGCTCCTTGGTGCCTTCGGTTACCTCATGGCCGAGGAAAACCATCGATATCGCACGGCCGCGCTCCTTGAGCGCGCGGGCAATGCCGGTGTTGCCCGCGCCGACATTGTAGATCGCGGCCAGGTCGGGGTGCCGCTCCAGAAGGGCTGATGCCTCCGAATAGGCCTTTTCGCGGTCGTCAAGCATCTCGCGCATTTCGACGATCTCCAGATTGGGCGATTCCTCGGCCAATATGTGCCGGAATCCCATCTCGCGTTCCTCATGGCCGCGATAGGAGAGCGAGCCGGCGAACAGCGCCACCTTGCCAGGACGTTCCGACCCCATGAAACGGTTGAGCAGATAGCCGGCCAGGCGCCCGGCGGCGCGGTTGTCGATGCCGATATACGCGACCCTTGGCACATGCAGGATGTCGGAGGCGATTGTCACCACCTTGACGTCGTTGGCCGACAGCGAGCGGATCGCCTCGCGCACCGTTGGATGGTCGAGCGCGATGACTCCAACGCCCTGCGTCTGGCCGCGCAGATCCTGCAAAAGGCGTGCGAGCCGGTCGGGATTGAAACCCTCAATGGTGGCGATATGGACATCGAGATCCGGCCGCGCCAAGGCTTGGGCTTCGATGTGGCGATGCAGCATCTTGATGAAGGAATTGGTGCCGGCCGGCAGCGCGAAGTCGAGCCGGATGACATCGCCGGACAAGGGCTTGAGAGGTGCCCCGTTCGCGCCTTCGGCGATGTAGCCAAGACGCCGCGCCATTTCGAGCACGATTTCGCGCGTGCGCGCCCGCACACCCGGACGGTTGTTGAGAACACGGTCGACGGTGGCGGCGGAAACGCCGGCTTCCCGGGCTATGTCAGTCAGGGTGGAACGCACCGTCTTTCATCTCCTCAATGCATCAGGATCACGCAATGCCGACCGCCGGCCGGGTGGCGACTGCTCTTCGCCATCCGCGATTCTGATGGGAAATGATGTATCCGGCCTTGGCCGATGCGCAAGCAGCCAGCCTAAATCAGATCGCCCGGCAGGATCGCGTCGGCATGGGAAAATAGATTTCCCATCAAATCGAGGCATCATGAGCGCTAGATGGATCTCCGTATGACGCATTTCCCTGCCTCGTTGCGATGTTGTGAGGTGTTTTGATTATTTATGATGTTGACAGCCTTCCCGTACTGCCGTCAATGTCCCTCATGGGCTGTGGAGGAAACATTGGTCCTGAGGGAGGAATTCCAATGTCTGATCTGATCCGGATGTCGCGACGCCGCTCGGGCCGTCCGGCTGCGGCAAGTCGAGGACCATGAACATGATCGCCGGCATGGAGGAGCCGACCAGCGGCAAGATCCTGTTTGGCGAGCGCGACATGGCCGGCGTGCCGATGGGCCGCCGTGGTGTTGGGTTCGTGTTCCAGAACTACGCCATCTTCACCCATATGACGGTGCGCCGGAATCTCGCCTACGGCCCCAGAATACGGGGGGCGGCGAAGGCCGAGATCGACCGTCGTGACGGCGCCATTGCCGAAATGCCGCAGCTGACCCCACCTCCCGATCGCAAGGCCGACCGGCTGTCTCGGCCAAGGTGAGGGTGCGATGAAGGCGGTGTTCGAGAATGATGTCGGGCTGGCGATCGGGCAGACCGCCGCCGTTGCGCCAGAGGCGGCGTCGGTGAGTGGGTTCGATGCTGCCACCGGTTTTGCCGTCAAGACAGGAGACTGAGTTGTTCGTGCAGATTTCTGCAGGTCGGCGCTACCCCTCACCGCAGCTGAGGGCCCTGTTGCGCGGCCAGCCCGAGATCAGGCCCGATGCGATGGTGGCGATATCCTGCGTGTCGGCCAGAGTGCATTATTTCGCTCAAGGCGGAGGCGCGTTGTGACAGCGGACGCAAGGAAAGAGTTTCGGGAGGAAGACATGGCAGGCAAAGGCTTCGAGCCGGACGTGAAGGTTCGCACCAGGGAATTCAAGATCGGCTGCGTCGGCGCCGGCATGATCATGGCCGAATGCCATCTCGCGGCCTATAGGGAAGCAGGCTTTCCTGTCGTGGCGATCGCTTCGCGTACAAGGGCGAATGCGCAGAAGGTCGCCACGCGCTGGGGCATTCCGACCGTCCACGACACGCCGGAACGACTGATCGAGGATCCGCAAGTCGAGATCATCGACCTGGCTTTCCCGCCGGACCAGCAGCCGGCGCTGATCCGCCACGCGCTGAAGCAGAAGCACATCAAGGCAATCCTGGCGCAGAAGCCGCTGGCGCTGTCGGTCGAGGAAGCGGTGAAGCTGCGCGACGAGGCGGCGAAGGCGGGCAAGATCCTCTCGGTCAACCAGAACATGCGCTACGACCAGTCGATGCGCGTGCTGAAGCAGATCATCGACAGCGGCGCGCTCGGCGACGTCGTCTTCGCGCAGATCGACATGCATGCGATCCCGCACTGGCAAGGCTTCCTCGAGGAGTACGACCGGCTGACGCTTGCCAATATGAGCGTGCATCATCTCGACGTGCTGCGTTTCCTGTTCGGCGATCCCGATGAGATCACCACGCTGACGCGCAAGGATCCGCGCACGACTTTCGAACACACCGACGGCATCACCGTCTCGACGCTGCGCTTCCCGTCCGGCGTGCTTGCCGTGTCGCTCGAGGATGTCTGGTCCGGCCCACGCCAGGAAGGCTACAAGGACGACCAGCACATCAACTGGCGCGTCGACGGGACCAAGGGCGTCGCCAAGGGCACGATCGGCTGGCCGACCGGTGCGGCCTCCACGCTCACCTATGCCTCGGCCGAGACGACGGATGGCGAGTGGGTGAGCCCAAGCTGGGACACGATGTGGTTCCCGCATGCTTTCATCGGCGTGATGGAACAACTCCAGCACGCGGTGAAGACAGGCACGCCACCGGCGCTTTCCGTCGCCGACAACGTCAAGACCATGGCGCTGGTAGAGGCGGGTTACCGCTCGATCGCTTCGGGCCGCACGGTCAAGCTTTCCGAAATCTCGACAAACCCGATCAATTGAAATCACTGGTAACTGAATCGCTTACAGGGAGGAATTCACACCATGATGCAGGCAGGTATTTTCACGGGCTATTTCCCGTACGGCCTCGAAGAGACGGCGAAGAAGATCCGCGGGCTCGGTTTCAACACGGTGCAGCTCGACCTGCATTTCAGGGATATCGACCTGTCGGCCGGGCAGATCACCAAGGACAAGGCCAAGACCGTGCGCGATGTCTTCCGCGACCACAACCTGCCGGTCTGCTGCGTGTCGGGCTACACCAACATCATCCATCCCGACAAGGCAGAGCGCGACAAGCGCGTCGGCTACCTCAAGGAGATCATCCGCAACGCCCGCCATTTCGGCTCGCCCTACGTGATCTCGGAAACCGGCACTTACAACACCGAATCCGACTGGGTGCACCACCCCAAGAACAAGACCGAGGAGGGGTTCGAGGAATGCCGCAAGGTGATCGCTGACCTTGCCCAGACCGCCTATGACCATGGCGCGGTCTTCCTGCTCGAAACCTATGTCAACAACGTCGTCGGCTCGGTCGAGGAGACGGTCAAAATGTTCGCGCAGGTCGACCATCCCGGCCTGGGCCTCTTGATGGACCCGACCAACTACTTCGAGACGCACAACATCGACAGAATGGACCAGATCCTGAACCAGGTGTTCGACACGTTGACGGACAAAATCAAGATAGCGCATGCCAAGGACGTCAAGCGCTCGGGCAGCGACAAGTCGGAAAAGCACGCCGACATCGGCGATGAGGATGCCATGGAAAGCCACACCTTCCGCGGCGTCGGCGAGATCGAACTGCCGGCGCCCGGCCTCGGCTCGCTCAACTACGACCTTTATCTTCAGCGGCTTGCCGAGAAGCACCCGAACATTCCGGTCATCATCGAGCACCTGTCGGAAGACGACGTGCCGCGCGCCAAGACATTCCTCGACGGGAAGTTCCGCGCCAACAGCCTGTGACGGCCGGCCGCGCCGCCTGTGCATGGCGGCACGGCTCCAAACAAGGAGGAAAGCAATGTTGAAATTTGCATTGAAATTGGCGGCCGCCGCGACTGTGCTTGCCGGCATCGCGTTCGGGTCGGCCGCGCAGGCACAGGACGGCCAGAAGACCTTTTATCTACTGTCCCATGGCGGCCCGTCGGATGCGTTCTGGATCGACTGGAACGCCGGCGCCACAAAGGCCTGCGACCAGCTCAAGGTGACCTGCAAGATCTCCTTCAGCGGCGGCGACATGGCGGCGCAGAAGGAAGCCTTCAATTCCGCGCTTGCCGCCAAGCCCGATGGCATCGCCACCACCTCGGCGCAGCCTGGCCTGTGGACCGAGGAGGTCAAGGCGGCGAAGGCCGCCGGCATCCCGATCGTGTTCTTCAACACCGACGATCCGGCGACGGGGCGGCAGGCCTATGTCGGCGCCGACCTGAAGGAGGCCGGCACGATCTGGGCAAAGTATCTTGTCGACCACAAAATGGTGAAGCAGGGTGACAAGGTCTTTCTGCCGGTCGAAGTCCCCGGCGCAAGCTACCAGCAGCTCGAGACCGAAGGCATCGCCAGCGTTTTCGATCCGCTCGGCATCAAATATGACGTGGTCGATTGCGGCACCGATCCGGCCGGCATCATCGCCAAGATGACCGACTATATGGTTGCCAACAATCCGCCGGCGATCATCGCGCTCGGCGATTCCGTGGCGGCCAGCGTCAAGCGGGTCTTCGACGGCGCCGGCGTGCCGGCAGGCAAAATCCCGGTCGTCGGCTGGGGCAATTCGAAGGAGACGGCGCAAGCCGTCAAGGACGGTTTCGTCAACGCTGCGGCCTGGCAGTACCCATCGGCGCAGGGCTTCATGCCGGTAGCACTGCTCGGGCTTGCCGCCTCGGGCGAGCCAATCGGCTACGACATCCACACTTTCGGTCTCTACGACGCGTCGAGCGTCGAGCCGATCCTCAAACTCTACGACAAGAAGTGAAAATGGACGCCCGCCGCGCCGGCGGCGGGCGCCTGCAAACAGCATGGTTCAGAACGTCATGGCAGTCACCGCGGAAGAGGGCGCAGCAAGCGCCAGGAGCAGGTCGAGGCTGATGCGCTCGCCGCAATTTTCCTCGTTCATCATCCTCGTCGTCCTTCTCGTGGTATTCGCGATCGCGGACGGCAATTTCCTGTCGCCGCTCAACATCTCCAACATGATGGCGTTCCTGCCCGAGCTCGGCATCATCGCGCTCGGCATGACGCTGCTTCTGACGGCCGGCGAGTTCGACCTGTCGGTCGGTGCCGTATTCGGCCTGGCGCCAGTGGTCGTGATGCTTCTGGTGCAGAACGGCGGGGTGGATATCGGCGTCGCCCTTCTGGCTGGACTTTTACTGTGCATCGCGATTGGGGCGATCAATGGGGTGATCGTCACCAAGATCGGCATCTCGTCATTCCTGGTGACCCTGTCCATGCTGCTGATCGTGCGCGGCGCGGCCCTCTACATCACGCAGGGTTTCCCGCTGAAGTCGTGGGACCAGCCTGGCTTCTTCGTGACGCTGCTTGCCGGCAGCTTCAATATCGGCTCGTTCCGCTTCTACACCTCGCTGTGGTGGTTCGTCGGCCTGTCGTTGCTGGCAATCTACGTCCTGCGCTATGCCAAGCTCGGCAACTGGATCAGCGCCATCGGTTCCAACCGCAACGCGGCAGTGGCCCGCGGCGTGCCGGCGGACGCCGTCAAGATATGGCTGTTCATCGCCACCTCGGTGCTGGCCGGGCTTGCCGGCATGATCAGCGCCTTTCGTATTTCGGCCGCTTCGCCGGTGGCTGGCACAGGCTATGAGCTCGAAGTGATCGCCATGGTGGTGGTCGGGGGCACGGCGCTGACCGGCGGGCGTGGCACCATCCTGGGCACCATCGTCGGCGCGCTGATGCTGCGCGCCATCCGCAACGGCATCGTGCTCGTCGGCGTGCCCGGCCTCGCCTACAACATCTTCGTCGGCGTGATCATCCTCGCCATGCTCATCCTGCATGCTTTGCTGCAGAAAAACGCGGCAAGGAGCTGACTATGATGCAAGAAGTGCTTCGGCTGCAGAACCTGCAAAAATCCTTCGGCAGCGTGCGCGCGCTGAAGAATGCCTCGCTGACGCTGAGAGAAGGCGAGATAGTGGCCCTGCTCGGCGACAATGGCGCCGGCAAATCGACGCTGATCAAGGCGATCTCCGGCGTCTTCCCGGTCGATCGCGGGGACATCTATGTGCGCGGGCAGAAGGTTTCGATCCGCTCGACGCGCGACGCGATGGATCTCGGCATCGAGACCATCCACCAGGATACGTCGCTGGCGCCGGATCTCAGTATCGCGCGCAACCTCTTCCTCGGCCGCGAACCGGTCAATTTCAAATGGTTGGGCGTGTTTGCGCCGCTCGATCTCGCCAAGCTGCGCGATGCTGCCTCCTCCCTGCTGAAGCGCGTCGGCATCTCGAAGAAACTCGACGCCGACGCGCTGGTCTCAACGCTGTCGGGCGGCGAGCGCCAGTCGATCGCCATTTCGCGGGCCATGCAGTTCGCCGCCAAGGTGATTATCCTCGACGAGCCGACCAACAATCTCGGCGTCGAGGAAACCCATGGCGTGCTGCGCTTCGTCAAGGAGATGCGTCAGGCCGGCCATTCGGTGCTGCTCATCACCCACAACATCCATCACGTGTTCGAGGTTGCCGACCGCATCATCGTCATGCGCCGCGGCGAGATCGTTGCCGAGCAGACGGTCGCCGATACCGATCTGCTGACCGTGGAAAGCATCATCACCGGCGCCGACCTGTCGGCTCTGATGAAGAGGGCGCAGTGACGGCATGGTAGAGCTTTACGGCAAGACGCTCTCGCGCCGGCAGGTCTCGGAACGCTCCGGCATGCTGTCGCAGTTCGCCGGCGTGCGGCTGATGACGCTCGGCGACGGGGTGGAGCGCGGTGTCCGCATGCTGGAGTTCCGCACCGGCTCCGGCCTGCGCTTCACCGCACTCGTCGACCGCGCGCTCGACATCGCCGATTGCGACTTCAAGGGCCAGGCGATCGGCTGGCACTCGCCGGGCGGTTTTCGCAACCCCGGTCTTCACGACTATGAGGGGGAAGGGGGGCTGGCCTGGGCACGCTCCTTTTCCGGTTTGCTGGTCACCTGCGGCCTCGACCATATACTGGGTCGGGAAGAGGTGCCGGCCGAGAACTACAACTATCCCGGCAAGAAGACCGTGATCCATTCGCTGCATGGCCGTGTCGGCACCATCCCGGCACGGCTGACCGGCTACGGTGAGGCGTGGGACGGCGACCGCTGCGTGCTGTGGGCGGAAGGCATCGTGCAGCAATCGGCGGTGTTCGGCGAGGATCTGCATCTGATCCGGCGGATCGAGGCGGATGTCGGCGGCAACGAGATCCGGCTGTCCGACCGCGTCGTGAACCATGGCTTCAATCGCACGCCGCATATGTATTTCTACCATGTGAATGTCAGTCATCCCCTGCTTGACGAGGGCTCGCGCTACCTCGCGCCAATCCGCGACGTGGTTTGGGCCGGCCATGCCGGCGAGCGCTATGAGGCGCAGAAGGTCGGCTACCGCACCGTGCCGGAACCGCGAATGGGGTTCAGCGAACAGGTCTGGCAGCATGAAATGGACGCCGATGGAAAGGGCGAGGTACCAGTGGCGGTGGTCAACGACCGGCTCGGCCTCGGCTTCGAAATGGTGACGCGGAAAGATCAGCTGCCTTGCGCCTATCAATGGCAGAATTTCCAGGCCGGACAGTATGCGCTGGGTATCGAGCCATCGACGCATCATGTGCTCGGCGATCTCGCCGCGCGCGAACGCGGCGAGATGATCTGGCTGGAGCATGACGAAGGCCGCGCCTACGATGCCGTGTTCCGGGTCCTGGACGGCAGGGAAGCTATCGCCGGCGCCGAAGACAGGATTGCGGCAATCGCCCGCCAGCCCGAACAGGATTATCCTCGGCCCTCCGGCAATTTCCGGAGACTGGCGGGCCCGGCATGAGCGCGACATGTATTCAAAGCAAGCCCTCCGGCCGGCGGGCCGGATTGCGAGCGGTGCGAGAAGTTTGGAGGCCCGTGTGAAGACGATGGCAAAAAAGCGGGATTACAGCCTGGTCGGTGAAAGCACCAGGGCCGCGATCGAGACCGGCCTGGCCTCCGCCGAATGGTACCACACCGATGTCCCCCGCAAGGTGATGAAGGAGCTGATGCAGCGTTCCGACGGGCCGGCGATCCGCGACACCATCATCTGGATTGTTGCGATCCTGGGCTCGGCCGCCGGCATTATCTGGTTCTGGGGCTCATGGTGGGTGGTGCCGTTCCTGTTCGTCTACGGCGTGCTATACGGCTCGTCGAGTGACTCGCGCTGGCACGAATGCGGCCATGGCACGGCCTTCCGCACGCGCTGGATGAATGATGTCGTGTACCACATCGCCTCCTTCATGCTGATGCGCAATCCAGTGCAATGGCGCTGGAGCCATGCCCGCCACCACACCGACACCATCATCGTCGGCCGCGACGCCGAGATCGCCGTCATGCGGCCGCCGGACCTGTTGAAGGCGGCGCTGGCCTTCACCGGCATCCTCGATTTCCGCTATTCGCTGCCGACGCTCGTGCGTCAGGCGTTCGGCAAGCTGTCCGACGAGGAGAAGAGCTATGTTCCGGAAATGGAATGGGCAAAGGCCGTGACGGCCGCGCGGTGGCATGTTGCCGTGTACATTGCGACGATCGCTGTCGCGGTCGTCCTCAGGTCATGGATACCGGTGGTGCTGATTGGTTTGCCGCGCCTCTACGGCACCTGGCACATGGTGACCACCGGCCTGCTGCAGCATATCGGGCTGGCCGACAATGTCGTCGACCACCGGCTCAACACGCGCACCGTTTACATGAACCCGATCAGCCGGTTCATCTACTGGAACATGAACTATCATGTGGAGCACCACATGTTCCCGATGGTGCCCTATCATGCGCTGCCCAGGCTGCATGAGCTGATCAAGCACGACCTGCCCGTGCCGAACCCGTCGATGTGGCATGCCTATCGCGAGGTCTGGCCGGTCCTGCTCAGGCAGCTGAAATACGAGGACTACTACCTCAAGCGCGAGCTGCCGCCGACGGCCAGGCCCTATCGCGGCGAATTCCATGAGTTCGACATGTCGGCGGCGGCTGAATAAGGATCGCGAATGGTTGCGGGAGACAGAGATGGTCGATTGGATTGAAGCGTGTGCGGTGGACGATGTCGAGGAAGAGGATGTCATCCGCTTCGACCACGGTGGCCGAACCTTCGCGATCTATCGCTCCCCGGACAATGAATTCTTCGCCACCGACGGTTTCTGCACGCATGAGAAGGCACATCTCGCCGACGCTGGTGATGGACGACATCATCGAATGTCCAAAGCACAATGGCCGCTTCAACTATAAGACCGGCCAGGCCAAGGGCGCGCCGGTCTGCGTCAATCTTGCGACCTATCCGGTGAAGATCGAAGCTGGCAAGGTGATGATCGAGATCTAAAGCGCGGCAAACCGATCCGGCACCGCGGCAAGCAAAAGAGGGACGTTTATGAGCCGAAAGAGACCGACCGTTGCCGACCTGCGCGCCATGAAAGGCAAGCGTCAGCTGACCATGCTGCGCGTGCTGACCCTGGACGAGGCGGAAGCTGCCGAGCGGGCAGGGGTCGATATCGTCTCCGTGCCGCCGGAACTCGTGCTCAACCCGCAATACCGCGATGCGGCACCGAGCCTGTTCACCATGCCGGGAGACAATTTCTACGAAATCGGCACATCGGATGATTTCCTGCGTTGGGCTTTCCGGCTCTACAAGGCCGGCGCCGACGCGGTCTATTGCAGCGCGGGCTACGCCACCATCAAGCGGATGGCGGACGATGCCATCCCCGTCATCGGCCATGTCGGCCTCATTCCATCCCGCGTGACGTGGACCGGCGGCTTCAAGGCGGTGGGCAAGACCGCCGGCGCCGCCATGCAGGTGTTCGAAGCGGTGAAACAGCTCGAGGCCGCCGGCGCCATCGGCGCCGAAATCGAAGTGGTGCCGGTCGAGGTCGCCAAGGCGATCTCCGAGCGTACCTCGCTGATCATGCTGTCGATGGGCGCGGGCACCGGTTGCGACGCGCAATATCTGTTCGCCGAAGATATCCTCGGGCAGAACCGGGGCCACATGCCACGACACTCCAAGGTCTATCGCAACTTCGCCGCTGAATATGATCGGTTGCAGGCGGAGCGGGTGGCCGCATTCTCCGAATATGTCGCCGACGTCAACAGCGGCGTCTATCCCGAGGACAGGCATGTGGTGCACATGGACCCGGCCGAGCTACGTCTGTTCCTCGACAAGGTCGGCCGGGGCTAAGATCGGCTGCCAATTCCCATCGACAAGCGCGGCATGAAGCGCCTCGGCTTCGATGCCGAGCGGCCGATCCTCCTTCAGCGCCGGCACCAGCGCGCGTATCGCCTTATGGATAGCGGCCATGCGCGGCGCCAGCGTCTGCCCGTCGCGCAGGTCGACGGCCTGGGCGGCCGCCATCAGTTCGAAGGCGATCAACCGGCGCCACAGTGCGATCATGGCGGCGCATTTCGAAACGGCCAGCGGCGTCTGCGTGGCATGGTCCTCGACGCCCTCGGAGACGGGCAGGAAATCGAGCATCACCGGATTGGCCTTGTGGCGGATGGCGGCCAGGATCGATGTTACCGCCTTCTGCAGCGGCACGAAGCCGGCCGATGCGCCGCCGACCGGCGACAGGTATTTCGGACCGCGCTCATCGTGCCATAGGGCACGACCAGCGTGCCACGCTTGATCCACTCGGTCTTCAGCAGCGGCTGCGGTTCCGGCAGCCGCGAGGCCTCGACGACGATGTCGGCGCCTCGACGCAACTTTGCCAGTCGGCCACAGCCTTGACCGGGTTGCCGAGATCGGTGGAGAGCCTGGCGGCAAAGCCGTCGCGGCTTTTCCGGCCGGCGCGAATGGACACGGATCTGGACGTCGCCGGCCAAATGCTGTTCAAAGCGGTCCGTCATGACTGCCATCCCCGAGACTGAAGTTTTAGCCGACCCAGCCAGCAATTCGCGGCGTGTGGCGCTGATCGTCGCCATTGCCTTCTTCATGCAGCTCTTGGATTCGACGATCATCTCGACGTCGCTGCCGCAGATGGGTGCCTCCTTCGGCGTGCCGGCGGTGGCGATGAGCATCGGCATCACCATCTACATGCTGACCATGGCGGTGTTCGTGCCGCTGTCGGGCTGGCTCGCCGACCGGTTCGGCGCGCGCAACATCTTCCTGATGGCGATCGCACTGTTCACGCTGGCTTCGCTCGCCTGCGGCTTCTCCGAGAATCTCACCGAGTTCGTCGCGGTGCGCGCCGCGCAAGGGCTGGGCAGCGCATTGATGACGCCGGTCGGCCGCATTCTGGTGCTGCGCAACGCCTCGAAATCGGAACTGCTCAACGCAACCGCGCTCATCACCTGGCCGGCGCTATTCGCGCCTGTCGTTGGTCCGGTGCTTGGCGGTTTCATCACCACCTATCTCTCCTGGCACTGGAATTTCTTCATCAACATCCCGCTTGGGCTGATCGGGCTGGCGCTGGTCGCCCGCTTCATCCCCGGTGACCGTGAAGCCGATCCCAAGCCACTCGACTGGCCGGGTTTCTTCCTGACATCGGCGGGACTTGCTTGCCTTCTCTGCGGCCTCGAGCGTATCGCGCATCCCGACGACGGCGTGCTGCCGACGGTGCTGCTGGTCGCGGCAGGGATCGTCATCGGCTGGTTGGCGGTGCGGCATCTCCGGCGCGCGCCCCATCCGCTGCTCGACCTGTCCTCGTTCAAGGTGCTGACCTTCGCCATCTCGACGCTTGCGGCCGGCACCATATTCCGCGTCGCGATCAACGCCACGCCGTTCCTGCTGCCGCTTTTGTTCCAAGTCGGCTTTGGCATGAGCCCGGTCGATGCCGGCATGATGATCCTGGCCTATTTCCTCGGCAATCTCGGGATGAAGACGGTGACGACGCCGATGCTGCGCCACTTCGGCTTTCGTTCGGTGATGGTCGTCAACGGCGTCATTGCGTCCGCATCGATCATGGCCTGCGCGGCGATCTCGCCGCAGACGCCGCAGGCGCTCGTGGTGGGGCTGATGCTGATCGCCGGCCTGTCGCGTTCCATGCAGTTCACGGCGCTGAACACGCTGGCCTTCGCCGATATCGCCGCGGCGCAGCGCAGCTCGGCGGCGACCCTGTCCTCGATGCTGCAGCAGGTGGCAATGCTGTTCGGTGTGGCGATAGCTGCGGCGATCCTCAACCTGTCGCAGATCGCCAGGGCCCAGCCGGCGCTGGACCTCGTCGATTTTCGAGTCACCTTCCTGGTGATCGGCGTCATCGGGCTGGTGGCGTCGTTCCGTTTCCTGGTGTTGCCGAGGACCGCCGGCGCCGAGGTTTCCGGCCACATGGCCGGGAACTGAAATCGATTTTTCCCATCCACCGCAGGGTTAAATTCCATCTTCGCCTTGCGCCTTGGTGTCGTGCTTGCGCAAGACGCAGGGATGGCGCAAACAATTGCCAAAAGTGCTGAAGTTTCCGGGCATTGCGCCAGCATCAGCAATCAATGCGTCCACATCGCGAGTCTCGTCGGCAGTCCGTGTTTTGAACGCGGATTCATTTGACGAACCGACGTTGAGCCGATTAGCTTTCTTCCCAGGGGCGGCAGCGCTGCCGCCGGGGTGAAGACAGACAATGAACGCGATCGGTCGGCCGAGTTTCAAGAGCCTGAACCAGGAAGGTATTGTCTTTGCCATAGCGGTGATGCTGTTCATTGCCGCGGCCATAGGCCTGCCGGGCTTCATCGCTCCGAACAATCTCGTTGCCATCGTTCGTTCGGTTTCGGTACTGGGCATATTGGCATTGGGCATGGCGGTCGTCATCATTGGCCGTGGCATCGACCTCTCGGCGGTGGCGATCATGGCGATGTCGGTCGCCTGGTATCTGCAGTTGATGAATTCAGGAACGCCTGACGGGCTCGCCTTCGCCTATGTGCTGGCCGGCGTGCTCGCCATCGGCCTGCTCAACGGCTTTCTCGTCGCTTACGCCGACGTGCCGGCGATCTTCGTGACGCTTGCCACCGGCTCCTTCGTCTTCGGCTATGTGCGCTCGCAACTGATCACGCAGGATGCGGTTCCGGTGCCGCAGGGCCATTGGGTGGAACTGCTTGGCGGCCTGCGCTTCCTCGACATTCCCATCGAGGTGTTCGTCTTCGCTGCACTGGCTTTCCTGTTCTTCCTGTTCCTGCGCTACACCAAATGGGGCCGCTACATCTATTTCGCCGGCGATAATCCGGTCGCCGCGCGCAACATCGGTATTCCAGTGCGGCCGATGCTGGTGCTGCGCTATGTGCTTTCCGCCTTCGTCGCGCTGATCGCCGGCCTGCTGACAGCGGCCAGCCTGCATTCGATCAACACCCGCGTCGTCAACTCGACGCTGCTCTACGACATCGTGCTGGTGGCGGTGATCGGCGGCATCGGGCTTTCGGGCGGACGAGGCGGGGTGCGAAACGTGCTGGTCGGAGCGGCGCTGATCGGCATCCTGCTCAATGCGATGACCATCATCGACATTCCGCTGCTCTACCAAAACCTGATCAAGGCGGCGATCCTGCTCGGTGCCATCATCGTCGACGGCATCATCAATCCGCGTGACGAACAGACGGCGCAGCAGGGCGACATCTAGAGCATGATCCCGAAAAGTGGGAACTTTTCGGAAAAGATCATGCTCAAACAGGAAGACTAGACCAAAGCGGACGGTTGGGGCCGGCCGTAAATAACAACGACCAACCAGAGGATGTGACATGAAACTGATCAAAACATTGATGGCCGCCGCGACGGCGCTTGCGGTCACCGCGTTCGTGGCGCCGAGCTTCGCTGCCGACGATCCGGGCCCCGCTGCCTATGCGCAGGCACTCAAGGGCAAACGCGTCATGCTGGTGCCGCTGGCGATGGGCTTCGACCTGGCGCAGGGCTGGGCGCACTATTTGAAGACCGAAGTCGAGGCCTGGGGCGGCACGTTCGAGACGCGCGATCCGAACTGGGTCGTCGATGCCGGCGCGCAGGCGATCACCGATGCCATCTCCTCCGACACCAGGCCTGACGTGCTGATCATCCACGCGCCCGACCTCAATTCCTACTCCAAGCTGATGAAAAAGGCGCAGGCAGCCGGCACCTACGTGATCCTGGTCGACAATCCCGCCAATTTCCCGGCCGATGCCTTTGTCGGCAGCGATTGGGACCGGCTCGGCCAACTCGAGGCGGAAGCCGCGATCAAGGGCTGCGGCGAGAACTCGTCCAAAAAGATCGGCCTTGTGCAGGGCGATCAAGCGAACTCCTCCAGCCTTTATCAGTACGCCGGCATCATGAAGGTACTGGAAAAGCATCCCGAGTTTCAGGTCGTGGCCAAGCCCGACTCCAACTGGGATGCGACCACCTCGCGCAATGTCACGACGACGATGCTGCAGCAGAACCCCGACATCTGCTCGATCATCGACTTCTGGGATGGTGATGCTACCGGCGCGTCGGCCGCGATCCGTGACGCCAAGCTCGACGGCAAGGTTTTCCTGGTCACCACCGGCGGCGGCGAAAAGGCGGCCGACTGCGACAAGCTGCAGGACGGCACTTATGGCGCGGTTGTCATGACCGACCTTGCCCGGCAGTCGGGCGACATGAATGCCATCATAAAGTTCCTGCTGCAGAGCGGCCAGCCGGCCGGCACGTCGCACACCTACATCTACACGCTGGAGAAGGCGACGACCAAGGCCGACCTCAAGCCCGACAGCTGCTGGGACCTGAAGGCGTTGCAAGCGGAAGCCGCGGCGAAGTAGGTCGCGAGTTTACGCCTGATATCAACATGGCGGCCGGGTTGTACGTGGACAATCGCCAACCTCAGCGCTGCCCCTCACCTTACCCTCTCTTCGTGAAAACGGGGAGAGGGGGCGTCTTCACGGGGAGAAGGTGCCGGCAGGCGGATGAGGGGCAGCGGCGAAGTTGAGAATTGCTCCGGAGCGATTACCCGGCCACCTTTTTCTCTTCTCTCGCAATAGCAGTGACCTGATGTCCTTTCGCGAACGCCTCCAGGCCTGGCGCTACAATCTCGTGCCCGACCATCTGGTCGGCGAGATACTGACCAAGCGCTGGACCGACAATGCCATTCCCTTCCTGGCACTGGTGGCAACACTCGGCGTGTTCGGTTCGATCATTCCGGGCTTCTTCAAACTGACCTCGCTGCAGGAATCGACCCGCCAGCTCGGTGAATTCTCGATGGTCGTCACCGGCATGACGGTGGTGATGCTTGGCGGCGGCATCGACCTGTCGGTCGGCTCGATCTTTGCGCTGTCCTGCTTTTCGGCCGTCTATGTCTTCTTCATCCTCGAACAGTCGATCTGGCTGGCGCTGGCCGCTTCGCTTGCCGCCGGCCTCGTCTTCGGCGCCGTCAACGGCTATCTCGTCGGATACCTCAGGCTGCGCGCCTTCCTCACCACGCTGGTGACCTTCATTTTCGGGCGGGCGCTGTTCGACATCCTGGTCACCACCTATGCCGCCGATGTGCAGCTGTCCCAAGCCACCTCCGATGTGCTCGACTTCATCGGCGACGGCACCTTCTGGGGCCTGTCGGTCTCGGTGTGGCTGGCCATTATCCTCGCCATCGTCACTCATATCACGCTGACGCGCTCGCGGCCCGGCTGGCATGTGCTGGCGGTTGGCGGCTCCCGGCGCTCTGCCCACAATGCCGGCATCCGTGTGCGCAGCACCGTGTTCATGACTTATGTCTTCTCAGGCTTCTGCGCCTCGATCGGCGGCTTCCTCATAGCTTGCCGGCTGAGCGGAGCAGGGCCGGGCACCGGCCTCAACCTCGAGATCATGGCGCTGACCGCGGCGGTGGTCGGCGGCGTCAGCCTCGGAGGCGGGCGCGGCTCGGTGATCAAGGGGCTGATGGGCGCCATCATCGTTTTGACCATGACCAACGGCCTGATCAGGCTGGGCTACGGTACCGGCACCAACCAGATGGTGCTGGGCATCATGCTGGCGGTGGCGGTGACGATCGACATCCGCTGGCTGAAGAACCGCCACAAGGTGCTGAACGAGGTCTATGTCGCGCCGGTCTATCTCAGGATGGGCGAGACGCAGTCGGCGGCGCCCGGCTCCGGCACATCATACGAACTCGACGACAGGCTGTCGGGCGCCGACCATATCGGGCTCGGCGAACTGGAGGGACCGGAAGATGTCATCCTCGACCGTGACGACCACCTCTATTGCGGCACGCGCCATGGCGAGATCGTCCGCTTCTTCGCACCGGACTATGTGAAGTCGGAAGTGTTCGCTCATATCGGCGGCTTTCCGCTCGGCCTTGCCTTCGACAAATCAGGCAATCTGATCAGTTGTGTCGGCGCCATGGGGCTCTATTCCGTCTCGCCCGATCGTGAGGTCAAACGCCTGTCGGCCGAAACGTCGCGCTCCTGGACATCGGTCGTCGACGACGCACGGCTGCGCGATCCCAACGACTGCGACATAGCACCGGACGGCCGCATCTATTTCACCGACTCGACCAAGCGCTACGACGCGCATGACTGGGCGCTGGATTCGATCGAGAACCGCGCCACCGGCCGTCTTCTGGTCTATGACCCGAAGGACGCATCGACCAGGACGCTGCTCGACGGCTACCGCTACACCAACGGCGTGTGCATGGCGCATGACGGCAAGTCGCTGTTCTTCGCCGAGAGCTGGGCCTGCCGTATGCATCGCTACTGGCTGGAAGGGCCGAAGGCCGGCACCGCCGAATGCGTCATCCGGGACATGCCGGGCTACCCCGACAACATCAACCGCGCTTCCGACGGCAATTACTGGATGGCGTGGCTCGGCATGCGCACCCCGAGCTTCGACCTGTCGCTGCGCCATCCCGACATGCGCAAGCGCATGACACGCCGGCTGCCGCAGGACGAATGGCTGTTCCCCAACATCAACACCGGGGGCGTGGTGAAATTCACGGAGGAGGGCGACATCGTCGAAGCGATGGGCGACCTCTCGGGCGGCGCGCATCCGATGGTCACCTCGATGCGCGAGCACAAGGGTTTTCTGTTCGTCGGCGGCATCCTCAACAACCGCATCGGCCGCTACAAGATCTCGGGTGCCGATCCGAACTGGACCAGCCCGGCTTCCTATTGGGGAGCAAAGCGATGATCCTCGATCCCATCCTGGATTTATTTCGCGGCAAGGCGGTGACGATCCCGCCGCTGGATGGCGCTTTCCGACCCAACACGCAGCTTGACGATGCGCCGGCGTTTGCCGAACTGACCGAACCGGACAATCTGCTGATCTCTGGCGACAAGCTGCTCGCTTCCAGCGGCAACGCCGTTTATTCGATTGCCGCCGGTACCGCGCCCAAGTTGGTCGAGACCTTTGCGTCCACCGTTACCGCGCTGGCGTTCTCGCCATCGGGTGAGCTGACGGTCGGATTGGAAAGCGGCAAGCTCCTGGTCGGCGGTAGGGATGTTTCGCTACCGGCTGGTGTCAGCTGCATCACCGCGCTCGCCTATGCCGGTGACGGCGCTCTGTGGCTGGCCAATGGTTCGGCCGAATTCGCACCATCACAATGGGCGGCCGACCTGATGAAGAAAGGCGCGTCCGGATCGCTTTGGAAGCAGGATGCGGCAGGCGGGACCTTCCGCAAGGTGGCCGGCGCCATCGCCTTTCCCTATGGGCTCCATCCCATCGGCAGGGATGTGCTGGTGAGCGAGAGCTGGCGCCATCAGCTCATCCGCTTCGAGGCGGCAAGCGGCAGCCGCTCGACGGTGTTGACCCATCTGCCCGGCTATCCCGCGCGGCTGTCGCCGGCAGCCGATGGCGGCGCGTGGCTGACCCTGTTTGCGCCGCGCAACCGGCTGATCGAATTCGTGCTGCAGGAGACGCATTACCGTCAGGACATGATCGAGCAGGTGCCGCCGGCCTATTGGATCGCACCGGCTCTGGCCTCAAGCCGCAGCTTCCTCGAACCGCTGCAATGCGGCGGCATCCGCACGATGGGCATCCACAAGCCCTGGTCGCCGAGCCGCTCCTACGGTCTGGTGGTCAGGCTCGACCAGAACATGCAGCCTCGGTTCAGCCTGCACAGCCGCGCCAACGGCATACGTCACGGCATTTGCAGCGTGGTTGAAAAAGATGGCGAACTGTTCGTCGCCTCGAAGGGCGGCGACTGCGTGTTGGCTGTCGATGCCGGGGGGTTTTGATGGAACCAATCGTGCGCCTGGAGAATGTCACCAAAAATTATCGCGGCGTGCCCGCGGTCAAGAATGTCAGCTTCGAATTGCGCAAGGGCGAGATCCACGCGCTGCTCGGCGAAAACGGCGCCGGCAAGTCGACGCTGACCAAGATCATCGCCGGAGTGGTCGACGCCAGTTCGGGCAAGATGTTCCACAAGGGACGCGAGATCGCTTACGCCTCGCCGCATGCGGCGCTCGAGGCGGGCATCGCAATGGTGTTCCAGGAGACCAGCCTGGTGCCGTCGATGACGGTGGCGCAGAATCTTTATCTCGGCACCGAGAAATTCCTCAACCGGCTGCGCGGCACCTACATTTCCGCGCAGCAGTTCCTGCAGTCGCTGAATTTTCCGGTCGACCCGAACGCCATGGTGGCGACGCTTGGCGCGGCCAAGCGCCAGATGGTCGAGATCGCGCGCGCCGTGCACCACAATGCCGAGATCATCATCTTCGACGAGCCGACCGCGACGTTGACGCCGGAGGAAAAGCGGCACTTCTTCGCGCTGATCCGGCGGCTCAAGGCGCGCGGCGTCTCCATCGTCTTCATCAGCCATGCGCTGGAAGAGGCGCTGCTGATTGCCGACCGCATCACCATCCTGCGCGACGGCGAGTTGGTCATCACCGACGACACGTCGGCCTTCGATCGCGACCGGATCGTTGCCGCCATGGTCGGGCGCATGCTGTCCGGGCAGATCTATCGCCAGCGAGACGAGGCCAGGCTGCGCAAGGCGGGCAAGAAAGTTCTGTCGGTGCAGGACATCTCAATGAGCAATGTCGTGCGCAACAATTCGTTCTCGATCTTCGAAGGCCAGATCACCGGCGTCTTCGGGCTGATCGGCTCCGGCCGTACCGAGACGTTCAAAATCGTGTCCGGCATCTACAAACGCGATTTCCTGCGCGGCGGGGCGATCGAGCTGGACGACAGGCCGGTGCGCTATCTCGTGCCGAGCGAAGCGGTGGCCGACGGCATCGTCTACGTCACGGAGGATCGCAAGAGCGAAGGCATTTTCGAGACGATGGGCATTGCCGAGAACCTGTTCGGCGGGCTGCTGGCGGCCGGCCGCGAAAAAGGCTGGGTGATCAATCAGCAGGAGATGCGCGCGCTCTCCGCCGAATGGACCAAGACGCTGAACATCAGGGCGATCAACGACAATGCGCGCGTGGTCGAGCTTTCCGGCGGCAACCAGCAGAAGGTGGTGATCGGCAAGGGGCTGGTGCAGAAGCCGCGCGTGGTCATCTTCGACGAGCCGACGCGCGGCGTCGATGTCGGCGCCATCGCCGAGATCCACCAGATCATCAACCGGCTGGCCGACGAGGGTCTGGCCGTCGTCGTCATCTCGTCCTACCTGCCGGAGATCATGAACCTGTCCGACCGGATCCTGGTCTGCCGCCAGGGCCGTATCGTCGAGGAGTTTTCGCCGGCCGAGGCGACGGAGGAGAAGATTATGTATGCGGCGGTGCATTAGAGAGTGTGTCGGTATTCAGGTGAGGCCGGCCTGCAAACGCCAGCTTGACTTGAATCTCGACATACCCTCGCGGTGCCGTTTGCGTCGCAAAAGGCGAATAGGCGAATGAAGTGAATGGATTGGCGGCGGCTGTTCAGCGTCCGATTCAAACGTCCGGCATTGAAAAACGAAAGGAAACACCATGGCCACCACCAGACTCCTGAGCGATGCCGAGGTGGAGAAAATCCCGGCCTTAAAGGCGGTGTTCGACGACATCCGCGCGACGCGCAAATCCGATTTCGTCAATAATTTCTGGCGCGGGCTGGCCAATGATCCTGTGGCGCTGAAGCGTATCTGGGAACAGCTCAAGGCGGTGATGGTTGCAGACAGTGCCATCGATCCGTTGACCAAGGAGATGATCTACATCGCGGTGTCGACCGCCAATGGCTGCTCCTATTGCGTCCATTCGCACACCGCGGCGGCGCGCGCCAAGGGCATGACAGACGCACAGCATGGCGAACTGGTGTCGATCATCGGGTTGGCGGGGCAGACCAACCATCTGGTGACGGCAATGCAGATCCCGGTCGATCCACAGTTCGAGGTGAAGTGAGGAAAGACGCGCTACACCGGCCTGTAAACCTTCTCCGCCGCGTTCCAGAAAATGTCGGCTTCCGCCGCCGTGCCATGCTTCTCCACCGCATCGCGGTGCGCCTTGATCAGTTCGGCGTGGCCGGTCCAGAGCTTCTCGATCGGGAAGTTCGAGCCGAACATCAGATGGTCGCTGCCAAGAATATCGATCGCATTGTCGATGATGTAGGCGATCAGCGCCGGGTCGTTGCGGTGAACGAAGGTGCCGAGGCCAGACAGCTTGGCGTAGAGATTGGGCGCCGCCGACAGCGTGCGCAGGCCGGCCTTCCAGGCTTCGGTGGTTTCCGGTTCCATGCCGGTCAGCATGCCGGCGTGGGTCAGGATGAAATTCGTCTCCGGGTTTTCGCCGACCAGCGTCAGCCCGTCCTTCATCTGGGCGGGGAAGAGCTGCAGGTCGAAGGACAGGCCGTAATCCTTCAGCCGCGCGACGTTGGCGCGGACCTTGGGGTCGATCACCTGGTCGGCCGAGGCGGCGAAGCGGAAGGCCGGGGTCTCGTGCCAGTGCAGTTGCATGCGCACGCCGCGCAGCAGCCTGTATTTCATCAACCGGTCGATCTGCGGCCTGACATCGTCCACCGTCATGTCGGCATAGCCGACGATGGCGTGCGGCCAGCCGGTCTCGTCAGCGGTCTTCTGCAGGAAGGCGACCTCCTTCTCGAAATCCTCCTTGGCCCAATTGGTCTGGACATAGACGGCTTTTTCGACGCCCGAACCTTTTTGGTCGGCCAAAAATTCATCGATCGGATAGTCGCGGCGGATCGGTTCGTAAGGGCCGAAGATGCGCGGCACCATCGGGCCGACCAGCCATGGTTGGTCCTTCTGGCGCCAGATGTGGAAATGCGCGTCGATGGCTTTCTGCATCACGATACCCTTTTCCAGATGGTCGCGGCCGCCGGGGCGGGGCGTGCGAGCGACAGGATGAAATCGGTGAGGCCGGCCAGCGACGAGCCGTCGACCAGATCGTCGAGGTCGGGCAGGATGGCGCGCAGCGCCGCTGTCGCCGGCTGGAAGCGCGGATCGCCGGCCAGCGGGGTCGCCAGCGACAGCCGGAAGGCGCGGGCGCTAAGCCTGCGCATGGCAATCTCCAGTTCGGCATGGTCGCCGCGCTCCAGCGCGTCGGAGAGAATGACGACCGCGGCGCCGCGCGTGAACGACGAAAAGCGCGGCACCGAGAGGAATGCCAGCAGGGTCGGTCCCATGCGGGTGCCGCCATCCCAATCGTCGACCTGGGCCGCCGCGCGCGCCAGCGCCTGATCGCGGTCGCGGATACGCAATGCCGAGGTGATGCGGGTGAGCCGCGTGCCGAAGGTAAAGATCTCGGCGCGGTCCGCGCCCTGGACGGCGGCATGCGCCAGCTTGAGATAGTCGGCGGTGTGCAGCTTCATCGAGCCGGAGACATCGATCAAGAGCAGCAGTTTGCGCGGCACGGTCTGGCGGCGGCGCAGCAGCGGCGAGGGGACATCGCCATCTGCGCCGACGATTTCCCTGAGCGAGCGGCGCAGGTCGAGCTTGCCGCGCGAATGGGTACGCACGGTGCGGAAGGAACATCGGGCGGGCAGGGCCGATGACAGCTTTCGGCGAAACGCGGTCAGACTGTCGTCGTCGCGCTGGAAGTCGCGCGAGCTCAACTGCTCCAGGGCGGAAGACAACTCGCCGCCTTCCTGTTTCTGCTCGGCCTCGATCCGTTCGTCGTCGGCACCGCCATCATCCTTGATGCGCGTTTCCTCGTCTGCATCGCCTTCGATCACAGCTGACGCGTTGCCATAGAAATGGCTCTGGAAATGCGCTTCGAATTCGTCGCGGCGGTCAGGCGGCGGCGCTAGTGTGGCCAGGGCCGCCTCACGGATGTCCGCCATCGAGCGCGGCCCCAGCAGGGTCACGGCCTGCATGAAACGGGAGACTTGTTCCGGGGCAATAGCGAAGCCGTAGCGGCGCAGCAGGCGAGCGAAGCTGAGCAAGGGCGTTGCGGCGCGGGGGAGATGTCCGGCAGGACAGAGGGGGGCGCTGTCCCGCCCGCGTTGCTGAATGACGTCGCGGCTCACGCCAGCACCTCGTCGACGATCCGGCCGAGCTCGGGCGCGATGTAGGACAGATCCTCCTCGTCCTTGATCAGCACGCCGATGGCGCGGCGGAAGGCTTCCGGCCATGGACTGCCGCCTTTTTCGAGAATGGTCGCGGCATTGGCCCATTCGACCGCCTCGGCGATGCCGGGCGGTTTGGCGAGTGGACGCGCGCGGATGGTCTGCACGGCTGTGGCCACGGCGCGTGCCGTTGCCTCTGCGACATCGCCGGCGCGCAGCATGATGATGGCCGCCTCACGCTCGGCATCGGGATAGCCAATCCAGTGATAGACGCAACGCCGCCGGAGCGCTTCGGCGAGTTCGCGGGTGCGGTTGGAGGTCAGGATGACGATCGGCTGTGCGGTGGCGCGGATGGTGCCGCGCTCGGGAATGCTGATCTGGAAGTCGGAAAGAAACTCCAACAGCAGCGCCTCGAATTCGTGGTCGGAACGGTCGATCTCGTCGACCAGCAGGATGCGCTGCTCCGGCGCCTTCAGGACCTGCAGCAGCGGGCGGGCGATCAGAAAGCGGTCGTCGTAGATATCGACTTCTTGCTCGCCGGCATGGCGGATGGCGAGCAGCTGGCGCTGGTAGTTCCACTCATAGAGCGCATGCGCGGCGTCTATGCCTTCATAGCATTGCAACCGCACCAGATCGCGGCCGAGCAGCCCGGCGATTGCCTTGGCCGCTTCCGTCTTGCCGACGCCCGGAGCGCCTTCGAGCAGCAGCGGCTTGCCCAGCCGGATCGCCAGGAAGATGGCCGTCGCCAGGCTTTCATCAGCCAGATAATGCGAGGCAGCGAGGCGCTCGGCGACCGCTTCTGGCGAAGTCGCGACCGTTTCGGCGTTTACCTCGGGCATGTCGGTCCTCAGGTCGTCGCTTGCGCCTTGAGCGCACGCAAAATGCGTTCCGGCGTGATCGGTAGCGTGTCGATGCGCACGCCGACAGCGTCGAAAACGGCATTGGCGACCGCCGGAATCTGTGGATTGGCGCACATTTCGCCGGGCCCCTTGGCGCCGTAAGGACCATCTGCCGAGGGCCGCTCCAGCACGATGACCTCGGTTTCGGCCAGATCGCCGGGACCTGGCATCAGATACTGATTGAAGTCGGTGCCGCCGTGGTCACGGCTGGGATAATAGGGCTCGGTCGTTTCGTAGAGCGCGTGGCTGATGCCCATCCAGGAGCCGCCGACCAGCTGCTGCTCGACCATTTTGGGGTTCAGCGCACGGCCGATCTCGAAGACGTTCTTCACTGTCAGCACCGTCACCTCGCCAGTCTCGTCATCGACCTCGACCTCGGCCACCGTGCAGGCATGCGCGTAGCAGGTCGATGGCTTCATCGCGCCGGTCTCCTTCTCCGGATAGGAGCGCGGGATGAGGAACATGCCGCGTCCCGAGATCGAGCGGCCGCGCTTGAAATGCGCCGACAGAGCGACGTCGAAGATCGAGATCGATTTCTGCGGCGCGCCCTTCACCAATATGTTGCCCTGACCGTCGGTCTCGAGGTCGGAGGCGTTGACCTCCAACTCCTCCGCGGCCACTTCCAGCATCACCTGGCGGGCTTCCCTCGCCGCCTGGATGACGGCGTTGCCGGCGCGGTGCGTGCCGCGCGAGGCGAAAGTGCCCATGCAGTGCGGGCCGGTGTCGGTGTCGGCGGTGTCGACGACGACGCGGTCGGTCGGCACGCCGATTGTCTCGGCGCAGATCTGCGCCATGATCTGCTTCATGCCCTGGCCGAGATCGACCGATGATAGGGTCACCATGAAATTGCCGGTTGGGGTCGAATGCACCAGCGCCTGGGTGGGATCGCCGCCAAGGTTCATGCCCGTGGGATAATTGATCGCGGCAACGCCGCGTCCACGCCTGATCGCCATTTCAAGCTCCCTTCGCGTAGGAGGACATTGCCATGTATTTCTCAGCCACGGGCCAGTTGGCCGCGCGCGAGGCCTCCTGCATGCACTCTATGAGGGCCGCCCCTTCGGTCGGCTGGCGATGCGCCTTCATATCGCCGTCGCGATAGGCGTTGATGAAGCGGAATTCGAGCGGATCCATGCCGATCAGCCGCGCCAGCTTGTCCATCTGCACCTCCAGCGCGAAGTCACCGATGGTGACGCCGAAGCCGCGCATGGCGGAGGAGGGGGTGCGGTTGGTGTAGACGCAGTACGTGTCGATCCAAACATTGGGGATGGTGTAGGGGCCGGGATAGTGCCCCGCGCCCTTCTGGGCGCCATAGGGCGAATGGCGGGAGTAGGCGCCGGCGTCGGTGTAGCCGGTGACTTTGCGCGCGACGATGCGGCCGTCCTTCATCACGCCGTCCTTGATGACGACCTTTTCGGCCGCGCGAGGTGACGAGATCTGCATCTCCTCCTCGCGGCTGTAGGTAAAACAGACCGGTCGCCCTGTTAGCTTGGCGCCGAGGATCGCGATCGGTTCGACGATGACATCGACCTTGCCGCCAAAGCCGCCGCCGACCGTGCCGCCGACGAAATGCAGCTTGCTGCCCGGCATCTGCAAAATGATCGACGTGTTGTCGAGGGTGAAGAACATCGCCTGCGTGTTGGTATAGCAGGTGAAGCGGTCATTGCCCTCCGGTGCCACGATACAGCCGGTGGTCTCGGTCGGCGCATGCTCTATCGGCGAGGACTGGTAGCTTTGTTCGAGGACGTAGTCGGCCTCGGCAAACCCCGCCTCGACATCGCCGAAGCGCACCTTGCGGCACTCGCCGCTGTCATAGAGATAGTAGTTCTGGCCGTGATACTCGTTGACGAGGGGCGCGCCGGGCTTCAGCGCTTCCTCCATGTCGAAGACGGCCGGCAGCACCTCGTAGTCGACCTTGACCTTGGCCGCGGCTTCCTGGGCGGCGCGCTCCGTCTCGGCCAGCACCGCCACCACGGCCTCGCCCTTCCAGCGCACCTTGCCGTCGGCCAGAACCGCCTCGTCCTCCGGCCCGATCTGGATCAGGATCAGGATGGTGTAGACATTGTGCGGGACGTCCCTGGCGGTGAGAATTTTCACCACGCCCGGATGTTTTTCCGCTTCGGACGTATCGATCGATCGGATGCGGGCATGATGGTGCGGGCTGCGCACCATCTTCAGATGCAACATGCCGGGAAAGTTGCGGTCGGCGAAATAGGCGGTTTTGCCGGTGACATGGCCGGGCGAATCCGAGCGGGGCCTCGGCTGGCCGATCTCGTTGAGGTCATCCTTGCGGACGTCCGAAAAATAGCTTTTGCGCAGTTCCATCTTGCTTCCCTCAGGCCGCGTTCTGCGAGTTGGCGCGAGCGGCGGTGAGCACCGCCTGGATGATAGGCTCGTAGCCTGTACAGCGGCATATGTTGCCCGACAGCGCTTCGACGACATCGTCGCGGCTGGGATCGGGCGTGTGGTCGAGCAACACCTTGGCCGCCATGAGCATGCCCGGCGTGCAGAAGCCGCATTGGGTGGCGAAGGCGTCGAGGAAGGCGCGCTGCAGCGGATGCAGGACGCCGCCTTCCGCAAGACCCGACGTGGTGGTGATGGCAGCGCCGTTGCAGGTCTCGGCGAGCGTCAGACAGGACAGCCGGAGCTCACCGTCGACGATCACCGAGCAGGCGCCACAGGTGCCTTGATGGCAGCCGCCCTTCGGCGAAGTGTCGCCGATCTTGTCGCGCAAGGCGTTGAGCAGCGTTGTGCCGCTTTCGACGAATTCGGCCTTCTCAGAACCGTTGAGCGTGAACTGGACGGGAACCTTTGCCATTCTTCCTCCTTGCGCGCCTGCCCCGCAGGGCAAGCGCGCGCCCCGAATGTGACTAGCTGAGCAGCAGCCGACCGAGATGAACCGGCAGCACTTGCGCGCGATACCAGGCGCTGGCGATCGGGTCGGTGATTGGTGCGGTGCCGTCGCCCGCGGCGGCCAGTGCCGAAGCGATGCCGTCCGCGTCCAGTGTCCTGCCGAGCAGCGCTTTTTCGGCTGTCTTGGCTCGCATCGGCCGGTCGGCCATACAACCGAGCGCGATGCGCGCCGAGGATATCGTGCCGTCGCCGGCTTGTTCCAGGATAGCGGCGATACTGAGCACCGAGACGCCCTTGGGCTTTACCCGCGAGACCTTCACGAATCGAAAGCTTCCCTGCGCCGGCCGCGTGAAGCTGACCGAGGTGACGATCGCGCGGCTCCCGCCCCGCTTGGCCAGAAACGCTTCCATCGGCATTTCGCCGTCATTGGTGCTCACCATGGCGTCCAGCGCCAGCAGGGCGACTGCGAAATCGCCATAGGGGCTTGGCGCAAACAGATTGCCGCCGACGGTCGCCATGTTGCGGATCGCCGGACCGCCAACGGCACGCGCGGCCTTGGCAAGCTGGCCGAGCTCGGGATGGCGGGCGATCGCCGCCATGGTCACCGAAGCGCCGATGCGGATCGTGCCGCCGGAGACCGTGATGACCGACAAGGCCGGGTCGGTCGACCTGACAAGGCCGGAGACCGAAACGTCGCCCTCATTGGCGGCGCGCAAGACGAGCGTGCCACCGCCGAGATAGCGCGTGCCGGCGGCTTTCAGCGCCGCGCTGGCGTCTTTCACCGTTGCAAAACTCTGCAATGCCAGCGCCATGGCCCGCTCCTCAACCCTGGCCGGTGAAATGGCTCTTCAGGGCGTTGAAGCCGCCCTGGAAGACATTGGCGCCCATGCCCTCGGCCAGCTTGTCGGCTTCTTCGGGTGCTGCGTCGAAGCTGGCGGTCCATTCGGCATAGGTGCGGTCGCCGTCGGTGACGCGCCGCAATTGCAGCGTAGCCCTGTGGTTGGTGAGCGGCTGCGGCGTTTCCAGGATCGAATAGCTGACGAGGAAATTCTCATCGGAGAAATCGAGCAGCTTTTCGCGCAGCCGCGCGCCGCTGGCCAGCTGGAAGTTGCGCACGCAGCCGATCGTGGTGGCGTCCTTGCCGTCCTCGATATGGCTTTCGACCATGCGCGGATGCCAATTCGGCAGTCCGTTGAAGTCGCGGATGCGCGCCCAGACCTTTTCGACCGGCGTGTCGATGACGGTGGAGATGGTGACATCAGCCATATGCTCTTTCCCCTGCAAACGTTCTGCTTGGGACGGTAGGCCGATCGTGGTCGCGGTGCTTATCAATGCGTCTTGGGCACGTATCAATCAGTCTGAAAATAGCCGCTTTCCGGCCCGTCAGGACACTGCTCGCGCCGCTTCGCGATAGAGCGTCGGCGGCACGCCGACATGGTCGCGGAAGAAACGCGAGAAATTGCCCTGGGTGGTGAAGCCGAGATTGCAGGCGACCGATATCAGCGGCTCATGCGACCACTGGAGCTGGCGCACCGCTTCCTCCATGCGCAGCGTGTTCCAGTAGACGTTGGGCGTCAAACTGGTCTGTTCTTTGAACAGGGCGAAGAAATGCGGCCGCGACAGGCCGACGCTGCGCGCCACGTCATCGAAGGAGATACGCTCGCAGACATTGGCTTTCATCAGCTGGATCGCCTTGCGGACGCGGAAATCCTGCATGGTGTTCACGCGGCCGCGCGGCTCCTGCGGAGCTGAAGCGTCGGCGGCATCCAGCACCGAATCGATGAAGCGCTCGATCTCGTAATTGGCGACATCGTCAATGCTCTCATTGTCGGTCAGATGATCGAGCAGGCCGGCAGCGGCCTGGTGCAGCCAGGGTTCGAGCGTGATTGCCGCCTGCGCGAAAAGCGGCGCGGACGATGGCAGGTCACGGCGCCGCCGTGCCCAATCCGCGTCGATGTAGAAGGCGAGGAACAGGCCCGGTGTGCCGTCCTGCGACAGCACATGGCTGTGCGGCTGCAACGAGTTGATGCCGGCAGCCGTGCCAGGCCCAAGCAGGACCGTCTCACGACCGATGGTCATCTCGCCGGCGGTGCCTTCCAGCCAGATGATGAGATGTGCCTCGACATGGGCATGGGTGACGAAGTCGCTTGCGACATTCAGGACAGAAACATGTCCGAACCGGCCCCAGTAGAGCCTGATCGCTTCCGTCATGGGTATATCCTCCCGCAGGCGACTGGCTCCCTTCGCCTGCTTGGGGATTGTGCGGCCGGTTTTCCGTATCCGTCAAGGCATAGCCGCACGGCCGGTATTCGCGGCAGGCCGCCTCAGCCGATTTTCAGACTGAACGATAGGACGGAAATGAACGGCGGTTCGGCGAAGACAGGCTTTTAATCGCTTCGCCTGAAGTTGCGGATGCGGTCGAACAGCACCGCCAGCAGGATGGCGCCGCCGATGAAGGTGCCCTGCCAAAAGGCGTTAATACCGAGCAGGCCGAGGCTGTTGCGGATCACCTCGATGAGGGCGGCACCCACGATGGCGCCAAAGGCGGTGCCGACGCCGCCGGCGAGATTGGCGCCGCCGATGACGGTGGCGGCGATGACCTGCAGCTCCATGCCGTTGCCGAGATTGGTGGTGACGGCGCCCAGCCAGCCGGTCTGGATAATGCCGGCTATTCCCGCCGACAACGCCGAGATCATGTAGACGGCGACCTTGATCTGGCGCACCGGAACGCCGGTCAACGTCGCAGCATGCTCGTTACCGCCAATGGCGAAGATGTGCCGGCCGAACTTGGTCCAGCGCAGGACGAAGCCGGTGATCAGCGCCAAAAGGATCATGTAGAGCACCGGATTGGCGATCCCAAACAGCCAGGCGCCGCCGCCCAGCGCCAGCAGCTTGTCGTGATCGGGCCCGAACTGGAAGACGACGGTGTTGTTGGAGGCGACCATGGCGAGGCTGCGGGCGATCGACAGCATGCCGAGCGTCACCACGAAGGGCGGAAAACCGAGATAGGCGATCAGAATGCCGTTGAAGCCGCCGATGACGAGTGCGGTGGCGATCGAGGCCAGGATGCCGACTTCGATCGAAAACCCTGCATGCATGGTAACGGCCAGCACCATCGAGCAGAGGCACAGCACCGAACCGACCGAGAGGTCGATGCCGCCGGTGATGATGACGAAGGTCATGCCCAGCGCGACAATGGCGACGAAGGTGACGTTGCGGGTGATGTTGAAGAGGTTCTTCGGGGTGGCGAAGGCATCGGTGGCAAAGGACAGGAAGATACAGGCGAGGATGACGGCGATCACCACCCAGAACGTCTGGCTGGAGAGCAGCCGCGACAGAAAACTGTGCTGTTTCTGCGCGATCGTCTGATCAAGGGTGACTGCCATTATCGACCTTTCCTGCCGGCAGCGAAACGCGCCAGCGCAATGAAATCCGGTTTTGCCGCTCTCACACCACCTGCTCGATGGCGCCGGTGATCAGCCCTGTCACTTCCTCGGGCGAACTCGAGGCGATCGCCTTGTCGGCGACTTTCCTGCCGCGCCGCATGACGATGACGCGGTCGGCGACGTCGAAAACGTCGGGCATGCGGTGGCTGATCAGCACCACGGCGATGCCCTGGTCGCGCAAATGGCGAATCAGGTTGAGGACCTCCGCCACCTGGCGGACCGAAATCGCCGCTGTCGGCTCGTCCATCAGCACGATCTTGGCCTGTGACAGCATGGTGCGGGCGATCGCCACCGCCTGGCGCTGACCGCCGGACATCTGCTTGACGAGGTCGCGCGGGCGCGTCTCGGATTTGAGCTCGGCGAATATCTGGCCGGCGCGCTTGTACATGGCGGCATAGTCGAGGATACGGAAGGGCCCGACGCCGCGGCGCAGTTCGCGGCCGAGATAGACATTGGCCGCCGCCGTCAAATTATTGCACAGCGCCAGATCCTGGTGGACGATCTCGATGCCGTGCTGGCGGGCCTCGACCGGCTTGTGCAGGATCAGATCCTTGCCGTCCATCTGCATGGTGCCGTGGCTCGGGCGGAAATTGCCGGCGATCATCTTGACCAGCGTCGACTTGCCGGCGCCGTTGTCACCCATCAGGCCGACGACCTGGCCGGGCTCGATCGACAGCGACACGTCGTTCACCGCCTGGATGGCGCCGAAATGCTTCGAGATGTTGGTGAGTTCGAGAACCGCCACCAGCCTTTTGCCTCCCATGTCTGGCCGTCTGTCCCGGAAGGGGCGACGGCTTCGGTTCGCTACCCCAGCTCCTCCCGGAAGCAGCGACCCAGTCATTTACGCAAATGCCTGCATGGGCGTCAATTGTCTGACGAATAAGATTTGGGCAATTGTCGGACGAGATCCCGCCTTTCGGGAAAAATCCGTTTTGTAGGACAAATAGCAATTGACGTTGGCGGCAAGCCGTTATTAGTTGAGCGTCGGAGGAAGATATGCCGGCTTTGACGACGTTGTTTGGCGGCGCAACCGGTAGAGGATTATCGACCGTGCCGGCATCGTTGCCGGGCTGGTCGCATCTGAAAATACTTATCGGCCTGGCCTGACGGCACGAGCGCTTGCTTCTGTCATCTCGCATTCGGCCGATCTGTGTGGCGGGCACGCCGTGTCCGTCTGTTTCCAAGGGAGGACTGACATGAGGAAAACAGTTTTGCTCGCCGCCGTCGCCGCCATGGCGTTGGGCGCCGGGCCGGCTTTGGCCAAGAAGCAGCTCGTCATCGTGGTGAAAGGTCTCGACAATCCGTTCTTCGAGGCGATCCACCAGGGCTGCGAGAAATGGAACAAGGAAAACGCCAGCTCGGAATATGAGTGCTTCTACACCGGTCCGGCGTCGACTTCCGACGAGGCCGGCGAGGCGCAGATCGTGCAGGATATGCTGAGCAAGCCGGATACGGTGGCGATGGCGATTTCGCCGTCCAACGCGCCGCTGATCGCGCAAACGATCAAAAGCGCCAACCCGTCGATCCCGATCATGACCGTCGATGCCGATCTTGCCAAGGAAGACGCAGCACTTCGCAAGACTTATCTCGGCACCGACAACTATCTGATGGGCAAGAAGATCGGCGAATACATAAAGAAGGCCAAGCCGAAGGGCGGCACGATCTGCACCATCGAGGGCAATCCGGCGGCCGACAACATCCTTCGCCGCGCGCAAGGCATGCGTGATGCGCTGTCGGGCAAGGAAGGACTTGCAGCCCTGGCCGGCGAAGGCGGCTGGACGGAAGTGGCGGGCTGTCCGGTGTTCACCAATGACGACGGCGCCAAGGGCGTGCAGGCGATGACCGACATCCTTGCCGCCAACCCCAAGCTCGATGCGTTCGGCATCATGGGCGGCTGGCCGCTGTTCGGCGCGCCGCAGCCCTATCGCGATCTGGTCGGACCGCTGAAGGACAAGCTGGCCAGCAACGACTTCGTCATCGGCGCCGCCGACACGATCGGCGACGAGGTGGCGATCGCGCGGGATGGCCTTGTCACGGCGCTGGTCGGCCAGCGGCCGTTCGAGATGGGCTACAAGGCGCCGTCTGTGATGATCGACCTGGTCGAAGGCAAGAAGGTCGACGATCCGGTGTTCACCGGCCTCGACGAATGCACCAAGGATACGGTCGACACCTGTATCCAGAAGTAGGCGTCTCGATCGGGGCGCTCGCCAACGGGCGCCCCGCCACCTCTGCTGACGAACAGGGACACGCATTTCAGGGGCAGCGGCTCCGGCTTTGGCGCGCCCGAGGTTCGAATTTTTCGGCAATGGCATCGGCGGACCGACAGTTCCTGACCGGAACAGGTACGGCCGACGCATTGGAACGTGGATGCCGGACGAAAAGTCAAACAAGCGAGCCATTCGGACCAAGGCACAGGCCGGCCGCCGTCCGGTCGCCATGCGCCGGCCCGATGCGGCGCACTTTCCCGGTGCCAGCGTGCACGCCTCGCTGGCCAGCGAGATCGGGCTCAGGATCGTGCGCGGCGACTATCCGCCAGGCACCATCCTGCCCAACGAAGCCCAATGGTCGCAAACGTTCAACGTCAGCCGCTCGGCGGTGCGCGAGGCGATCAAGATGCTGATGGCCAAAAGCCTGCTCGCTTCGCGCCCCAAGATCGGCAGCTGGGTCGAACCGAAGGAGCGCTGGAACCTGCTCGACCGCGACGTGCTCGCCTGGTACGCGACCGCGCCGGACCGTGAGGTGTTCCTGCGGACGGTACAGGAGTTCCGCCATATCATCGAGCCGGAAGCGAGCGCCTTTGCCGCGGTGCGGCGGACCGACGAGCAGATGGCCGAGATCAGCCAGGCCTGCCGCGAGATGGGCGAGGCGGCAAGCCTTCAGGAGCGCATCCGGGCCGACACGCGCTTTCATCTCGCCATCCTGCGGGCCTCCGGCAACGACCTGCTGGTGCCGCTCGGCGTGCTCATCGAGTCGGCGCTTGACCATCTCTTCGTCTTCACGACTCAGCAGGTCGGCGACCAACGGCGGGCCCAGAGGCTGCACGAGGCGATCGAGAAGAATATTCGTTTGCAGCGCCCCTCAGCGGCGCGCAACGCCGTGCACAAGCTACTCGCCGATACCGATGAAGGGATCGGAAGAGGGCGAGGGTGATCGACGCTCGCGCTTGGTGATCACCTTTCTATGGACGATGCGTAGCCTTCTGCGGCCTTTCGCAGGCTCCCGGCGTTCGAAGCTCGAAAAGCCAAGCTATTGGCTTTCATCCGGTGCGCGGACCGCTTCTCACCCTTAAATCGTCTGTTTCTTTCCATCTTTCATCGGCATCAGATCGACACCGTTGACCTTGCCGATATGGGTGGCCAGCATCGGCACGTACTGCTCGGCCGGTCCGGTGGCGTGTGCTCCGGCGAAAGCGTTCTTGGTGGCGTTGCCGAGGGGGTTGGCAATGCCGGCAGAACCCGCCATCGATTCGAGGTAGGTCAAGTCCTTGAAGGCGTTGGCAATAGTGAATTTGTGGGCGTCGCGGTCGCCCTCCAACGTCCAGCGCATGAAGGTCTGGTAGAAGCCGCAATCCATGCGGCCGTTGCGGATGACGCTGTCGAAGCGCTGCGGCGAGATGCCGACCTTCTCGGCCAAGGCCAATGCCTCGGAATAGATCGCCGCATAGCCCAGCGAGACGAAATTGTTGAGCAATTTCATGCGGTGGCCGTCGCCGGTGTCGCCGATATGGACGATACGGCCGGCCCAGGTTTCGATCACCGGTTTGACCCTGGCAAAGACGGCGTCGGGTGCGCCGACCATGGCGTCGAGCGTGCCTTCCCAAGCCTCCTTCGGCGTGCGGCTGAGCGGTGCATCGACATAGTTGACGCCGAGCGCCTTGAGTTCGGCGGCCAGCGCAGCGGTCGAGACCGGGTCGGAGGTCGAGCAGTCGACGACTACCGAGCCTTTTCTCAATCCTTCCTTGAGACCGCCGGGGCCTCGAATGATGGCTTCGACCTCACGCGAACCGGTGACGCAGATGAAGACGATCGTCGATGCCGCCGCCAAGTCGCGGGAGGTCGAGGCTTCGTGGGCGCCGCGATTAGCCATATCCTCCGCCGGCTTGCGATTCTTGCGGCCGAGGAAGGTCAGGTGATAGCCTTTATCGACGATGTTCTTAGCGATGCCATGACCCATCAGGCCAAGGCCGATGAAGCCGATCTTCTCGCTCGCGGCGGTCGTGTTCATGCTGTCTGTCCTGTGTTGCGATTATCGATAATGTCGCCGCTCTTTTAGCCGCAAGCGGTTGCAGAAAGCAATATTGTCTGACAATACACATAATTCCTGAGCTTTCGTGGAGACCAGAATAATGAAGCGGATCATGTTCACCGGCGGCAGCGGCAAGGCTGGGCGCCACGTCGTGCAATATCTGGTGGAGCAGGGCTGCCAGGTGCTCAACATCGACACCAAGCCGCTCGACAATCCCAAGGTGCGCACGCTGATCACCGACATCACCGACAGCGGGCAGGTGTTCAACGCGCTGTCGAGCTATGCGGGCTTGCATGAATTCGACCCGTCGCTGCGCCCCCAGCCCGTCGACGCCGTGGTGCATTTCGCCGCGATCCCGCGCATCATGATCACGCCCGACAACGAAGTGTTCCGCATCAACGCGCTCGGTACCTACAATGTCATCGAGGCGGCGGTGAAGCTCGGCATCCGCAAGGTGATAATCGCCTCCAGCGAGACCACCTACGGGCTGGTCTTCGCCAACGAGCCGCGCACGCCGAAATATTTCCCGCTCGACGAAGAATACGACGTCGATCCGATGGACAGCTATGCCCTTTCCAAGGTGGTCAACGAGAAGACGGCACGGGCCTTTGCGCAGCGCGACGGTGCCGACATCTATGCATTGCGCATCGGCAACGTCATCGAACCGCACGAATACTCCCTGTTTCCGAAATGGTTCGCCGATCCCGGTTTCCGCAAGCGCATCGCCTGGAGCTATGTCGATGCGCGCGACCTCGGCCAGATCACGCTGCGCGCCATCGAGAAGGATGGGCTCGGCTACCAGGTGTTCAACGCTGCCAATGACGACACGTCGTCGGACCTGCCGACCGCGGAACTGCTGAAGCGCTTCTATCCCGGTGTGCCGGTCAAGGGTGAGCTCGGCGAATTCGAGACGCTGCTGTCCAATCGCAAGGCGCGCGACATGTTGGGCTTTCGGCCGGAACACAGCTGGCGCAAATACGTGAGGATCTCTTGAAAACAGGCCCCGCCGGGGGTTGAGCTGTGCACAGAAGCCGGCTTTGCGGGTGAACCCGCTTGCCGTGCTTGACAGCTTGCTCAATCCGGACTTTCTGGAGCCTATGCGGGACGCGAAGCCGAACAAGGAAAAATCGCCGGCAAAAGCGGCATCGGCCGAGCGTCAGGCCGGCGTTCGCCGCACCGATGCGGCGCGCATTCCGGGTTCCAGCGTGCACACCTCGCTGGCCAGCGAAATCGGGCTCAGGATCGTGCGCGGCGACTATCCGCCCGGCACCATCCTGCCCAACGAAGCCAAATGGTCGGAGACCTTCAGCGTCAGCCGCTCGGCGGTACGCGAGGCGATCAAGATGCTGATGGCCAAAAGCCTGCTCGCCTCGCGCCCGAAGATCGGCAGCTGGGTCGAGCCGAAAGAGCGTTGGAATCTGCTCGACCGCGACGTGCTTGCCTGGTACGCGACCTCGCCGGACCGCGAGGTATTTCTGAAGACCGTGCAGGAATTCCGCCACATCATCGAGCCGGAGGCATCGGCTTTTGCCGCCATGCGGCGGACCGACGAGCAGATGGCCGAAATCAGCCAGGCCTGCCGCGAGATGGGCGAGGCACCAAGCCTGCAGGAGCGCACCCGCGCCGACACGCGCTTTCATCTCGCGATCCTGCGGGCGTCTGGCAACGACCTGCTGGTGCCGCTCGGGGTGCTGATCGAATCCGCCTTCGACCATCTCTTCACCTATACGACGCGGGAACTCGACGATTTGCAGCACGCACAGAAGATGCATGAGGCGATCGAGAAGAACATCCGCCTGCAGCGGCCCGACGCGGCGCGTGCCGCGGTGCGCAGGCTGCTCGCCAACACAGACGGCGTGATCAGGTCACGATAAGCCGTTCCAGGAACCCGTCACGCGGCTTTCTGCCTACTCTTCCTTCTCACGTCCGAACGCCGCGCGCAGTTCGTCCTTGGCGTCCTCGAGCACCTTCTTCTGCTTCGCCGGCAGGTTCTTGCCGGCACGGTTGATGTAGAAGTTCAGCATCGACATGGCGGACTGGAACGGTTCGGCCTTGCGCCGGTCGCTGTGTTCGGCCGACCGCTTGAGCGAAGCCGCGATCTTCTTCGGGTCGTGGGATTCGAAGACATGGTCTTCGAGATCCATGGCATTGCTGTGCTCGGTCACCTCAGCCGACCATTTCCGTTTCGCGGTCATGGCAATCTCCTTCGCGTTGAGCCGATTGCAAAACGTCCTTCATCGTCGCACGTTCCGGTGAGCCCGGAACCGGCGAACCCTGGAACCATGGAATTACCCACGTGGCGCTGCTCGGCGCCGCGAATGCGCCGATAGTGGTGGAAGGACCGTCGGCCGCTAGGCCGCATGACCGCGACAATGGTCAATGTCGATGACGGAATGGGAAACAGCTTGGCCTCGATCTTCTCCTCACCAGCAGCCGGCAATGCGGTCGTCGACAGCTCGCATGCATGGATACGGCTGGCGGTGTCGATGCTTTTGTCGACAGTCGGCGGCGTCGGCATGTGGGCCGTGGTCGTGGTGCTGCCGGCCGTGCAGGCCGAGTTCGGCGTCGACAGGGCCGACGCCGCTCTGCCCTATACCGCGACCATGGTCGGCTTTGCCGCCGGAAACGTTCTGGTCGGGCGCGCCATCGACCGTGTCGGCTACTGGGTCCCGGCGCTTGTTGCCTCGATGGCGCTGGTTGCCGGCTTCCTGCTGGCGGCGCTGTCGACCTCGATCCTGCAATTCACGCTCGCCCAGGGCCTGCTGATCGGGGTCGGTACATCGGCGATCTTCGGGCCGCTGATCGCTGACATCTCGCACTGGTTCAACCGCCGGCGCGGCGTCGCCGTGGCGGCGGCCGCGGCCGGCAGCTATCTCGCCGGAACGATCTGGCCTACCGTCATGCCGCCCCTGATGAAGGCGGAAGGCTGGCGCTTCACCTATGTGGCCATCGGCATCTTCTGCCTGGCGACCATGGTGCCGCTGGTGCTGATGCTGCGGCGCGGCGCCCCGATCGCGGCCGCCGGTTCCGCGGGCAGCCGGCTGGTGCAGCCGATCTCGTTGTCGCCGACGGCACTCCAGGTGCTGCTTGTCATTGCTGGTCTTGGCTGCTGCGTGGCGATGTCGATGCCGCAGGTGCATATCGTGGCCTACTGCATGGATCTCGGCTACGGCGTCGCGCATGGCGCCGACATGCTGTCGATCATGATGGCGGCCGGCGTGGTCAGCCGCGTGGCTTCGGGCTTCGTTGCCGACCGCATCGGCGGAGTGAAGACCCTGCTTATCGGCTCGGTGCTGCAATGCCTGTCACTGTTCTTTTACATTCCCTTCGACGGGCTTGCCTCGCTCTATGTCGTTTCGCTGGTCTTCGGCCTGTCGCAGGGTGGCATCGTGCCCTGCTATGCGATCATCGTGCGGGAATACATGCCCGCCAGGGAGGCCGGCCAACGCGTCGGCATCGTCATCATGGCGACCATTTTCGGCATGGCGATCGGCGGCTGGATGTCGGGCTGGATCTACGACCTGACCGGCTCCTACGCCGCCGCGTTCCTGAACGGCATCGCCTGGAACCTGCTGAACATCTTGGTGATGGTGCTGGTGCTTTGGAAGGCAAGACGCGGCGCAACGGCGATGGCCTGAGGCAGAGCGGAAGCACTCGCCCGCAAGCGCCTCGGCTTGACAACGGGCCGGGGCTGCGCGACGCCAGAGGCGAGTGGTGCGGCACAGGCTGGTGAAATGGCGACAGCAACGTCGATCGTATTGCGGCAGCGCCTTGGCGGCCACGCACCGCATGGAGCCTGTCCTTGATCAAGCCGCGCTCGCGCCGAGGCGGCGGCCGCCCGACCATATCAGACGTCGCGCGCAAGGCGGGCGTAGGCGCCATCACCGTGTCTCGTGCTTTGCGCGAGCCGGAGCGGGTCTCGCAGGACCTGCGCCGCCAGATCCAGGCCGCCGTCGACGAGCTCGGTTACGTGCCGGATCCCAACGCGCGGGCGCTGGCCTCGGCCCGCGCCGAGGTGTTCGGCGTGCTGGTGCCGTCGCTTACCAACAACGTCTTTGCCGAGGTGGTGCGTGGCATCTATGACAGCCTGTCGGATAGCGCCTTCCGCATCCAGCTCGGCAACACCCACTATTCCGGCCTCGAGGAAGAACGGCTGCTGCAGGTGTTCGGGCCGCAAAGGCCGGCGGCGCTGATCGTGGCCGGCATCGACCAGACTCCGGCCTCGCGAAAACTGCTGGAGAACGCAGGCTGCCCGGTGGTGCAGGTCATGGAAACCGGCCCGGATCCGGTCGATATGATGGTCGGCTTCTCGCATCTGGACGGGGGCAGGGCGGCGACTGAGCATCTGCTCGAAGCGGGTTACCGCCGCATCGGATTCATCGGCGCGCGCATGGATCCGCGCTCGCAGCGGCGCTTGGCCGGATACCGCATGGCAGTGGAGAAAGCCGGCCTGTTCGATCCACGACTGATCACCACCACGCCGGTGCCGTCCAGTGTGACGCTGGGACGCGAACTTTTCCGCGACGCGCTGGCCAAGATGCCGACGCTCGACGGCGTATTCTGCAACAATGACGACATCGCGCTAGGCGCGCTGTTCGAGTGTCATCGCGCTTCGATCGGTGTGCCCAAGAGGATCGGCATCGTCGGCTTCAACGATCTCGACATGATGCAGGTGGCGTTTCCCTCCGTCACCAGCATCCGCACGCCCCGCTACGAGATCGGACGGCGGGCAGTGGCCATGGCGCTGGCGGCGATAGGAGGCGAGCCTCCGCAGCAGCGCGTCGTGGATCTCGGTTTCGAACTCATGCGCCGCGAGAGCACGGCGCGCTGAACACGCTTTCGCGATCAAGAGAAAGGGCGCTTTACACACCGTTCATGGTAGCGCTACCGTCGTCGTCGGACAGGAAAGAGAAATGCAACGGTACGGCGCCTGTCTATTATACATAAGCGACAACTAATTCTTGTTTATTATGTATAATATGCTATTTTCCCAGCAACCTGGGAACGACGGGGGAGGAGGCATCGCATAGACCATTGGCCATCGGAAAGGCAGGTACGGCAAGGCAGGAGGAGCCGGAGCCGACCGTGCGAAATTCACATCGCGAAACGACGTCAGAATTACAAAATGGGAGGATTATCGATGATCAAGTCACTGGTAGGTGGCATCGTTGCCGCCAGCGCATTCGTCATGCTCAACTCGGCCGCCATGGCCGCCGGCCCCGAGATCGTGCCGGGCCCGGCCGCCCAAGCCGACTGCTTCGCGCCTTGGAGCGCGGACACGAAATTCTTCAAATATCCCAAAAAGGAAGGCCCATACCGCATCGCCTTCGCCAATGGCTATATCGCCAACACCTGGCGCATCCAGATGGTGCAGACCGCAAAGGCCTATGCCGCCCAGCCGGACGTCAAAGCCAAGATCAAGGAATTCAAGGTCGTCTCGACCGGCGAGGACGTGCCGGCGCAGATCTCGGCGATCAACAACTTCATCGATTCCGGCTATGACGCGATCGTCACCGACGCGCAGAACCCGACTGCTTTCGGCCCGGTCATCAAGCGCGCCAAGCAGGCTGGCATCGTGCTGGTCGCCTTCGACAACATCCTCGACACCAAGGATGCCATCAACGTCAATGTGGACCAGAAGGGCCTCGGCGAATTGTGGGCCAAATGGCTGGTCGCGAAGGTGCCGAATGGCGGCAAGATTCTCGAAGTGCGCGGCGTTGCCGGCACCTCCGTCGATACCGATCGCCACAACGGCATCCACGAGGTGCTCGACGCTTCCGGCAAGAAATGGGACGTCACCGAAGTCGCCGGCAAGTGGGACGACGGCGTGGCACAGAAGGTCACCGCCGACGCGATCGCTACCAACGGGCCATTCGACGGCATCACCGGCCAGGGCGGCGACACCGGCATCGTGCAGGCGATGATCGACGCCAAGCATCCGTTTGTGCCCTTTGGCGGTGAAACCGAAAACGGCTTCCGTAAGTTCTGCGCGGCGCATTCGGCCGACGGGTTGAAGTGCTCTTCCGCGGGCTCGGGCCCGGCCCAGGTCGCCGTCGCCATCAAGACCGCGATTGCAGCGCTCGAAGGCGAAGTGGTGCCGCAAGAGGTGAAGCTGCCGCTGGCGATCGCCGAAGATCCGAACATGAAGGAAGGCACGGATTACTTCCCGAAAGAGTCGGACAATTTCTTCGTCGGCAACTCCTTCCCGACCTGCGGCATCAACTTCAGCGCCCAGGAAATCATGGGTCAGACCAAGGAAAATCAGTAGTTTCCAGTGGATATCGTTTCGGCGCCGCGGCTAAGCCGCGGCGCCGGTTCTTGAATGTTCGAGCGCCCTGGGAGGGTTGATGGACGGTGCGGCTCCGCTCTTGCGCATGGAAGGCATATCGAAGCGCTATGGCGGCGTGCGGGCGCTGGAGAAGGCCGACCTGTCGGTCGAGGCCGGCAGCATCCACGCCATCCTCGGCGAAAACGGCGCCGGCAAGTCGACGCTGATCAAGATCATGGCGGGCGTCGTTGCGCCCGACGAGGGCCGCATGGTGCTGGACGGGCGAGAGGCGACCTTCGCCTCGCCGGGCGCCGCGAACAAGGCCGGCATAGTTTGCATCTTCCAGGAGTTGTCGCTGATTCCCGAACTCAGCGTCGCCGACAACATCGTCATATCCGATCCGCCGAAACGCTTCGGCATGATCGACCGCAAGGCGCAGCGGCGCATCGCCGAGGACGCGCTGGCGCGTGCGGGAGCATCCGACATTCATCCGCTGGCGCTGGTCAAGGACCTGCCGCTGTCACGCCGGCAGATGGTCGAGATCGCCAAGGCATTGGCCAGGAAGCCACGCATCCTGATCCTCGACGAGGCGACCTCGGCACTGACGGCGGCGGATGTGTCGAAGATCTTCGCTGTGCTGAAGCGGCTGCGTTCGGAAGGGCTGGCGCTGCTCTACATCTCGCACCGCATGAACGAGATCGCCGAATTGGCGGACCAGTGCACGGTGTTCCGCAACGGCCGCAATGTCGCCAGCTATCCCGCCGGCTCGAAGAGCGACAGTGAAGTCGTCGAACTGATGATCGGGCGCGAATACAGCCATATCTTCCCGCCCAAGCCGACATTCGCGCCGGCCGTCACCGCGCCGGTGCTCGAAGCCCGCAAGCTCTCCTGGACGGATCGCCTGCACAACATCTCGCTGTCGGTCAGGGCAGGCGAGGTGGTCGGCCTCGGCGGCCTCGACGGGCAGGGCCAACGCGAATTGCTGCTCGCTTTCTTCGGCGTCCTGCGTGGCCTTTCCGGCCAGATCCTGGTCGACGGTAAGCCGGTCGGCATCGCCAGCCCCGCCGCCGCACGCGAGAACGGCATCGGCATGGCGCTCATTCCCGAGGATCGCAAGACCGAAGGCCTGATGCTGCCGATGACGGTGCGCGAGAACCTGTCCTTCGCCGCGCTCGATCGGCTGTCGAAGGGCGGTATCATCGACCGCGCCGCCGAGCAGCGGCTGATCGACGACATGGTCGGCCTGCTGGCCATCAAGACGGCCGGGCTCGACATTCCGGTCGGCGCGTTGTCGGGCGGCAACCAGCAGAAGGTCGTCATCGCCAAATGGCTGATGCGCCAGCCGCGCATCATCCTGCTCAACGATCCGACGCGCGGCATCGATGTCGGCACCAAGCAGGAGCTGTATCAGCTGATGCGCAAGCTGGCGGACGCGGGGGCGGCAATCCTGTTCTATTCGACCGACTATGACGAGCTGATCGGCTGCTGCGACCGTGTGCTGGTGCTCTATGACGGGGCGGTCAAGCGCGAATTGGTGGGCGCCGAAATCACCGAACGGGCTCTGATATCAAGCGCGCTCAACATGCCTGGCGGGATAGCCCGGTGAACCGGGGAGCGAACGCGTGAAAGGGATTTTGGCGTGAAGGATTGGCGCTACTGGTTGGCGGAGCAGCGCGGAACGCTGCTGGCGCTTGGCATCTTCATCGTCATGTTCGTCATCTACACCGCGAACCATCCGGCCGGCTTCACCGCCAATGTCGTGCAGACGGCGGCCAACAAGGGCGTGCTGCTGGCCTTCGTCGCCATGGCGCAGACGCTGGTGGTGATCACCGCGGGCATCGACCTTTCCGTCGGCATGATCTTCCTGTTGACCAACTGCCTGGCCTCGTGGCTGGTGGTGGGCACGCCGGTGCAGACGGCGCTTGGCGTGTTGGCGGTACTGGCCGTCGGACTGCTGTGCGGGGCGATCAACGGCGCCATCGTCATCTACGGGCGGCTGCAGCCGATCGTCGCCACGATCGCCACCGGCGCGGTCTATTATGGCATCGGGCTTCTACTGCGGCCGTTCCCGGGCGGATCGGTCAACGAGGATCTGGCCGACGCGCTGACGGGCCGTGTGTTTGACGTGGTGCCGGCCAGCATGGTTGTGCTCCTGGCCGTCGTGCTGGTGATCTGGGTGCCGTTCAGCCGCTCGGTGCTTGGCCGCGCGGCCTATGCGGCAGGGTCGTCGGAAATGGCGGCCTACATGTCAGGCGTGCCCATCCGGCGCGGCAAGTTCGCAGCCTATACGCTGGCGGGGCTGCTGGCCTCGATCGGCGGCCTGTTCCTGACGTTCTTCACCTATACGGGCGAAGCGGCCTATGCCAGCGGCAACTCCTACACGTTGTTTTCCATTGCCGCCGTGGTGCTGGGCGGCGTCTCGCTGTTCGGTGGCAAGGGGAGTGCCATCGGCGCGATCTTCGGCGCGCTCGCCTTCCGCACCATCGGCGATCTCTTGTTCGTCTTCGATTTCGATCCGCTGTGGCAGCCGCTGTTCCAGGGCGTTATCCTGCTGATCGCCGTCAGCCTCGGCGCCTTCGCCCTGTTTCGGGTCCGCAACCGGCTGGAGTGGTTCCTGTGAGCGAGACGACATTGGGTGGCCTCGCCGGCCGCATGCCGAAATTCATTCGCCGCGCCGATCCCGCGGTGTTGACGGCCTTTGCCTGCATCGTGGTCCTGCTCCTGCTGGGCAGTCTTTATTCGCGCAGCTTCCTGTCGCCTGAATATCTCTTGCAGCAGCTCAAGGTGGCCTCGTTTCTCGGCGTCATCGCCACCGGCATGATGCTGGTCATCCTGCTCGGCCAGATCGACCTGTCGGTGCCGTGGTCGGTGGCGGCGGGCGCGATGATGGCTTGCGCTGCGGCCGCCTATGGCCCGGCCGGCGTTGCGTTGGCCATTCCATTCGGCATCTTGTGCGGGGTGCTGATCGGCATCGTCAACGGCATCGGCGTCGCCTATTTGCGCATTCCCTCCATGATCATCACGCTCGCCACCAACGCCGTCGCGCAAGGGCTGATGGTGGTCTACACCGGCGGCTTCTCGCCCCAGGATTCGGCCACCGGCGCCATGCGCTACCTGGCTACCGGCTTTGCCATTCCGGGAGTTCCCAACGCGGTCATCATCTGGGCGCTGATCGGCGCCGCGATGGTGTTCGTTCTGACCCGCACCGGCTTTGGCCGCACCGTCTACGGCATCGGCAACCGCGAGCGTGCCGCCTACCTCTCCGGCATCGACACAAGGCGCGTGGTGATGATCGCCTTTGCCGTCTCCGGCGGGCTCTCCGCCTTCGGCGGGGTGCTGCTTGCCGGCTACGCCTCCAAGGCGGCGCAGTCGATGGGCGACGCCTATCTCCTGCCGTCGATCGCGGCCGTCGTGCTGGGCGGCACCTCGATCCTTGGCGGGCGCGGCTCCTATCTCGGCACTGTCGCCGGCGTCATCCTGATCACGCTCCTGCAATCCATACTGTCGGTCATGCAGATGCCGGAGGCGGGTAGGCAGATCATCTACGGCGTCGTCATCGTCGCCATGCTGCTGCTCTACGGCCGCGCGCCGGCAAGCCGCTAGACCATCGTGGCGGAAAGGACAGTTCAATCGCCGACAGGCACCAACGGGCCGGCGCCGGTCATCGTGGCAATGGGCGTCGCCGGCTGCGGCAAGTCGGCCGTCGGCATGGCGCTCGCGGAGAGACTGGGCGCCGTCTTCATCGAAGGCGACCGGCTGCATCCATCGGAAAACGTCGCACGCATGGCCAGAGGCGAGCCGCTGACAGACACTTTGCGCGAGGGATGGCTCGATGCGATCGGCGAGCGCATCGCGGCCTCGGCCGGCAAAGGGCAGGGCGTTGTCGCCGCCTGCTCGGCGCTGAAGCGAAGCTATCGTGAACGACTGCGCGGCTTCCGCCGTGACATCGTCTTCCTTTACCTGGAGATCGATCCGGCCATGGCGAGGCTGCGGGTCGCCAGCCGCAAGGGCCATTTCATGCCGGCAAGCCTGGTCGACAGCCAATTCGCCATTCTCGAGCCACCGGCGGCGGATGAGCGGGCGCTGACGCTCGATGCGACGCGCCCGATCGCCGACCTCGTCGCCGAGGCGGTGCGCATGACGCGGCGGTTCTGAACCTTGATCGGCGCCATACCGGCATGCGACTTACGCCGGCAAGTGCGGCGCATGCGCAGGATCTAGATCTGCGACGTCAACTCGACCGGAAAATCATCATTGTCGGCATCGCGCATGGCGGCAAGGCTGCGGTTGTCCAGCACCTCGGCGATTGCCTGGCGCACCTCGAGCATCATGTGCCGGACCTGGCACGTCGCTTCGTCGCAATCCTCGCAGCGCTGATACTGCGTGCGGCTGGCGCATGGGATCGGCGCCAGCGGCCCGTCCAGCACACGCACCACATGGCCGATCTTGATCTCCGAGGCCGGGCGGGCGAGGCGATAGCCGCCTTCCTTGCCTTTGCGGCTCTGGACGAAGCCGGCATTGCGCAGCTCGCCCAGAATGGCATCGAGGAATTTTTTCGGGATGTTGTTGGCGACCGCGATGTCGTTGACGAAGGCCAATTGGCCAGCCGGCAAGCCGGACAGATGCACGAGGGCCTTGAGGCCGTATTTGCCTTTTTTAGTCAGCATGCCCGAGTCAACCCATGAAGCCCCAACAATCCGCATCTGGCGGCTGTTTGTGTGCAAATGATGACGGGGCTTGTGGAGCGCTGCCGTTTCGCGAACAAGCCGATTTGTCGGCACGTTAGGCGCAAACGCGTTGATTCTTCGTAACCTTTTGCGCGGCTGGCGTCGTATTTGCCATATTTTGCCGCAAACGGCGAAAGCCGGCAAAGCGCCGGCTTTCCTGATTTGCTTATCGTAACGTGCTATCGCGCCGCGAAAACCTTATCGGCTGCCATAGGCCTGGTCGAGCAGGCCGCCGGCGGCGAAATGCTCTTTCTGGATGTTGTCCCAGCCGCCGAAGACGTTTTCCACCGTCAGCAGGCGCACGTCCGGGAAGTCGGCCTTGTGTTTGGCGGCGACGGCCGTGTCGCGGGCGCGCAGGCCATTGTCAGCGGCGATGTCCTGCCCTTCGGGCGTATAGAGGAAATCGAGATAGCTTTTGGCCAGATCACGCGTGCCATGTTCGTCGGCGACCTTGTCGACGATCGCCACCGGGAATTCTGCCAGCAGGCTGACGGAAGGCGTGACCTGCTCGAATTTGTCGTCGCCATACTCCTTGCGGATGCCGCGGGTTTCGGATTCGAACGTGATCAGCACGTCACCGATCTCGCGCTGCACGAAAGTGGTGGTGGCTGCGCGCCCGCCCGTGTCGAAGATCGGCACGTTGTTGAACAACTTGGTGATGAATTCCTTCACCTTGGCGTCGTCGCCCTTGAAGGCCTCCTTGGCGTAGGCGGTCGCCGCCAGATAGGTGTAGCGCGCATTGCCCGAGGTTTTCGGGTTGGGGAAGATCACCTGCACGTCGTCGCGCACCAGGTCGTTCCAATCCTTGATGTGCTTGGGGTTGCCCGCCCGCACCAGGAAGGACGGCAGCGAATAGAAGGGCGAGGCGTTGTCGGGAAAATCCTTCTGCCAGTCGGCCGAGACGAGGCCCTTCTTGACCAGGAAGTCGATGTCGGTGACCTGGTTGAAGGTGACGACATCAGCGCCGAGCCCTTCGGCGATGGCGCGTGCCTGAGCCGAGGTGCCGGCATGCGACTGGTCGATGCTCACGCCCGGGTGCTTCTCGATGAATGCCTTGTTGACCTGGACGAACAGTTCGCGGCCGACGTCATAGGAGGCGTTGAGCAGCTTGTCGGCAGACCAGGCTTGGGAAGATGCGAGGAACAGGCCGGCGACGGTGGCGACGCCGAGGAGAAATCGCTTCATGAAATAAGGCTCCGTGTAGTGCTTAATCACCTCACCATAGTCCTGCGCCACTTGCCCGACGAGGCACGTGCAATAGTTTCGCGGTGCCACCGTAAGAAAAAATGTCGTCATGAACGCTGTCATTAGAATTTTGTTCCGCCCAATATGCATATACAAAGGAGGCAACCATGCGCCAACACCGCCATTCAACAACGCGGCCGTCGAAGGAGGCGAAGCTGTTTCGCAATAACCGCAGCCAGGCGGTGCGCATTCCTGTCGAGTTCGAGCTCCCCGGCGAGAAGGTCCTGATCAGCCGTGAAGGCGACCGCCTTGTCATTGAGCCGATCCGCAAAGCTGGGCTCGGCGCGTTGCTCGCCCAATGGGCAAACGAGCCGCCGCTCGGCTCCGAGGACGATCTTCCCGAAATCAATGATGCGCCAGTCGAATCCGAGGACATTTTTTGATGCGGTTTATGCTGGACACCAACATCATCAGTGACATGATTCGAAATCCGGCTGGCAAAGCCGCCAATGCAGTGGAGCGCGAGGGAGACCACGCCATTTGCACAAGTATCGTGGTGGCCTCGGAATTGCGATATGGCTGTGCCAGGAAGGGATCAACCAAGCTGCTCAAAAAAGTCGAGCAATTGCTGGCTGAGATTCCGGTCTTGCCGCTCGATGTGCCGGCGGATGCAGAGTATGTCGCCCTTCGTGCAGAGCTGGAGGCCGCCGGCCAACCCATTGGCCATAACGACCTTTTTATTGCTGCGCACGCCTGCGCTATTGGCATCACTTTGGTAACGGCCAATACGGGCGAGTTCATGCGAATCCGCAACCTGAAGATCGAGAACTGGCTGGAGTAGTGCTCGGTCTAATATCAAGCCGCCGGAAACAGCTTCCAGCGGCCCGGGCGGAACGCTACCCGGCTCTTCTGTGCCGCGGGATGGTCGACGGGCAGCTCGATCTCGACGCGCTGGCGTTCGCCGCCGATCTCGAGTTCCACCCGGCGGGT